>NZ_JAYKKK010000002.1:0-593735 GCF_036913655.1 Companilactobacillus sp. HBUAS56275
GTTATGCGGTATTAGCACTTGTTTCCAAATGTTATCCCCCACTTCTGGGCAGGTTACCCACGTGTTACTCACCCGTCCGCCACTCACCAAGGTCTGAATCATGAAGCAAGCTTCAATCTTCAGGATGGTTCGTTCGACTTGCATGTATTAGGCATGCCGCCAGCGTTCGTCCTGAGCCAGGATCAAACTCTCATATTAAAAGTTTGTGACTCATAAAAATTATACTAGCGAATTGACTTCGTTGTAAATCCAACAAATAAATGTTGGCCTACACAATTTTAGTGTTAAAACTTTGTTCAGTTTTCAAAGGTCTACCAGCTGTCAACTAAGTTAACAGCTTAATTATTATATCAAGTTAATGACAACTAGTCAAGAACTTATTTAAAATAATTATTTCAACTCGTTAGCAACTTCATTGCTAATTCGTTGATGTTGTTGTGTTTTCGTGACAACAGGTAATATCTTACCGTTAATAGTAAACCAATGCAAGTACTTTTTCATCTTTTTTTGAAAATGTCTAATTCTCTTTTATCTTTTCAATATCTAGGACCTTATCTATCCAATCACTACTATAGAAATCTTCCTCATGGGTAACCAAAATCAAAGAACCATCGTAGTTCTTTAAACCTTTACGTAGTGCGGCTTTACTTTCATCATCCAAATGGTTTGTAGGCTCATCCATAAACAAGAAGTTCGATGTATTAAACATCAAATCACCTATTTTGACCTTAGTCTGTTCCCCACCAGAAAGTGAACGTAGTGGTGACATGATTTGTTGGTTAGTCAAACCGGTTCTAGCTAGAACACGTCTAACATCCTTACCACCTTGGTCTGGGTGTTTATCACTAATATATTTAAATGGGCTCTCAAGGTTGTTTTCCCAAACAAGATCTTGCTTAAAGTACCCTATCTTAGCAACTTCAGAAAAATCATAGTTACCAGCAATAGGTTTTAAAATACCCAAAAGGGTTTTGATCAAAGTAGACTTACCGATACCATTGAATCCCTTAATAACCATCTTTTCTCCACTAACAATAGAGAAATTAAGTGACTTATCAAATAAGGGTTTGCCATCGTAACCGACTTTTAGATCGTTAACTTCCAATAACATACGAGAACTTGGTACTTCGACATATGGGAAGCCAAAACTCGATGCAGTCTTATTCCCTGGAGGTGTCAACACATCCATATGAGCTAGCTGCTTCTCCCTACTCTTAGCACTCTTTGATCTAGAACCAGCCTTAAACTTTCTAATATAGGCTTTAGTCTTAGAGATCTTCTCTTGTTGCTTAACGTAAGCCTTCATATATGTTTCTTTATTAGCGGCTTTTTGTTTGAGAGCTTGCTTGAGGCTACCTGTATACTTCGTGATCTTACCAAACTCAAAATCAGCTACACAGTTGATAATGCGGTCTAAGAATCCATAATCATGGGAAATAACGATGAAAGCTCCCTGGAAGTCATTCAAATAGTCTGCCAACCAATCGATATGGTTAGTATCCAAGTAATTAGTTGGCTCATCTAGCAAAATCATATCTGGTTTCTCTAACAAAATTTTAGCCAAGATAATTTTAGAACGTTGACCACCACTTAGTTTGGAAACGTCATGGTCATATCCAATCGCATCCAGTCCTAAACCCGTCGCAACTTGTTCAATCTTTGTATCCAATTCATAAAAATCGTTGGCATCTAAGATTTCTTGAAGTTTTCCAGCCTTTTCCAAATCTTCATCACTAGGATCATTCATGTAAATCTCGTTTAACTGTTCGCTAGTTTCATATAATTTTGAAAATGCTGTTTGGAGGTACTCATAAATGGTCATCCCCGGAGCTAATTTGGCTTGTTGGTCTAAATAACCAATCGTCATATGTTTCTTCCAGGTGATTTTTCCTTCATCAGGTTCGATTTGACCAGTCAAAATCTTAATGAAGGTACTCTTACCAACACCATTTTGACCAATAATACCTAAATGGTCCTCTTTATTTACTTGTAGATCTGCGGAATCGTACAATCTTTTATCCAAAAATTGTTGTGTTAATCCGTGTACTTCTAAAACACTCATATCTTTCTCCTTTATACAATAAGAAAAGACTGAAACCATCTGTCTCAGCCTTTATTCAAATATTATTTAACTAATTTAATAGCCGCCGCCGAAGCCACCTGAACCGCTCGATCCAGTAGACCCGCTAGAACTGCCACCAAAACTACCAGTAGAATGACTTGATTCGCCATAACTTGAACCGTATGAACTTTCAGAACTAGTAGTTGTAATTGTCGTCGTATAGTTTTGTTGCTGATTACCGGTGTAATTGAATGAAAAACCACGCTTCTCATTATATGCATTAAGCTTAGTTTCCTTATTATTCAATTCTTCCTCAGCTAAACCTAATTGTTTACGTAACTTATTAGATACTCGTCTTAATTCCTTAGTTGATGCAATTTCATAAGATGAGCCGTCGATCATTGAACCATACCCTTGTAAATGATCAGATCCAATACTCTTAGCTGCACCACTATAATTCAAGAACATTGATTGCATGTCACTGAAACTTAAGTTAGTTGTCATTGAACTAGAAATACTATCTAAGACCTTTTGATAACGTGTGAAAGTCTTAGCACTAGCCGCACTCTTAATAATAGCCGTTATAACTTGACGCTGACGCAATTGACGTCCGTAGTCACCTTGGGGATCATCATAACGCATTCTAGAGTAATCCAAGGCCTGTTTACCGTTTAAATGCATCTTACCTTTTTTAAAGTGTGACTTCTTTTCGCCTGTATCACCATACGAGAAACTGAACGGTACGTCAACATCTACACCTCCGACAGCATTAACAATTTGCTTCAAAGAATTGAAGTCAACCTTAATGTAGTAGTCAATTGGGACATTCAAAAGTTTTTCTGTAGTAACCACAGCACTTTCTTCATTACCAATGTTATATGCAGAATTTATCTTTTGAATTTTCTTCGTATTATGATCGGCACTCTTCCAAATTTGTGCCATTGTATCACGTGGAACAGACATCATTGTCGTTTTATTAGTCTTAGGGTTGACCGTTACAATAATCATTGTATCTGAATTACCACGATAATTTGTTTCGGTATCACGAACGCCGTTATCCGTTGTATCTACACCCAGCAATAAGATTGAAACAGGTTTCTTACTAACTATTTTGGCTGAAGCATTCTTTCCATCAATTGCTTTATAAGTCTTACCTAAAGAATTCTGAGCCTGAGCATAAATTCTAAAACCATAAGCTCCCATTACAAAGAACGTTACCAAGGCAACCAGTCCAATTATCTTGAGAAGCGGATGATTAATTTTCCCATTATTATTAGACGCCAAAGCGCTGTTACGCGTTCTCTTTCGACGTCCTCGTAAACCATTATTGTTGTTATTGTCCATATTTAACTCCGTTTAATTTGCTATCTACAAATCACTCTCATTATATAGTAGATAGATTACAATTATACAGTCTAATTTCAATGTATCCAAAGGAAATCTTTACTGGCCGTATTCCTAAATTATAATTTTTTAACAGTGTCTGTCAATTTTATTAAAAAAAAGTTACACAAATATAATACTGGGATATTTCGAAAAAAACATCTTATTATTACTAACCTTTTTGCTTTAAAATTCCTGTATAATCACAAATGTAGGAGGATTTGATTATGTCAGATGCAAAGAATGCAAAGTCTTTCAGATGGTGGAACATTGCCTTACTTGGCTTTACTACCGTTTGGGGTCTGAATAATGTTATTAACAACTTTGCCAACCAAGGCTTAGCTGTTATAACGTCATGGATTTTAATTATGATTCTATACTTTGTCCCATACACTTTAATGGTGGGTCAATTAGGATCAGCGTTTCAAGAAGCTGGCGGAGGTGTTAGTTCGTGGATCAGAACTCTATCTAATAACAAACTAGCTTACTTTGCGGCTTGGACTTATTGGGTAGTTCACGTTCCTTATCTAGCTCAAAAGCCACAAATTATTATGGTTAGTCTAAGTTGGCTTTTCAAAGGTAATGGATCTTTTATTAAAGATTCTTCACCAATTATCGTTCAAGGATTAAGTTTGATCATTTTCCTTGTATTCGTGTGGATTGCCAGTAAGGGTGCTGCAACATTGAATAATATCGGTAGTATCGCCGGGATTGCTATGTTTGGTATGTCAATGTTGTTCATCATCCTTGGTGTCAGCGCACCTTTTATCACTCACGTACAAATTGCTACACCTAATATGAGTGATATTCATACATATATACCGAAGTTTGATTTACAATACTTCACAACTATTTCCATGTTAGTCTTCGCCGTTGGTGGTGCTGAAAAAATCTCACCTTACGTTAACAAGACTAAAAATGCTTCCAGAGAATTTCCACTAGGTATGATCATTTTAGCCGTTATGGTTGCCGTATCAGCCGTTTTAGGTTCATTCGCTATTGGTATGATTGTTAATTCCAACCATATCCCAGCCGACCTTATGGCTAACGGTGCTTACCAAGCCTTCCAATTCCTAGGCAATAGTTTCCACGTTGGTAACTTATTTGTTTGGGCATTTGCAATCACTAATACATTGGCTAGTGCTGCAGCTTTAGCCATTTCCATCGATGCCCCATTACGTATGCTTTTAGGAGATGCCGATAAGAAATATATTCCAAAGGCCCTCTTGAAGAAAAACAAACGTGGTGTTGCTATCAATGGTTACAAGATGACTGCCATTTTAGTTTCTGTTCTTATTATTGTGCCTGCACTAGGTATTAATGGTATGAACGATCTATATAACTGGTTGCTAAACCTTAATTCAATTGTTATGCCTATGCGTTATCTATGGGTATTCTTAGCCTATATGATGCTAACTAAACAATTGGATAAATATAAATCTGATTATATGTTCGTTAAAAACAAGTACGTCGGTTTCGGAGTAGGACTTTGGGCCTTCTTCCTAACAGCCTTCGCATGTATCATGGGTATGGTTCCAAAGATGAACATGGCCCAAGATCCATCATCATGGTGGTTCCAACTAGCATTGAACATCATCACTCCATTAGCATTAATTCTATTAGGACTGATCTTGCCAGCAATCGCTAAGAGAACCAATGACATAGACGAGAGAGCGTAGCAGGGACGGTCAGCCTCCGAGGATTTGCCTAAGAACTGGAATCGCACGCGTATTTTGCGGGCAATTTCAGTTCTGTAGCAAACCACAGGAGGTTGCCCCTGCGCAGCTCGTTTCAGATAGAGAGCGGAGTAGGCCCGCTTAGATTCTGAGCATTTGCAGGACTTTGCGAATTGGCTGCGAAGCAGACAGTTTGTGAAGTCAGGCAAAGCACAGGAATCTGGCCTACGCAGCTCGTTTTCACTATAAAGCATAGAACCATGGTTATTAAAAAAGGCGACTCCCAGAAAATTAATCTGAGAGTCGCCTTTTTATATCTAATTAGAAGAACCAGAACTACTATCCGAAGAAGAATTACTGTTAACACTAATCTTAACATCAGGTACGTTACCACCATAACTCCTGATCTCATTCATAATATCAATCAACTTCTGCTTCTGATCTTCCTTATCAGAATCATTATTCTTATAAGCATCTTTAACCTTTTGCAATTGAGAATTGTATTGAGGCATCAATTTATCGACCATAGCCTGACGCTTCTGTTCCCTTTGTGTCTCAATCTCTTCTTTTTCAGATTGATATTTGGCAATCTTCTTATTATCCTTTGCTGCCTGGAACATGGCCTGACTCAAATTCAATTCCTTTTGCATCTGGAGTATCTGCTGATTAAAGTCATTCTTAGCTGATTGACGTTTAACATTAACATTCAAATAACGAATCTTCTGCAATTCACTTAATTTACTATCATACTGAGATTCTTTAGTAATTGGATTGTCATTGTATTTATCAATAGCCGACTGAACTTTATCCTCTCGCTTATACTCTTCTTTTTTCGATAAATGATAGATAATTCGATAATCGAGATTATAAAGCCGATCAGTATTCTTCTGTTCCTGCTCTGAAGCATATTTGGAAAAATCAGTATCAATAATATCTTGAATTGTTGGTTTTTCATTACTCTCATTAATCGATAGATTTTTACCACTGACAGTAATCGTATCAGGCTTCTTGAAATCAGTGTTCTTTTCCTTCATTTGATCGACCAAATACTGACCTTCGGCTTTAAATGCCTGCATCGATAAGGTCTGTTCATTACCTGTTAATGAAGAAGGCGTATCATTACCAGTCCAATTAGCAATCGTAAAGTTAGGTGTCATACCGACAAAATATGAATCCTTGCTGTCATCACTAGTACCAGTCTTACCAGCAGTATATTTATAATTATCTAATGCTGCGTCCTTACCTAAACCATCGCTAATAACTGATTGCATCGTATTGATCATCATATAACTAGCATTCTTTGTATAGACACTCTTCTTCATATGAGTATTTTGATAAATATAACGATTGTTGTCATTATCATAAATACTAGTTAAATTACTTGGATGAATAAATTGTCCACCACGTGAGAATGAACTGTAAGCTGATGCCATTTCAGTTGTCGTAGTACTAAACGTTCCTAAAGCACTAATGGCATTCTTATCCTCTGTAGGACGTAACCGAGCAAATTCCATCTTTGTCAAATCATCATAGAAGGAATACTTTGTATCTTGCAACGCCAATTTATAAGCTACTGTATTGATAGAGTTTTCCAGAGCGTGACGTACTGAAGTCTTACCCGTATATCCGCTATACCAGTTATGAACATTGCCAATTGCTGAATCAACAACCGTACTTTGTGGCAAGTATCCTCGTTCAAAAGCTGGCGCATAAGCTACTAAAGGTTTAGCCGTCGAACCAGGTTGGCTGTATCCATTTATCGCTCGATTCATCTGATCACCCTCAGTAGTTCGACCACCAACTATCGCTATAACGTCTCCCGTTTTATTATCTATAACGGTGCTCGACACTTGTGGCGATAATTTACCATTGGCCGCTCTACCTGTATAAGATTCATAAGTCTTATTAACCAAGCTCTCTATCTTATTCTGAACATCCATGTCGATAGTAGTGTTGATCGTATAACCACCATCCATCAACTTACCACGAGCACGTTCAAATTCTTGTCTGTAACGTGCAAAATAATCGTCTCTAGCTTGATTGTTTTTAAATGCATACTCCATCGTAAAACCGGAGGATTTCATTATTTCTTCAGTGGCGTTATAGACCGCGTAATTTAGAGCATAATTATTCGAAACATCATTATCATATTTACGCTTATTAACTTTCAACCCCAATGGTCTCTTGCTGGCGGTTTCGTAGGTTTTCTTTGAGATAAGGCCACGTTGATAAAAGACATAGAGAATTGTATTACGACGATTCAATGAACTCTTTGGTTGGCTAACTGGATCGTACAAGACTGGATTATTAGGTATTCCAACTAGTACTGCTAGTTTATCAATTGATAAATCTTTCTGATTCTGAGAAAAATAATACTCAGACGCTGCACTAAATCCATAAGAACCATGTCCCATATAAACATTATTAATATAAAATTCTAGTATCTGTTGCTTGGTGAATTTCTTCTCGAGTTGTTGGGCAATTACCATTTCCTTGAGTTTACGGTTCACATTTTGAGATTGATCCTGCAAAATGACGTTCTTAACCAGCTGTTGCGTCAAGGTAGAGCCACCTTCAGTTCTACGATGAAGTAGCGCTGCCCCTACTGAACGCAAGATAGCATAGGGGTCAACACCATGGTGAATGTAAAATCTCTGATCTTCAACAGCAACCAATCCCTTTTTTATTTCCGGATTGATTTCTTTGATTGGAGTGTAATTAGAACTTGATTGCGATAGTTTTTTAATTTCTTTACCGTTACGATCGTATATAACGGTGGAATTTTTAGGATGAAAATCTGATACTTTCAATCCTTGACTATAAGAATATCCATCTGCAATCGTATTTTTTATTTCATAGCCATACTTTAGCCAAAAGGCTCCAATACTTAGAATTATTATTATTAAAATTGCTAGTAAAACCCATGGCCATTTTCGTCTTTTTCTAGTTACTCTTTCTCGTAACCCAGTTTTTCTTTTACGCATAATTAGCCCCTAATTAACATAGAATGTTATTCCAGTTGAGATTTGTGACATCAAATTAGACAAGTCTGACGAACTAATTTGCATACCTTCGTTATAACTTGAACTACCTGCATAGATGAATCCTAACGTAGAACTATTAGTGAAGTAGATTGACTTATCTAGATCCGTATTATTCTTTAGCCAGAATACCGGTGTGGCAGAATTAAAGTCATCAGTTGTATTATCCGGATCAGTGATCCCTAGATTCTCAAGATCACTATCACTGGCATTCGTCACGTACTGACCATAATTGCTATTAGTGTTATCAGTTATTACCGCATCTGAACTGCCACTAGTAATAAGACGCTTAATCGTGTATTTACCTGAACTGACTTGTGAACTATTAACGTTAATATAACCATTTTCGGCAACATACTTACCATTAACCTTAGTCATCAACGCCAACTTATTAGTACTGCTATTGTAGTACAAAGCATTTTTACCTGTTATTCCCGCTTGCGTTAGACTGTCAGAAGCTCCACTAGAGAAGTTCAGACTGGAGACAATATCAACATTTGCTGGCGTATATTTCTCAGTCAAAGGTGCCTTCTTTAAAGCCTCTAATTCCTGTTTAACAGCCTCAACACGAGAACTTTCGCTTTGATGATTAGAGAAGTATTGATCCATCTTATTAACCGCTTCGTTCCAACGATTTTTAACTGTTTTATTTTTTATCAATTTGAAATAAGTATTTACCATTGAAATCTTTTTAAAACTCAAACTGGCATTATCACTATTAAAATCCTGCCAAGTTTTACTGAGATACTTATCGGCATCCTGAGTTTGTTCAAACCAAATTTGAATCGTATCTAACTTATTTCGTTGCTTTTGATAAACGTCCTGATTTTTTTCTTTTAAAAGTGTTTTATCAAGATCATTGATTTTTTGACTAGTTACATCATCACGATAATTATTTTTGCCATCATACAACTCTGAAACGTCTTTAGCACGATTTTTTCTAGCCTGAATATAATCTTCCAGTTGCTGATACTTTTTAACATTGTTAGGCGTAATAACATTTCCATCACTAACTTTAATTACTCTGCCGATGAAATTTAAGGTGGAATAATCTAAATTAGTTTTTAATACTTTCAATTCTTTATCCTGATACTGACTAGATATCTTTGAAGTCACTACAGCATTGACTACTCCTCGCGAAAGCATAATAAAGAAGATGGCGGCTGTAATCGCACCGACAACAGCAGCACTCACTAATAAATAGTGTTCTGGTTTTGTCTTACTTTTTAAATCTTTCTTATCTTTCATCATTTTCCCCAAATATCTAGTTCATCTTGTTATTATTATAGTAAATTATCATGCAAATAAAGGGTGTATATTTTGAAAAAATTAAACAAAAAATATATTAAATGGATCATTATTCTCGTATTACTAGTAATGATTGTCACCAGTTATGCCCTCAATCTTGGAAAAATCAAAGACAAAACCGTCGATGGCATCGCACAAATCACTATTCCATTCTCATTGATCGTTAATCCTAAGAACATCGATGAAGATATTGCTCCAAAGTCGATATCTTTAAATGACGGTGATATGACGGAAAACAAGCAACAAGCTCTAAATCTTCTCAGTACTATCAACGACGACTATCATAGTACTAAGGAATTATCTTTTTTATCCAATGATCAGGAAAAAACTTTATTTAAACGTATCAACAAAAAATCGCATCGTTATATCACCAATATGACAATTTTAAATTTTGGCAAAGATCTGCATGGAAAATATGTGACTGTCAGTTGCAACCGTTACGATGACACCAAAACAATCGTCAATTACCGTTACCGAATCTATCACAAAGGCGACTCAATAACTTCTGCCAAATATCTAAATACTCAAAGTAATCAATATCCACCCCAATATGTTCTTGAGGGCATTGATATGGGAAAATCCGGTATCGATCAGGCCAAGAGTTTTACTCAACGTCTCAAAACAGCCATTATCAATTCTAATCTGACCGCCACCAATGCTAATGATCCAGGAAATTTCAATCAGATTTCGATCAACTTAGGATTAAATCCCGATAAGAGTAACGCTGGACTATTCAAGTTAGCTCGTAACGCTAATTCACGGGTCAGCAATTTTGGAATTATCGGTTATCAAATTTCCGACGTACCTAGATACACCCGTATTTACTTAAAACAATTAAGTAAAGATAACACTTATTATTATACGTTAACTTACAGTCGTAATAGCAGTCGCTTTATTAATTTTCAGAAAGGTATCATTTCTACTGATACGCAGAATAAATAATTTTCATGAAAAAGAACAGCCCCTATTAGAAATTCAAGACACATTTCTGTGCTTGAATTCCTTAGTAGAGGCTGTTCTTATTCATTATTTAGATTTTGTTTCCTTTTCTTGTCGTTTTCCAAAATACCGTCAATTATCTGTTGCAAAGATACTTGCGACATACTTTTTTCAGCATCGGATTGAATTTTGTCATAAATTCCCGTTAACGTCTCTTGAATATTGCCACCAACAAGACACTTCGGATTAGTCTTTTCATCAATGTGCAATAATTTTTGATTATCTTCAATAGCTTGATAGACATCTAATAAACTAATTTCCGTTGCTGGACGTCCTAATTTTGGAGCCACTTTACCAGGCTGGCTAGTTAATAGACCAGCATTCTTTAATCGTGACATCATTCTTCTGACTAGACTAGGATTAGATTCAATACTATTAGCAATAGCATTACTAGACAAATCACCATCTTGAAAAAGGTCGACATAAGCTAATATATGAACGCCATCGCTTAACTTACTTGAAAATTTCATATTTTTCCTCCTAGCAAATACTTACTAGTTATAGTATGACATTTCAAGAAAAGATGACAATTATTTTTCACCAACAATCTCCAAAGCCTTGTCTAAAGGAGTCAATTCACGTCCCAAAACATTTTGTAGGTCGTCACTCTTTTCTGCCAAATTACCTTGACGAATAAGATCTTGGATTGCTAATACAACACCAATGGTTCCTTCATCCATTCCAGACTTCTGCAACAAGTCTTTATAATCTTCAATACTCAATGATTTAACATCGAAATCACTCTTGATAGCTGTTGCTAAATCTTGATATGTACGACTAGGACCGGCAAATTCATAAACATCCTTAGTATCATTTGAGGCTAGAACTTTAGCTGCAGCTTCAGAATATTCAGATTCCAAAGCCCAACCAACTTTACCGTCGCCAGCAGCATAAATGAATGGTTTATTATTAATTGCTGACTTGATTGAAGCTGCTTCATTTTCTAGATACCAGTTATTACGTAGGAATGAATGCTTGATTCCTGTTTCCAAGATCAATTTTTCAGTAGCTTGATGATCACTTGCCAAAGCGGCTGTAGAATCTTCAGCTTGTGGGAAACTAGTATAAGCAATATAACCTACTTCTGCCTTTTGTGCTGCTTTTACTACATTTTCATGTTGAGTTAATCTATCCACTGATCCACCAGGTTGTGAAGAAACGAATAGTAAACGATCAATACCCTTTAAAGATTTTTCCAATTGATCTACGTCTGTATAGTCTCCTGGGCGAACTTCTACTCCTGAAGGAACAATTTGCTTAGCTTTCTCGGTATTTCTTGCTAAAGCTACAATACTTGTTGCAGGTACTAATTTTGCCAATTCATTGATAGCATTTCTCCCAAAATGTCCGGTTGCTCCAGTTACTCCATATGTTGTCATAATATAATCTCTCCTCTGTGTTACTTTATTATTAACTTGTTAATATTATAATAACACCATTTTTTAGAAATACAATTATTTTGTTTCAAAAAAAATAATACCTATTCAAAGGTATTATTTAATCCACATTACTAACGATCACTACTTATTTCTCAGAACAATCTTAATGGCCTCTTCAATCGGCATCAGGTTGTGTCCTAATACAATTGGTAGATCACTCGTCTCTTCATCCAACTGTCCTTCAAGAATCGCTTGTTGATTCAGTAAAGCAATTCTAATCAATGGTTCAGATAAATCTTGATCTTCTAAATAATCTCGATACGTTTCTAAATCCGTTTCTGAAAGTTCAAAATCGCCATTCATACTCTCAGCCAATTCCCCATATGTTAAAGCTGGTCCCGCAAATTCATAAACTTTCTTAGGATTATCCATTGCTAATACTTTTGCGGCGGCTTCAGAATATTCATTTTCCAAAGCCCAGCCTACTCTTCCGTAACCAGCCGCATGAACAAATGGTTTTCCTTCGTCTGCTGCCTTTAATCGTGGTAATTCATCTTCTAAATAAAAATTATTACGTAGAAAACTATAATCGAATCCTGCATCTATAATTTCTCGTTCAGTTTCTCGATGATCAGAGGCTAAAACTGATTTACTGGTATCTGAATGTGGAAAACTCGTATAGGCTATATATTTAACACCACCTTCAATTGCAGCTCTGATAATACTACTATGTTGATCTACACGTGACATTGTGGGCGTAGCACGTGATGATACAAACAATAAACGATCTACTCCTACCAAGGACTCTGGAAGATCCTCGGGGTGTTCATAATCCCCTGGTCTTATTTCTATACCTTTAGGAACCATTTTTTGGGCTTTATCAAGATTCCTTGCAATTCCAATTACATCTGATGGAGAAACTATCTTTAATAATTCTTTAAGTGCATTATTACCGAAATGGCCTGTGACGCCCAATATTGCATATTTTGTCATCTTTAGGTCCTTCTTCCTACAATATGTTTTTACCTTATTGTAAAAAGAATGGGGTAATTATCAAGAAATCTGTTTAAACAAAAAAAGGATCAAGTAGTTACTCATTTTGAGTTGCTACTTGATCCTTTTTTTCTGTTGATAGTTATTTTTAGCGAACCATTCTTCTATATTGAATGGTTGGGGGTTCTATTTTTAGTGAACCATGGTTCTTTGCTGAATAGTGGAAACGAGTTGCGCAGGGGCAACCTCCTGTGGTTTGCTACAGTACTGGAATTGCACGCAAAAAACGCGTGCGATTCCAGTACTTAGGCAAATCCTCAGAGGCTGAGCGCCCTTACTTCGCTCTCTTGCTCTCTAGTCTTTCCAAACGTCATCTACTTCAATAGTTTGTTCTCTATCAGGTCCCACTGAAACTGTGGCATATTCAACGCCTAGTTGTTCCTTAATGAAAGCAAGATAGTCAAGTGCTTCTTGTGGCAACTCTTTCAAGCTCTTGGCTTGTGTCATGTCTTCTGTCCAGCCTGGGAATGTCTTATAAACTGGTTTGCACTTAGCTAATACGTTCAAATTAGCTGGATATTCATCGATGATCTTACCGTTCAAATCGTATCCTGTACAAATCTTAATTTCTTTCAATCCTGTTAGAACATCTAAACAGTTCAATGACAAGTGTGTAACTCCTGAAACGTTACATGAATGTTTAAGAACAACTAGATCTAACCAGCCAATACGTCTTGGACGGTGTGTAACTGTTCCATATTCATGACCAGCTTCTCTTAGGAAGTCGCCTTCTTCATTTAATTGTTCTGTTGGGAATGGACCAGCACCAACACGGGATGTGTAAGCTTTAACGACACCGATAACATTATCGATCAATGGAGCACCGATTCCGGCACCGGTTGTTACACCACCGGCTGGGTTTGATGAAGTTACATAAGGGTAAGTACCATGATCAATATCAAGCATGATTCCTTGCGCACCTTCAAATAAAACGTTTTGTCCATTCTTTAATTCTTTATTTAAATAGGCAGATGTATCAATAACACGGTCTTTAAGTTGTTGACCAATTTGATAATATTTTTCAAAAATATCGTCAAATTTCATTGGTTCAACACCATAAATTTTTGTAAATAGTTCGTTCTTTTCTTTAAGATTCTCTGTCAACAATTCCTTAAACAAGTCTTTATCAAGAATATCAGCCATTCTGATACCAACACGTGAAGCCTTGTCAGTATAAGCAGGTCCAATTCCACGGTTAGTTGTACCAACTTTAGAATCACCCTTAGCTTTTTCTTGTAACTTATCCAATTCAATATGATAAGGAAGAATCAATTGTGCACGGTTTGAAATCTTTAAATTAGTTGTATCTACACCTTGATCATGAAGACGACCTAACTCTTCTTGTAGTGATTCGAGGTTCAAAACAACGCCATTTCCAATAACACTAGTCTTATCTGAATATAAAATGCCTGATGGGACAGATCTTAACTTGTAAACGTGATTATCAATATTTAATGTATGTCCAGCATTATCTCCACCTTGGTAACGTGCAATAATGTTAGCTTCACCACTAAAATAATCAGTAATCTTACCTTTACCTTCGTCGCCCCATTGGGTACCTACTACAACAACTGTCGTCATTTCTTCTACACCTACACTATTTAATTTTCTGGAATATTTGCTATTGATGAAAACTTATTATAAGACTTTACAAACAATAGCTTTGCGGTTCCTCGAGGACCTGAACGGTTCTTGCTGACAATTACTTCAACTTCACCTACATCTTGATCCTCAGGATCCTCTTGATTATCATTGTCATCCCCATCTTCATCACGATAATAATCATCACGATAAAGAAAGGCAACGATATCAGCATCCTGTTCAATTGAACCAGATTCACGGATATCTGACAACATTGGTCTCTTATCTTGACGCGCTTCCACACCACGGGAAAGCTGTGATAGCGCGATTATTGGTACATGAAGTTCTTTTGCTAATTTTTTCATACTACGAGAAATAACTGAAACTTCTTGTTGTCTATTTTCCTGACCAGTACCTTCGATCAATTGCAAATAATCGACGATTACAAGATCCAATTTGCCGCTCTCCTTTAACAGACGACGACACTTAGATCTAATTTCAGCCATCTTAACACCAGGAGTGTCATCAATATAAACATTAGTCCTGGAAAGACTTCCCATGGCAACAACCAAACTGTTCCATTGATTCTCGTCCAATTTACCAGTTCTGAGCGAATTAGCATCAATACTACCTTCTGAACAGAGCATACGGTTAACTAACTGTTCAGCCCCCATTTCTAGGGAAAATATGGCTACAGTAGCATTTGATTTAGTAGCTGCATTCTGGGCTAGGTTCAAAGCAAAAGCTGTTTTACCAACACCAGGACGGGCAGCTAAGATGATCAATTCATCTTTGTGTAAACCTGTCGTCATCGCATCAAGATCTTTATAACCCGTCGAAAGTCCTGTAACATCACTGTCCTGATCATACAACTTGTCAATTTCTTCGAAAGAAGACTTTACGACATCAGAGATTCGTCTAAATCCCTTATGATTTCTATTCTCAGCAACATCCATGATGTCTTTTTCAGATTGATCAATGATACTGTCAACATCTTCGTCTCCTTCAAAACTACGAGAAACGATATTTGTTGCCGCATTGATCAAACGTCTCAAGACAGACTTATTTTTAACGATCTTGGCGTAATAAGCTGTATTGGCAGCGGTAGGAACAGCATTAGCCAATTCAGCTAAATAGCTCACTCCGCCGATATCCTCAATTTGGTTTTGACGATCAAGTTCACTTTGAACCGTCACGACATCGACTGGTTCTTCTTCATCATTTAAATTCATCATGGCTTGGAAAACTAGTTGATTGGCATGTTGATAGAAATCATCAGCTTCAACGTATTCCATAGCTTCAATCAAAGCATCTTGGCTCAGAAAAACCGCTCCTAATACGGCTTGCTCAGCATCCTTATCATTGGGCGGTATTCTTGAAGTTATATCATTATTCATTTATATCCTACTTCTTTTCAGCAACATGAACTCTAATTGTGGCTTCAACACCTTCGAATAATCTAATAGGTACATTAATATATCCAAGTGACTTGATACCGTCAGTTAGTTCCATCTTGTGTTTATCAACTTTAATATCATATTGTTTGTTAAGTTCGTCAGCAATCTTCTTAGTTGTTACTGAACCAAAGAGTCGACCATCGGCACCTGATTTAGCAAGAACTTCAACAACAGTCTTGTCGTCTTCAATTTTGCCTTTAAGAACCTTAACTTCAGCTTTTTCAGCTTCATAATCTTTGGCTTCACGATTTTGTTCAGCCTTCAATTTAGCAATGTTAGCCTTAGTAGCTTCGATAGCCTCATTATTTTTAATCAAAAAGTTTTGGGCGTAGCCTGTAGCAACGTTCTTAACTTCACCCTTCTTACCTTTACCTCTAACATCTTTTAGGAAAATAACTTTCATAATGACCCTCCTTATTTCTTATCATAACTTGTCAAAACATCAATTAATTGACCCTTAACATCATCCACTGTCGCATCTGGAATCTGTGTTGCGGCATCAGACAAGTGTCCACCACCGCCGAGTTTTTCCATGATGACTTGTACATTGACATTACCCAAACTACGAGCTGAAATACCAACTCGTCCATCTGGACGTTTGCTAATTACAAATGAAGCCTCAACATTATCTAATGATAACAATGTATCAGCTGCCTGGGCAACAATAACTGGATCGTAAGGTTTATCCTCTTCACCAAAACAAACTGCCATATTACCATTAACCATTGTTACTGTTTCGATTAGATGATTTCTCTGAATAAATGAATCAATATTTTCTTTCAGAACATTTTGAATAACGGTCTCATCAGCACCCACTGAACGTAAGTAACTGGCGGCATCAAATGTTCTTGTACCAGTTCTAAGTGAGAATGACTTCGTATCAACAGTAATACCAGCTAACAAAGCAGTTGCTTCGATTTTTTCAATAGCCTTCTTATTCTTAGGTTGATACTCAAGCATCTCAGTAATCAATTCACTAGTTGAAGAAGCGTAAGGTTCGATATAGATCAGCATTGGATTCTCAGGGAATTCTTCACTTCTTCTGTGATGATCAATAACAACGATCTTTTCGTTTTCACCCTTGTATAAATCAGGATTGATCGAAATACTCTGCTTAGAGTGGTCCACCATGACGATCAACGTCTTCGATGTTCTAATGGCCTCTGATTCATCTGGCGTAATAATATCCTTCTTAATATCAGGATCTTGATCAATCATGCCTAACAATCGGCTAACATCAGAATGCAAGGTATTAGGATTGATAACGACTTTACATGGTGTATTGTTCATTAAGGCAATTCTTCTAATACCCAATGAAGAGCCCAAAACATCCATATCAGGATGTGAATGTCCCATGACAATAACTTGATCGCTATCCTTCAATAATTCTTGTAAGGCCTCGCTGATCATTCTGGCACGGACACGAGTTCTCTTTTCCATTGGATCGGTATTTCCACCATAGAAACGAGCTTTTTCACCGATCTCTTTAACTACAACTTGATCTCCACCTCGACCAAGAGCTAGGTTAAGATTCTTTTGAGCTTCATCGTTTAGTTTATGTAAATCATCTACCCCATAAGAGAAGCCCATACTTAACGTAAGTGGAACATTCTGTTGGGATGTAAACTCACGAATAACATCTAAGATCTTGAAACCATTTTTCTCCATGTCGAAGATACGACCGGTATAAGCCATGATGAAGAAATGATCATCATCAATTCGCTTCAAAAACATCTGTTCTTTAGATGCCCAATTGGATAACTCATTGGTAATGTAATTATCCAAATTAGAAACATCACGGTCACTCATTGATTGCGTAATTTCTGCATAATTATCCAAATAAACTTGACCGATTACTGAACGATTATCTTCATAACGTTTTTCAATTTTTGAGTAGTGCGTGATTTCAAATAAATAAATTACCTTTAATTCGCTTTGAACTTGTACTAAGAAGTACTTATCGTCAATTTGAATCGTCTTACTATCCGCATGATTATCTTCATCAATCAATTTTGATAACTCTGCCGATATGTCCTTAACACTCATACTATTAGACGGATTAAATCCCGTCTTCTCTACAAAATAAGGATTAACCCATTGAATCTGCTTATCAGTGTCGTACAAAAGTATTCCTAATGGATACTCGACGAAACTATTATCTGTTCCCCGATCAATTCGGTACTGCAGATTATTTGTATACTTACCGGCTTTTTCGCCTAATAATAAGAACAAATAAACAAACAGTACTAATGAGATGATGACCAAAATGGCTTGGATGTACCCACTAATGGAACCGTGGAACAATCCAACTACCAAAATTGATAGCAACATCACGATCAAGGAGACTGCCGTAAGTTGAGTCGAATGGTCAACTCGCGAAAGGAAGAATTTCAGATTAGATTTTATCTTTTTCATATTGTCCCCTCTTAGATATACCCTTTAATTTTATCACAGCCGGTCCTTTCTTTCTTCATATATAACATCAGTTCCGAGCACAAAAACACCCACACTCCTTAGATGAATAAGGAAATGCCGGTGTTTTTCAATTATTTGTCTTCTTTAACAACGTGGATACTTCTTTTCTCATAGAGATACATAAATATACTAAAAATAATGGTAAATATCAATGCATCTGCAATACGATGTGGATTAAATAAGTTATCAAAAAAACTACTTTTATTTGTATTAATCGCTACGCTTACTAACCAATAAATTAAGAATTCCATTGGTGCCATTTTGATCCAGTAGTTCTTGAGCATACGCATTGTCTTTTTTTGTTTATTGGAACTAATTTCTTTGCTTAACAATTTTTTCTTCGATAAAGGAATGGAAATAAATCCAATAAGTATAGCAAAAGTCATAAATATTTGAATAAGCATAGTTATGTATAATGCATTTTCATAGTTTTTTACATTAGCATTCATGAAATATATCATCGATACCAGAGCAAATAACATTTCAAATACAAAGAAAGCAAACGTTGCTCTTATTGCGGCCATTCCCAATTCCCTTTTCGTCCGCTCATCAACTACAGCTGTTGAACCTAAAAACCATTTAATTACGTATTTATCTACCTTATTCATACTTTCCCCTTTCAAAATTTAGGTATACTTTAACTTTCTTCTTTCATCAATCGAACTTTAGAAATATCTATAATCATAAAGATAATCGTTAAAACTATCGTTGGTTGTAGAGCTTGACGTATTGAAGACCAGCTAAGCAAAGTACCGGCAAAGTCTTGACCATTAAAATCAAGGGATGTTATTAACAACCACATAATCAGAAACATCATTGGCAACTTTATCAAGTACTTATTAAAGACTGCTTTGATAGCCCGTCTTTTATCCACTTTTGTTGCGACCTCTTGATTCAGAATTCCTTTACGTTGCAATCTAAAACTGGTAAAGAAAGTGATTATTCCTATTAATAAAAATAGATGTAATGTCATTGTGAATAAGAAAAGTGATTCAAAATCCTTTACCATACCGGAAAATGCATAGATACTAATCCCCACATTGAACAATATTTCAAAAATGAATACTGCAATCAAAGCTTGAACAGAAAGTTTTCCAATCTCTGATTTTACTTGTTCATCTATTACACCTGGTATCCCGAAGAACCATCTTAATAGTTGATCATTAACCTTCTTCATCTTCATCCCTCCAAAATAACGTATCCAGATCAGTACCTAATATCCAAGCTAACTTCAAACACAAGTCCAAGGATGGATTATATTTTCCGTTCTCGATTAGATTAATCGTCTGGCGTGCAACTCCAATTTCTTCGGCCAAAGCCATTTGTGATAATTTCTTAGCACGTCGATATTCACGAACCCGATTCATTGATTCACCCGTTTTCTTAAAAGTCATATATATTTGACACTTTCAGTATAGGATATATTAATTATTGTGTCAATTATATATGACATTTTTAGTAACCGCTATCATTTAATTCATATTTAAATAAAAAAGTTAGATCCATTTTTACTTCAGGATCTAACTCTTTTATGTACTCGTTTTATATTTACTTGGTACTTTTATATTAGAACAGAGCGTACTCACAATGTACCTAACTAGCATGCTTAAAAATTGAACGCATGTGTTCTCTAAGCGACATAGCCAAAATAATGGAACGTATGTGTTCTCTCGAACACATGCATAATGCTCTCTAAGCGGCATAGCCGCTAAGAGAGCATAAAAAAAAAGACCACCTGAATGTGATCTTTAATTATTTGCGAAGAATTAGTCTTCAGCAACGAATGGTAATAGAGCCATGATTCTTGCTCTCTTGATAGCTACAGTAAGCTTACGTTGGTTCTTAGCACTTGTACCTGTAACACGTCTTGGCAAAATCTTACCACGTTCTGAGATAAATCTCTTAAGTAAGTCTGTATCTTTGTAATCGATGTATTCGATATGGTTAGCAGCGATGAAGTCAACTTTACGTCTTCTACGTCCGCCTCTTCTTTGTTGGGC
The DNA here is from genome assembly GCF_036913655.1 of Companilactobacillus sp. HBUAS56275. Classification (NCBI taxonomy): domain Bacteria; kingdom Bacillati; phylum Bacillota; class Bacilli; order Lactobacillales; family Lactobacillaceae; genus Companilactobacillus; species Companilactobacillus sp. HBUAS56275. The sequence goes on from NZ_JAYKKK010000002.1 coordinate 20,415, forward strand.
CATTATAATTGCTCCCTTCTATATTAAAATGGTAAATCGTCATCTGATATGTCGATTGGTTTACTGTTGTCAGCAAATGGATCGCTCATATTATTGTTGTTTGAATTGTTAGATTGATTATTGTTATTACTATTGTTGTTGCTTTGATTATTATTGTTGCCATATGGAGACTGATTTGATTGACTTGGTTGATTGTAGCTAGGTGCTTGATTTGAATTAGCATTGTTGTTCGAACCATTGCCTGAATTTCTCTTTTCAGATTCTGAACGAGATTCAAGTAATGAGAAGTTATCAACAACAACCTCAGTTACATAAACTCTTTGACCTTGTTGGTTTTCATAGTTACGTGTTTGAAGACGTCCATCAATTCCAACAAGAGAACCTTTGTTAGTGAAATTAGCAAAATTCTCGGCAGCTTTTCTCCAAATAACACAATTAATAAAATCGGCTTCACGTTCACCTTGTGAATTAGTAAATTGTCTGTTTACAGCAACTGTAAAACTGGCAACCGCTGCCCCATTGGCAGTGTATCTTAATTCAGGATCACGTGTCAGGCGTCCAACTAGAACTACTCGATTAATCATTTATCTGCCTCCTTAAATTGTTTCACGTGAAACAAAACTAGTCTTCACGTCTAACGATCATGTGACGAAGAATGTTATCGTCGATTTTTGAAAGACGGTCGAATTCGTTAATTGCTTCATCATTTTCAGCATCTACATTGATAATATGATAGATACCTTCTTTGTAGTTAGCAATTTCATATGCTAAACGTTTCTTTTCCCAGTCTTTTGAGTCGATTACTTTTGAGCCGTTGTCAGCAATAATCTTATCGTAACGATCGATTAATGTTTTCTTTGCGTCTTCTTCAATATCAGGTTTAATGATATATGTAATTTCGTAATGTGCTTCAGCCATGGACTGTACACCTCCTTATGGTCTAATGGTTCTAATTAAAGAACAAGGAGCATAAATTAACTGCAATTTTATACTCACAAGTTATGAGTTTACCATAAATTAGTACCAATTACTAGAAAAAATTGTAATAAAAAAATCGTTTCTGCCTGACACGTATCTGATTAGGATACATATCTAAATTACGCAGAAACGATTGATTTTTAGTTATTATCTGTTTCAGAAGTTTCATCGTCAGTTGGTGTTTCACCATCTGTGGATGAATCAGCACTTTCTTCATCAGAATCGTCAGCAATCTTAGCCATAGTTGATACGATTGAATCATCATCAACCTTAATCAATCTAACACCTAAAGTTGCACGACCTGTTTGTGAGACACTTTGAACATCAAAACGAATCATAACACCCTTATCAGTAATCAACATGATATCTTCATCGCCATCGACTACTGTCAATCCAGCAATTGGACCATTCTTTTCGGTAACGTTGGCAGTTTTAATACCTTTACCACCACGTCCCTTAACAGGATACTCGCTAACGGAAGTTCTCTTACCATAACCTTTTTCGGAAATAGTTAGAATTTCTTGTCCTTCTTCAGCGATTGAAGAACCAACAACATAATCCTCTTCACGAAGTTTAATACCACGAACACCGGCAGCAGTTCTTCCCATTGGACGAACATCGCTTTCCTTAAATGTCACGGCATAACCTTTATGAGTTCCGATGATGATAACTTTTTCACCATCAGTTAAGAAGACGTTAGTCAATTCATCTTCATCCCTAAGAGTGATTGCACGTAACCCAGAGTGTCTGATGTTAGCAAAATCAGTTACTGGTGTGCGTTTAACTGTTCCATATTTAGTTACAAAGAACAAATATGAATTATCAACATCGACATCACGGTCAACATTAATTACAGTTTCAATCTTCTCACCTTTTTCGATATTCAAGAGGTTAATAACTGGAATTCCCTTAGCCGTACGACCGTATTCAGGAACTTCATAACCCTTGATTCGATAAACTTTACCAGCATTTGTAAAGAACAAGAGACGATCATGAGTTGATGTATAAATCATTTGTTCAATGAAGTCATCATCATGAATCCCCATACCTTGAACTCCACGGCCACCACGATTTTGAACACGAAATTCGTCCGCAGACAAACGTTTGATATAGCCGTTATGTGTCAATACGACTAGAATGTTTTCTTCTTCAATTAGATCTTCATCTTCGATGTTAGCAACTTCGCTAGCACGAATTTCAGTTCTTCTATCGTCACCGAATTTTTCTTGAATTTCCAACAATTCATCGTAAATGATCTTATCGACACGTTCTGGTTTAGCCAAAATATCCTCAAAATCAGCAATCTTAACTAACAAGTCTTGATATTCAGCTTCAACCTTTTCACGTTCCAAGCCTGTCAAACGAACCAAACGCATATCTAGGATAGCTTGTGATTGTTTGTCAGATAGCTTGTACTTATCCATCAAAGTTTGTTTAGCAATGGCTGAAGTCTGTGAGCCACGGATGATACTGATAATTTCATCAATATGATCCAAAGCAATTCTCAATCCTTCAAGGATATGAGCACGAGCTTTAGCACGTTTTAATTCAAATTCAGTTCTACGTCTGATAACAACTTCTTGGTGTTTCAAGTATTCAACCAAGATGCCCTTTAATGAGAAGACTTTTGGAGTCTTACCCACGATAGCAACCATATTGATACCATATGAAATTTGAAGTTGTGTTAATTTGTAAAGATTATTTAGCACTACAGAAGCACTCATGTCACGACGAATATCAATAACAATACGCATACCTTCACGGTCTGATTCATCGTTTAAATCAGTGATACCTTCAAGCTTCTTTTCACGAGCCAACTCAGCAATTCTTTCAACAAGTCTAGCCTTATTAACCATGTAAGGAAGTTCAGTAACAATAATCTGTTCTGCACCACTCTTTTTAGTAACCACATCAACTTTGGCACGAAGAATAATTGTTCCTTTACCATTTTCATAGGCTTTTCTGATACCAGAACGACCCATGATGATTCCGCCTGTTGGGAAATCAGGTCCAGGAATAACTTTCATCAAGTCAGCAACCGTAGCATCCTTATTTCTCATCAAAATATGGAGTGCATCGATAACTTCTTTTAAGTTGTGTGATGGAATGTTAGTTGTCATACCAACAGCGATACCAGTTGCACCATTAACTAAAAGGTTAGGGAATCTAGCTGGCAAAACCATTGGTTCTTTTTCTTCACCATCATAGTTAGGAACAAGATCAACAGTATCTTTGTTGATATCACGCAACATTTCAACTGCCATCTTGCTCATTCTTGCTTCGGTATAACGCATGGCAGCAGGTGGATCACCATCAATAGATCCAAAGTTACCGTGTCCATCAACTAATGGATAACGATAACTGAAATCCTGCGCCATTCTAACCATTGATTCATAAATAGCCGAATCCCCATGGGGGTGATATTTACCCATGATATCCCCAACGAAACGGGCACTCTTCTTGTATGGTTTGTCAGGAGTTACACCTAACTCATTCATACCATAAAGAATACGGCGATGAACTGGTTTTAGACCATCACGAACGTCAGGTAACGCACGTGACACGATAACACTGGCGGCGTAGTCAACAAAGGAATTCTTCATGACTTCTGTCAGGTTAACATTTTCTATTCTATGATCTGCCATTAAATTGCCATCCTCCCTAATAATCTACTTCAGCATATCGTGCATTTTCTTCAATGAACTCTCTTCTAGGTTCAACTTTATCACCCATCAACATTGAGAAGATTTCGTTAGCTTCAATGGCGTCATCGAGGTTAACACGATCTAATCTTCTCTTATCAGGGTCCATAGTTGTTTCCCAAAGTTGATCAGCATCCATTTCACCAAGACCCTTATAACGTTGGATCTTTGGTTCTGGTTTTGCTGGTAATTGTTCAACAAAATCGTCTTTTTCTTTATCTGTATCAAAGTATTGCATCATCTTACCTTGACGTACTTGATACAAAGGTGGCTTAGCAATATAAACGTATCCTGCATCAACGACCGGACGCATATATCTGTAAAGCAATGTCAAAAGTAACGTTCTGATATGAGCACCATCGACATCAGCATCGGTCATGATAATGATCTTGTGATATCTAGCTTTAGAAATATCGAAATCTTCTCCAAAACCTGTACCCATAGCTGTGAATAACGTTCTAATTTCTTCATTAGCTAAAATCTTGTCCATTGAAGCCTTTTCAACGTTCAAAATCTTACCTCTAATAGGCAAAATAGCTTGTGTCAAACGTGAACGACCAGTCTTAGCGGAACCACCGGCGGAATCACCCTCGACGATGAACAATTCAGAAATTTCAGGATCTTTGCTGGCATTATCAGCCAACTTACCTGGCAAATTACTGATTTCCAAACCATTTTGTTTTCTAGTTACTTCACGAGCACGCTTAGCAGCTAAACGTGCCTTAGTTGCAAGAGAACCTTTTTCAACGATCTTCTTAGCAATATCGGGATTTTCCATTAAGAACTTGGAGAAGTGTTCACTAAACAATCTATCTGTAATTGTTCGAGCATCACTATTACCAAGTTTTGTCTTTGTTTGACCTTCAAATTGTGGATCTGGATGCTTGATTGAAACAACCGCAGTCATTCCTTCACGAACATCTTCACCAGACAACTTTTCAGTATCCTTCATTAACTTGTTTTTATGAGCATAATCGTTAATAACACGTGTCAACGCAGTCTTAAAACCAACTTCGTGTGTACCACCTTCATAGGTATGAATGTTATTAGCGAAAGTCATCAAATTAGTATGGTATTCATCGGTATATTGCAAAGAAACCTCGACAGTAATTCCGTCTTGAACCCCTTCAAGATAAATTGGTTCATCAAAAAGAACTTCTTTATCCTTATCCATAAATTCAACGTAACTCTTAATTCCGCCTTCATAATGGAATACTAATTTTTCAGCTGTATCAGCTCTTTTATCTGTAAATGTAAGTTTGAGTCCCTTATTTAAGAAAGCCAACTCACGAATTCTTGTTGTTAAAACTTTATCATCATAAACTGTAGTTTCTGTAAAAATATCTGGATCTGGCACAAAGTGGACTTTGGTACCGTGAGCAAATTCACCAGCATCACCTAAAATGTGCATAGCATGATTTACTTTGCCACGTTTGAAGTCGATACCGTAGCGCTTACCTGCACGAACGACTTCAACATCCAATTCACTACTCAAGGCGTTAACTACCGAAGCACCAACACCGTGAAGTCCTCCAGACACTTTATATCCGCCACCGCCGAACTTACCACCGGCGTGCAAAATTGTATAAACTGTTTCAAGAGCTGGCTTACCAGTCTTCTTTTGAATATCAACTGGAATACCACGTCCATCATCGGTAACAGTAATGGAGTTATCTGGTTCAACAGTTACTTCGATCTTTGTAGCAAAACCAGCTAGAGCTTCATCAATACCATTATCAATAATTTCCCAAACAAGATGGTGTAAACCTTGTTTACTAGTAGAACCGATATACATACCGGGACGTTTACGAACAGCCTCTAGCCCTTCAAGGACTTGAATTTGACTTGCGTCATATTCTTCGACTTTTTCTTCTTTCTTTTCTAGCTCAGCTTTTCTGTCTTCAGCCATTAAATCTCCTCCTGTTGAACTTTGCCATTATTTATATTCAAAATATTAGGATTTTTCACCAAATCAGGATCCACATCGTCAATCGATGTTGTCGTGATAAATGTTTGAATCCCATGTTTTATCGACGACAGTAAATGGGTTTGGCGTTTATGATCAAGCTCCGATAAAACATCATCCAATAAGAGAATTGGATAATCGCCAACTTGATCTTTCATTAATTCAACTTCAGCTAACTTTAAACTTAGTGCAACCGAACGCTGTTGACCTTGTGAACCAAAATCCTGAGCATTTTTCCCATTAACTAAAAACTTGATATCGTCACGATGAGGCCCAGCAAGGGTCACACCACGTTGTATCTCACGTTGATAGTTTTTCTTGAAATTCTCTTTGAAAATGTCATATATATTTTCAAGAGATTTTCTATCAGTATTGAAAAATGTACTGTAAGTGATTTCTAGTTTTTCATGATCTTCAGTTATATTTGCATGAATCTTTTCAATATAGCCTTGAAGCTTTTTTAAAAATTGTAAGCGTGAAAAAACTACTTCAGCACAATAAGCCGCAAATTGATCGGATAAAACATCCAAATAAATCAAATCTTTTGCTTGATGATGCTGAAGTTTCTTCAAGTACGCATTACGCTGTTTTAAAACTGAACGAAACTGGCTCATTGTCTTTAAATACTGCGTCGACATTTGACCAAATTCCATATCAATGAATTTTCGTCTGATTCCTGGATTGCCCTTCACAATTGAAAGATCCTCGGGTGAAAAAAGAACTACATTCAAATTACCAATGTAAGTCGACAATTTACGTTGCTCCAAATTATTCAACTTAGCCTTTTTTCCAGATTTACTAATCACTAAATCTAATTTCAAGCGACTATTATTATCCTTTATTACGGTTCCAGAAATTCTGGCAAAATCATTGCCCCACTTAATTAAATCCTTGTCATTTGATGTTCGATGGCTTCTTGTTAAAGCTAAAAAGTACATAGCCTCTAATAAATTGGTCTTGCCTTGGGCATTTTCACCTAAAAATACATTAATATTCGGCGAAAATTCGACCTGCAAGGATTCATAGTTACGGTAATTTTGAAGTTTTAGTTCTTTAACAAACACTATTCAATTTCAAAAGTTTGATCACCGACAACTATTACATCACCGGAGCGCAATTTTTTACCGCGACGATCCTCAGGACTCCCATTAAGTAAGACTGAATTTTCCCTCAAAAACCATTTGGCTTGGCCACCAGTCTCAATGACACCTTCATCTTTTAAGAGTTGACCTAAAGTAATAAATTCAGTTTCAAGCTTAATTTTTTCAGACATAGTTAACACCCTATTTATTAGATTTATCCATTAATGACATATTAATATTATAGTTGTTTTCACAATAAAAAACAACTTAGAAAGACATATCAGCCGTTTAGAGCAATTTTTGCCATAATGAGTATCCACCCACTAAAATCGCTCAAAAAAAGTTTCTACGCAAAATTACGGCATTTAGCTATATAATGCGAAAAAAAATAGGCCGAACCGAAAAGTTCAGCCTATTTAGCTAATTTCACATTAAAATGTACGAACTGGAGTGATAAGTTGCACAAAATTATCACGATCTTCAACAGGTCTCAAAGTAAATGGATGCAATGGAGATGTGAAGCTCATTTCGATAGTGACATTACTACCGAATGATCTTAAAGCATCTTTCAAATAATCAGGGTTGAATGAAATTTCCAAATCATCGCCTTCAAGATTATCGAAATCTAGAACTTCCTCCACAGTACCAACTTCTGGAGAATTACCGTAAAGTGTGGCTTTTTTATCCACAGCCTTGATTTCTAATTTAATAACATTATTTCTACTTTCATGGGAAAGCAAAGATGCACGTTCAACAGATGCAAGTAATTTTGAAGAGTCAAAAGTTAGTTTTGTACTTGATTCTTCAGGAATTAAGCGATCTGTTTCTGGATATCTTCCGTCCAACAATCTTGAGTAGAACATAATGTTGTCAAAACTGAATAATACTTGATTTTCTGAGATCGACATTGAAATTTCTTTAACACTATCACTGATAGTTCTAACTAATTCCGTCAAACTCTTACCAGGAATAATCAAGTTGTAGTCTTCTTCACTAGTAATGTTAATTCTTCTTTGAGAAAGTCGATGACTATCTGTAGCAACGGCTGTTAGTCCTTCGTTGCTGATCAAGAAATTAACACCAGTTAAAACAGGGCGACTTTCTTGAGTTGATACAGCGATAACTGTTTGGTTAACAACTTCTTTAAAGACATCAGTTGGAAGAACCAATTGGTTGTCAGTTTCAACTTCTGGAAGGTGTGGATAGTTAACAGCATCTAATCCGTTAATAGTAAATTCTGATACACCTGATTTGATTAAAGTTTGATTATTTTCCAAAACTTCAAGTTCAAAATTGTCACCAGGAAGTTTCTTAATGATTTCGTTGAAAAATCTGGCTGGTAAAACGATTGAACCAGTAGATTCAATTTTCAAATCATTTTCAGAATTTTCTTTAGAGATGAAAGAAGTAATAGAAATATCTGAATTACTTCCTGTAATTGTTAAGCCGCTTTCAGAAAGATCTAGTTTCATTCCAGTCAAAATTGGAATAGTTGTCTTTGTTGAAATTGCTCTCTGAACGTTACTTGTTTGGTTTATGAATTTTGATCGATCAATAGAAAATTTCATAGGTAACTCCCTTTTTTAATTAATTAATATAAATATAGAAGTAGTAGTAGGGCCTGTTAAAACTGTGGATAAGTCACTAGAACCTAATATTCATTTGCTTTTTGAATGTTATTAACAGGTGTGGATAACTCTGGGAAAACTCAAAAGTTATGAACATGTTAATTTCTGAGGTCATCTTTTAATTCGTTGATGGAGCGTTTTAAATCGTCATCTTTTAGAGCCAATTCGGATATTTTATCACAAGAATGCATGACAGTTGTATGATCTTTTCCGCCAAATTCCATACCAATTTGTGGAAGTGATCGATCTGTCAGCTCTCGAGCCAAGTACATAGCGATTTGTCGAGGTACTACGATTGATTTTACACGTTTCTTACCTTTTAAATCTTGAACGGAGACATGATAAAATTTCGCAACTTTACTTTGAATTTTTGCGATGGATAGACCTTTTTTATCATTAGATAGTTTAAAGGCCTTTAACGCATCAGCAGCGACGGACTTAGTTATATCAGTGTTTTTGGTCGTTGAATAGGCTTGAACGCGTATCAAAGCACCTTCAAGTTCACGGACATTTGTGTCAATCTGAGCTGCAATGTAAGACAAAGTATCATTAGGAATTTCTAGATGTTCTGCTTTGGCTTTGTTCCTTAGAATAGCAATTCGAGTTTCAAGGTCAGGAGCGGTGATATCAGCTGATAAACCACTGGTGAAACGAGAAACCAATCTGGCTTGTAATTTAGGGATTTCGTTTGGTAAACGGTCAGAAGTCATAACGATTTGCTTGCCGTTTTCGTATAATTCATTGAAAGTATGGAAAAATTCCTCTTGAGTACCCTCTTTTTCGGCGAAGAATTGAATGTCATCTATTAATAGTAGATCAACGTTGCGATATTCTTGTCGAAAATCATCCTGAGTCCTCATCTGAATGGAATTAATGAAGTCATTTGCGAAAGTTTCACTAGTAACGTATTTTACTTTGGCAGTTGGATCGAGCTTGATCATTTGATGTCCAATAGCTTGCATCAGATGCGTCTTTCCTAAACCAACGCCTCCATAAATAAATAGTGGATTATAGACACCGCCTGGATCTTCAGCTGCGGCAAGTGCTGCAGCGTGGGCCATTTGGTTACCACTACCAACGATAAATGATGAAAAAGTATATTTCGGATTCAGATGTGAATTATGAAATATGTGTTTTGGTTGAGCTGACTCGGTAGCAGGCTCAATGTGAGGAGTAATTTCTTGCTCCTCTTTTTTTGTAGCTTCATCATCATTTTCAATAATTGGGTTGAGTTCAATTCCGTTTAATTCATAAGAGTAAATAGCAATTTTTTCGGTATAATTTCGTTCCCAATAGTCCTTATGAAGTTTTGTTGGGACTGAAATATAAATGTTATTTCCATCTATGTATAAGGGATTTGCACTTTCAACCCAAGTTGAATAACTAACGGATGTTAATTGAGATCTAAGTTTACTTGTAAAATAATCCCAAAATTCAGTTAGTTTTGGATCAGTTGAGTTATTTATATTTTGCAATTAGTTCCCCCCAATCTTAAGTTGTGGATAATTTTTTCCCTAAAATGACATTTTATAGTTTATCATTCTATTAAGAAGTTTTCCACAGAACACTTGTTTAAATTATGAAGAAATAACAGCTGGTATTTTTTTAATCCACAGCCTTGTGGAAAATAAAAATCGTTTTTAGTTATTAACACGGTTATCCACAATTAACAGGCCAAAAAAGTCCTTATTTACGGTTGTTACAAAGAAAAAACAAGAATTCCACCAAACTTGTGGAAAAGTAAAACACAGTGAAGTTAACAGTTGGAAAACCCTGTTTATCTATCTGTGGAAAAAATAAGTTATGAATTTTTTAAACAAATTATCCACAGTCGAAAATGCGAAAAACTTTTTTGGAAGAATTCCATTAATAGGAAATTAGCTGTTTAAATTCGAGCTAGAACATGATATTATAGTTAAGCAATTGTCTGAAGAAGTGTTATTTAAAAAAATATTTATTAAGAGTCAGGAGGTTTACTGATGACTACAAAGAGAACATATCAACCAAAGAAGCGTCACCGTGAACGCGTCCATGGTTTCATGAAGAGAATGAGTACAAGTAATGGTCGCAAAGTTCTAGCAAGACGCCGTAAAAAGGGTCGTAAAGTATTATCAGCTTAGTTTTGAAGGATCACTAAACATTTTGGTGGTCTTTTTTTATTACAAAACGAGAGTAGTCTGGTGACATATGAGAAAAAGCTATCGAATAAAAAAAGAAAATGAGTTTCAATATGTTTATTCAAATGGATATTCAGTCGCTAATCGCAATTTCGTTCTATATAAGATTGAAAAAAAGGACCAAAAACATTTCCGTGTTGGTTTATCCGTTGGTAAAAAAGTTTCACACACAGCAGTAGGACGTAATCGTATTAAAAGATACGTTCGTCAATCACTTTTGGAATTGAAGCCTGAAATTCCTGCAGAACTAGATTTCTTGATTATTGCAAGAAAGCCAGCTGTCGATTTGGACATGTTCGAAACGAAAAAGAATATTGTGCATTTATTAAAATTAGGTAAAATATTACAGTAGGGTATTAAATTTTAATAAATAAAAAATAATGGGTGTAAAAGTGAATAAAAAAAGCTTAAAGAAGTACATAGGTATTGCACTATTACTTAGTGTTGTATTGGTGCTGACAGGTTGTTCTAACTTGAATGAGCCGATCACAAGCAACAGTACTGGATTCTGGGATCACTATATTTTATATAGTTTCTCCCGATTCATTCTTTGGTTAGCATCAATTGTTGGTAATAGTTACGGTTGGGCCATCGTTCTTTTCACAATTATTGTTCGTGTCATCTTGTTGCCACTTAACTGGCTTCAGATCAGAAGTATGAATAAACAAATGAAGATTCAACCTCAAATGAAGGCTCTTCAGGACAAATATTCATCAAAAGATGTCGACACTCAACAAAAATTGAGAGAAGAGACACAAAAGTTATATAGTGAAGCAGGAGTAAACCCTGTGGCTGGTTGTTTGCCATTGGTAATTCAAATGCCAGTTATGTTTGCCTTGTATCAAGCTATTTACAAGACAACACAGTTGCGTAATGGTAGTTTCTTATGGATGCAACTAGGAAAAGCTGATCCATATTACATCATGGCCATTTTAGCTGGTGTATTTACTTTCTTGAGTACATACATTTCAAGCTATTCACAACCACAACAAAATGCAACGACAAAGATCATGACTTATGTCATGCCAATCTTTATCTTTGTTCCAGCGTTGACATTCCCATCAGCTATTACAATTTACTGGGTTGTAACTAATGCATTCCAAGTTCTTCAGACATTGGTTTTCCAAAACCCGTTCAAGTATCGTCGTGAACAAAAAGAGGCTGAGGAAGCAGAACGTGAAAAACAACGCCGAATTAGAAAAGCTAAGAAGCGTGTATATAAAAATCGTAAATAATTGACAATCTCTAAAAATCTCGTTAAGATGTTTTAGAAATTTCAATATCGAATATAGAAAAGTAGTCAAGGTGCTTTTCCGTCCAAACGGGCGGATTATGCACTTTTTTTATGCTCAAAAATAGAGAAGGGAGCTATATTATGCCAAGTGCAGTAACTGAATACGACACAATCGCCGCTATTTCAACACCTCCTGGGGAAGGTGCTATCTCCATCGTTCGTTTGTCAGGAGATCAGGCTGTTTCAGTCGCAAAGAAAATTTTTAAGGGTCGTGATCTTGCTAAAGTTGCAAGCCATACAATTAATTACGGTCACATTATTGATCCAACAGACGGATCATTAGTGGATGAAGTAATGGTCTCTGTAATGCGTGCCCCTAAGACTTTCACCTGTGAAGATGTAGTTGAAATAAATACCCACGGGGGTATAGTTGCAACGAATAAAGTGCTTCAACTTTTGATTGGTTCTGGTGCCAGAATGGCCGAACCTGGTGAATTTACAAAACGGGCCTTTTTAAATGGTCGAATTGATTTAACGCAAGCCGAATCTGTGATGGATCTGATCCGTGCGAAAACTGATAAAGCTATGCAAGTGGCTGTCAATCAGTTGGACGGAAACTTACATCATTTGATTGCTAACTTACGTCAAGAGATTTTGGATTCTTTGGCTCAAGTCGAAGTTAATATTGATTATCCGGAATATGATACTGATCAAATGACAACTAAAATGTTGTTGGAAAAAGCTCGTACTGTAAGTTCAAGTATTGATCAATTATTGAAGACCGCTGATAGTGGTGAAATCTTGCAACATGGTTTAGCTACAGCTATTGTCGGAAAACCTAATGTTGGTAAATCTAGTCTTTTGAATCGTCTTTTGGATGAAGAAAAAGCGATTGTAACTGACGTTGCCGGAACGACCCGTGATGTGGTTGAACAATACGTCAATATTGATGGCGTTCCGCTTAAATTGATCGATACTGCCGGAATTCGTGATACCGAAGATAAAGTTGAGAAGATTGGTGTTGAACGTTCTAAGAGCGCATTGAAGAGTGCTGACTTGGTAATTTTAGTTTTGGACTCCAGTCGTGAGCTAGAAGAAGACGATATTGAACTATTAGATGCAACAACGGACAAGAAACGAATCGTCATTTTCAATAAAAATGATTTGATGCCCGTTATAACGCCTAACTCAGTGGTTCAATTAAAAGCTGATGATATTGTTTTACAAACTTCAGCTATCAAAAATGATGGTATTGAAACAATCAAACAAACTATTGGTAAAATCTTTAATTCAGGTATTGAAGACAACAGTAGCAACGTCATTATCACAAGTGCTAGACAAGCAGGATTGCTTCGTAAGGCCAAAAGCAGTCTTAATGACGTTATTTCAGGAATTGAGGCAGGAATGCCTATTGACCTTGTACAAATCGATATGACAGCTTGTTGGAACACTCTCGGCGAAATTACCGGTGAAAGTTATCCAGATGAGTTGATTACACAATTGTTCTCACAATTCTGTTTAGGAAAATAGTTAATTTAAGTTAATAGGTGGAAAAATGGAAGTTAAAGAATTTGATTCAGAAACTTATGATGTTATCGTTGTAGGTGCCGGTCATGCGGGTTCAGAAGCTGCTTTGGCTGCTGCTCGAATGGGCGAAAAGACATTATTGATTACAATTAATTTGGATATGGTAGCTTTCATGCCATGTAATCCTTCAGTTGGTGGACCAGCTAAAGGAATCGTTGTCCGTGAAATCGATGCTTTAGGTGGCGAAATGGGTCGCAATATCGATAAGACTTATATCCAGATGAGAATGCTTAATACTGGTAAGGGTCCCGCTGTTAGAGCGTTACGTGCCCAAGCTGATAAGAATATGTACCATCGTGAAATGAAGAATACTTTGGAACAAGAACCTAACTTAACACTTCGCCAAGGTATTGCTGAAAAGTTGATCGTTGAAGATGGCGTCTGCAAGGGTATCGTTACAGCTACAGGTGCTAGATATCACGCTAAAACAGTTGTTTTAACAGCTGGTACATCATCCAGAGGTAAGATCATTATTGGTGAATTGACATATTCATCAGGTCCTAATAACAGTATTCCTTCAATCAAGTTATCTGAGGATCTAGAGAAGCATGGTTTCAAGTTAACAAGATTTAAGACAGGTACACCTCCACGTGTTAACAAGGATACGATTGATTTTGATCAAACTATCGAACAACCTGGCGATAAAGAACCAAACCATTTCTCATTTGAGACTCCAGATTCAAGTTATCTTCAACACCAAATTTCATGTTGGATGACTTATACAAACGCTGATACACACAAGATTATTCGTGAAAATCTTAATCGTGCACCAATGTTCTCTGGTGTAATCAAGGGTGTTGGTCCTAGATATTGTCCATCAATCGAAGATAAGATCGTCCGTTTTGCTGACAAGCCAAGACATCAAATCTTCCTAGAACCAGAAGGTAAGGATACTCAAGAATATTATGTTGGTGACTTCTCGACTTCTATGCCTGAGGAAATCCAATTGAAGATGTTGCACTCAGTTGCAGGACTTCAAAATGCTAAGTTGATGCGTCCAGGCTATGCCATTGAATATGATGTTATCGAACCATGGCAATTGAAGTTGAACCTTGAAACTAAGGTCGTTAAGAATCTCTTCACTGCCGGTCAAATGAACGGAACATCTGGTTACGAAGAAGCTGCTGGTCAAGGAATCATGGCTGGTATCAATGCCGCTTTGCGTGCCCAAGGTAAAGATCCGTTTATCTTACACCGTAACGAAGCTTATATCGGTGTATTGATCGATGACCTTGTAACAAAGGGAACTAATGAACCATATCGTTTATTAACTAGTCGTGCTGAATATCGTTTGATTTTGCGTCATGACAATGCTGATCTTCGTTTGACTGATAAGGGTTATGCTCTAGGATTAATTAGTGATGACCGTTATAACGCATTCAAAGAAAAGCGCCAAACAATCAAGATGGAACTAGATCGTCTTTCACGTAAGATGATTACTCCTAAGCAAGCATTGCCATTCTTAAAGGCACATGACTTGAAGCCATTGAAAGATGGTGTTTTAGCTGATCATTTCTTGAGAAGACCAGAAGTTCATTACCAAGATATTATTGATATGGTTGGGGAAGCTGATTTTCCAGTTGATAACCGAGTTGCTGAACAAGTTGAGATTGCTACGAAGTACGCTGGTTATATCAAGAAGGAACAACTTCAAATTGACCGATTGAAGAAGATGGAATCAAAGAAGATTCCTGATCGTATTGATTATACAAAGGTTGATAGTTTAGCTACTGAGGCCGTTCAAAAATTGAGTAAGATCAATCCTGAAACAATTGCTCAAGCAAGTCGTATTAGTGGTGTTAACCCCGCTGATATCGGTATCTTGAGTGTTTATATTGAACAGGGAAAGATTGCTAAGTTACCACAAGCTAATTAATCGTTATAACGCTACTTTGTAAAAATTAAATGTATGAAAAACCGGAAGGGCCATGTCGCAAGCGACATGGCCCTTCTTTTAGAATAGAACGAAAATTCCACTGTTCCGCCGCTATTTATCAATTGATAAATAATTGTGAAATATCCCAGATATCGTTATATTTAAGAACTATCTTATGCAATGTTATAATCAACCTGTTAATTAGACGGAGGAAATTATGACAATTAGACATAAAAACTATATTCCGGACAATATTGAAGTTGTTGGTGCAAATGCAAACAACCTCAAAAATATCGATGTAGATATCCCTTTGAACTCTTTTGTTGCTATAACAGGAGTTTCAGGTTCAGGGAAATCTTCCTTAGCCATGGATACGATCTATGCTGAAGGGGCTAGAAAATATCTCAATGCACTATCAACTTACACCAGAAGAAGAATTACCCAGATGGGACGTTCCGATGTTAAAGACATTAAGAATTTACCCTCTACAATTGCTTTAAGACAGCGTCCAGTCGTACCTGGTGTTCGTTCAACTGTGGGAACAATGACCGAAAGTTTGAATATTCTACGCCTAATGTTTTCACGTTTGGCATCAGTAGTCTGTCCCAATGGTCATCGACTAGATCCAACTTTAAAAATTTCTCAGGTCATGGACCTACCAACAAGTGACGAGGCAATGGGAATAATGACCTGTCCTATCTGCCACGCTAAATTTATGGCCTTCAGTGCCGAAGATTTCGCCTTCAATTCAGAAGGTGCTTGTCCCACATGTCAGGGAACAGGTTTCTTGAAAGAAATTGAATTAGATAAGATTATTCCTGACGAAAGTCTCAGTATCGATGAAGGTGCTGTTACATCTTGGAATTTGCCAGGACGAACACTTCAAAAAGAAATAATTAAAGAACTAGGTGTTCGGACAGATGTTCCATTTAAAGATTTAACGGCTAAAGAAAGAGATATCGTGGTAAATGGTAAAGAACAGAAGAAGGAAATTCTCGTTCCTACTAAAACAGGCCGTTCATTTAGATTGAATGCCCTTTACGAAAATGCCATTACGGCGGTTAAGAATAGTTTAAAGAGTACTAAAAATGAAAATACTTTGGCTCGCTTGGAGAGATTCTATACTGAGAAAGTTTGTCCAGCCTGTCATGGCAGTCGCTTTAATCCTAAGTTGTTTACCAATGAATTAGTTGGCAAGAATATCGCTGAAGTTTCCCAATTTACGATTTCTGAACTACAAGGATTTTCCCAGAAGATTGTGGATTGGTTACCTCAAGATATGAAGTCTTTGGGTAAAAATTTGACTAATGAATTATTGGATTTGCTATCACCCATCGTTGATTTGGGACTTAACTATTTATCCATTTCGCGTGCTGGTAATACCTTATCAACTGGGGAATTGCAGAGAATTCAGTTGGCTCGAACAATTAGAAATCAAATGACCGGAGTTTTGTATGTTCTGGATGAACCTAGTGTCGGATTACATCCTGCAAATGTGGCTGGGTTGATCAAAATCCTGCGGGAATTGGTTCAGTTAGGAAATTCATTAATCGTTGTTGATCACGATACTAGTATCATTGCAGCGGCTGACTATGTGATTGAAATTGGTCCTGATTCAGGTGCTGATGGTGGCCAGGTTATTACTCAAGGAACGGTTGATGAAATCAAGAAGCATCCCGATTCAGTAATTCAACCTTATTTAACTGGTAAAGCTGATATTATTAAACATCGACCAACTACGAACTTTAAAAAAGGGACTATCACTGTTCAAATCGGTGACCGCTATAATATTCACGACATGACGGCTAAGTTCAGCAAGGAATCACTCAATGTTGTTTCAGGGATGTCTGGCTCAGGTAAGACAACATTAATTTTTGACAGTTTATTACCAGCGTTACAGGCCAAAATTGATGGTGAAAAGTTACCGAAATTCGTTAAATCTGTCGATAATGCTGACATAAAAAATATCGTTAAAGTGGATTCAGTTCCGATTGGAAAAAATGTTCGTTCAACGGTTGGAACCTATACTAAGATTTTGGATCACATGCGAAAATTATTTGCGCAGACTCCAGAAGCTAAGGCTAAAAAATTCACGCCAACCTATTTCTCATATAATAATAAACAAGGTGCTTGTCCAAATTGTGGAGGTACCGGCGTAATTACTTTGGACATTCAGTACTTACCTGATATGGTTCAAACCTGTCCTGTCTGCCATGGAAATCGTTATAAGAAGGAAATTCTTGATATCACATGGCACGGCAAAAATATTGCTGAAATTTTAAATATGTCAGTTAAAGAAGCAACTGAATTTTTCCAAGAGGTTCCTCGAATTAAGAATACTCTGGATGTTTTAGTCAATATCGGATTAAGCTACCTCAAATTAGGCGAGAGTACGCCAACTTTATCTGGTGGTGAAGCTCAGAGAATGAAATTAGTCACTTATATGAAGCGAAGCCAAAAGAATCAACTCTTTGTCTTCGATGAACCTAGTGTCGGTTTGCATCCTAAGGATGTCGGTGTGTTATTAGATGTCTTCAATAAACTGTTGAAGCGTCACGCTACGATCATCGTGATTGAACATGATTTGGATATTATCTCTAATGCTGACTACATCAACGACTTAGGTCCCGAAGGTGGGATCAATGGTGGTAAAATTGTAGCAACGGGTACACCGAAAACGGTTGCAGATAATGCAGCTAGTTTAACTGGAAAGTACCTCAAAGAACATTTGCAATTGTTCAATCAAGATTAAGAGGTTAAATATATGGAAAAAATTGGTGTTATTGGACTGGGGAATATTGCGCAAAAAGCTTATTTACCAGTGATGGCGACTTTACAAGATAAATACGAATGGCACTTAACGACTAGAAATGAAGCTAAAGGGAAGATGCTAGAACAGAAATATGGGTTCAAACATTTCCATCAAACTCTAGATCAATTGATAGCTGAAAAACCACTGGCAGTCTTTGTTCATACGCCCACACAAACTCATTATCAGATCATCAAGCAATTATTGACATCCGGTATCAACGTTTATGTCGATAAGCCAGTTTCAGAAGATTTAGCCGAAGTAGAAGAACTTTATCATTTAGCAACGAAAAAAAAATTACTGTTAACTTGTGGCTTCAATCGTCGTTTTGCACCATTTGATCAACAGTTAAAACAAATTGCTGACAAACGGACGATCGTCTCGGAAAAAATTCGTGAGGAAGCATTACAACCAACAGCTTTCGCCATTTTTGATTTGATGATCCATTCAGTTGATACGGCCGTTTATTTGATGGATGAACCTGTCCAAAAAGTAGACAACTTCTTAGTTACTAATGACGGTAATTTAGAACAAGGCTATATTACTTTGACTGGAGCAAAGAGTCACGTTCAAATTATTACGAATATGATTGGTGGTAGTAACCTGGAAATGACTACCGTTCAGGGTTTGAAAACACGGCGGGTAGTTACTAACTTAAATCTCTTACAGACGTATCAGACAGGTGCAGTTACACAAACTTCACGCCCTGATTGGGAGAATACGTTAGTAACAAGAGGATTTGATCCTATTATTAGAGCTTTTCTTGAGGCAGTTTCTAACAATAGTGAAAATCCAGTTAGTCCAGATTCAGCTATTCTTAGTCATAAACTTTGTTTTGATTTAGTTAAAACAATCAAAAGATAATGGATTAAAATCTACCACAATATATGGTGGCGAACATATGTCTTTATACAATATGTTCCATGTGAAACAATAAATGCCAAACGGCTGAAATCATTGCGATTTCAGCCGTTTTTTTAATAAAAATAATATATTTTATAAGAGATGTTATTACTATTTCGAAGACCAATTTATGGGTGAGTAAATATTACCAGAATTTTTAATGAATTCGCTTATGTCGAATCCAAAGCAGGCAAAAATCATTATACAGAGGACTATTCCCATTAACATAAGACCTAAACCTAGTAGTATGAATTTTTTATTAAAATTAAACACATTCATGATTAAACCTCACTTTCAGTAAAATTATGGAACATGATTTTAACTAGACCATAGGCTTTTTGGAAACTAAATAAAAATAATTGCCAAAAAATTATACCCATTCCCCCAAAAATAAGGGCAGTTCCCAATTGAAATAGAAAATTTAAAATACCTGTTTTAAATAGTACTATCAAACTCCCCAATAGTAGCCAGATTCCTGAAAAAGAGAAAGCTATACTACAAATCATTACAGCAAATACTAATGCTAGTAGGATAATATATCCCGCAGCTATGATGGGACCCCAAATAGGAATCCCCATTAATAATAATGCACTTTTAATTTTACTTTTAGCTCTTGGTATTTGGACATCTTCATCGGACAAGATGGATAAAATGATCTTATTCGGTTCACCAATTTTTTTTATTGCTTCTTTTTCTGAATAGCCATCTTCAATTAGATCTTCTAAAAATTCAGAATAATAACTGATATATTGATCACTATTAGTGATTCCGTATTTTTTTAATTGAATTTTTAATTCAACTAAAAATTCTTCTTTATTCATTGATATCTCCCCCTCGAACATAATCAACAATTTTCTCTACATGATGCCAATCGTTAAGAAATTCTGTAATTTCATTTTCACCAATGTCTGTGATTTTATAATATTTTCTGATTCGATTATTATGTATTCTTTTTGTTACCGTGATTGCTTTCTTTGCTAGCAAACGTTTGAGTATTGGATACAAAGTAGATTCAGAGATTTCAATCATTGGTTCCAAATCACGAATAATGGCATAACCGTACGATTCAGAATTACGGAGTTCAGCAAGAACGCAAACGTCTAATAATCCTTTTTTTAGTTGTGAGTTCATGTAATACCTCCTTTAACATCATATTATGTATAACGAGGTATTGATTGTCAAGAATAGCTTGAAATTATTTGGATATAAAGGATATCGTTTAATACGATTTAGATTGACGGGGATGACCTGAACGTGCGATACTACATCTTGGTGCCAAACCGAGGTAAGGGTACGTGGTTGGCGCGCAAGCGTTTGGAAAATCACCGCACCTTACCACCGAAAGGGTTCTGCAGACATGCAGGACTCTTTTTTTTTATCCAAATTTCAATGCTATAATTTTGTTAATTTGTGGGAGTGGGTGAAGGCTATCAAAAAAGTTTTATTTGTCAGTTATGGATTATTATTGAGCGCTATTATTGGTCTTATTGCAGCAGTCTTTCTAGTTGTTGAGGGCTTTCTAACTAAGGTAGCTTGGATAAGCAATAATCAAATTGTTCAGACACTCTTAATTATCATTGGGAGTTTCATACTCTACTTTTTACTTAAACGTTGGCCTACATTACCCAAAACTACCAAGGACTCGCTGATGGAATTAAAACAGAATCAAACGATTGATTATCAGGACGTATTTTTGAACTTATTGGTTACGCTGGTTATCCTGAGTTTTGGAAGTGGGGTCGGTCCTGAAGCCGCCTTATTGAGTGCCATTATTTCATTATCAATTTGGCAAGCTGATAATCTACGTTACTTTTATTTCCAATATGACGAATTGAAACAGTTACCGTTTAGGTCTTCGTTGAAACGTCTTTTGAATCCTTTTAAATATCGTCAAAAGTATGATGAGAAGATCGCACCGAAAACGCCCAAACTTTTAAAATGGAAAAAATTACTCTATGTGGTTTTTTCAATCAACGGATTATTGGCATTTATGTTATTGATCAAACAAACAGATCAACCATCGTTCATTACAAAATTAGGGCGTTCACACTGGCAACTGAGTGAATTGTGGATCGTGCCGCTTTTGATGATTGTGGGTATCGCTGTTGGAATGATCTTAAAACAATTGAATCACCTATTTGAGAAGACGATTAAACATTTGAATTTAAACCTGGCTATGAGAGTTACTTTAGGAGCGTTAGGCATCATTGTCATTTCGTACTTGGAACCTAATTTGCTGTTTTCCGGTCAGCATAGCCTTCATTTATTGACTGGAGCATGGAATAATCAGTCAGCAACATATCTGTTTTCGATGGCACTGTTAAAACTAGTCTTTCTAGTCTGGTGTTTAACATTTAATTGGCGTGGAGGAGATATTTTTCCTATCACTTTTGCCACTATGACAGCTGGATTTGCGACGGCCGCACTCTTACCAAATTTTGATACTTTACTGGTAGTGGCTGTTTTAGCAACGACACTGATGAGTGAATTATTGTCACCGATTATTGCTGGAATCTTTATCATGCTATTTTTCCCAATAACACTCACCCCTATTATTATTTTGGTCGCAGGTGTACTATTTTTGAAAAACAAGTATCTGCAAAAAGTAAGGGGGAAGGTTTAATGATTAAACCATATGCTTTAAAAAAGGGAGATCACGTCGCTATTGTCAGTCTATCGGCTGGCGTATTAGGTGAGAAGTTTGCTAAACATGAATTGAATCGTGGCAAGCAACGAATTGAAGAACTAGGTTTGATTCCGGAATTTATGCCAAATAGTTTGAAGGGAATTGAATTCATTAAAAATCATCCCAAAAAACGTGCTGAGGACTTGAAACGGGCTTTTGCTGACGACCAAATTAAGGGGATTTTCTGTGCAATCGGTGGGGAAGACACTTATCGTTTAGCACCTTACCTGTTAGATGATCCTGAATTCGTTCAAAATGTGCGACAACATCCGAAATTATTCACCGGCTTTTCGGATACGACCGTCAATCATTTAATGTTATATCAATTAGGATTGACGACTTTCTATGGTCCCAATGTGATCAATGATTTGGCTGAGTTAGATACTGAATTATTACCATATACCAAAAAAACTTTGGAACATTACTTCCAAAATCCGGCTACAACTGAAATTCTCAGCAGTCCCACTTGGTATGAAGAACGAACTGATTTTTCAGAGGAAGCTCTGGATACACCTCGTGTCAGTCATCCTGAAACTAAAGGCTATCAAGTTCAGCGAGGAACAGGAGTCGTTGAAGGACAACTATTAGGTGGCTGCATAGACAGCATCAATAGTTTACTTACCGATAAACGTTATACCGATGAACCGCAGATTGCTGAAAAGTATCATTTGATTCCCGATGTTAAAGAATTCGAGGGCAAAATTTTATTCTTGGAAACTAGTGAAGAGAAGCCGACACCTGAGGAATATCGCAAGATGTTGAAGAGATTGAAATCTCGTGGAATCTTGCAAGCAGTTGCTGCTATTATCACCGGTAAGCCACAGAACGAAGTTTATTATGAAGAATACTGCCAAGTTCTAAAAGAAGAGACAGAGGACACCAAGACACCTCTGATGACAAATTTTAACTTTGGACACGCTTATCCTAGAACCGCTTTACCATATGGCTTAAAAGCTAGACTAGATTTAGATAATAAGAAATTAGAAATTATGGAACCTTACTTTGCTGAATAAAAAATGCTATAAAACACATCGCGTGTTTTATAGCATTTTTTTAATCGTTCTTTTTATAACCGTAAGCGAAGTAAATACCTACACCAATCAGAATCCAGAAGATAAAGGTGATCCAAGAATTGATGCTGACTTGAGTCATCAAAATGATACAAGAAATAGCGGAAATTATTGGTAACCACGGATATAGAGGAACCTTGAATTCACTATTTGGTAAATCTTCACGATGTCTCAATTTGATAATACCTAAAGCTACGAAGACAAAGGATATCAGTGTTCCGATATTGACCAAACTGGTTAATTCTTTCAAAGAAACGAAGCCACCTAAGAGGATAGCTAAAATTGAAATGGCATTAAGTGAAAGCATTGGCATTTTTGCTTTGGGATGAATTCTTCCGAATGCTTCAGGGATCATGCCGTCACGTCCGAGGGCGTAAATTAAACGAGAGCCACCGTAAACGGTATTGAGCATCATCGTAAACATTCCGGCTAAAGCACCGATACTGATTAAGAAGGTTACTTTGTTTAAACCGACTCTTTGGAGTGCAAAGACAACGGGATCAGAAACGTTTAAGTCTTTATAGCTGACCATTCCAGTTAGAACGGCGGATAAAATAACATAAAGGATTGCACAGACAGCTAAAGAACTCATGATACTGATAGGAATATTTTTTTGTGGATTCTTAACCTCTGGGGCTGAAGATGGGATAACGTCAAATCCTAGATAGGCAAAGAAAACTAAAGCCGCTCCTTTGACGACTCCCATGCCGCCCATTGGGAAATAGGGATGATAATTGGCTGGTTTGATGTAGAACAAACCAATAATAATGAAAGCTAAAACGACAGAGATTTTTACGAAGACCATCACGGTATTCATTCTGGCTGAAGCCAAAACACCACGACGAAGTAATAAGTAAATTAAGACTAAAACGATAACGGCAGGCAAATTAATAAAAGTTCCGTTAGAAGGCTCAAATGGACCTGTGACTGCTTTTGGCAAAGCCACGCCTAATCCTTTGAAGAGGCTGACAAAATAAGCTGAAAAGCCTGAGGATACAGCTGAGACACCTAAAACGTATTCCAGACATAATGCCCAACCAATCAACCAACCAGGAAATTGTCCAAAAATAATACTTCCGTATGAGTAAGTACTACCAGCAACGGGAAAGGTTGAAGACAATTCCGCAAAACACATGGCTGTCATGACACAAACAATGGCCGATAAAACAAAGGAAATAGTAATACCAGGACCAGCTGTCTCAGAAGCGACGATTCCGGGTAGAATGAAGATTCCTGTACCGATGATAGCGCCAATTCCCATTGAAATTAGGTTTCCACGAGTTAGCACCTTTTCAAAATGGGCGTCGCCGACTACAAATTTTTTGTAATCTGCTTTTTTAAATAATTTTTCTTTCATATTAACCACCTATTAAAAATACAACCTCATTAGGTTACTGGTTTTTTGAATCCTTTGTCAACAAAAATTCGTGATGGGGATTAATCAATTTAAAAATAAATCAATTTTTTTGATAAATGTTCTTGACCTAAAGGTAACTCTAAGTCTTAGTATGGAATCATCGATAAAAAATTGAGGAAAGTAGGAAACAAATATATGGATACACCAATTTTAAATACAATTGATCAACCTGCTGATTTGAAGAAGTTGGATTTGGCTCAATTAACACAACTAGCAACTGAAATCCGCAAGGTATTACTTAATAAAGTCAGCCAAACTGGAGGTCACGTTGGCCCAAATTTGGGTGCAGTGGAATTAACAATCGCTTTTCACACGATCTTTAACTCACCCGTTGATAAGGTTGTTTGGGATGTTTCGCACCAATCTTACACCCATAAGATTCTAACTGGGCGTAAACAGGCTTGGCTAGATCCAAAACATTTTGACGACGTTAGTGGTTATACGGCACCAGAAGAAAGTCCACACGATTATTTCAATATTGGACATACTTCAACTTCAATTGCTTTAGCAACTGGTATGGCTTCAGCTCGTGATCTACAAGGCAAGTCTGGCAATGTGATGGCCGTTATTGGTGATGGTTCACTTTCAGGTGGTTTAGCTTTAGAAGGCTTGAATATTGCTGCTACTTTGAAATCTAATTTGATCATCTTAGTTAATGATAATGCGATGGCTATTGCTGAAGATCACGGTGGTTTGTACGAAGGTCTCAAAGAATTGCGTGAAACTAACGGCCAAAGTTCTCATAACTTATTTAAAGCTATGGGGTTAGACTATCGTTATGTAGCGGATGGAAATGATATGCAGTCGATGTTGGATGCATTCAAAGCAGTTAAAGACATTGATCACCCAATTGTTTTACACGTTCATACGGAGAAGGGTCACGGTTATCAACCAGCAATTGATCACAAGGAAGCCTTTCACTGGCATGTACCTTTTGATTTAAAGACTGGTAAGACACTACACCCAGTTACAGAAGAAACTTATAACGACGTTATACATGCAGAGTTAGAAAAAGAGATCACGGAAGACAAGACACCAATTACGGCTATCACAGCCGCAATCCCTGGATCTTACGATTTGAAGAGATTCGGTCGTAAACACCCAGATCGTTATTTTGATGTTGGTATTGCTGAACAAGAGTCAATCACTTTTGCAGCTGGACAATCTCAACAAGGCATGAGACCAATTGTCTTTCATTCAGGTACATTCTTGCAAAGAGCTTACGACCAATTATCACACGACTTAGGTATCAATAAATTGCCAGTAACGATCATGGTTTCAGGTGGCAGTATCAGTGAAGGTGATCCAACTCATCAAGGTATCTTTGATATTGCGATGTTAAGTAATATCCCTGGTTTAACTTATTTGGCACCAACGACTAAAGAAGAATTAACTGCTATGATGCACTGGGCTCTTCATCAAAACGTTGGTCCCGTGGCTATCAGAGTTCCAAGTAACGGTGTTCATTCTGCTAAGTTAAATGATTTCGATGCACATAAGATGAATGTTTTACATGCTGGTAAGAAAGTTGCTGTTTTAGGCGTTGGTAGTTTATTACCATTAGCCGAGGAAGTTCAACAACAATTGAGTAAACAAGATCTTGATGTAACTGTTATTGATCCTCGTGATATCTCTGAACTTGATGGTGAAACATTGAGTAATTTGGAAAAGGATCATCAATTAGTTGTTACTTTGGAAGAAGCCAGTTTAAGTGGTGGCTTTGGTGAAAAAGTCAGCCGTTTCTATGGTGATACTGACATGCACGTACTCAATTTTGGAGCTGCAAAACGATTCAATGACCGTGAAACTACAGCTGAATTGTGGCGTGAATTCAAATTGACTCCGGAACAAATCGTAGCTGAAATTAAAGCTGCTTTATAAAGTTGAAAAGGGAATAGGAGCTAAACTCCCGTCCTCCGTGAAAATTGGGAATGCTGTTGGAACGCTATGGGCACGATTTGGAGCTAATTATTTTACACTTCGTGCAAAATAATGGATCTTCAAAGTCGGCCTCATTGTAATCGGCAAAGCAGATAACAATGATCTCATAGCTGAACGCATTCCCAATTTTCACTCCGGACTAAATAGCATGTTGATTTTTAGTTTGAAGTAAATTATCTAATTCAATATATTTCACTTCTAAAAATATTTTTAAATCAAGAAGGCCTTCATATCAACCAGTTTGGTCAATATGAAGGCTTTTTTAGTACCAATAATTCTAAATAGAGAATTAATTTTTTACAAAAAAATAGCCCTAAATTTAATTAGGACTATCGGTTAAATTAATCAATTACTTTAACTTTGATGCAGCAGCTTCATCAATGATAAGTGTTACATCTGGGTGGTTTTGTAGGGCACTTGCTGGGCAGTCTTCTGTAACAGGACCGTCAACAGTAGCGGCAATAGCATCAGCTTTAGCTTCACCATAAGCTAGAAGGATGATCTTCTTAGCTTTCATGATTGAACCAATACCCATTGAGTAAGCAAAACGTGGAACGTCTTTTTCATCTTCGAAGAAACGTGTGTTAGCTTCGATTGTTGATTCTGTCAAACCAACTTTTCTAGTTGTTCCGTCAAGTGGTGAACCTGGTTCGTTGAAACCAATGTGACCATTTCTACCAATACCAAGAATTTGAAGATCGATAGGATTTTCTTCGATGATCTTGTCGTAAGCTTTTGTAGCAGCTTCGGCATCAGGATTTGAACCATCAGGAACGTATGAGTTCTTGAAAGGTTTCTTGCTAAATAGATGTTCTTTCATGAAGTAATGGTAACTTTGTTCGTTATCAGCTTTCAATCCAACATATTCATCCAAGTTAACTGAAGTCATGTTAGAAAAATCAAGGTCACTGCTTGTCATTTCATTGTAAAGTGTAATTGGGCTACTACCTGTTGCTAAACCAAGAACCTTAGCACCGTTTTCGATGTCGGCTTTCATAAGTTTAAAGGCTTCTTTACCGCCCATTTCTGTATCTTTAACTTTAATTATGTTCATCTTCAAAAATCTCCCATCTCTATTTATCTGGTCTAGTCCAATCTAATGCATTTTCTGTAAATTGTCAATAAAATAAATCAATTAAATAAAAATAAGTTAAAATCCCGATAATCAATGCAAAATCTTCACATTTTAGGTATATTTTGTAGTAAGAGATAAAACTAAAGAGGCAGAATAATTTGGAAAAAATATTATCTACATCCGAAGGCAGTGTAAACACAAATTTGATTGGATCAATTCACAGTGACAAGATCATTATCTTGGTTCCCGGAATTGATGGTTCAATCAGCTATTTTGATGAAATGATTCCTTATTTGAAGGATAAATATACCGTTGTTGCACTTGATTTACTTGGACAAGGCAAGTCTAGTAAAGTCAAAAGCGACAACTATACAATTGATTCTGAAGCTTGGAATATGTTAGAAGCAATTGCCCGCTTAAAGATAGTTAAACAGCTGATTATTTTTGGTTATGGCGTCGGTGGTTTGGTGGCCGTTAATATGGCTGAATTACGTGGTTTCACCATATCAAAATTAATTCTGTTAAATACTCCTGCAACTGATAAATATGCCGATATGGACGCATCGTCTTCTATGGCGGCTATTCCATTGCTCGGAAAATTAGCTAAGTCACCGGTTAAAGCTGGTCTTTACTTTGATAAAAATTTTGACCGTAAGAGTCTTTCTAATCCTAAAATCGTTGATGAAGCTGCTAATATGGTCGACCATAAGGTTTCCAAGAAACTTCAAAAGATGCCAGTCGATTATTTGAGTGAAAAATTCTTAAATAAACGCCTGCGTACAATTAAGATTCCAACTTTGGCTATGTATTCAGATGGCGATCAAATTTTAGGTGAAAAGGGTATTAAAGATGCTAAGGCCACAATTGGTCGTGTACCTGGTTTGCAACTAGCTGATATCAAGGGTGCAGGACACTTAGCAATGTTGGAAAAGCCTAAAGAAATCGTTGATAAAATTATTGCTTTTGACGAAGAAAAGGTTGAAAGACAACAAGTTGATATTGAAGAATAGTACTCCTTTTAGGGGGTGCTTTTTTAGTCTTTACTAGTTTTAAAAAAGTGCCGAATTCTGGTTATAGGAGCCCACTTATTGATATATTGGTTTTACTACAATGCCGACTAAAAAAGAGATACGATCTGTCCAGATTGAACAGGTGGTATCTCTTTTTAATTGGAAACCTTTACTGGTTTAATTAGATTACGGTGTTTTTGAGAACTGGCAACAAGAATATATTTCTTGCCATCTTTATAGACGAATTGAATGACATCATCATTATTGTGTAATTTCTTTGCCTCATCAGAAATGATTTTTTGAATTGAAGCAATGTAGAGTTGTTGATCACGAGAAGATTTATCGTTTTGAACCGCTTCGTAAGTTGTTTTGAGATATTTCTGAGTTTGCGTGTCAGTCAAAATAACTAGAATGACTGTATGTGGATTCTTGCCATTCTTATCATTGATATTGTCCTCTTGTTTAATTGTGGCAATCTTGCCATTGCCGTTGAATTTTTGATCCAGATTTTTTTTGAGCTGAGTATATTCGACTTTAGGTTTAGTCTGACTGGAAGTGGATTTGTTAGAAGTTCTGAGTGTGAAAAAAGAAAGTACAGCAGCAAAAATCACGACACCGATAATAGCAATAACCAGGTATTTGATTTTTATGGGTTCACGATAATTTTTATGCATATTAAGACCCCTAATTCTTTGATTAGGGAAATTATACCATGATTACGATGATCGGTTTTTATAATCAAGGAGCGAATGAATTGACTTAATCAAAAAGATTTTGAATAATCGCAGTGTACACAAATAACAAGAGGAAAGTAGGAGAATGTGATGTCTTCACACCAAGCTTTATTAGTTATTGACTATACAAACGATTTTGTCGCTGACAAAGGAGCTTTGACCACGGGTAAGCCAGGACAGAAAATTGAATCTGCAATCGTTGATTTAGCGGATAAAATGTATCAAGAGGGTGACTGGGTTTGGTTCCCAACCGATGTTCATAAGCCTAATGATATTTATCATCCTGAAACCAAGTTATTCCCAACTCATAATGTTCGTGGGACTTGGGGACGTGAACTATACGGTGGTGTAAAAGACTGGTATGAACAGTTTAATGATGGTGAGAAAGTTAAACTATTCGATAAGACCCGTTATAGCGCCTTTGCTGGAACAGATTTGGATCTTCGATTACGAGAAAGAAAGATTGATACATTGCATTTAGTTGGTGTTTGTACAGATATTTGTGTCTTACATACAGCAGTTGATGCTTATAATTTAAATTACAAAATAGTTGTTCATGAAAAAGGAGTAGCTTCATTCGACCAAGCGGGGCATGAATGGGCATTGAATCATTTTAAAACCTGCTTAGGAGCAGAAGTTATAGATTAGAGAGCAATTGTATAGAAATAAAAAACGGGCAGTTATTCCAATAATGGAGTCACTGCCTGTTTGCGTATTACAGCTTTATCTTGATGCTATTTTTAAGCTTTTTTTCAGTTAAATATTGGTCTGTTTGAATACCTAAGAATAGAGGAACTTTCTCTTCTACCACATCACTGAACTCCAATCCGTACCAAAGTGAAGGCGAAATTGTAATGTTCTGCAATAGTAGTCGTCCACCAATCAAGAATCGGTCAAGGCTGTTCATTTGTTCCTGAGCACCTAAATCTTGGAATTGCTGGTTTTGAATGATGAATTTGAAAGAACCGACATGACGGTCAGGAACCATGGAATATGTTGGAGTCTGATCATCGATGATGTCGCGTTCTATTAAGGCATTGATGATTTGTCTGATGTAAATATTAACGTGTTGAGATTTTTTAAATCCAAGATTTAATTTAACGTTAACGACATTTCTAGTATGCATCATATCAACGCTGTAATTACATTCATAAGGAGCATTAGTTTGATCAACGGTAACAAACCAATAAACTTTGGCTCGTTTTGGAGTTTGATCCAAAATTGAATAAATTGCAGATCGTTTGATATTATAGTCGTCACCCATCTTAACCATATAAACAAGATTGGTTGCGTAATATGGAATTGATGAATCGGTGCAAAGTTTTTCCAACTGAGGAATATAGTCAAGCAAGGAGACGTTCTCACTCTCAGCTAGGTGTGCGTCACGACGTCTGTTTCCGTAATACCAAACAACCATAACGGCAAGGATTACGCAGGTGATAATAACCGTTACGTAACCGCCATGGACAAATTTAATTAAACTTGAAAGTAGGAATAAACCCTCTAGAGCAATGAAGAAAATCATAAAGATATTTGCAAAACTACGATGATTCTTCATGATCAAGAATTGATGTAGTAGGACAGTTGTCATTAGCATTGTCAATGTAATAGCTAAACCATAGGCTGCTTCCATGTGTTGTGAAGAACGGAAACACCAAACAATAGCTATCGTTACAACGCATAATATCCAGTTTATTGTTCCAATATATAATTGGCTTTCAAATTTACCAGGAAATTTTACTCTTAAACGAGGCAAAATTTTTAAACCAATGGCTTCTTGAACTAGAGTGAATGAACCAGTTATTAAAGCTTGTGAAGCTATAATTGCGGCCAAAGTTGCAATTATGATAGCAAAGACTTTAAAGTCTTCGGGCAGCATTTCATAAAATGGATTGATATTGGACATATGACTATAAGCACTGTTTTGGTAATTATTCATGATCCAGGCTGCTTGTCCAAAATAGTTTAGGATCAGCATGCTATAAACGAATGGCCAAGTAGCGTAGATATTGTGTTTTCCGACTTGCCCCATATCAGCGTATAACGCCTCAGCACCGGTAGTTGCCAAGAAGACACTACCTAAGATAAAGATACCGACTTTATTGACAGGACTGAAGAGAACTTCGATCGCATAGACGGGTGATAGTGCTCTTAGAACCGAAAGATCATTAGACAAATTGAATAGTCCAGCAATCCCGATAAAGCCAAACCAAACGAACATGATAGGTCCAAATGAGCGTCCGATACGATCAGTTCCCGATTTTTGAATGACAAAAAGTGTTAATAGAATAACGGTAACAATGATTAGAACGGATGATTGTTTATTTGAGAAAACCCAATTTCCAAGCTGTTGACCTTTAATACCTTCAATCGCTGAAGTAACTGTAACGGCAGGGGTCAAGGTTCCATCTGCTAAAAGAGCGGAACCACCAATTAGAGCAGGTATAATTAACCATTTTCCTCTTGAACGGACTAAAGCATAGAGGGCGAAGATGCCGCCTTCTTTGTTGTTGTCAGCTTTCATGGCAATCAAAACATACTTGATAGTGGTGATGAGCATTAGTGTCCAGAAAATTAATGAGACACAACCCAAAATATACTCAGGCTTGGCGTCAGCCATTGTACCTGCATCGTGTATGATGGAATTCATAACATAAAGAGGTGAAGTTCCAATGTCACCATAAACAATACCAAGAGTGATTACCATACCTAATAAAGAAAATGGTGTCTTTCTCTTCTTCATGGTATTCTCCTTTTTAATTAAACAAATCTTTATATAATTTATAAATTATTCATTGATTAATACGCCCCTATTATAATTGTTCAAATAATAATTAAAAATTTTAACGCTTATTTTAAAATGTAAATTGGTATACATGAAATTAAAATCGTAATATAATACGTCAAAAATAGATAGAGACCCTATCGAATGTAAAGAATGTGATAATTATGACACTTGATTTTATGGTTTTATCAATCATGCTAGTTTGGATAATGGTTCCAGGTATCGCGGTGTTTTATAGCGGCTTTGTACCAGAAAAAGATGTAAACAGGATTCTCTTTAATAGCTTTTTAATGTTTGGTATAGCTGGACTTTTATGGGTGGCGATTGGATTTTCAGCTTCATTTGAAGGTAATCACCTAGGTATCATTGGTAATTTTCATCATTTATTCTTGTCGGGATTAGACTTATCGTCTACTTTTGGTGCTACGGGATTACCAACATCGGTTTATCTATTGTTTCAAATGATGTTTGCCATTTTAACGCCAGCACTTTTCCTTGGTGCAGTCGCAAGTAGAGCACGAATTAAGTTTATTGCTTTGTTTGTCATTTGTTGGTCATTATTGATTTATTATCCATTGGCACATATCGTTTGGTCACCAAGTGGATTCCTAGCACAGTTGGGCGTTTTGGATTTTGCTGGTGGAACGGTTATTCATATCGATGCTGGAATTACAGCGATGATTCTAGCTATTATGTTGCGTGAACCTTACAAGTACAATAACGAACATGCAAAAGGGAACACGATGTGGATTTTGATGGGCACGGTCTTATTATGGATCGGCTGGTATGGATTCAATGCTGGTAGTGCTTTACAGCTAAATAATCAAGCACTTAATGCCTTCTTTACAACAACAATAGCTGCTTGTTCAGCTTTGGTAATGTGGGTTATCTTGGAAAATAAATATAAATCTCACGTTACGGTCAATGGTATTTGTACAGGTAGTATCTGTGGACTAGTTGGTGTCACTCCAGGAACGGGTTACGTCACTATTTTGGGAGCATTTATCATTGGAATTATTTCGGCAATTGGCAGTTTTTACTTTATGAATTATCTTAAGTACAAATTACATTTAAACGATTATCTGGATATTTTCGGATGTCACGGTATTAGTGGGATTATTGGCTCAATTGCTGTAGGATTATTCGCCACGAAAACAGTTAACCATAACGTTATAACCAATGGTTTATTCTATGGTGGTGGAATGAAACTATTAGGTATTCAAGTATTGGGTGCAGTCTTTACAATTATTTTTGTATCGATCATGGCTACAGTAATCATTATCGTTCTAAAGAAATTATTTAAAAATAATATTGGAATTAATAGAACAATTGATAATTAAAAAATAAGTGTTGAATAGGATGCAAAATCCGTTTCAACACTTATTTTTATTTGTGGGGATGTCTAGTAGAACGGTCCGGTTGTGGTTTGTTTTCTGATTTCAACGATTGAATTTCATTTTCAATTTCACTCAAGACTTCGATTTGCATCTTTTGAATATCCAAAATATGTGGCCACTGAACTTCATTGAGTTGATCTATCTTTTCATGAAGAATCCGAATTTCCATTTCGGATTTAGTATTAGTACGATAATCATTTTCAGAATCGAAACGGTCACGATCTGCTTGTCTGTTTTGACTCATCATGATGATAGGAGCCTGTATGGCAGCCACACAGCTCAAAAATAGATTAAGGAGTATAAATGGATAGGGATCGAAGTTAACGCCGAAGAGGTGCACGACGTTGATTGTCATCCAAATAACAATAATAGCAGTAAAGGTGATAATAAATTGCCAGCTACCACCAAATTTTGCTACGGCATCAGCCATTTTTTGACCACGTGTTCGTTTACCGTAGACAGTGTCATTGATATTTTTGATAACGTAAGTATCTTTCTCGAGTTCCTTTTGGAGTTGGTCGGTCATTTGGTGATCGATTTTCAAATCTTGATCGATGGTAGTTTGCATTTTTGCGATACGTAATTTTTGCATGTCTTTGAGACAAATGAAAGAGGAGTCTTTGGCGTATTTATTAGTTTGTAGAACTTGTGCTTTTAACAGGTCGCTGAGGTCTCTTAAAAATAATCCTTCTGTAATTGTGAAACGATTGCCGCAAATGGCGCATATTTGATTTTTTTTGATTGCCATAGTTTACACATCCCTTGGAGTTATTCAGGGTCAGTATATTATTTGCATGTGTGTAAAGCAATTTGTAGGTATAAAAATAAGCTGGTTCCTCTTTTTCGGGGAAGCAGCTTATTTTGGATTACAGTATTAGTTCTATTTTTAAATAACCATAGTTCTATGCAATATAGTGGAAATGAGCAACTCCTTCCGGTTAAGTCAACTAATCTCTGCCGGCACTTCGTTGCCGACTGAGATTAGTAGTCTTAATCCTCGGGAGCTGAGCGCCCTTGCTTCGCTCTCTGATTTAGATCGTTCCTTTTTTAATAGCTGTCTTCAATCCGGCTATTTCCATAATTCCTCTATCTGCTGATACGTGTTTCAATAATGAAGCAATTGTACCTTTGAATTTGAGGTTCTTACTGATTTCAGCGATACCATGGTTTTGACCTAATGATGCGACTGTACCTAATGATGTGTAAGTATATGGTTTCAAGTCTTTGCCATTTAGAGCGGCCGCAATGTTAAAGGCTGCTCCTGTTCCTTCGGATGTTGCTAATTGTCCTGTTGTTGGATATGGACGTTCTTCACCCTTAGGGATAATTGCAGAATCATCACCGATAAAGTAGGCTTCTGGATGTGCTTCTAGATTTAGGAATTCGGTTGTCATAACACGATTTCTTCTAGCTTCAATACCTGAATTTGCGATAACGTCACTACCACTTACTCCGACTGTCCAGATAATTGTGCTTCCTTCAACACTCTTTTCAGTGTCGCCATCCATGTAGACAACGGCTTGTTTGTCGATTCTCTTGATTTTGGCACCAGTCAATAGCTTGATACCGTTCTTATCTAGATAATCAACGGCGTAGCTAGCAAGGTTTTCATCAAACATTGGTAGAATTCTTGTTGCCATTTCTACACAAGTTACTTTGATTTCTGGAACATCGTATTTTGCTTTGAGAATCTTAACGGTATCAACTAATTCACCAAGAATTTCAACTCCAGTGAATCCGGCACCACAGACGATAATACTTAAGTCTTTAGGATCTTGTGATTCTTTATAGTTAGCAATATTTTTGTTAATTGTCTTATAAATATTTTGTGCTGTTTCCAAATCTTGAAGGATCAAGGCATTTTCACTAGCACCTTCAAGTCCGAAGTCCTCTGAACGAAAGCCCAAAGAAACTACGATATAGTCATAAGTAATAGCCTCATGATCTGTAAATTCAACTGTTTTGTTATCTAAGTCGAGCTTAGAAACAGTTGCCTTGATGAAGTTAACATTTGAAGGTAGAACTGAACGGATATCAAAACTTACTGCATCAGCACGGTTGGTGCCGGCTGCAATAGTATGTAAAGCAGTTTTTTCTACATGCTTTTCATTTTTATCGATTAAATCAATTTGTGTTCCTGCTGGAGTGCTCTTGGCCAAATCACGAGCAGCTCTCAAGCCACCGTAACCAGCGCCTAGTACTAAAATGTGTGCCATAATTAACCTTCTCCTTCTGTTTCGAAATTAAATGTTTACGTTATCATTATATCTCGTACATTGATTTAGTGGTAACTATAAGCTACAGAGGATTCCTACTAATAGAGTGTTTTAGGAAAAATGGTGAAATAATTGTAATCAGGATAACACTGATGATTACAGCAGAGTAATATTCTTCGGATAACAGTTTGGCACTAAACCCTATTTGACCAATGATTAGCGCCATTTCACCACGTGAAATCATTCCAGAACCAATGACATAAGAATCCTTTAAATCAAATCCTGACAATCTAGCTCCAAAGCCGGCACCAATTAATTTTCCGAGGATACCAGTAATTGTGAAGACTAAAATTAGCCAGAAATCTTTGAGGAAACTAGTGAATTCAAGATTGAGACCAATACTGATGAAGAAAACGGGAATAAAAAGGCTATAACCAATAGCTTCAATATTGCTTCCTATTTTTTCTGTATAGTATTTAGAATTAGAGACTGCAATTCCGGCCACAAAAGCACCTAAAACAGCATCTAGTTGAACTAAATCAGCAATATAAGCCATCACGAAACAAATTACTAATGCAAAAATAGTTTGTGCATGCGTCGCTTCAATATAATCTGCCAGGTGGATTATCTGGGGGATGATCCATTTGTGCAAAACGACAACAAAACTACCAAAGAGAACCCAGAGTACTAGTAACATAACGATCTTTTGTACCGAAAAGTCGCCAGTTAGAGTTCCTGACATAATACTTAAAATAGAAATCGCCAAAATATCATCGACGACCGCCGCTCCTAAAATTACCGTTCCAGAGGCACTAGAAAGGTAATTGAGACTCTTAAGAACCTCAACAGAGATAGAAACAGATGTTGCCGCAAAAACGACTGAAATAAAAATACTTTCCTTGAAATTAATGCCGAATAACAGTGACGTTCCCAGTGTTAAAGCAACAGGTAGGATAACGCCAAAAATAGCTACGGTAACGCTGGGTATGAGGTGTTTTCTGAGTAATTTTAGGTTACTTTCCAAACCAGCTAAAAACATCAATAAAATTACGCCGATCTCAGCAAATAAGTTAACATCATTATCGGCTTTAACGATATTCAAAACACCTTTACCTAAAATAACGCCCAAAATCAATTGCCCGATAACGGCTGGCAAATTTAGACGATTGAACACGTGACTAACAACGATTGTTAGAAATAACATCAATGCAAGCAGAGTTATAAATTCCATATCGACCCCTATTCTTTTTTGATGCCATTGATGAAAATATTGATAACAGTGTTGAGGTTAGCAATATTACGCTTCCTTTTGGCATCGTTATATTCAATGTAAGGCAGTAACATTGTTAGAAAAGTTCCGACTTGAACGGGAATGGCTAAATCAGAACGTAGTTCACTTTTATGCGATTGGAAAATGTTGAATAGAACCTTGTAATAACCGCCATCCCAGTTATTGTTAAGGCTAGTTCTTTCTTCAACAGTAAAGAAATTCTCAATATCATTGCGCATAACAAAGTAATTGATTCTGAAGTTCTCTATCATGTATTTTGACATATGATTCAGTAGTTCTTCAAATGGCAAGTCTTTAGT
Source organism: Companilactobacillus sp. HBUAS56275 (assembly GCF_036913655.1). Taxonomy (NCBI): domain Bacteria; kingdom Bacillati; phylum Bacillota; class Bacilli; order Lactobacillales; family Lactobacillaceae; genus Companilactobacillus; species Companilactobacillus sp. HBUAS56275. The sequence goes on from NZ_JAYKKK010000002.1 coordinate 57,278, forward strand.
TTTACTATATTCTTCCAACAAATTCTTACTAAAGTTGTTGACAGAATACTCGATAGCCTTGATATAGAGCACTTTCTTATTCTTGTAGTAATGATACATATTTGGTTGAGTAATATTTAATTCTTGAGCAATCTTACGCGTAGATGTAGCTTGATATCCTTGTGAAAGGAACATTTTGGCAGCAACTTGTAAAATCGCGTTCTTAGTATTCTCAGCTTGTTGATCACGTACATTCATTTTATTAACCCATCCCTTGATCTATTCGTTTAACATTATATCTTAATATTTGTCGCTTATCATGTGATAACGGTTGAAGTTTTACTGATTGAAAAAGACCAGTTCGGCAAGTGATTTTAGTTGCCTTACTGGTCTTTTGGAGGTTGATTCACTAAATTTGATTTACAGACATGGTTAATGTATGCCGTCGGTAGTAGAAAATCTGTGGGCCACTGGAACGTGGTGGACACGACTTGAAGCTAATAATTTTACACTTCGTGCAAAATTATGGATCTCCAAGTTCGGTCTTCTGGTAACCTTGCTGCGCAAGCCAACCAGAATTTCACCACTGAGGGCCCACAGATTTTCTACTACCGACTATATCCTGATCCTAATATTACTGACTAAATTCACAGTGTTTGACTATTTAAATACCTATTTTTGAATTAAAAGTAATTTTTAAAATAGAAAGGATAGTGAATTAAATAATTCATATCAAAATAAATAAGTAAAGTGCTGTTTAGTCCGGAGCAAAAATTGGGAATGCGTTCAGCTATGAGATCATTGTTACCGGCTTTGCCGGTTACAATGAGGCCGACTTTGGAAATCCATTATTTTGCACGAAGTGTAAAATAATTAGTTCCAAATCGTGCCCATAGCGTTCTAACAGCATTCTCAATTTTTGCGGAGGACGGCAAGGATACACTATAACCGATTTTTGCTCTCTATTTTTTGTCCTTAACGATATAGATAGGGCGTTTTTTAACTTCAAGAAAAATTTTGCCGATGTATTCTCCAAGAATACCGATACTTAATAGTTGTATCCCACCTATGAGAAGTACGATGGAAACTATTGAGGCCCAGCCATTTACGCTACTTAATGGACTAACTATTTTTCTAATGATAATTGCAATAATAGCGACTATTGAGGTAATTGAAAAGAGTGTTCCCATCCAAGTGGCGAACATCAGAGGTCCTTCTGAGAAATCAACGATACCTGTAACGGCGTACTTGAATAGTTTCCAGAAATTCCAAGACGTACTACCAGCTACTCGTTCACGATTCTTGTATGGTAAGTACTTGGTCTTGAATCCAACCCAACTGAAAATTCCCTTTGAGAAACGGTTATACTCGGTCATTGATTTGATGGCTTCTACCATTTGACGGGTCATTAAACGATAGTCTCTGGCGCCAGGGATGATTTTAGTTTGCGACATTTTGTTGATGACTTTGTAAAAGCTATTGGAGAAGAAAGAGATGATCTTGTTTTCACCTTCACGGTCCATTCTAGCTGTACCGACGCAGTCATATTCCTTTTCTTCAAGGATATCGAACATCTCCGGCAACATTTCTGGTGGGTCTTGTAGATCGACATCCATAACGGCGACATACTCACCAGTGACTTCATTAAGGCCAGCATAAAGGGCAGCTTCTTTACCAAAGTTTCTGGAGAAGGAGATGAAATGCACTTCATCGCTATGATCTTTTTGAAGGTCTTTCAAAATAGAGTAAGTCTTGTCTTTTGAACCATCATCGATAAACCAATATTCTAAATTGAACTTATTGGTTTGTTCTTTGATTTTAGTCATTGCGTCATAATAAATATTAATAGATTCTTGTTCGTTGAAACACGGAACGATAATAGATATAGTTTTCATATTTTTTTCCACTTTCGCCAAATTATAAAGATATGTGATCATAACAAAAAGATCAAATCCATTTAGTATGAACTTGGTCTTTTCACAATTAAATGGAGAGATTGTGTCTATATCACACATTCATACTGTAGTTACAGTCCCCCAAAAATATTAAATTTTAAGTGATTCAGGAAGTGATAAAGTACCATTGCTTGCAGTGTTGATCACACTAACACTGATATCACGGTTTGTTTTGCTTTCAATGGCGTGTAGGTCATCTTCAGTTTGTACAAGAAGTTCGGTGATATTCTCTTGTTCATCTAACAACTTGATAACATCGTCGATCCTCTTGGCGACATTTTGAAGAAGCAGAATAGTATTCTTGCTGTCAATTTCGTTAACACTGACAATTAATTGATATAAGAGATCAGCGTGGTTACCAACGAAAACGGCATTTTCAGTATTAGGTTCAATACTCTTCAACCACCAAGTGATCAATTCAGATTTTTCATTGAAGTCATGTTCAAGTAAGCCATTCTTATCGAATAATTGGTAACTGACAGGTTTATTTTTATCGAAAATAACTGTTAGAACAATGGAGCCATCAGTACGGTAGAAGTTCTGTTCTGACAATTCCTTATTCTTGTTAAAGTTTTGCATTGAAGATAATTGACCCTTGCTGTTGTAAATATTAGTCTTCACAATTTGATCATTCTTGTAGTAGTTAATACGGTCGATCATCTTGTCGAAGTATTCAGCAGTCATCAATAAGTTTTGGTTCTTATCGTAGATAAAGGTATCTTGTGTTTCGACATCAGTTCTAGTTACCCAATCAGGATTTTCAGGAATAGCAACACGCTTGCCATCGGGATTAGGACTTGTCTGTAATTGGTCAAATAGGTTAACAACATTTGGAATTGAAATGTGTTGATCTTTAGCTTTTTTATCAATGATTTCATGAATATGATTGTCGTAGAAAGTTGATACGACAGTGACTGGTTTTTGTAATTTGGATTCAAGATAGTTGATCATTCCAAATAGATCGTTTTTGGCTGTATCAGAACCAAAATCATCGGCCGTTACGTAATATTCTTTGTCCTTATCAAGATAAACATCACGTACTAGATAAGCTGAATGGAAGACATCCTTGATGTATTTAGTTAAGTAATCAATATTGTTGTTAACTTCACCCAATTCATCATCGATCTTCTTGTGTTCTTCGCCAAGACTTTGAATGTGACGTTCTAGACCGGCAATAGTTTCGATACGATAATTGTGATCGCTCTTCATTTGGTCATCGATGTTACGAGCTTTTTGTTGCAAGTTAGCAATTTGTTTATTAATGTCGCTGATCTTGTTATTCAAATCAGCAGCCTTGCTGTTTAAGTTAGCGATATCTTCTTGAGAAGAATTGATTTGTTCCTTGAGGTCCTTACGTTCATCGTAAAGAGTGTTGATAGATTTCTTTTGCTTTTCCATCAAGACCATCATCTTTTGAAGGTCTTTTTCTTCCTTGATGGAAGTGGACATATCAGTTTCAGATTGTTCATTTTTTGCAAGATTTGTTTGAAGCGTTTCCAAACTTGCTGTCTTTGTGTTAATCTCGGAGTTAAGGTCGTTTAACTGTTCTTGTAATTCACTGAGTTTTTGCTCTTGTTCTTTGCGATCAGCGTTCACAACGGCTAAATGTTCTTTAGCAGCGTCATCGTTTTGTGCTTTTGTATCAGCTAGTTTGTCGGCTGATTCTTTTTCATCACGTTTTAAAGTTTTAAGATAATTATCTAGGGTTTCCTTCTTAGCTTCAAAATCGTCTTTTTCAGAGAAAAGGTTCGTTTTTAAATCATTTCTTAATTGAGCATATTGATGAGAAAGGTCATTCATTTGCTCTTCGATATTTACGCGCTTGTCATGAACTGACATGGGAAGTTGTTCCTCTTTTTGTTCGTTTTCAGTAGCAACCTCAGTTGATTCGCTGTCGTTAGATGCTTGAGATTGAGCGGAACTTTGGTCACTTTTAGGAGAATCTGGAACCGATTTGTCGGCCTCTGGTTTCTCATCAATTTTGCGTAGCATGTCTAAAAATTTCACGAATGAATTCCCCCATAAAAAGACTTATAATAGTTACTAAAGAGTAGCATTTTTTTATATCGGTGTAAAGTTTGATATAAAGCTATTTGTAGAGAATACCTAGACCCAAAAAAGGAGAGTTTTTGTATGAAGATCATGGCTATAAACGCAGGTAGTTCAACCTTGAAATGGAAACTTTTTGAAATGCCTGAGAAAAAAACAATTGCTTCTGGAATGATTGATCGTTTGGGAACACCCAAATCAATTTTTAAATTGAAGTATAACGGTCAAAAAATTGAACGTGAAGAAGCTATTAAGTCTAACGACATTGCGGTTTTATCTATTCTAGATGCTCTAAAAGATATGAATATCATTGAAAAATTCAGCGATATCGTTGCTTTTGGTCATCGTGTCGTTGCCGGTGGAGAGTACTTTAAAAAGTCAGAGATTATTACCAATGCTAACTTAGAAAAGATTGAAGAGTTGGCAGAATATGCTCCACTACATAACAAAATTGAAGCCTACTACATTGACGTCTTCAAAAAATTAGTTCCTAAAGCCATTCAAGTAGCTGTCTTTGATACATCATTCTTTGTCGATATTCCCGAAACAAATTACTTATACAGTATTGATCTAGAAGATTATAAAAAATACCATGTACGCCGTTACGGAGCACATGGTACAAGTCACCGTTATATCGCCCAACGGTTAAATGAAATCGTTGATGGTGGTATTGAGGATAAAAATGTTATCGTTCTTCATCTAGGTAGTGGTGCATCAATTAGTGCTATCAAGAATGGTAAAGCTTTTGATATCTCAATGGGCTTCACACCACTAACTGGTATTATGATGAGTTCAAGAAGTGGGGATATTGATTTTTCAGTGGTTTCATACTTGATGAAGAAATTAGGTCTCAGTGATATTTCAGATATGATCGATATTTTCAATCACAAGTCTGGATTGTTGGGAATTTCCGGAGTATCACCTGATATGCGTGATATTGAAGCCGTTGAAGACACTAACGAACGTGCTGAGTTGGCTCTACAAATGTATCGTAATCGTATTCTTAAATTTATCGGTTCTTACACAGCTGAAATGGGTGGCCTCGATGTCATCGCCTTTACAGCGGGTGTAGGTGAAAATTCTGCCGAGGTTCGTGAAGATATTATGTCAGGTCTTGGATATATGGGACTTAAGATCGATAAAGAAAACAATAAGGTAAGAGGTTCTGAAATTAAGATTTCAACCGACGATTCTAAAGTTGCTGCATATACGATTCCAACTAATGAGGAATTAATGATAGCCCAAGATACTTATGGATTTGCGAAATTATTGAATTAAAAATTAAAGATTACACCGAGAATGAATGTAACAGTTTCTGCCAAAGTGATCAGTAACAGATTCTTAATAATTAGAGGGAAAGTCTTCTTTTTGATAGGATTCTGGCTGAATGCTTTGGCATTTTTATATACGATGGGTGTTATCAAAAATGTAAGAAGCATCAATTTTGGCAATAGGCCTAAGATTACGGAACAAACTAAGGCTAGATATCCGAGAACATAAAGTGATTTGAGAATAAAGATCGAATTATCTTTGCCTAGATAATAAACCAGTGTTTTCCGTCCTAAATTGATATCTTCTTTTTGATCGGCAATGTTATTAGCAAGTAATAGGTTAGAAATTGCAAAGACGGTTAACAATGATGAAAGCAAGGCATCTCCGTAAAATTTAAAATCTAAAATGACATAAGGATTGTGTACGACGTTGATGTAGATGGCTATCAGATAAATAACGTATCCCATGGTAAATCCTGAGAAAAATTCTCCTAAAGGTCCACGGTTAATAGGCCAAGGACCACCAGCATAACAGAAGCCGACGGCAAAAGAGAATAGTCCTAAATAAAGTAAAGGTAAGCCGGTGCGATAAACAATAAAGAGACCGATAATGGCAGCGATAGCACTAAATGAAAAGTCTAACCAACCGACTAAATGTATATTAAGGTGGTTAACGCCGATGACATTAGTTTTTCTACGAAAACTTTCATCACCAGTGGCGTTTTTATAGTCCCAATAATTGTCATTGATATCAACGGCCATATTGAAAAGAAACATAGCGATAAAAAATAGAATCAAATCAAGAGCGTTAATAGAATGCCAGTGATAATATGAATACAAAGTTCCCATCAAGAAGGGGAAAATACTAGCAGTCTTGGCTTTTATTTCAACAAGCTCGAAAAATACTGAAGGTTTCACAGAAATCATTCCTTTGGATTTGATAGGTTCTATTATAGAATTATTTTGGAATACAACAAAGTGATACAGGGGTAATAAATATTTTATGGCGAACTCAATTTGGAAAAGCTATCCTCAACTAGGGGAGAAATTGGATTTAACGACGGATTATATTCATCAAATGGTGAAGATCAATAATCTCGATATCAGTTCAATGATTATAGATTTAACTTCGGGTGGCAAAATGTTGCGTCCAGCCTTCTTCTTATTGTTCAGTGAATTTGGCAATGAGAAGAAATCAACAAAAGAATTAGTTCCTTTGGCAGCATCTTTAGAAATTCTACATGTAGCGACTTTGATCCATGACGATGTCATTGACGATTCGCCAATGCGTAGATCTCAACCCACTATCCATACTAAATACGGCCGTAGAAATGCTATTTATGCTGGCGATTATTTGTTTACGGTTTATTTTGAATTGATCTCTAAACACTTGGAGCGCAATACTGATATTTTGCGTAACGCTTTAAGTATGAAGCATATTTTGATTGGTGAACTGGATCAAATGTGCATTAATTTTAACGTTAAAGCAACAACCGATATGTATTTAAACGAGATATCTGGCAAGACGGCGGAATTGTTCAGTTTAAGTGCTACTATGGGTGCTATTGTTAGTGGCGGCAATCAGGAATTAATTGAGCGTTGTAAAGAAATCGGTCATGATATAGGGATGGCCTTTCAAATTATCGACGACATTCTTGATTTCAGTAACTCCTCAGAAACGGGAAAGCCAGTTCATGAAGATTTGCGTAACGGTGTTTACTCGTTGCCATATATTTTAGGATTAGAGGCTGGGAATAAAAATCTAATTGCAATTCTATCTAAAGAGGTGTTAACTGATTCCGACGACGAGCAGGCCACTAACATCGTTATTGACGACGGCTATTTAAATCGTGCTAAGGAAATTGCCCAGGGATTTACGCAACATGCTTTAGACGAGATTGCTAAGTTACCTAAAAATACTAGTCGTCGCGTTTTAACGGAAGTAGTTAAACGCTTGGTAAATCGGATTAAGTAGTTTCGGGGAGAATTAACAAATGAATCAAGATAAGAAATTGGCTTTAATTGAAGATGTAAATGATCTTTTAGGAAAAATGAATAAAACAGTTGATACTGATGGTGAAGTGAAGGCTCTCATCCAGACGGCCTATAACACTATTAATAAGCCAGAAAAGACAACACAAAAGTACAATCAAATCTCAGACGCTATTAGGGAAATGAACGGTACTTTTCAAGAGTTGGCTGTAGCAAAAAAGTATCACTTTAGTGCAGAACAAAATGAGATTATTAATAAATTAAGAACTCTTTCACGTGAGCCAATGTCACAAAAGGGAATCGGAACTATCAATGGAGCAGTTTGGTAAAATATGCTTAAGTTTCCGTCCTCCACAAAAATTGGGAATGCTGTTGGAACGCTATGGACACGATTTGAAACTAATTATTTTACACTTCGTGTAAAATAATGGATTTCCAAAGTCGGCCTCATTGTAACCGGCAAAGCCGGTAACAATGATCTCATAGCTGAACGCATTCCCAATTTTTGCTCCGGACTAAATAGAGCTCTGATTGTTTGGTTGAAGATAAATTGATTTTAGTTCATTATTTTTCATTCAAAAAATAAAAAAAGGTGTTCATATCAGCCATTGATCTAGCCAATATGAACACCTTTTTAGTATTCTTAAATATTTTTGTAGCGTTATAACGATTATAATCCCTGATCCATTTGATAAAGTTCACGGAAATGTTGATTATTTTTATAGAGATCGGTTGGCGAGCCTTGCATCTCAATCTCCTTACTATTGATAAAGACAATTTGATCAACATGATTAACACCTTGTAAGTGGTGTGTTACCCAGATAATAGTTTTGTCGGCTAGTACGTCGAAAATGGTCTTTAATAAATCATTTTCAGTGATTGGATCTAGTCCAACGGTTGGTTCATCTAGCAAAACAATAGGAGCGTCTTGTAATAGGATACGTGCTAAGGCAATTCTTTCTTGTTCACCACCGGAGAAGTGGGAGCCATTTTCACCAACGATTGTATTGTATTTATCTGGTAAGGATTCAACTAAATCTTTTAGTCCTACACGTTCTAGGGCTTTTTTAACTTCAGCATCGGAACGGTTCTCATTTCCTAAACGAACGTTGTTCATCAAAGTAGTATTGAACAAAAATGGTTTTTGATTAAGAACAGAGAAAATCTTTTCTCGATTCTTTTGAACTTTATTAACGTCTATTCCGTTAAGAGTGATATGTCCTTTTTGTGGGGATAGATCGCCAAGAATCAATTGTAAAATGGTTGTTTTTCCGATGCCACTAGGTCCTAACAGAGCTAGCTTTTCTCCACGAGTGATTGTTTGTGAAAAGTTTTTGATCAGAATTGGCGAATCGGTATCGTATTCAAAATTTACATTGTCTAACTGCAATTCTTGAAAGTCTTCTGGATTCAAGTTTACTTGTTCAGGTAGATTATTCTTGATGGGTTTAAGCGTATTTAGACGGACAATGGAGTCTTTATACAGAGGCCACTCTTCGAATCCTTGGCTGACCGGAATAATAGCATCTGACAGTGGGAAAATGGCTAGAACAACGGCCGAAACAAAGTTAGCTTGTTCTTGGTTGTTAGTCATTGTCAGATTAGTAAAGATCAAGAAGCAAATAGCTAAAGCGACAAAGAATAACTGCAAAGCAAAATCACGATTACGTCTGAAAGCTTTGGATTTATTCTTGGATTTGTCTAAGTCGCCGATATTTTTAGCGGTTAGATTTTGAAAATCATTTTTACGGCCAGAAATAATCCAATCATCAACGCCCATGATGTTGTCAGTTAATTGAACATAGAGATCACTCTTAACCTGTTTTTGGTAAGCTCTTCTAGCACTTTCAATTGTTACCGAGAATAGTGGAACTAGGAAGACTTCAACAAATAGTAATAAGAAAACGAAGAAACCAAAGGACGGATTAAAAATTCCCAGGGCGACTGAAGCGATGATCGTAACTAAATAAGCGATAACGGAAGGGAAAATAGTTCTTAAATATAAATTTTGTAAATGACTGATATCCTCGGATAATAATCCCATGATATCACCAGTTTTGTGATGTTCATTAAAGAATGAAGCGTCACTTTCGAGGGTCTTGTAAAGTCTGGTTCGCAAATCCGAGGTAACGCGTAGAACCCAATTATGGCTCTTTAATCTTTCAACATATTTGAAGACTGGACGTCCGATACCAAAGGCTCTAGTCAAAAGAATTGGTACATAGATCAAGAGAATGTTGACTGGATGAGTTGCGGCCTTATCAATGGTGTATCCAGAAGTGAACATTAGAGCGGCAGCACAGAAAGAGGTCAGTAATCCTAAAAGTAAGGCAGTAATCAAAAGGCCTTTGTATTGCTTAATGTAAGGTTTGACCCAAGTATCATGTTTGAATGTTTTGAAGAAATTCATAGTTGGTCACCTCGCATATTCTTAATTAGTTGTGAATAGGCACCGTTATGATTACTTAACTCGTCAGGAGTACCTTGTTCAGCAATTGTTCCGTCATCCATAACGACGACATAATCCATTTCTTTGATCCAGTGTAGTCGGTGAGTAGCGAAAATGACTAAGTGATTCTGGAATAATTTTTCCATTGGTTGCTTAAGGGCGTACTCAGTTTCAATATCCAAGTGAGCAGTAGGTTCATCAAAAATTAAAACATGACGATTATTAGCTAAAAAGGCACGAGCCAGCATGATCCGTTGTTGTTGACCACCAGAGATACCACGACCGCCTTCACCAATGAGCGTTTCATAGCCATCATTTAAAGTGGCGATAAACTCGTCCAGACCAGCAGCTGAGGCAGCTTTTTCTATCTCCTCTTGTGAAGCTTCAGGGCGATAAAAAGCAATGTTCTTAGCAATAGAACCGGCAAATAAATATGGATCTTGTGGTAGAAAGGTTAATTTGTTCTGCCAATTAGCTTGTTTGAAATTAGTGACTTCTGCTTGATTTATTTTAATATCGGCCTTTTCAGGAGTGATGAAACCACCAATCGTGCGGATTAAAGTAGTTTTACCGGAACCTGATTTACCGATGACACCGATTTTTTGATAACCGTGTAAGCTTAATTTATCAATATCGAGGCTGACTTCATTCTGACCAGTTCCGTTATATGAAAATTGTAAATTATTGATATCAATTTGTGAGTCCTGATTCCAATCAAAAGCCTTGAGTTCAGTACTTTCGGATTTGCTAGGACGTTCTAAAATTTCAAAAATAGAGTTTAAAGCATTTTTACCATTTAAGGTAGCGTGATAGTCTCCCGAGAAATCGCGTAATGGTAAAAAGTATTCAGGTGCCAAGATCAAAGTAACCAAGGCAGGGAAAAGTGGAAAACTGTTGTTAATCAGTCCTAAGCCTAGGAAGACGGCCAAAATAGCGATACCTAATGTGGTTAGCCAATCGAGGGCGAAAGTTGATAAGATGGCAATTCTAAGGGTATTCATAGTTCGACGACGATATTCGTCACTGACGGTATAAATGTTCTTAGCATAGCGTTTACTTAGACCCAACATTTTTAACGTTGGTAGACCTCTTAAGGCATCTAAAAAGTGATTGGAAAGAATTGTATATTGCTTGTATTGGGAGTCAGCTTTGGCCTGAGCAGCCAGTCCTAAAATAATCATGAACAGAATTACTAGAGGTACGATAATTGTTAGCGTAATTCCCGAAGCAATATTTTGCATATAAATATAGACCAGTAAAACTGGCGGAATGATACACATATTCATCATTTTTGTAAAAATCAATTTGAAGTAGTTTTCGACTAAGTCGATCCCATCAAGAGATGAAGTAACTAAGTTGCCAGTACCCTCATCAGAAATCATTTCAGGTCCGGACTCATAGACCTTCTCAAGTAATTGGGAACGGATATTTTCAGAAGTTTTACTGGCATAGCTTTCAACGATTTTAGTATTAATCAATGTAAAGAGATGTCGCAAAATAAAGGCAATAGCAAACAAGATCATCGGATTAACGATGGTTTGCAAAGCTTTTTGTTCCCACGAATTAACTAGTGCTTCTGCTAAATACTTACCTTGGAATAAAACAACAAATGCTTGCAAGAGAGTTAATCCTGCAAGCATCAATAGAAGTTTTTTTGTTCCTGGTAAGCGAAATAAACGCTTATCAATCATTAATATTTCACCGCATTTTCCCTTGGATTTATTCTCTTTGTAAATAGAGAGTATGACCAGATGAAGTATATAGCCACAATTGGAACCAAGATACATGCGACAATCGTCATAATTGTTAACGTGTATTGTGAGTTAGCGGCATTTTTAATCAATATACTGTGTGCTGGATTTGTAGCAATCATGACACGTGGGAATAGTCCGTTGAATAATAAGACGATGACCATGCTGAGTGATAAACCACTACCAACAAAGCTCCAGCCCTCTCTATCCTTTAGGACTCCATAGTAACCTAATAATGAGAACAAAACAATTAGAGCTGTAATGAGAAGAGATGATCCAAATCTCTTAGTAAAGAAGTCTGTTTGTAGAAATACAAGTACAGCAAAGACAACTTCACCCAAGAAAAGAATTGGATATAGAATTTTATTTAATTTACGAGCACGTTCACGTAATGGTCCTTCGATTCTAAGTCTGATAAAGTTCAAACCATGTACGAGTGAAAGAAGTGTTCCGGCAACACCACCGACAATTGAAAGTAGGTTAACTACTTGGAAAAATGATGGTGTAGCGTTACCTTGAGCATCAATTGGAATACCTTGAACCATGCTCAAAAGGATCATACAGAGGAAGAATGGAGCCATGAGACTTCCACAGAAGAAAGTCCACATCCAAAGATTCTTTTCTGTTTTCGATTCGGCATGCTTGTGGAATTCAAATGATACTCCACGAAGAATCAAGCCAACTAAAACTAAAAGGAACAAGATGTAATAACCAGAGAACAATGATGCATACCACAATGGTAAAGAAGCAAACATTGCACCACCGGCAGTAACTAACCATGTTTCATTACCGTCCCAGTGAGGTCCGATCGTTGACATGATTGCGGCTCTTTCTTCATCGTCTTTGGCAAGGAATCTGGTTGACATTCCGACACCAAAGTCAAAGCCTTCAAGAAAGAGGAAGATTGAAAATAGAAGCCCAATTACGATAAACCAAAGTGTGCTGAGTGTCATTTTCCAAAGGCCTCCTTTGCAAATGGATCAACGTTTTGTTTAGAGTCAACTTCTTCATAGTAGGGACCATGATGAAGGGTACGACGACAGTAAGCAACCATAACGCCACCCAATAGTGTGAAGAGCAAGAAGTAAACAATATTACTGAATAATAGACTAGCCACAGTTGAAGTTGGTGAAACAGCTTGGGCGATTGTGAAGAGACCATAAACGATCCAAGGGTAACGACCAAATTCAGTGATGAACCAACCAGCAGAGTTAGCGATAAATGGAACCCAGATGCAGATTCCTAAGACAACTAACATCCACTTGTGACTCTCGATGGTATCTTTTCTCTTTCTTGAGAAAATCAAACCAACGATCGAAGTTAACATGATCAAAGCGTCAAAGCCGGTCATAACTCTAAAGCTCCAGAAGAGAGTCTTAGGTGGGACATAGTAGTTCATATCCTTGCCAAACTTTTTATCATATTTAGCATGTAATTCTTTGTTGATAGTGTTCATACCTTTAACAGAACCACTGAGTTTGTGGTAAGCCAAGATACTCAAGACACCAGGTACGTCAACTTGAGCGGAAGCTTTATGATTCTTAGCATCAATCAATTCAACAACTGTCCAAGGAGCTGGATCCTTAGTGTCTTTATAGATACCTTCAGTAGCAGCAAATTTCATTGGTTGATCTTTGATGATTTGTTGTGTTTGAAGATCTCCGGCACCGGCAGAAAGAATTGCAAAAATTAAACTAGCCCAAAGGCCAAAACGAAGTGATGTCTTGAAGAAGTGATTTTCATCCTTCTTCTTACGTAGTAGTCCCCAAGCACTCATACCTGTAATAACAACTCCAGCTGTCATAAAGGCAGCCAAGATGACATGTGGAAAGGCTCTCCAGAGTTGAGGGTTACTAATAACAGCCCCGAAGTCAGTCAATTGAATCCGACCGGTAGCATTGTTGATCTTGAATCCTGTAGGAGCTTGCATGAAACTATTAGCAGCCAAGATCCAAATAGCAGAAAGCATGGTACCTATAGAAGTCATCCAAATCATGAATGCATGAACGCCTGGTTTGAAACGATCCCAAGTGAACATCCAAATTCCGATAAAGACTGATTCAATAAAGAAAGCAAGAAGAGCTTCAATAGCAAGTGGAGCACCAAATACATCACCCATGAAACGTGAGTATTCCGACCAATTCATACCGAATTGGAACTCTTGAATAATACCGGTAACTATACCAACGGCAAAACTTAGAAGAAAAATCTTTCCCCAGAACTTTGCCATATCTAAATAAACTTTGTCTTTTTTAACGGCGTAAATTGTTTCCATGATAGCAACTAAAAAGCCCATTCCGATTGAAAATGGAACGAAGAAGAAATGGAATACAGTTGTCATTGCGAACTGAAAACGAGCCAAAGAGACAATGCTTAAACCCATAGTAAGCATGGTAAAAACCTCCTTAGAACATATAATAAAAACCCTAATATATACAGATTTATCATATGATTAATTAATATTATAAGCAACAAAAGTGACTTGTGAAAAAACCGTTTCCATTGTTGAAAACAGTGACATAAATTAAACTTTAACAAGCGATTATTACTTAAATAAAAATCCACATATCGGATAATATCCTAATTAAAATATAGTCCTTTGAAATCGTTTTTATCATCATTATTGGCAAGATTTTTTTACAAAAAAGAAAGTGATTTGGTCAATTACCGTTATAACGATGTGATGAATAAAAAATTTTGGAATTAGAAAGACATTGGATGTATTTTGGGAGCAACAATTGTTAGTTTTGAGGAAAGAAAGGGGAAACAATGGCATTAAATCAAATCTTACGTAAGAAACGCAAAGAATATCAATTTACTCAAGAACAATTGGCGGAGAAATTATTGGTTTCACCAAAAACAGTTTCTAACTGGGAAACAGGTAAAACTTTTCCTGATATTGAGAGCTTGATCAGAATTGCAAAATTGTATCACCTTTCTTTAGATAACCTATTGGTGGAAGGATCTGATGTTGTGAAGGATATTGAAAAAAAGACACGTTTAGCAACTTTAAAAAAGTATGTGTGGTTACCAAGTATTTTGAATATAATTTTGGTACTGGTGGTTTCGCAGCAAAGAATTTTTGGAAAATTATCGAACATAACGACTGGATTAATTCTTGTTAGTATAGTTTTGAATGGGGCCGTTATACTTTATTTTTCTAATGAGGTCAGTAATGAAAAAGATGAGAAGCCTGATTTTAGAAATAAACAGCAAGTAAAGGGCTTGCTTGTCTTTGCCATTTTATTCATCGCATCGGTAATTGCCGGATACATAATGAAATATGGAATTTAAAAAGAGGTGTTCATATTGATTATCAGTCAATTATGGACATCTCTTTTATTTTTTATCTATAAATGTTTTGCTAGCATCAATAGCGAACTTCCAAAATAACTCAACTATTTTGGAGGTATTATCATGTTGCTTCATAAATACTAGCTGGCTGTTGATTTTTGGTACGAGTGGGACGACTTTAATGTTGTCAAAGCCGGTGAGATCAAACGACTTATTCATTACTATTGAAATTCCAGTACCTTGGTTAAGCATCTCAAGAATTAAATCAATTCTTTGGCCGTTGTAAGTAACACGTGGTTGTAATTGCATGCTTTGAAAGGTCGAATAGAGAGGATTGCTCTTACTTATCGTGTTACTCAATAGTAATAAGGATTCTTTCTTGAGCATATCGGGAGTGACATAATCTCGGTTTGCTAAATGATTACTTTTGGGTACTAACACAACGAATCTGTCAGTTTCATTGACGATTACATCATAAGAAGGAAAATCATTATCAAAGATTCTTGTGAATACTATATCCACATTTTTTTGATCGAGTGAATGTTCTAGTTTATCAACATTTTCTTCACTAAATTGTAATCTTATTTTAGGGTAGCATTTTGCAAAAGCCGTTATGATATGAAAGGCTTCGTATTGGGATAAGGAAGGCAATCCTTGAATAACTAAAGGACGTTCTTCTAACCAAGCCTCATCGGCTATTAGTTGATTCAATTCAGCTTCTTTTTCTAAGACGTCTTTTACTTTAGGCAGGATTAATTTTCCGACTCTAGTTAACTTGATTTGACGATGGGCCCGAACAAATAATTGAACTTTCCAGCTTTTTTCCAATTCCATAATATATTTTGAAATTGTTGATTGTGATAAAAACATTCTTTGAGCTGTTAGACTATAATTTTGCGTCTTTGCTAGGTCTAGAAAAACTGCTAATTTTTTAGTGTCCACCGTATACTCCTAACTATTATTATTCTGAATAGTTTAACACTAAAACAGAATTGTTCTTTATCTTACCAGTTACTAGACTTTTACTTGTGAGTAATTTTATTCAATACAAGGAGTCTTTTTATGCCAATTGGAATTATAACGAATGTATGTGCCATTCTTTTCGGTGGAATTGTTGGTGCACTTGGCGGTGAAGTAATGTCCGATAACTTCAAAGAAGGTCTTAATATGACTTTCAGTATCTGTTCTATCTGTATGGGAATCTACGCTATTGCTCCCATGAAAAATTTAGCTGCGTTTGTTTTTGCTGTAATACTTGGAACCAGTCTTGGAATTATTCTTCATGTAGGAAAAGCCATTAACCGCGGTGCCAAAGATATGCAGCATTTTATTTCGAAATTTATTAAAGCACCATCTAAAATGGATGAGCAAGCTTTTGAAACCACGTTAGTGACCGTGATCGTACTTTTTTGTGCTAGTGGGACTGGAATTTACGGCACGCTTACTGAGGGTATTAATGGCGATGCAACAATCTTAATATCAAAATCAATACTCGATTTTTTTGCTGCAGTCATCTTTGGCGCTAATCTGGGGGCAGTTGTTTCACTGATTGCCGTCCCACAAATTGTTATTTTAATGATAATATTTTCTCTTGCTAACTTTATCGTTCCTTTAACGACACCAAATATGATTCTTGATTTTAAGGCGGCTGGTGGCGTTTTAATGTTAGCTAGTGGTTTTAGAATTACAAAAATAAAAATGTTTCCGACTGCGGATATGATTCCTATCATGGTTGTTATCATGCCAATTTCGTGGTTATGGACTAATATGTTATTACCGTTAATACATTAAAAAACACCAATTCTATATTCAGAATTGGTGTTTTTTAATTGTGACGATTGCTACGACTTCTTGAACCAACGTTGCCATTATTCTCTGGTCTTTGACCATAAGGATTTTGTGGTTGACCTAATTGCTGTTGTGGATTGGAATTTTGGTTTTGACCCTGATTCCCGTATCTCTGTTGCAAAGTAGGTCTAGGTTGATTGAAGTTTTGATTATTTTGTGGAGCAGAATTTTGACCATTGAATTGACGATTGCCATTCATTGGCTGTTGATTTGGAGTTTGTCCAAAATTATTTTGTGGTTGTTGGAAATTGCCACGACCATTTTGATTCATTGGTCTATTAGGCATTTGACTATTATTCATTGGTTGATTTGGAAATTGTTGTTGATTGTTATAACCGTTACCCATTGGTTGTTGTTGATTGTAACGACCATTGAAATTACCATTTGGATTTTGGTTCATTTGATTTGGAGCTTGCGGACCGTATCCTGGTTGATTCATAGGTTGTTGGTTATATTGTCCTTGATATTGATTAGGATTAGGTTGTTGATTAAAGTTTTGATTATTTTGACCTTGATAAGGATTATAACCATAGTTTTGTTGATTAAAATTGTTCGGTTGTGCATTATATTGCCCTTGGTTCATTTGATTCATAGGATTCTGATCATATGGATTATTTCCATATTGATTCTGATTGTCCTCAGGTTCATCTTCAGGTATTGGATGAATGATCGTATCGACGATAACGATGATCAAATCAATAGCACCAATAATAATACCAACCCAAGCCCAAATTTTTAGAAAACCTGCACCAGGCATGTTGGCATTGAAGAGTCCCATAAGTCCACCCAGAATTAAGATGATGAAACCTACGATATCAGGAACCATACTATAAGTACGGTTAGTTAGGATATAGATTGCAGCCGAGATAATATAAGTTATTGCCATAAGAATACCAGCAGCACCACCAATGGCACCTGTACCAACTAGAGCGGCAATAAAGCCTTCAAATCCGGACTTAACCATTAGGATAATAGATAGTATAAGCAATAAAATACCGGCAGAAATTTTTGTTATTCTTACCATAAAGAAACCTCCGATTTTACTAACAAATACTATTGTATCTCATCCTTTATAAAATGGTTAATAGGACCATATTTATGTCCGACATCAATTTCATTCTTGATAGCATTGTAAGTAAATGTTTTAGCGATTCTAATGGCATCTTCCATGCTCTTGCCCTTAGCAAGTTCAGCTACGATACATGATGACAATGTGTCACCAGTTCCGTTAACATGATCAGTTTTTACAAAGGGTTCAGAGATCCAGAAAGATTCGCCATCTTCTAGTAGAACATAGTCTTCAACTTCACTGATGGAGTCGTCACTATGTTCACCCTTTATCATAATATTTTTTGGACCTAAATTGCGTAATTTATGCGCAGCCTTAACAATTTCTTCTTTATTGTTTAGTTCTAACCCAGAAAGTTTTTGAGCCTCGTAAAAATTAGGCGTGATCAAGTCAGCCAATGGGAACAATTCATCGATCAAAGTTTGATAAGCTTCAGTTTCTAGAAGCATGGCACCATGCTTAGTAATGATGACAGGATCAAGAACAAAGTAGCCAAAAGGTTTGTCCTTAATAGCTTCTGCAATGGTATGAATAATTTCGGAATCAGAGAGCATTCCGGTTTTGAAAGCAGAAACTTTAAAATCGTCTTTGATATCTTTGATTTCACTGTTGATAAATGAAGCTGGCATGTTGATACTGTCATGAATACCGTAAGAATTACCAGCAACGGCTGCAGTTAAAACTGACATACCGTAAACTCCACGAGACATAAATGTCTTTAAATCAGCTTGTGCGCCGGCACTCCCATCAGAATCAGAACCAGCAATAGTTAGTACTTGAATAAACTTATTCAATTTTAGTCACCCACCCATTCATTGTTTCCTTTATAGTAACAGAAAACCCTGAATTTATGAGGAAGAATTAGCATATTTTACTTGACCTTAACGTTGCGTAATCCTTTAGAATCAAAATTGTTAGGAGATCAATTTATGAAATATACAATAAAAAAATTAGCGGATTTGGCTGGAGTTAGTACGCGTACACTAAGATATTATGATCAAATTGGCTTGTTGAAACCGAGTGAAATTAATGATAGTAATTATAGAATTTATAATGAAAAAAACGTAAATAAATTGCAACAAATCATGTTTTATCGAGCTTTAGATTTTCCGTTAAATCGAATCAAACAATTGGTCAATGATCCTGGTATATCTCGTTTAGAGGCATTAAAAGAGCAACAAAGATTGTTAAAAATCAAACGGGATGAACTCGATGGTCTTCTAACAAACATTGATGTAACAATTAAGGATTTTCAAGGAGAAATAAAGATGACAGATAGTGAGAAATTCCAAGCTTTTAAACAAGAAAAATTAGAAGAAAATGAACGTAAATTTGGACAAGAAATTCGTGAAAATTATGGTGAAAGAACTGTCCGTGATGCAAACAATAAATTTGCCAACTTAACTGAAGAGAAGTATCAAGAAATGAATGATTTGGAAGCACAATTGATTCAAAACTTAGTAGAATTAAAAAAACATCCTGATTTAGATTCAGATTTAGCGAGAACAATATTTGAAGAACACAAGCAGTGGTTAACTTATACTTGGTCTAAATATGATAAAAATATGCATCGTGGTTTGGCAGATATGTATTTGCAAGATGAGCGCTTTGCCAAATATTATGATGATAAGGCTAAGACAAAGGTAGTAAAACTTTTGAGAGACGTGATTTATCAATATACTAAATAATATATAACGCCGTTACAAAAAAGGAGCGAATCATTTACTGATTTGCTCCTTTTATATTTCTAAGCGTTATTAGCTTCTTTTTTATCAACTAAATCTTGATAGAAATTAGCCATAGTCAATTTGTAGTATGGATAGATCCAGATGAACCCAATTCCTAAAGTAATACTACCAAGAATCCACCAACCAATAAAACTCAATTGTAGTACGAAATAACGGCCTTTATTGCCAACCATCAATTCACGACTACGAGTAATGTAATCAGTTAAAGAGTAGTTATCAGCTTCACCACGATCGTTAAGATCTTTGTATACGAAGTAGGTTTGAGAATAAGCCATCAATTTGATGATTCCAGGTACAACTAGTAACAACATCCAGAGGAATGAGAAAATTCCCATAATGATGTAGATTAAAATTAATTTCCACCAATCAGGACTACGGAAATAAGTAAAGTTGCTCTTGAAAGGTTCAAAATCTAATTTTGGATCCTCAATCCAATCAAGTCCTCTAAATGATGCAGACAGTGTAACTAGTAGGATGATTAAGCTGACGATGTAAGAAATCAAGCCAGATGATAATAAGTTCGAGAAAATATTTCCGTTTCCATAAACAGCATCTTTCATGGCGTCAGTCGAATTGGAACGGTTCACGTTAATATTAATGATCATTACAATTACAGGGATCAAATAAAGTTGAATAGCTTTGCCCCAATTTCCCCGTAAGAGTGATTTTACTTCTGTTTTTAATTCAAGCCTTGATTTATAACCTTGCATAATATTAATTCCCTCCTAAAAAATTAATCATACATTAATTATGAAAATTTCGAAACTAATTAAGAATGGATATTGTTACTATTATAAATTGATTTTCGTTTATAATGAAAACAATAGACCTACAAAGGAGAAGATTTTTATGATTGGATTTATCGGAGCTGGTAGTATCGGTGGAGCCGTTATAACGGGTTTAATCAAAAATGGCTTTAACGCAGATGAAATAATTGTTAAGGGTGGTCATTCTAATCATGCAGCACTTTTAGGCGATCAACTTGGATTTAAAGTAGTCAAAAAAGTTAAGCAATTAGAAGACGCCGATGTTATCTTTATTGCAGTTGGTGCCAATGCCTTGGATGGTGTCTTAAAAGAATTAAAAGAGATTGCTGCTGGAAAATTGGTTGTGGCATTTACAGGTAGTGCAACAATCACACATTTGAAGCAAATATTGGGCGATGTTAAAGTGGCACATGCTATTCCTAACACACCAGTTAAAGTTGGAGCTGGTTTCACAGGAATCACTTATTCAAGTGACTTTGAAGATGCTGACAAGAAGAAAGTGGCTTCAATCATGGGTTACACTGGTCAAATTGTTGAAGTTCCTGAGAACCAATTAGGAATTCTTGGTACAGTCGCTGGCTGTTCTCCTGCCTTTTTAGATGTCTTCATCGAAGCTTTGAGTGATGCAGGTGTAAAGCACGGCTTGAATCGTAAATTGGCTTATGATGCTGCAATTGGTATGGCTATTGGAGCAAGTAAATTGGCTAAACAATCAGAATTGAATGTTTCTGCTTTGAAAGATGAAGTTACTTCACCAGGTGGTTCAACAATTCGTGGCGTGGCCGCTTTGGAAGAACATGGTTTTAGAAATGCTGTTATTAAAGCAGTTGACGCAGCAGAAGAATAGGAAAAAACTAAATAAATTTAAAAATAGAGATAGTAATCACACATTGATTATTATCTCTATTTTCTTTTATAGTTATTGTTTTGTTCTTTTATGATTAATCGGGTAAAATTAAGAAAATTGAATTAGGATGTGAAGACAATTGCAAAAAAGAAATGCTTATCGCACAGCAATTTTAGGAATTCTGATGGCGATTATTCTTGTGCAATCAATGGTGCCATTTTTAGGCTTTATTCCAACAGGTTTTATTAATATAACAATTATCCACATTACCGTTATCGTAGCGGCAATTGTGCTTGGACCTAAGAATGGAGCTATCGTTGGATTAGTCTGGGGAATTGGAACAATAATCCGTGCCTTCACCAGTCCAACATCAATTATTGATACAACGGTATTTACCAACCCTGTTGTAGCAGTTTTACCCAGAGTAGCAGTAGGATTGATTGCTGGTTGGATCTACTTGTGGTTTAAAAATCATACAAACAAAAAAGTGCTAGGAATGGCAGTGGCGTCAGGCGTTGGTTCACTAGTTAATACCGGATTGGTTCTAGGATTGATGCGTATGATGTATGCCAGCACAATGGCACAGGCATATGCCACACAAACGGATCTTTTAAATAAATTATTGTTAGTAATTGTAGGAACCAACGGAGTTCCCGAAATGATAGCGGCCATCATTATAGCGCCAGCAATTTCCAGTGCTATTTTGAAGACTAATAAGTTTTTGGATTAGAGAGCGTAACAGGGGCGGTCAGCCCACGAGGATTTGCCTAAGTCTTGGAATCGCACGCGTACTTTGCGGGCAATTTCAAGACTGTAGCAAACCGCAATAGGTTACCCCTGTGTAGCTCGTTTCCACTATAAAAAATAGAACAATGGTTATTTTGTTGAAGAAAAGCCACAATAAAAAAGCAGTGAGAGAACTTTGTAGTTTTCTCACTGCTTTTCTGTATTCTAGTTTTTATAACCATGGTTCTCTGCAATATAGTCAAAATGAGTTCCGTAGGCCAGATTCCAGTACTTAGGCAAATGCTCGGAATCTAAGCGGGCCTGCGCCACTCTCTATTTGGTAACTGCAGCCATGCGTTCTTTATGAGATTGGATAATTTTGTCGGCGATAGCACGAGCAACATTTTCATTCTTCAAAATGGGACCGTGAGAATAACTTCCAATAACGTTCTTGTAACGCATACCTTCTTGCTTTTCATCAGGGTTGTTACCGTAGCCTTCAATCATTGTACCGAAAGGTTTAAGCATCTTTTTATCATCAAAGTAAGTACGGCCACTGTGGTTCTCAAAGGCTCTTACAGTACCCCATTCAGTCTTATATTCTGTATCGCCGATCATACGACTATCGGCCTTGAAAACGGTGTGTAATGGAAGAATATCGAGGCATTGGATAGTTTCACCACCACTTGTTTGGTAATACTTGCCAAGAAATTGATAACCACCACAGATGCAAAGCATAGGTTTGTCGGCTTCGATATAATCTTTAATAGTTTGACGGTGTTTTTGAATATCAGTTGCGACAACTGATTGTTCGAAATCTTGACCACCACCGAAGAATAGGAAATCGTAGTCAAAGGCATTGAAGTCCATATCTAGACTGATGTTATCGACTTGAGTGTCATAACCTTGTTCTTTGAGAAGAAAGCTTAGGATTTTAACATCGCCGCTGTCTCCATATGTATTCATTAAATCTTCGTATAAGTAAGCAATTTTAATAGTATCAGACATAATTTCTCCAATTTTATATTAGAAACATTGTAATTTAGTTAAATAATTGTAATATAGTTTAATAACGAGGTGATGGAATTGACAAAAGAAATCAATAAAGAAATTTTAGCAGATTTTAACAAGAACTTAAATCAAGATGCAAGTAATAATGTTTTGAAGAATGCTGTAGCACAAAACGGTATTTACAAAGCTTCAGAAGATCCAGAGGTAAAAACTAAGTTGAACCCATCATTCAACATTATGGTTAACACCGGAAAAGTCTCCAACCAGAAGCAATCTGGACGTTGTTGGCTATTCTCAGCACTCAATACTTTGAGAACTGAATTTGCTTTGAGAAATAATATGAAAGATTTTGAATTATCTCAAAATTATTTATCATTTTGGGATCGTCTAGAAAAATCTAATGCCTTTTACCAACAAGTTTTAGAAACCGCTGATTTACCAATTGAAGATCGTAAGGTAAATGACTCTTTCAGTAGTCCTAATGGTGATGGTGGTTTCTGGAGTTCTGCCGTTAACTTGATCAACAAGTACGGAGTTGTTCCTAACTATGTAATGCCAGAAACATCTGCTTCTGAAAATACACGAGAATTCGATGCTGTTCTAAATAAATTATTACGTAAAAACGGAATTGAATTGCGTCAATTAGTTAAGGATGGAGCTGCTCAAGCAGATATTGATAAACGCGTCAACGAAATGTTGTCAGAAGTTTATAAAATTTGTGTCTACTCATTCGGCTTGCCACCAAAGAACTTTGAATTGTCATTACAAACAGATAATGACAAGTTAATTGAGGAAGCAAGTATTACACCAAAGGATTTTCTCAAGAACTACTTTACAACTAATGTGAATGATTTTGTAACAATTGAGAATTCTCCACAAAAGAGTAAGAAATATCATCAAGTCTATTCTATCAAGAATGCGAATAACGTTATCGGTGGGGAAGAACATAAATTCTTGAATCTACCAATGGAACGTCTTGAAGAATTAACAATCCAACAATTGAAGAACAATCAACTAGTTTGGTTCGGTAATGATGTTTTGAAACAATCAGATCGCAAGAAAGGCTACTTGTTAGGTGACCTTTATCAATATGACGAACTATTTGGTATTGATAGCCAAATTGAAAAAGGCCTTGCTCTAGATTATGGTGAAGCTGAAGTTTCTCATGCAATGACAATTACTGGAGTTAATTTATTGAACGGACAACCTAATCGTTGGAAAGTCGAAAACTCTTGGGGCGAAGATAACGGCGTTAACGGTTACTACATGATGGACGAAAAGTGGTTCAAAGATAACACCTATGAAGTTATTATCAATAAGAAATACTTAACTGATGAAGAATTGGCCGAGTTCAACCAAGAACCAGTCGTACTACCAGCTTGGGATGCCTTAGCATAAAAATAGAGAGCGAAGCAGGGGCGGTCAGCTCCCGAGGATTAAGACTACTTTCTCAGTCGGCAACGAAGTGCCGGCAGAGAAAGTTGACTTAACCGGAAGGAGTTGCCCCTGCGTAGCTCGTTTCGGATAGAGAGTGGAACAGGCCCGCTTAGATTCTGAGCATTTGCAGGACTTTGCGAATTGACTGCGTAGCAGGCGGTTTGCGAAGTCAGGCAAAGCACAGGAATCTGGCCTGTGGAACTCGTTTCCACTATAAAGCATAGAACAATGGTTATTTAACAATAAATAAAGCAGGTAACAACTCAAAACAAGAGCTGCTACCTGCTATTTTTATCTAAACCAAAGCGGGTTTGCCATAAAGATATCCTTGTTGAATATCGATACCATATTTCTTAGCTAATACCTGATCCTTATAATCTTCGACACCTTCAATTACCATATCTAAACAGTATTTTTCAGCTTGATCGACCCAAAAGGAAAGGTATCTGGGAATTAATTCTGCATGACCACTCATACGAAAATTTTGCATGGCAAACTTGATTCGATCAACATAGGGTAGAGACTTTTTAATATTCTCGTAAGTATTAGACCCAGTTCCTACATCATCGATAACTAAAGAGATATTATTTTGATGGAGTAGGACGCTTAGCTCTTTAACTTTATCTAAAGAAACTGCTTCAGTTAATTCAATAGTGAGAGATACAGGAGCAATTCGTTTTTTTAAAGAGATAATCTCACTAAGTGTGGTTGGATCATTGGCCTGATCACAATTGAGATTGAAGGAAATCATACGATCATCTTTACCAGTGTTTTTTTCCAAAGATTTTACAGTTTTTTCGAGCAGTTGAACTTGTTCTTCAATAGAAAGTTCTGTAAAGTCATCTGGCAAGTGCCAAGAACCATTGTCTTCCCTACGTAAAAGAACCTCATAACCGAAAATTGAATCATTATTTTTATTAATTTGGGGTTGAACAAAAAAACTATATCTCGTAATTCTTTCCTCCTTTATGTATATTTACGCGATGTATTACCTATCGACCTATTTTATGACTCTTTGAAAAATATGGCAATTAATCAGCAATTTAAAAAATATAACGGCGTTACAGAAAGAAAAAAGAAGAAATGCTTGCTAATAACCTTACGTAATAAGGTAAAAAGTAATTACAGAAAGAGGTGATAATCTATGTCAGAATATACAACTGGTGAATTGGCCAAATTAGCATCAGTATCTGTCCGGACACTACAATATTACGATAAAAAAGGTTTATTAAGACCCAGTAAAATCGTGGAAAGTGGTCGGAGAATATATACCGATATAGATTTGAGTAGGTTAAAGCTGATTCTTTTATTAAAAAAGTTAGGTTTGTCGTTAAAAGCAATCGATGAAATTCTTGATAGTAAGAATTCTATTACTGTTTTAAATTTACTCTTAGAACAGCAACAAAAAGCCATTAAAGATACATTGAAAGATTCACGTGAACAATTAAAAACAATAGAAGAGTTGAGAAAAAACCTACCTCAGATCAATCAAGTATCGCTTAAGACAATTGATGACATAGAGGATATTATGAAAAATAAAAAAGAATTGCGTAAAGTTCACTTGAGAATGGTTTTATATGGGATTCCATTCAATATTTTAGAATACGGCACATTAGCTTGGGGAATCATTAAAGGTCAATGGATACCATTTATCGTTGCAATCTTTATTCTGATTATTGTTGCAACATTAGTGACAAGATATTATTTTCATAAGACTAATTATATTTGCCCAAACTGTGGAGCTGAATTTAAGCCACGTATGAAAGATGCCTTCTGGGCCAAACATAACATCAGAGCTCGTAAGTTAACTTGTCCAGTATGCGGTCAAACGAATTACTGTGTTGAAGTTTATGACGATGGGCAACTAAAGAACTCTTAAGAGGATATGGATAGTGCTAGAATTGTCCACAACAAAACCGATTTTTAAGGAAGAAGCCAAAAGTATTCACAAACTAATCAAAGTTATGTTATATAATTAGTTTATCAAGAGAGGAAGATTTTGATGGATACTGTGGCAGTAAAGAAAGAACAGAAAAAAGTTGAAATTTCTTCAGCGGAATGGCAAATTATGCGAATCGTGTGGACTTTAAAACACGTAACTAGTACAGAAATAATCAATTTAATGCAACAAAAACAAGATTGGTCAGACTCAACGATTAAGACGCTAATAACTAGATTGACAAAGAAGCAATTTCTCAGTCGTAAAAAGAAAAATGGGCGTTACATCTATTCAGCAACGGTCTCCGAACAGGACACGATGGATGAATATGCTAACAGTTTGTTCAACGACTTTTGCGCACACAAGACGGGGTCAGTTTTGAATGAATTGATCAATTCGTTAGACATTAGTAAGAGCGATATAGAGTCGTTACAAAAAACGCTGGATACCAAATTAAAAACAGCACCGGAACAGGTAAGTTGTAATTGTTTACCTGATGGGTGCGAGCATATGTGCTAAGGATGAGTTATAATTAAGTTCCTTGGCAGGGGCAAATGAAGTGCCACTTTGAGTACTTCATTGAGTCAAAAAGAGCGATACATTTCACAAGTGTGATTTGTATCGCTTTTTGTTATAGCTTGAGTTTCATAATCAAGTCTTTTTGAAGCAGACCGTTTAATTTGAAAGGAACACTGCTAGCTTTCTGAAAACCAAATTGTTTATAAAAATGGAGTACGGAATCATCATGTTCCCAGACACGACTCCAAATTAGGTGTTGTTTGAGTTTTTTAGCTTTGTGAAGGGTAAATTGAAGTAGCTTTGTTTCTAAACCAATGTATTCAAAGCCTTTACGTAAATAAAAGCGATCAATCTCTAAGGCTTCTGCGGTAAAGTTCAATTTCAAATAACCAGCTAATTTGTGATTGTAGTAAACAAAATAAAATTTAGAATCTGGATTTAACATTTCCTGTGCTAGTTGTCCGTAGTTGTAATTTTTAAAAGTATAATTGGAAAAATCTTTCGAGGCCTTAAAATGACGAAAACTATCATTAAATGTTTCAATGCTCAACTTCTGCAGTTTAGGCAATTCGGCATAATCGATTTGCTCAATATTAATGGGAAGAGTAGTTATATTCATATATGATCACCTCTAATTGTTCTCTAGTAGCATGTCTAGATGCGGAATATTGTCTTCCAAATAGACTTCAGAAATGGCCTGAAAACCAAAACTAGCATAGAAATCTTGCAAGTATGCTTGGGCTTGGATCTGAATTGGTTTATTAGGAAATCTTCGTCTTATTTCATCAATGGTGGCTTGGACAATTTTTCGACCCAAATCATCTTTTCGATATTCTTTAACTACTAGTACGCGGCCAAAAGTTATATGGTCACCTTTGTCAATAATGCGGGTATAGGCCTTGAGATGGTGGTCTTCTATTAAGCAAACATGGAGATCATCAAAGTCATCGTTGTCAACTTCTTGATAAGGGCAATTTTGTTCAACAACGAAAACAGCTACTCTTTGTTTAAGAATCTCAATCAGTTCTTTTGGCGTAAGTTCATTTGTGTGTTTGACAGTTATCATGATTTGCCCCCCAGAATTTAAATTGATTTTAGTATATGATTTTATTGTTGTAAATGCAACTATATTTTGGTGAAACTTCTAGAACTCATCATTGAATTAAGTGTCTCATTAATATAGGATTAAAGAGTGTGAAACAGTGTTTCACGAGTGGAGGTATTTAATGAAACCGGAAGAATTTTTTGAAGCTTTAGCCCAAAAGGGTATTGAATTAAGCGATGTTCAAAAGGAACAATTTGCGACTTATTTTCATGAACTAGTTGAGACCAATAAGGTAATGAACTTGACCTCAATTACTGATGAAGACCAAGTTTATTTGAAACATTTTTATGATTCAATCGTGCTCGGTTTTGTTGACGAAAAGATTTTAAACGAAGAATTAACTTTGTGCGATGTTGGATCAGGTGCAGGTTTTCCATCTTTGCCATTAAAAATTATTAATCCTAAATTAAAAATTACAATCGTTGATTCATTGAATAAACGAATCAAATTTTTAGAGGGATTAGTTAATAAACTTAATTTAACTGATGTTAGTTTAGTTCACGGACGTGCTGAAGAAGTAGGCAAGAACCCACAATTTCGTGAAAGTTTTGACGTTGTGACAGCTCGAGCAGTGGCAGCCATGAATGTTTTAACTGAATTTTGTTTGCCATTAGCAAAAGTTGGCGGTCAATTCGTAGCTATGAAGTCTGAAAAAGCTCCTGAAGAAGTAAAAAATGCTGAATACGCAATTAAGACTTTAGGCGGAGAAATCAAACAACAAGAATCAGTTGAATTACCAAATGATGCTGGAATTCGTAATTTTATCTTCGTTGAAAAAATTTCTAAGACACCTAAAAAGTACCCTAGAAAGCCTGGTACTCCAGCTAAAAAACCGCTCGTGAAATAATTCCAAACTATTAAATAATATTGTAAAAATGATAAGATTGTATAGTTATGGCAAAAGCGCCAAAAAAGTGATTACCATAGATAATATTTTTTGAAATTGTCGAGCAATTTCTAGAGATAGGGGAATAAAATGGCACGAAAAATATCTGTTGCAAATCAAAAAGGTGGTGTCGGAAAAACCACAACCACCATCAATTTGGGAGCATGTTTAACTGATCTGGGCCAAAAAGTATTAATAGTAGATACTGATCCTCAGGGAAATGCCACTAGTGGATTGGGTATTAAAAAGGCCAACGTGGAAAAAGATGTCTATGACGTTTTAGTCAATGAATATCCACTTAAAAAGACCATTATTCATACCAAACATAAGAATCTTGATATCGTGCCAGCCACAATCCAATTAGCTGGTGCGGAAATGGAATTAACTTCAATGATGGCGCGTGAAACTCGATTACGTGCTGGACTTGAAGAAGTGGATGCTGATTATGACATTATCTTGATTGATTGCCCACCTTCATTAGGTCAGTTATCAACTAATGCTTTTACAGCCAGTGATTCAATCATTATTCCTGTTCAAAGTGAATATTATGCTTTGGAAGGTTTGAGTCAATTATTGAACACGATCCGCTTAGTTCAAAAACACTTTAATACAAACTTAGCCATTGAAGGCGTCTTGATCACTATGTTAGATGCTAGAACAAACTTGGGTGCGCAAGTTGTAGAGGAAGTAAAATCATATTTCGGCGATTCGGTTTATAAATCGATCGTACCTAGAAATACACGCCTAGCTGAGGCTCCAAGTTACGGACTACCAATCGTTGATTTCGACGACAAGTCAAGAGGTGCGCAAGCTTATCGTGATCTTGCCAAGGAGGTGTTAAAGCGTAATGGCATCAAGCAAAAATAAAAAGGGTTTAGGTAGAGGAATCGACGCTATCTTTTCTGAATTCGAAGCCATTGATGAAAATAGTGAGACTGTAGTTGATCTATCAATCGATGATATTCGTCCTAATCCATATCAACCTAGAAAAACTTTCGATGAACACGCTCTAAAAGAGTTGGCTCGTTCAATCGAACAAAATGGTGTCTTTCAACCTATCATCGTCCGTGAAAGTGTTAATGGCTTTGAAATTATTGCTGGTGAACGTCGTTTTAGAGCAAGCAAAATTGCTAAGAAGACAACGATTCCTGCAATCATTCGTCCCTTAAGCGAGTCAGGCATGATGGAGATTGCTGTTTTGGAAAACTTGCAACGTGAAGATTTAACACCGTTAGAAGAGGCTGATGCATATCAAACTTTGATAACCAAATTAAATTTGACTCAAGAACAAGTTTCTCAAAGATTAGGCAAGAGTCGTCCTTACATTGCCAATTACTTGCGTCTATTGAATTTGCCAGAAGCAACTAAGAAATTAGTACAGAATGGTAAATTATCAATGGGACAAGCTAGAACTTTACTTAGTTTGAAAGATAAAGAACAAATTGATAAACTCGCTAAACGTGCAGTGGAAGAGGATTTAACAGTTCGCCAACTTGAACAATTAGCAACTGAATCCAAACACGATAGCAAGAAAAAGAAACGTATTATTCAAAAATCACCTTATATCAAGGCGACTGAAGAAAAATTAGTCGAAAGATTTGATACTCCTGTTACTGTTAGAGAAAACAGAAGTGGTCATGGAAAACTTGAAATTGATTTCTCAAATACGGATGATTTGAACCGTATTTTAGACATATTAGGAATCCATTTAGATTAGAGGAATTGTATGTTTAAACTTGGAGATATTATCTTAATGAAAAAACCTCATGCTTGTGGGGTAAACCGCTGGGAAGTTATCCGAATGGGTGCGGATATTAAAGTTAAATGCTTGGGATGTGGTCATATCGTCATGATTCCACGTGCTGAATTTAAGAAAAAATTCAAAAAAGTATTAACACAAGCCGACCAGGTGAAAACGGAAAACGAGCAACATTATTTGACTAAAAATCAACTAATGCCACCTAATTTTATTAAAGGAAACGAGGAATAACTAATGGCTTTAACTGCCGGAATTGTAGGACTACCAAACGTTGGTAAGTCAACTTTATTTAACGCTATCACAAAGGCTGGTGCCGAAATGGCTAACTATCCTTTCGCAACAATCGATCCTAATGTTGGGATGGTTGAAGTACCAGACAAACGTCTATCAAGAATCGATTCTTTGATTCCTGCTAAAAAATTAATTCACACAACTTTTGAATTTACAGATATCGCTGGTATCGTTAAGGGTGCTAGTAAAGGTGAAGGACTTGGTAACAAGTTCTTGGAAAATATTAGACAAGTTGATGCTATCGTTCACGTTGTTCGTGCATTCGATGACGACGATATCACAAGTGTTACTGGTAAAGTTGATCCACTAGATGATATCGAAACAATCAACCTAGAATTAGGTATCGCTGATTTGGACAGTATCAATAAGCGTTACACAAGAGTTGAAAAAGCAGCTAAGAGTGCCAAGGATAAAGAGGCTCAAGCTGAATTTGCTGTTCTAGAAAAGATCAAGCCAGTTCTTGAAAAAGGTGGAGCTGTTCGCTCAATCGAATTCAATGAAGAAGAACAAAAGATTGTTAAGGGATTATTCCTATTAACTTCTAAACCCGTTTTGTACGTTGCTAATATTGCCGAAGACGACATGGCAGACCCTGAGGGTTCAAAGTACTACAAACAAATTGAAGATTACGCTAAGAAAGAAAACGCTCAAGTTATCGGTGTTTCAGCTAAGACTGAAGAAGAAATCGCTGAATTAGATGATGACGAAAGAAAAGAGTTCCTTGAAGCTGAAGGTGTTACAGAATCAGGACTTGATAAATTGATTAGAGCTAGTTACAAGTTATTGGGACTTAGAACTTTCTTTACTGCCGGTGGTAAGGAAACACGTGCATGGACATTCCATGAAGGTATGAAAGCACCACAAGTTGCCGGAATTATTCATTCTGATTTCGAACGTGGATTTATCCGTGCTGAAGTAATGGCCTTTAGTGATCTAGACGAATTAGGTAGTGAAAAAGCCGTTAAAGAAGCTGGTAAGTTACGTGTTGAAGGTAAGGATTATGAAGTTCAAGACGGCGATATTATCGAATTTCGTTTCAATGTCTAGTCCAGGGGGAGCAAAATGTCAGAGGATTTAAGAGAAAAGAATAAAAAGGCTGCTGAAAAGCAAAAAGTTGCTTCAGCTAAAAATGAGAAAAAAGAAGAAGTCACAAGCCAAATTTACAGCGCCGACGCTGACGATTTGAGTAAAAAGTTAAGTAACAAGAATGCAGAATATGTTTTCAAACTTAACAAACACTTGTTAGACGATGGTTTCAAAGAAGAAGAAGCCAAAGAAGTTATCGACGGTTTACTACCTGAAATGATTGATAACCAAATTAAGGGTATTCCAGCCAATCAACTTTATGGACCAGTTACTCAAAAGGCTAAAGAAATTGCTCATCCAGTTAAGAAGCCTAAGAAGACACCATTCTGGGGACTATGGATCGATACAGCTTTGTTATTCTTTGCTTTGTTTGGATTACTATACGGAGTCGTTGCCTTAACTTCCAAGAAGACAGATCCTAACAATCAAACAGGTATCTTAACATTGATCGTCTTGTCATTAATGTGGGGTGCATTGTTAACATGGTTCAACAACCAAATGAGACTACCAAAATCAGAGAGACCTGGTTGGGGTAAGACAATCGGTTACTTAGCACTAGGATTAGTACTAATGTTCATTTTCTTAGGAGCAATGGCATTCGTACCAACAACAATTAATCCAACACTTAATGCGGTCGGTTACTTCGTAGCTGCAGTAGTAGCATACGGAATTAGATTTGCTTTCCGTCGTTATATGGGAATCAAAGAAAAGACGTTCTTCTAGAGAATAGACTGTAAAAGAAGATGTGCTAAGAATGTCGTCTTCCACAAAAACTGGGAATGCATTGGAACGCTGTGGGCGCGCTTTGGAGCTAATTATTTTACACTTCGTGCAAAATAATGGATCTTCAAAGTCGGCCTCATTGTAAATGGCAAAGCCATTAACAATGATTTCACGGCTGAATGCATTCCCAGTTTTTGTTCCAGACTAAAGAGAGCTTCGACTTTTTGATTTAAAGAAAATTATTTAATTGAATATGTTTTAATTAAAAGAACAGCCTCTATTGGGTATTTCAAGACGAATCATTCGTACTTGAATACTTAATAGGGGCTGTTTTTATTTGTTATTTAAAGCTAAGTAACGGAGTAGGATTAGTTCATGCCAACGAACCTGAGTCGGAACGCGGATGCTTCTTCTGGGTAAAAAAATTTCTAAATCATAAAAGAAGTACTGGATTAAATACTCTATCTCAAATCAAACAATAGAAGTACTCTTTAGTCCGGAGCAAAAATTGGGAATGCGTTCAGCTATGAAGTTATTGTTATCGGCTATGCCGATTACAATAAGACCGATCTTGGAGATCCATGATTTCGTGCGAAGAACGAAATTATTAGCTCCAAGTCGTGTCCATAGCGTTCCAACAGCATTCCCAATTTTTGTGGAGGACGGCAATTCCACCGCTACTATTTAACTCTGAAAAACTGCACTAAACCATACAAACCATAACCACCAGCAGCGGCCTGCAAAATAGTCATGATCGTGCCAACTTTTTTAATATTCAAATTATGATCAAAATGTAATTCGTATTGAACGAAGGCAATCACGGCAACTGAAAAGACAATAATCAAAACAAACTTTAAACGCTTTTTTAAATAATCCATAAAAACTCACTTTCACGGTCTAATTAGTAATCTAGTTCTATCTTATTGTATAATACTAACTAGTTGTATACTTGTAAATATATGTACGCTTGAGAGGTCTATTAGATGAAAATCTTAGTGGTTGATGATGATAAAGAGATTGTAGAACTACTTAGTATTTATATTAAAAATGAGGGTTACGAGCCTATTACGGCTAACTCTGGTCAAGAAGCGTTGGACCAATTAGCAGCTCATAGCGATATAGCGCTGATGGTCTTGGATATCATGATGCCTGGAATCGACGGGATTGAAGTCGTTAAACGAGTTCGTAAGAATTCACAGATTCCAATCATTATTGTTTCTGCCAAAACGACCGATATGGATAAGATCCAAGGACTAATAACGGGTGCCGACGATTATGTAACGAAGCCGTTCAATCCATTAGAAATAATGGCACGAATTCGGTCACTACTACGTCGCAGTTCCCAACAGACAGCCAAGAATGTACCTGATAAATTGGAAGTGGGACCAATTACTATTTATAAGGATTCACATGAGGTAGTAACGGACTCTGATCAAAAAGTTCAATTGACGGCACTAGAATTTGGTGTGCTCTATTTATTAGCTAGTCATCCGAACCGAGTTTTCTCTGCCGACGAAATTTTTGAAAGAGTTTGGAAACAAGAAAGCGTCGTTTCGGCAAAGACCGTTATGGTCCATGTCAGTCATTTGCGCGACAAATTAGAAGAAGCAACCAATGGTGAGAAAGTTATCGAAACCGTTTGGGGTGTTGGCTACAAAGTGGAGGTTTGATTTTGAATAAACGAATCAAACTGAATGTAAAAGAAAAAGGTGTCCTCCTTTTTGAAGGAATAGGCACCTTTCTTTTATTTCAGATTATCAATCTTATTTTAATAGGAGCGGTCGGCAAAAATAGCTTTGTCGAAAATATCAAAACTAATCTGTCCAATCTTTTTAGTGAAAAACTTTGGATCTTAGTTTTGGTCCTTTTGATACAGCTGATTTTGGCGGTTATGATGTCTTTAACGATGTATCATCGCTTCGAATTGCACCAAGTTCAACAAATTCTTCAAAGTAGCGCCACAACTAATTTGCCCAAGCCAATTGAAGTTAAAGTTAATCAGAATTTACAAGGAATTATCGATAATTATAATTTATTGATTTCAAATATGAATCGTCGTTCTAAGGAACAAGAACAATCTGAGAAGAGTAAAGACGAATTGATCAGTAATGTTAGTCATGACATTAGAACGCCTCTAACCTCAGTTATTGGCTATCTAGGACTAATTGAAAGCAAAAATTATAGTGATTTGGGTCAAATTTTGAAATATACTCATATTGCCTATAAAAAATCTTTGGAAATGCAAAATTTGGTCAATTCGTTGTTTGAATTTGCTAACGTCCAACATGCGACAAGTCGTCTGAATATGACTCAATTCGACATGGCACAAATGTTAGATCAATTGTCAGCTGACTTCGAATTGGAAGCCAATAAACGTGGGATGGAAATTATCGTTAATTCACGTCCTGACAAGATAATGATGAAGGGCGATACTGAAAAATTAGGCCGAGTTTTCAATAACTTGATCATGAATGCCTTTAAATACGGTAAAGGCGCCACTCATATCTGGTTAACCGCTGAACAAAAAGAAAAAGAAGTCGTTGTAACGGTGGCTAATAATGGCCCAGCCATTCCTGAAGAGTCTTTGAAACATGTCTTTGACCGCTTTTATCGAGTTGAGGATTCACGTTCCAAAAAGACTGGTGGAACTGGCTTAGGCCTAGCGATTGCTCAAAGTATGGTTAAACTACACGGTGGGACAATAGCAGTTACATCTGATAAGGAAAAGACGTCATTTGTAAGTCATTTTCCGATAACTCAATAAAGATTGATTTGCGAGGTTTAATAATGAAAAAGTTCTTTAAAAAGTTAACATTGGTAATATCGTTAGTTATTTTGACGTTACCTTTGTTTGCATCAACTGTTCAGGCTGATTCACAATCTAGTTTGGACTTAAATGCAACTGCTGGAATGGCTTTTGATGAAAAAACAGGTCAGGTTATTTACAGTAAAAATGCAAATCAAAAAGTTGCTATTGGTTCGATTACTAAAATAATTACACTTTACTTAGTAACTAAGGCTTTAAAAGATGGTCAAATTACTGAACAAGATACACTCCAACCAACGCAAGCACAGGCTGATATGACTAAGGACAACGAATTGACTAATGTAAAACTTGATGTTAACCGTTCCTACACAGTCAAGCAGCTTTACGAAGCAGCATGGATCGTATCTTCCAATTCAGCGGCTATGATGTTAGCTGATAAAGTTGGGGGCAGTCAACACGCCTTCGTCAAAATGATGCGGAATACTTTGAAGGATTGGGGTATTAAGGATGCTGAAATTAACAACGTTTCGGGATTAAATAACTCTGATCTGGATTCAAGTATGTATCTTGGAAATGCTGACGGTGAAAATAAATTGTCGACGAACGATATTGGTGTCATTGTTAAACATGTTTTGGACCAGTATCCTGAAATTTTACAAACCACTTCTATGGCTAAATTAGATTTTCCCGCTGACAATGAAACTAAGACTTATAATTCGTTGAACTTATTATTAAAGGGTCAACGTGATTATCAAGAGGGCTATGAATTCGATGGTTTAAAAACGGGTACTACTAAACAGGCTGGAGAATCATTTGTTGGGACATTGCCGATGGATGGAACTCGTATCGTAACGATCGTAATGAATGCTCAAGGTGAAAGTGACGATGTCGATAAACGTTTTAGAAGTACACAAAAATTAGCTCACTATGTAAAAGATAACTTTGAATACAAAGAAACTTTGAAAAAAGGTTCAGAAGTCACAATTAACAAAAAAAAGTATGAAATTAATCAATCTAGT
This sequence comes from Companilactobacillus sp. HBUAS56275, assembly GCF_036913655.1. Classification (NCBI taxonomy): domain Bacteria; kingdom Bacillati; phylum Bacillota; class Bacilli; order Lactobacillales; family Lactobacillaceae; genus Companilactobacillus; species Companilactobacillus sp. HBUAS56275. The sequence continues at coordinate 93,565 of NZ_JAYKKK010000002.1, forward strand.
TATATTTGGGTGCCAAAGAATTTTAATGTTGAAAATTTAAGTTATAATGAAAGTAGTAACGACTTAGGTTTTACTGCGAAACGTAATAAGCAAACGGTAAAATTAATTGCTGCTAATACTGCTAGTGGTTATCTTCCGTTCAAAAAGGCAGATGTTAAAAAGATAATACACAAGAAGACTAGCCAGAAGTCTTGGTGGGATCAGATCGTTGAATTTTTTGATCATCTATTTAAACATCTATTTTAGGAGCAGGTGAAAGAATGAGTTTGAAAGTAAGTAAAGCTATTGAGATTTTGAAAAATCATGACTTACTAGTTTCTGATTCAGTAAGCGATGAAAATCTCGAAGTAACAAAGATCAGTTACAATTCTAGAGAAGACCAAACCAATGGAATTTTCTTCTGCAAGGGGAATCAGTTTAAAGCAGAGTACTTAGACCAAGCAATTAAAAATGGTGCCAAAATCTATGTTTCCGAAAAGGAATACAGTACTGACATTGATCGTTTAATCGTTAAGGATGCTTCAAAGGCTTTGGCATTATTGAGTGCAGAGTTTTATGGCAATCCTCAAAATGATTTATTTATCGTAGCCTTCACAGGTACTAAGGGTAAGACGACAACTTCATACTTTACATATGATATTTTGAATAGTGCTTATCCTAAGAAGGTTGCTTTGTTCTCAACAGTCGACAGAATTGTTGGACCAAAGCCAAGCGACGAGTTTAAGTCAGATTTAACAACTCCTGAATCAATGGAATTATTCCATGATATGAGAAGAGCTGTTGATAATGGTATGAAGTACTTAGTTATGGAAGTATCTTCACAAGCCTACAAGAAGAACCGTGTTTATGGTTTGAAGTTTGATATCGGTGGTTTCTTGAATATCACTCCAGATCATATCGGACCTAATGAACATCCTACATATGCTGACTATTTGAATTGTAAGAAACAATTAATGGTCAACTCGAAAGTAAATATTATTAATCGTCAAACAAACGACTACGATACAGTTCTAGCCGCTGCCAAAGAAACAAGTGCTGACAAGGATATTTACAGATTTGCTAAAAATGAAGTCGGTGACACTGACTTTAGTATCCGTAACAAAGAATCTAATCTAAACGACTCCGTCTTTACCTATACAGCTGAAAGCGACAAAGCTGAAGACTTACAAGATCATGGTGAATATACTTATCAACTAGGTCTTGTTGGTGACTTCAACGAACTAAACGCTGGTGCTGCAATTACTGCAGCTAAAATTATGGGTATTGATAACGAGGTGATCGCTGATAGTTTAAAAAAAGCGTTCGTCCCGGGGAGAATGGAACATATTAATACCAAGAACCACGGGACAATCTTTGTAGATTACGCCCACAACTATGCTAGTATGAATGCTTTATTAAGTTTTATTAAGCGTGAATACCCTGAATCAAAAGTTAAAGTTGTAGTTGGTAGCCCTGGTGATAAAGGGGTTTCTAGACGTGCAGGCTTTGCTAGAGTCCTAACGGAACTAGCTGATTCAGCGATTTTAACAACAGATGATCCTGGATTTGAAGATCCAGCTAAAATTTGTAAGGAAATCGATGATCAAATTGACCACGAAAAGGTTTCCGTCAAAACGGTACTTGATCGTCAAGACGCTATTCGTGAAATGATTACCTCAAGTAATGATGGTGACATTATTGTTCTTGCTGGAAAGGGCAATGATCCATATCAAAAGACTAAGGGTGTCGATGTACCTTATCCAAGTGATCCAGTTGTAGCTAAGAAAATTTTGAAGGATATCGAAGGTTAGAAACATGAGGAAATTCTTTACAGTAATTGGCGGTATGGGTAGCCTTGCCACTGAAAGCTATATACATTTGCTAAACGAGAGGACTCCTAGCAAGAAAGACCAAGATTACTTAGATTATATTTTGGTCAATCACTCAACCGTACCTGATAGAACCGCACATATTTTAGATCACAGTAAACCTAGCTTTTTACCTCCTCTAACAGAGGATATTAAGCAACAAAGCTTATTGAAACCTGAATTTATGGTAATTATTTGTAATACAGCTCACTATTACTATAAAGAATTGCAAGCAGCGACTGATATTCCGTTGATTCACATGCCACATATGGCAATCAGTGTGATGAAGAATAAGTATCCTAAGGCCAAGCGAATCGGATTGATCGCTACTAAGGGAACAATTGCTGACCACATTTATGAAGATGAAATTAAGAATGCCGGTTTTGAATTGAGTCTGGGTGATCAAGCCGTTCAAGATGAAGTCGAAAGTTTGATTTATGACGACATCAAAATTAAGGGTAAAATGAATGCTCCTAAGTATCACAAAATTTTACAAACGATGCATGACAAGTTTGATTGCGACGTTATTGTTTTGGGATGTACTGAGTTATCATTTGCCCAAGAGAAAGCTCCAGACCATCCTTACCAAGTTATTGATGGACAAGGAATTATCGTTGATAAATCAATCGAACTTGGTCAAAAGATTCGTAATGGCGAAAAAATTGATTATACGAAGATTTATGGATAGATGTAGGGCGGAATATGTTTAAATTGCCGTCCTCCGCAACAAATGGGAATGCTGTTGGAACGCTATGGGCACGATTTGAAACTAATTATTTTGCACTTTGTGCAAAATAATGGATTTCCAAAGTCGGCCTCATTGTAACCGGCAAAGCCGGTAACAATGATCTCATAGCTGAACGCATTCCCATTTGTTGCTCCGGACTAAACAGCACTTTGAATGTTTGGTTTGAGGTAAATTATTTAATCTAATGAATATTTTTGAGTTAAAGAGGTACTCATATCGATCGAATTCAATTGATTGATATGAATGCCTCTTTTATTGTTTCTTACTCAAACTTGGTTGTAGTGAAAAACTTGTCGTTTCGGACTAAGTTCAGCTTTTTTATCAATCGTTTTAAAATCTAAATACTAAATAGAAAACAGCTTCTATTAAGAAGTTCAGGCATATCTGTATGTCTTGAATACTTAATGGAAGCTGTTGTTTTTATTTAGAGATTTGATTATGTAGCACTAGAAAATCTCTAAACACTGTCATCTAATTCTTACGGTTCGGTAATGTTTCTCGTGGAACATTGCAAAAAAATACTTCGTTCCTATATAATGATTAATACAAGGAGGTACTTTTAATATTATGTTTAAGAGATTATCGCTTTTTACAGTGATTTTGTCAGGGGTTTTATTAGCGGGTTGCAGCAGTCAACAAGCTACAAGTACAAAATCAAATACTGGATCTGAACAAACAGAAAAGAGTACTAAGAAGTCAACTCCAGAGAAATCTGAGGGATCTGACCAATCAAGTTCTACTTCATCTTCATCGGATTCATCAAATGATGGTAAGCAAACAAATAGTGACAGTAATGACACTAATAATAACAGTAACAATAGTGGAACTACTAAGAGCAGTGACTCTACACAAACCGATCAAAGCTCAACAAGTAGCAATGATAGTAATAACAGTAGCAACACAAACAATACGAATAACAGTCAATCATCACAAAATCAAAATTCTACACAAGCACAAGGAGTTAACATTACGACATCTGACCAAGCTGTTTCTTTCTTAGCTGACAAGTTGAGTTCAACTTACGATAAAACTACTACACAATATGTAGCAAATGGTAAAGTTACTTGGAATAATGTTAATGGTTATCAAATAAATATTTATAGCAAGAATTCAGATTCACCAGTGGGAAGCTATTTAGTACCAGCTAATGGTCAATATTTCCAAATCTGGTAAACTTTAATCACTTGCCTTTATAATAAGAATTAGTTATATTTTTCAGAGGTCGGATCAAAACTTTGTTTTGTTCAGGCCTCTATTTTAGTTCAGTAATTATTTGAATAGAGGGAAAGAATGCGAAAAAGAAATTTCATTTTACTAGCTTTACTTTCGCTGTTGATAGTTTTAGGGGGTTGTAGTCGTCGCGATACTTCACAAAAGATCATTACGACCACAGTCAACACATACAAAGAACCGATAAAAAGTGTTGTTGGAAATAAATATCAAGTTGAATCGATCATCAAGTCAGTCAATGTTGACCCGCACAGTTTTTCGGCTTCAAGCAATGATGCTAAACAAGTTGCGGATTCACAATTGATTGTCGCTAATGGTTTGGGGTACGATGATTGGGTTGAAAAAATTGTCGCGGCTAATAGTCAAGAAAGCAACATGATCGATTTTTCTCGGGATGTTTTGAAAAAAGAAAATGGCGATAACGAGCATGTCTGGTTTGGCGTTAAGAACGTTCAAGAACTGACTCGAGCTGTTTATAAACATATGTCAAAAGTGGATCCAAAAAATCGTGCTTATTATCAAGCTAATTTTAAGGAATATAAATTAAAATTAAATCGTTTAATCCAAAGAGAAAAAGCATTGAAGAAGTACACGGCTGGTAAAAAGGCTTATGTAACTGAACCACTACCTTACTATCTCTTGAAAGATCTGGACGTGAAAATTGCTAATCAACATTTTGCCAAAGCCATTGAAGAAGATACGGATCCTTCTATTAAGGATGTCAAAAGTATGGAAAATGGTTTGAAGAATCATAAGGTTAGTTTCTTAGTTGTTAATAAGCAAGTTACTAGTGGAATCATCACTAAGATGACGACTCTTGCTAAGAAAAATCATGTACCAATTATTTATTTCACGGAAACATTACCAAGTGATTTAGGATATTATAGTTGGATGGATCAAAATATTAGTCAGATTGAAAGGATAGTGAAGGAATAATCGTTATTAAGGCAGTTAATTTAGCCAAGCGCTTTGGTAAGCAACTGGTTTTTCAAAATTTAAATTTTCAAATCAATGATGGCGACTTTATTAGTTTGATTGGGCCGAATGGTTCTGGTAAAACAACTTTAGTCAAAATGATTATGGGTTTGGAAAAGAAGTCTAGTGGTGAACTAATCGTTGATCACAAGCAAACTATCGGTTATGTACCACAATTTAGAAATATTGATATCGATTATCCTTTGAATATCGAACAATTTGTCCGTTTGAATCTTAAATTCACTTTAAGCCCTAAAAAGAGACACGCTGACAATCAATTGATTAAACGAATTCTGGATAAGACAGGTTTGATGGAATTAAAAGATCGTCCTTTGGGATTAGCTTCAGGTGGAGAGAAACAAAAAGCTTACTTAGCACAAGCACTTTTGAATGATCCTAAAGTACTGATTTTAGATGAATCAACGGCCAGTTTGGATGTTGAAGTTAAGATGCAGTTGATGGATCTAGTAGAGGAATTGAATCAAAAAGAGAAATTGACAGTTATTTTTATAACCCATGATTATGAGTTAACTAAGAAGTATACACATCGAGCTCTATTTTTCAGAAACCATGAATTACAAGAAGTCGATGTGAAAGATGTTTCAGAAGATATGTTTGAGATGGGAGGTTAAACATGTTTGAATACGAATTTATGAGGGAAGCCTTCATTGCTAGTACTTTCATCGCAATCACAGCCGGTTTAGTCGGTGTTTTCGTTGTTTCTAGAAATATGTCTTTTCTTTCTCATACATTATCTGAAATTGGCTTTGCGGGGGCTTCTTTTGGAATTTTAGTGGGAATATCACCTTTAGCGGGGATGATTATTTTCACTCTAATTAGTTCTGTAGCCGTTGGTAGTTTGAGTAGTGAATCGTCAAGGCGAGAGGCATCGATCAGTGCGATATCGTCATTATTCATTGGTTTAGGAATTTTATTCTTGTCGCTATCTTCGGAATCAAGCAGTTACGCTACCAATATTTTATTCGGTAGTATTGTCGGTATCAGTTCCAAAGAAGTTAATCAGTTGATGATTTTGGCCTTATTCGTCATTTTTGTCTTTATTATTTTCTATAAGCCATTGTCGTTTGATTCATTCGACCATATTGGCGCTCGTGCCGCTGGTTTAAAGACAAGACTATTATCTGTAGCCTTTTTAGTAACATTAGCTCTGAGTGTCAGTATTGGGGCTCAGATCGTGGGTTCATTATTAGTCTTTGTTTTATTGACTTTACCGGGAGCTACGGCCAAATATTTAGTACATTCAGTGCCAAAATTAATCATGGTTTCAGTAGGATTATCGTTAGCCGGAGTTTGGTTAGGTTTATACTTAGCATTTGTAACCAACTGGCCAGTGACCTTCTTTATTTCAGCTTTTGAAGTAATTGCTTACTTCTTAGGATTAAGCTATAAAAATTGGAAATTAAACCATTAAGGACGTTAGTGAATTATGAAAGAATTATGGAATAAATATAAAGATATGATTCCCTATGCTTTTTTCGGAGTCTTGACAACAGTAGTAAATTACGTGGCTTTCGCTTTATTGTGGCGCGTGATGGGAATGAATTCGCAAATTGCTAATGCGATTGCGTATTTGATCTCGGTTATCTTTGCCTATGTAACGAATAAATTATGGGTATTCAATTCTCATACAACGACATGGAAAGCTTTTTTCCAAGAAATGGGTTCGTTCTTCCTATTTAGGGGTGGTTCATGGGTCATTGATCAAGGTACGATGTTTGTCGGGATGATTTTACTGCATGGTAATGGATTTATCGTTAAATTGATTGCTAACGCCGTGGTCATTATTTTAAATTACGTATTTAGTAAGTTTATTATTTTCAGAAAAAGAAAGTAAACAGTGAAAAAGGTACTTTATTAGATAATGTTGTCTAATAAAGTACCTTTTTCATTTTCTGGCTGTAACGATTCGTTGATCACGACGGATGACTTCACATAGTCCAAATAGTAACAATAAAATTACAACGGCTATAATTACGGCTTTAGTATTACCAAAAATTAACTCATCACCACCGAAAGCATAAAGAAATGAGACTGGTAGTGATCCAATCAAAATACATAGAATTTTGTTTTTTAACGACATCTTTAACTCTAAGGATGCATAATTGACTAATAATGTTGGCAACATAGGAATGGCATAACCAATACTCAATCCGATTCGAGGGTGGTGCATATTTTTCAATTTATCAGTGAGATAACGAAAACGACTGGGCTTGATTTTGTGTGGGAATGATTCGAGAATATTAATGGCTAATAAATTACCAATAACGATTCCAGAAATATTGATACCAAAACCGATCCAACGTCCAAAAAGTACGCCTGATAAGATGGCAACTGCAGCAATGGGAACACCAGGAATGGCTGATCCAATCGCAATCACTGCCATGAATAAAACGGCGTTATGTTTACCTTGATGTCTCAAAAGATTGATCAGAGTTTTTCGGTCGAGGGTGTAGTTAAAAACATTTATAACGACGTTACGATAATTGAGCCAAAGAATAGCAAAAAGAATTATAAGCGCAAGCAAACCGATAGTAATAAAGAAAATTTTATGACGAAGTTTCATATAAACACCTCAGAGTTGGAGTGTGAAAAAATCCCAGTATGGACCATTGATGGTTTCCACACTGGGATTTTTAGTAATACATAAATTAATTATTCTTGTAATTCGCGGATAGCCAAGGCGAAATCACCTAGTGTAGCTGAACCGTTATTTTTAATTTCTGGCATTGTAATATATTTTTTCAAATCTGGTACTTCAACGTAATCGTTTAGTAAGTTTTTGAATTGGGCACGAACCTTATCTAGGAATGGTTCACTGACAACACCGCCACCAAAGACGATCTTGTCAGGTCTAAGGATAAGTGTAGCTTGTAGAGCTGCTTGAGCAACGTAATAAGCCATGATATCCCAAACATGATTTGTCAAAGGAACATCTTGTCCTTTAATGCCTAAACGAGCTTCGAATGTAGGGCCAGCAACTAGTCCTTCAAGACAGTCACCGTGGAATGGACAAACACCCTTGAAATCTAGATCGTCAGGATGACGTTTTACAAGTGTGTGCCCCATTTCTGGATGTCCAATACCACCAACAAATTTACCCTTATCAATAGCACCGGCACCAACACCAGTACCAACAGTGTAATAAACTAATGAATCAATCTTTTCATTAGATAGGGTAGACATGACATATTCACCATAAGCTGAACCATTAACATCAGTTGTCCAGAACATTGGAACATCAAAAGCTTCTTTCATTTTGCCAATGAAATCAGTATCTCTCCAACCTGGCTTAGGTGTAGATGTGATGTAACCATATTTTGGTGAGTTCTTACGTTGTTCGATAGGACCGAATGATGCAATTCCTAAAGCCTCAATATCAAATTGTTTAAAATAATCGATTGTTTTTTGCAATGTTTCTTCTGGTGTAGTTGTTGGAAAATGAACGCTATCCTTAATACGATAGTCTTCGTCACCAACAGCACAAACAAATTTTGTTCCACCTGCTTCAATACTTCCTACTAACACAATAATCTCTCCTCAATCTTGGTAATCGTTTTCAATACTAATAAGATACTATTAATTTTTTTCAACGTCAAATCAGATTAATGAAAGAATGAAAATATATTATTAAATAATTTGAAAATTATGAATATAAAATGACCAAAAAATACGTTTAGTATTAACTATAGATTTAAATAATCAATGCCATTCTTTTTGAGAAACGCCAATGCCTTTTCTCCTATTAGGTGGTTGCCTATGAATTTAGCAAATGAATAGGCCTGAATCGTATATTGAATAGCCTCAGAATGTTTACCTTGTTGTTCTGCCATCTCTGAAAGTAGGTAGTAGAATGATTCAACAAAATATGAGCTGCCATTTCTTTGGGCCAAATTTAAACCAGAAGTAGTAATATCTATACATTTTTCAAGCTTGTCATTATTGGCATAGTACATTCCCAAATTATCGTAAATTAATAGAGACCAAAAGAGATTGTCATTAGTATTGTAGTTTTTAAATAATGATGCAGTTTGTTCAAAATAAAAATTAGCCTTCGTAATATCGTTCTTTTGACTATAGGCTACACCTAATTCGCAGGTTGCAAGAATGGTAAATATGTCAGAGATGTCATCGTGAAGTAGCAATAACTGATTGAAACCAAATATTGCATCATCAGAGTTATTAGTGAGCCACATTTCGGCATCCGTTTTTAAGAATTGATAATGAGCTTGCTGGTCTTTATCGTCAGTTTGTTGAAAATTCTTTAATGAGTGTATAACCTCTTGATATTTATAATTCATGCTAAAATGGTCTGCCTGCATTAAAATCTGATCATTTTCAGTAGCAATATCGTTAATAACAACATCACTTAATTTTAAACCTAGACGATTCAACAGTTTAACTAGGATAGTACTTCCTGGAGAAGTAGAATTTCTTTCCAAGGAACTGATGGTTCCCTGTGTAGTAATATCTTTGGCTAAATCAGATTGAGATAAACCTATCTTTTTTCTGGTTTGTTTTATTTTATTTCCATCTATCATTTGAATACCTCTAAAAAAATATTAATTTTTAAATAGTTATATGTGAAAATATTGAAAGTGATATTGATAATAATTTAATTATATACTACTTTTTACTTTTATTTTTACAAAAAAGGTAAATTTATTATTCTAATAAACAAATAATACTAAAGAATCACACTTTAGTTTTTAAAAGGCAAAATTCATCATCAAAGTTTTAAATAATATAATACAATTAAAAAAATATTAGTATTCTATTGAAAATGGCTTTTTAGAGAGTTATAACTGATATTAACAAATTGATGTGAATGGGGTGGGTGCATGGAATTGGTGGAATCGGATACGACGAAGCAATTGATTAAAGCTGGAATTACGACAGTTGTTAATGATTTGGGGGCATCGATATTTAACTACGCGCTGTCTTTAAAATTGTTACAAGTTACCGGATCAGCAATGGGATATGGAACAAGTTTAATTATTGGACCATTGATTGGTGTACTTGTTGCTCCTTGGGTAGGAAATACTGTTGATAGTTATCAAAGAAAACATATTGCTTTGATTGCCGAAAGTGCACTTATTTTGACCCTCATTGTATATTTCTTTGTTTTTGAATTATTTCATACCAATATTCTCATCTCAGCGATTGTTGTTGTGTGTTTGAATAATATTACGGCTCGTTTTTTTACTATCTCATATTTGTCGTCGACCCCGCAGATTGTAACGGGGGATCATATTCAGAAACTTAATTCCATTGAATCAACTGCAGCAACGGTATCAAGCATTTTGGCGCCGGCGATAGCGGGATTTCTATTTGGTATTATGGATTTTAAATGGATGATTGTTTTACAAATTGTGACGGAAATAATGACTTTATTTTTAACGATGGCAACTCACTTTGATAGTAATCCGGTAGATAAAACTAAAAAGAAAATTCAAAACCTAAATATTTTTAAATCACTAAATAAATATCCAACAGTGCTTTTCTTTTTAATAGTAACGATGTGTCTCAATATTACTAGTACTGCTCTTGTTATAGGTATGCCTTATGTTGTTATACATACGTTGAAATATTCAACAACAATCAGTGGAAATATTGAAGGAATTTATTCAATTGGAGCTCTTATTGGTGGAATCATCATTACAATAGTTAATTTAAAAAATACTTTTGGATTTATAAGAAATATGTACTGGGCAACTAGTACACAATTACTTATTTTAGGTTTGATGTTATTTACCTTGCCACGCTATGTTTTATTCATTTTTGCATTTTTTGAATTTGTTATTGGCGTGTTGGACGCTATGTCTCAACCTCCAATGTTTACATACATACAAAGAACAGTTCCGGAGGGAGATCTTGGTAAAGTTAATACTTCAATGTATACTGCTGCGCAAATACTTACGCCAATTGCAGTATTCATATTCAGTATTGTATTTTCAAAAGTCAATTATCAAATGATTTTCTTGATTAATGGAATAATTAGTCTGCTTTTGACATTTTTCTTATTAGAAGTTATTGGTAAGAGAGTGGCAGAGTAGATATAAAAATACCTCATAATGATTAGGTTGGCTTCTAATTATTATGAGGTATTTTAAATTAATTAGTAAATAGTATGTGATGAATCCTCTTTAAAATTCTTAAAAGCCTTAATAGTAGTGTCTCGATCGTGTTGTTCAAGGTTTAAAACGTTCTTATCATTTAAACCATCAGATAAAAATTTGTAAATGAAATCGTCTCTAAAGCCTATATTCTTAGCGTCTTCGGCAGTATTACCGTAGTAACAAGTTTTGATATTTGACCAGATGATAGCTCCTAAGCACATTGGACAAGGGTAAGCATTGGTATACAATTCGCAACCTGATAGATCGTGTGTTCCAAGTTTTTGGCAGGCTTTTCTGATAGTTGTAATTTCACCATGGGCTGATGGATCATGATTTGCTAAGACGTGATTGCGTCCTTGAGCAATTATCTCGCCATCTTTAACTATCACAGTACCAAAAGGTCCACCGATTTGTGTTCCTACATTACTTTGTGCTTCTTTAGCTGCTAGTTCCATAAATTTTTTGTCGTATGCCATAAATAGTATCTCCTGATTAATAATATTTTGATACCCGATTAGTATACTTCTAATCATAAATTCATAAAAATAATGATTTTGTGAATATATTCCTGGTTATCAAAAATGTACAAATATTTTTGCCTGCTTTGAGTAATATTCATAGAACGGGTCATTTATAATTAATCATAATAATTATTCTTTATTTAGATAGGTGGAGGATATGAAAACCAAGGGAATACGACAAATAGTATGGACAATATTATTATTTCTGGTGGCGGTTTTTGGTGCGACTTCAATTCAGAATGTGAAGGCCGCTGAAATAAATGATGGGATAGATAACTGGTATGCACCGTCTGGACAAATGACGCAGGTCGGATTATTGCCAATGGGAGATAATTTGGATTTAGGTTATACCTTTGGCTTGGCTCAAAGCTATAATTCCAATACTAGTCAGCTGCCTTACTTCTTAAACGGTGGTGACGATTCAATCGTTAAGGATTCCTATGCATCAGGTAATTCCATTCAATATTCCAAAATGGATGTTTTTTTGAAAAAAGGCGATAAGTACGTCAATGCTCTTTTTCAGAACCGTGCAGGAACTAACGTTGAAACAAACCGTAGTTTGGCCTCGTCTTTATCTCCGGATTTTATGATCGTCCCTTCGGATTCGACGACAACTAAAGTCACAGCGGCTGAATATTCAGTTTTACCATCACAATTTGCCGGAACAGACCCAACTAATCGGTTATCGAATAAAAAGTATTATGTCGGAACTGATGCCAATGGCAATCCAGCCTACAAGATTGTGGGTGACTTAAAACGTAACAGTAAAACTTATGGCGTTTTCGATTTGAAAATTGAATTGTTAATGCGAGCTGATCCTAATAATTCAGCTATCGTGCAAAGAGAAATGTACGTCTATAATTCCAGTTCGACCACGCAGAAATTTACAACAATGTTCGCTGAAGATACAGCGCTAGGGTTGATGGGGAAAACCGATCAATCCTATATTTACGATATGGGTGAAAAACGTGGATTGATCATTACTTCAAGAGCTGATTCGACGGATAAATATACACTTTTGATCACTAATAAAGTTAAAGATGGATTTGACCAATATACCGGTGTGGCAAAGGATTTACTAACTACGCCAACCAATTGGTTGGATGGTTTCAAGAATAGTAAAAATCAAAGTAGTATCGATGGTGCTGGTGCTGAGGAAGCTGGAAATCCTTATGGAACTTCACTTTTCAAGACAAGTGACGGTTCTGCAAGAGTAGTTGATACTGCCTACGCTTTGAAGTGGAATCCTACAACGTTAGCACCAGGAGAAACGGCTCACTTTGTTTCTACAATGGGTGCGATGCCACAGTCAGCTGCTTCACCAGAGGTTTCAAAAACTTATACTAATAAAACTGATTCAACTGGCAAAAATGAAGTCGGTGATCGTTTGAAGTTTACGATGAAAGTAACAAATAATGGTTATGGTTCACAATGGTCTTACGATAAGTTAGTTGATGAAATTCCTGAAGGACTACAAATAGATACATCGACCATTAGAAAATCTCAAAATAATGGTGACTTTACGGAAGTTCCAGCAAGCAGTTATGATGATTCAAGCCGAACACTGACCGTTATGCCAGGTTATTCTTTAAAGGATAACGAATATGCAACGATAACTTTTGAAGCGATTGTTGAAAGTGGGGCTGGAACAACGATTAAGAATACAGCCCAATTCTTTGGAACCGATCAGAAGGTAACTGGAGCCACACAACAAAAATATCAAGCTTCAGTCGACGTGCCAATTGAGAAATTGAATTTTGATTATAAATTTACACGACAAGTGAAAAATGAGAGTAACAATGAAACTGACTACGCGGACCAAACTACTGCAAAAGTGGGAGACATTCTTAGCTATAGAACAAAATTTGAAGTTACTAACAACAGTACTCATTCATTAGCAAGTGCCACCAATTTAATCAGTAATTTACCAGATAGCTTAGGTACGCCATATGATACTTATGTTACAGGGGCCGATGGAAATGGGTATTATCAAAATGGGACTAGTACAGGTTTAGTTAAAGAGGTTAAAGCTGGGGAGTCAGTTACCGTCGAAAATAAAGCCAAAGTTACCTCAGCTGCGGTTGGTAAAATCACAACTAACGCCACTTTAAAAGGTGGAATTTCAGCTAATAAAGATCTAGGTGACCTGATTTCCAACAATGCGGAAGTCTCAATAGAGAACGTTGATGGCATAACCTCCGTACCTAATTTGATAGATTTTGGAACACATAATTTTTCCGGATCTAGCATAGAGACCAATAATGTTAAAACCGATGGCGAATTGATCGTTAACCATCCAACGAATAATCCATTTATGATCTCAGTTTCATACGACAATGATGATCCTGATTCTCGAATGAAAAATAATAACGGAGACACTTTAAGTAATAATTTGGAAAATATTTTATTCTTCCGTCAGAGACAAACAAGCGTCACTGATTCTGGAACGTGGCAACCGATTCTGCCAAACGGAACAAGGATTCAGTCGGCGGACTTCTCAGGCGGTCAAGATAATTTAGACTTATCTGAGTATATTGGTGCCGGATCGTGGAAATTAAAGATGGACAGTGGCACTAAATCAGGAAGTTATAGCGGTACTATAACGTGGCAAATGGTTGATTCAGAATAGAGCAATAAAAAAGGAAAACCGCTAGCGGTTTTCCTTTTTCTATATCATTATTAGTAAATTTCAGTATCACGAATTTCTTTAAGAATCTTGAGTGAACCATCTTTGTAACTGAGGAAGCCATAGACCAAAATACCGAGGATTCCACAAATAGCAATATCAATAATGGCACCAACCTTAGTAGCATCTGAAATGACATAAACAATTAAGAGGTTGGCGACTACCACAACGACTAACATAATAATGCCATCGATGAGAATATGAATCAGTTTCTTACCTAATTCCTTATCAACGATTTGGAATTCTTTGTTGATCAGTCTAAAGGCAAAGTGACTCATAATTACAAAGGCAATGGTTGTCGCAACAACGGGACCATACACGCCTAGAGCTAGTGTTAGAGGCAATTGAAGTACGATTTTTAGTAGGTAAGCAATTGCCAGGTAAATCATCGATTTCTTCATGTGATGAGTAACCTGAAGAATGTTTTCCAAAATCATGAATAAACAATAGAAGAAAGCTTCAAAACAGGATACAATCAAGACTTTGGAACCGAGAATACTTTGATCATAGAAGACGAAAGCAGTCCAGAGTTGACGACTGATAGCCATTACTCCAAATGTAGCTGGAAGAATGATGAAGACAGTGAATTGAACGATTTTACGCATGAAGTTTTGAATATATTCATTGGAAACTTTCTTGCTGACCATGGCCGACAGAGCTGGAATAACTGAAGCAGATACGGAGATGGCAAGGGAAACAAGGACCATGATGATCTTGTTAGCCTGGAAGCCAAACATCGCATAGAGATTGTCGATTGTTTTTTCACTGGCGTGAAGAATCAATTGATAGATCCATGTGAAAGTAGTTTGATCGAATAATTGTAGGACGGTCATGATGGTATCGACTAGTAGGAAAGGAATAGCCGAACGCAACATGGAACCGAAATTGATGTCGATCTTTTCGTCAGTTGGCAAATCATCCTTAGTCTTGAGGTCATCGATCGTAACAGAACGTCTAACTTTGATACGTATCCAGAGTAAGAAGATGTAAGCTAATGTGGCACCGATAAATGAGGCTAGGGTTGATTGATTGACAGCTGATACGTAATTACCCTTTTGCAAAATCATGATTGTGTATGTCGCATAAAGCATGTAAGCAACACGAGCAATCTGTTCGATAACTTGTGAAAAGGCTGAGTAAGAAATAAAAGCATATCCTTGAATATAGCCTCTTAAGATACCTAGAGCGGGAATAATCAACATTGCGATACTCAAGTATTTAATTGGCGTTACAACACGCATATCGCCCGCAGCTAAGACAATGGCAACATACTTGGCACCAAAGAACATAACGGCAGCACAGACAGCACCGACTAAAGTCATATAAATACTGTATTTTTTGAAGAGTTTCTCACTTTGATCAAAACGTCCTAAGGCATTGTGAGCGGCAACTTCTTTAGAAATAGCCGATGGAATTCCGGCTGTAGCAATAATCAAAAAGAGGTTGTATATGTTGTATACTTTCCCGTACATGGCATTGGCCGCATTAACAGCTAGAGGACCAATCCAGATATTCCAAGGAATGATATAAACAACCGCTAAAATACGAGAAATAATTCCACTAATGGAAATCCACAGGGAACTTTTTAGTAGTGAATCTTTTTTCATTTTTTTATCCATTCTTTATAAAATTACTTATATTATAGAAGCTTTTGATTAGCGGTAAAAGAAGAGTACGAAAATCAAAGCTATGAAAGCAGGCAATCCCTGTAGAAAAATAATCTTTCTAGTAGCGGTCATGGCACCATAAACGGCAACAATAATGACATAAAGCATTAATAAAATCATGATGATTTTCAAAGTAGTTCCAGTAAAGAAAAGAATCATTGCTAGAATTAGAACACCTAACAGGCCGTTGTAAATTCCCTGGTTGGCCAAGGCAGTTTGAGCGTGTTTGTCTTTGACAAAGTCTAAAGGCATGTCGAAAGCCTTAGCTTGTTGATCAGGTTTACCAAACATTTCTAGACCAGCAATACCGATGTGCTCTAAGGCAACTAGTGCGACTAAGAATAAAGTTAAGATTTGCATTTTAATCTTCTTTCTATATTAAAAAGTATAAGTATAATATTAGCTTGTTTTAAAATATCATACAATGGAAACAAAAAAGAAGAACCATAATCTTATGATTCTTCGTTAGTATTTATCATAGCAAACTTTTCAATAAATTTACCTTTTTGATTAATTTTAGCATGTCTAAGACTATCCATTTCTTCATAAGTAATGGAAGCATCATCAAGGATCGCACGAATAACTTCTTCCAAGTCCCCTAATTCTTCGACTAAGTTGGCGCGAGTGGTAGCGGCCTTTACTTCGGTAGCTTCTTCTACTACTTTGTCACGTAAAGAGAGACGGTAATCGTCATTTGAAAGTACTTCAAATTTAGAATCGTCATTGATAATAGTGGGTATTTTATCCCGAACCAATTTTCTCATAATATGAATTCCCCCTAAAACGTTGTGTAAAAGAATCTTACCACAGAAAGTAAATAGAAGCTGGGAATTTGATAACAATAATCTCGCCATGATATTATTTAAATAATTAAAATAAATATAAAAGTGTTGATTATTATGAGTATTTCCGGCGTAGAAATAACAGAAATATTTGGTGGTCTGTTATTACTAGTAATGATAATTATAATTATTTTGCTAGTAGGTAATGACCTAATCAGAAAGAGGATGGAGTTTGCTTGTCAGGATGCTTTGGTACATCATGAGGTAATTGATAATATAGCAGTAGACGAGAAAACCTCTTCTTATTTGAGGAGAAATAATAATCATGAACTACATCGACTAAATGAATATATTTCTAAACAAAACGGCGTTATAAAGTATAAGCTGTATTTGAAGAAACGTCGATTTGATTTTTATTTAAAAAAACAAAATTTATGGAATTATAAAGTTATTGCAATAAAAATGTATGAATGAGACTACCGTTATGACGATGGTCTCTTTTTATTTCACAAACATTGATTGACTATCAGAGAAAAATCAGATAACATGTTTATAAATTTTACCTATATTTAGGCAAAACAAATAATTAGGAGGAAGATCATGTCGGCATGGGATACAAAATTTGATAAAAAAGGATTCACTTTTGATGACGTTTTATTAATACCAGCAGAGAGTCATGTTTTACCAAATGAAGTAGATTTATCAGTTCAACTAGCCAAGAATATCAAGTTAAACACACCAATTTTGAGTGCAAGTATGGATACAGTTACTGAAGCACCAATGGCCATTGCGATGTCTCGTCAAGGTGGCTTGGGTGTCATTCATAAAAATATGAGTGTTGAGCAACAAGCTGATGAGGTATCAAAAGTTAAGCGTTCCGAAAATGGCGTTATTATTGACCCTATTTACTTAACTGCAGATGACAAAGTTAGTGAAGCAGAAAAATTGATGAGTACTTACCGCATAAGTGGTGTTCCCATTGTAACTAATACAACTGATTTGAAGTTGGTTGGTATTATTACTAATAGAGATTTGCGTTTCATCACTGATTTCTCAGTTAAAATCGGTACAGTAATGACAAGTGAAGAGCTAATTACTGCACCAGTTGGAACATCTATTAAAGAAGCAGAACAAATTCTCCAAGAACATAAGATCGAAAAGTTACCTTTGATTGATAAAGACGGTCGTTTAGGTGGCCTAGTTACAATTAAAGATATTGAAAAAGTTAAAGAATTCCCTAATGCCGCAAAAGATCAATATGGACGTTTATTAGTAGCCGCTGCTGTTGGTGTTACTAGTGATACTTTTGAACGTGCTGAAGCCTTACTTAAAGCTGGTGCCGATGCTATTATCATTGATACAGCTCATGGTCATTCAGCTGGTGTTCTAAGAAAGATTTCTGAAATCAGAGCTAAGTTCCCAGAAGCAACTCTAATTGCAGGTAATGTCGCTACTGCTGAAGGTACAAGAGCACTTTACGATGCTGGGGTAGATGTTGTTAAAGTTGGTATCGGACCTGGCTCAATTTGTACAACTAGAATCGTTGCCGGTGTCGGTGTACCTCAATTGACAGCCGTATATGACGCAGCTAGTGTTGCTCACGAATATGGTAAGACAATTATTGCTGATGGTGGTATCAAGTATTCAGGTGATATTGTTAAAGCTCTAGCAGGTGGTGGTAACGCCGTTATGCTTGGTTCAATGTTAGCTGGTACTGATGAAGCACCTGGTGAATTCGAAATTTATCAAGGTCGTCGTTTCAAGACTTACCGTGGAATGGGTAGTTTAGCTGCCATGTCACATGGTTCATCAGATCGTTACTTCCAAAGTGGCGTTAATGAAGCTAATAAATTGGTTCCTGAAGGTATCGAAGGACGTGTCGCAGACAAGGGTGCTGTTGGCGATGTAATTTATCAACTACTTGGTGGTTTACGTTCAGGTATGGGTTACGTTGGTGCTCATAATTTGAAAGAGTTACAAGATGCTCAATTCGTTCAAATTTCTAACGCTGGACTAAGAGAATCACATCCACATGATGTAACAATCACAAAAGAAGCACCTAATTATTCAGTTAAATAATTAGATAAAAAATAAGAATGGCCTCTATTAAAGGATTCAACATATTTTGAATACTTAATGGAGGTCTTTTTTTTGATTTAAGGTTTAAAATTTCTATTAAGGGTAGATTTTTTTATAGGAGGGGAAAAGATGAATAATCAAATGGGGCAATCTAGATCAGAAAACATGAAATTTGGCAGATACTCATATTTTGACGGGGGACTTTTTGAGTTAATTTTACTGAGTATAGGTGGATTTATTATGACTGTTTTTACAATCGGAATCCTTTATCCATGGGCACTATGTTTGGTTTACGGGTGGAAAATCAATCATACGGTAATTGAAGGTCATCGGATGCACTTTGATGGAACGGGCCTAGAACTATTTGGCAACTGGATCAAGTGGTTCTTATTATCGATCATTACGATTGGTATTTATTCCTTTTGGGTCAACATTAAATTGGAAGATTGGAAAGCTAAACATACAACTTTTGTAAATTAATCGTTATAACGATAAAAAGGCTAGTGTAGCAGCCATTATAGCTGTTGTACTAGTCTTTTTTTAAACTATGGGTCTATGTAATATAGTGGAAACGAGCTCCACAGGCCTGCTCTGCTTTCTAATAAAAACGAGCTACGTAGGGGCAACCTCCTGTGGTTTGCTACAGAACTGAAATTGTCCGTAAAGTACGCGTACAATTTCAGTTCTTAGGCAAATCCTCGGAGGCTGACCGCCTCTGCTCCGCTCTCTATGATAATAGCAAGTCGGCTAATGTTTCTGGTTCGATTTTACCTAAGTTAGCTGCCAAATCAACTTTTCCAAGTGCGGTTGTTAGGCTATCTTTAGTGAAGTCAGTACCTAGAAGAGCTTTTTCAATTAAGCTGATATCTCCACCTGTAATGAAGTCACCATAAATTTTAATGTTGGAAATTTTGTTATCTTTTAGTGAGAAGTTAAATGCGACGGTTCCAATGTCGTAATGTTTAGAAACATAGTTAGTGAAACCGGGATTCTTACCGTAATTCCAAGCATCTGTATCGTATTTGTCCTTTAGACGGGAATCGATGATGTCCCAATCATGATCATTCAAAGTATATGTCTCAATATCGGAAAGTTTGTCGACGTGGTAGATTCGTTTCAATAACTCTTCCTTAAATTGATTAGCATCCATACTTCTGAAGGGTTCATCGAGATATGGTTTGATGTTAGTGATTCGCTTGTTAACTGATTTAACACCTTTGGATTCAAGTTTATCTTGTTCAGGTGTTAGGACTTCGCTGGCAGTGTCCATGTCCAAATCAAACATCAAAGTACCACCGGCAGCGTAGGAGTCACCGACTTTAAACATTGTCATACCAGAGAATTTCTTGCCATCGACAACGATATCGTTACGGCCACGCATTTCAACTCCAGTAGCTCCCATATCGTGAAGGGCGTCGATGATTGGTTGAGCAAAATAAGCATAATCTCCAAAATGTTCGTCGTCACCGATAATAATATTTTCGAAAATTAGATTTCCATAATCGTGGTAAACAGCACCGCCACCTGAAGTTCTGCGGACTAGTTGAATCTTATTTTTCTCTAGGTAAGGGAAGTTGACCTCGGCGTAGGCATTTTGATGAACACCAACGATAACTGATGGATTATTGATATAAAGAATCAAACCGTGACCTGGCAAACGTAGATCATTTACTAGATAGTTATCCAAAGATTGATTCACTATGGCATTATAGACGGGTTTTCCATTTTTAGACGTATCGATAAAGAACATATACTTCACTCCTTCTTATTTGACTAACTTTATTGTAAGCCCTTTCGAAGAATGAAGATATAAAATTTCACAAAAAAAGCTCACCAACTAAATGGCAAGCTTTATTTGATTAAAACCATAATGATAGGCACAACGATCAAACTCAATAATGTAGTCTCAGTAACCATAATGGCCGCATAATTGGAGTCAGCATGGTAAAGCTTTGCTACAACTGGGGCGTTGGTCATAACGGGCATAGCTGCTTGAACGATGAAGACTTGTCTCATTAAAGGAGTGGCTGGAATAAATAGGAAGAGTGCAGCCATTAATAGAGGGGCGCACAAGAACCTTCCAAAAAGAATAGCCAAGTTATCTTTGTGAAATGAGATATTCTTCAGGCCGGCGTTATAGATAGAAATACCGATAAAAATCATGGATAACGGAATAGTCAAATTACCCAAATATTCAAAGTCTGACATCAAAAACTTAGGCAGTTGAATATGGAGCATGACTAAAATCAAACCGATAATAAATCCCATCAATGGTGGTGAAAAAATCTTCTTAAGGGTGGTCTTTAATTTGAATTTACCCTTGATCTCGCCATCCATCTGAATTAAGTAGGTACCTAGGGTCCAGAAAAAAGTCGTATTAGCCATGTAATAAACCAGTACGTATGGCAAACTTTTTTCACCGAATAAGGCCATATTTACCGGTAGACCGACAAAGACAGTGTTGGAATTGAAAAACATTGATGAAAATAGGCCTTTATGCTTAGGATCAATTTTCAAAATTTTGATTAAAATAATAGAAATAAAAATTAAAATGGTCATCGACAAAACAGGAATTGCCAAGTCGGGCAACAGTTTAACCAATTTTTCAGCCGTAAAATCCTTAGTGATAGTTGAAATCATATAGGTTGGTAAAGCAACCTGTGTGACCAATTTTGCAATCAAACGCGTTGAGTTTTCTGAAAACCAACCGAGATGAGATAGACCGTAACCAACAGCAATGAGACCAATGATGATTAAAATTCCTTGAATACTTGAGAAGAATACACTCATAGAAAACACCCTTCAATAATAAATATACTTTCTATACTACTCTTTTTTGAAAGTATCGGTAGATTTGGTGAAAAAACTAATCTTATTGCAAATGAATTGGTCCAGAGAGCAATTCGGTCAAGTAAGTTTCGGCTTCATCTAAGGTGACTTTATGTTGACCTAGATAGATCCAACGCAAAATTTCGATAATGGTTGTACTACAATGTTGTGCCACTAACTCTGATGGAGTGTGGGTATTTTGAGCATCAACATTTTTTTTAACAGAGGCGTAAATGACATCTGTAAAATGACGAACAAAGTGATTAACCAAGGGACTATCGATTGGATTGTTCTCGATGATACTTAATAGTAGAGATTGTTGATCTTTGAATAATTTATAGATCTGAGCAAAAGTTTCTTTGATGGTTAATTTACCCTTTTGGGTATCACTGACATCGAGGTGAGTGTCTTGCCCCAATTTGAACCAACAGAAGTTCAAGAGATCAAATTTATCATCAAAGTAGTTGTAAAAAGTGGCACGTGGGTAATCGGCTTTTTGGCAGAGCCCATTTACTGTAATTTTGTCAAAGGGTTTCTGTGCTAAGGAATCGAACATGGCGGTTGCAAATGCCCGTTGGGTACGTTCGATACCACGTGATTGTTTAACATTTGGATCATATTTCAAAATGTAAGCGCCTCAATTCTGGACAATTTTCATAAAGTGTCAAAGTTTAGACAAAACGACAATAGTTGTCTCTTGCCCAAATTCGTAATTAACCTTATCATTACATTTGTATTTTTACAACTGTCCAAGTATGGATAACTGAATTTGATTAAGGGAATGTGATTTTTATGAAAGATTTTCGTCGTAAACAGTGGCCAGCACTGATAACATGGCTGGTTGTAATCTTGATTGCAATCGTCGCTATGCCTAATGTATCAGAGTTAGTCAGAGAAAATGGTGGGATAAAGCTACCCAACACAGTGGAGAGTGAAGTAGCTAATAAGATTCAGAAAAAAGCGAATAACAATAAATCGGTTCGTACATATACGGCTGTTTTTAGTAATGGAAATCAAGAGCTTTCTTCCAATCAAACCAGAAAAATTAAAGATATTTTAGCTGATTTAGAGGATGAATCAGGTTTAAGTATCACAAATGTTATGGGACCAACTGATAATGCTGAAACAAAGAAGCAGTTGGTTTCTAAGGATAAGACAACTCAATTAGCTCAAATTACGGTTAAAGCTAATGGAACTGTCAAACATCAGGTAAAGGAGCTTAATAGTCAATTAAAGACATCTGGTATTAATACCTATGTCACAGGTAGTGATGCTTTAAATGATGACTTCTCAACCGTTACTGAAAAAGGTATCCAGAAGACCGAAGTTATTGCGGTAATCTTCATCTTTATCGTTTTGATTTTAGTTTTCAAATCACCAATCGTACCAATTATTTCCTTATTAAACGTTGGTGTGGCCTTTGTAACCAGTTTGAGTGTTGTTATGAATCTAGCTCAACATGCTGGATTCCCAATCTCTAACTTTACCCAAGTCTTCTTAGTTGTTGTCTTGTTTGGTATTGGTACTGATTACAATATTTTACTTTACGATTACTTCAAGGGAGCGTTGGCTGATGGACTAGATCCGGTTGATGCGATGAGGTCAACTCGTAAACACGGTGGTCGTACAGTTCTTTATTCAGGAATTTCAGTTCTAATTGGATTCTCTGTTTTATGGCTTGCTAAGTTCTCGTTCTATCAAAGTGCTTCAGCCGTTGCCATTGGTGTTCTTGTCCTATTGCCAGTTCTATTGACTTTGAACATGTTCTTCATGGCCGTACTTGGTCCAAAACTATTCTGGCCAAGCAAGATTTCAAATGGTAGCAGTTCAAGTCGTTTATGGCATGGATTGTCTAAGACCGCTTTAGCACAACCAGCTATTGTCTTAGGTGTAATTGCTATTTTAGCTATTCCATTCGTTATGACGATGAATGCTGATTTGAACTTTAACAATGCCGATGAATTACCAAGTAGCTATAAGTCAAAAGCAGGTTACGAAATAATTCAAAAGCACTTCTCTAAAGGTATGACAGCCCCAATCACAATTTATATTCAAAGCGATAAGAAATTGAATACTCAAGCAAAATTAGCTGCTGTCGATCAATTGACACAATATCTTCAAAAAGAAGATGGCGTTAAGACAGTTGCTTCTGTAACTGAACCTGGTGGTAGTAAGATTGGATCAATGTACTTAAAGGATCAATTAAAGACCATCACTAAAGGTTTGGATTCATCCAAGAAAGGTTTAAATACAATTAAATCTGGTTTGGATAGTGCCAATACTCAATTAAGTAATGCCAATATCAGTGGTAGCATGAGTCAAGTTCAACAATTGGCTGATGGTACTCAAGAATTACAATCTGGTACACAACAATTGCAATCCGGTATTAGTAACTATACTGCTGGTGTTTCAAGCGCTAATTCAGGAGCCCAACAATTAGCTTCAGGTAGTAGCCAAGCCGCTAGTGGTGCTAATACTTTGGCTTCAAGTACACAAACTTTGGCAAGTGGTGCTAGTCAAGTTGCTAGTGGATCAAATCAATTAGCATCTAGTGTCAGCGGTGCAGCTGCTAGTTTGCCTACATTAACAGGTCAAGTTCAACAATTGAGTCAAGGTAGCAATACTTTAGCTACTGAAATGAATCAATTGACAGCAACTGTTAATCAATTAAGACCATTACTTGTTCAATTACAAAGTAGTGGTGCATTGAATCAAGCAACTGGCGGTCAACTAAATGCCAGTCAAATTGCTACATTAGTAAGCAGTATTAATCAATTAAATAGTGGTGCCGGTACTTTGAATAGTGGCATCAATCAATTTACAGGTTCACTTCCAGGCTTAACAAGCCAAGTTAGTCAATTAACTAGTGGTACACAAACTCTAGCTAGTGGCGCTAACCAAGTTGCTAGTGGTGCCGGTCAATTGTCATCAGGTGCTAATAGTCTTGCCAGTGCTAATTCACAAATTGCCAGTGGTGCAAGTACTTTAGCTAATGGTACTAACACCTTGAATTCATCTAGTTCAACTTTGAATAGTGGTGCAAGTTCTGTTGCTTCTGCTAGTCAACAAGTTAATGCTGGTGTACAAACATTGAATACTAAGTTACAATCAATGTCTTCACAAGTTGAACAGTTGCAACAAGGATTAGGTAGTGCTTCTGACGGTCTAACAACGTTAGCCGACGGTAGTGATACGATGAATCAATACTTGACTGAATTACGTAAGTCATATATCGGTGACGATTTCTATCTACCTAAGGCAACCATTAAATCTAAGGCCTTCAAACCAGCTTTGGATACATACATGGCTGATCATCATAAGATCACAACCTTAACTGTTGTCTTGAAAGGTGATCCAAATTCAACTAAAGCTAATACACAATTCAAACGTATGCAAAAAGATTTGAAGTCTCAAGTTAAACATGGTGCTTTAGCCGGAACTAAGGTTGCTATCGGTGGTCAAACATCACAAGATAACGACTTGAGAACTCTTGCTAATGGTGACTTTAAACGTACAGCTATCATTATGTTGATCGGTATTGGACTTGCTTTGATCGTTGTTATTAAATCAATCTTGCAACCAATGATGATCATCGGTACATTGCTAACTGCATATGCCGTTTCAATGAGTTTGACAAGAATGATTTCAGCAACCTTCTTAGGCAGACCATTATTGAGTTGGAATACACCATTCTTCACATTCATTATGTTGATGGCGTTAGGTGTTGATTACAGTATCTTCCTAATGATTCGTTACAGGGATGATCATGATGATGCCAACTTGAAGAGTCAGATGTTAAGAGCTGCTACAGCAATCGGTGCGGTTGTTATCAGTGCTGCTATTATTTTGAGTGGTACCTTTGCCGCTTTGATTCCTAGTGGTGTTACAACCTTGATCCAAGTTGCACTAGGTGTAATTATTGGATTAGTTGTATTAGTCTTCATCTTACCAATGACTATGTCCAGTTTGATCAGTTTGGCCGAATGGCATGAAATGAGCGAACATGGTGATCTTAAGAAAAAGAAAGCTTCAAAAGAAACTAAATAGTTAAAAAATTTGATCCAGTGACTCGAAATTGAGTTGCTGGATTTTTTGTTTGGGGTTTT
Source organism: Companilactobacillus sp. HBUAS56275 (assembly GCF_036913655.1). NCBI lineage: Bacteria > Bacillati > Bacillota > Bacilli > Lactobacillales > Lactobacillaceae > Companilactobacillus > Companilactobacillus sp. HBUAS56275. Next base: position 119,172 of record NZ_JAYKKK010000002.1, read on the forward strand.
TATGGAAATAACCATGGTTCTATGTTGAATAGTGGGAGCTTGCCGTCCTCCACAAAACTTGGGAATGCTGTTGGAACGCTATGGGCGCGATTTGAAACTAATTATTTTACACTTCGTGCAAAATAATGGATTTCCAAAGTCGGCCTCATTGTAAGTGGCACAGCCACTAACAATGACTTCATAGCTGAACGCATTCCCAAGTTTTGTTCCGGACTAAATAGAATTTTGATTGCTTAGTTCGAGAAAATGAAAGATAGCGAATTACTAAGGTAAGTTTCATAAGTGAGACAATTTTCCCGTTGCTCTGGACCGGTTTATTGTTCTGATTTTTTATGTTTTAAATCATTAGATAGTGGACTGTATCTATTGAGAGTGTCGAGTACTAGCTTGTTTACTAATAATGTACGCTGATAAAACGGTGGTCATGCTATCTATTTTGCCAGATGATATTGAATTCAGAATTTATCTCTAATCTTTGATTTGAAGTATGGTGAATTAAAAATTAATTCTAAATAAGAAAGTAGAAGTACTCTTTAGTCCGGAGTAAAAATTGGGAATGCGTTCAGCCATGAGATTATTGTTATCGGCTATGCCGATTACAATAAGACCGGACTTGGAGCTAATAATTTCGTGCGAAGTACGAAATTATTAGCTCCAAGCCGTGTCCATAGCGTTCCAATGCATTCCCAATTTTTGCGGAGGACGGCAATTTAAGAACTTTAAACTCTATCTAAAATCCTTGTGAAAATGTTTACAAAGGTCAACTACGGCGGTAGAATTAAGTATGACAAAGATTTGGAGATGAAGTTTAATGGATGAAACAAAGAATTTAGTTAACAATAATTTTAAAGATATTATGTTCGATCGTCATTCATATAGAAAGTTCCAAAGTGATGTAAAGATTCCTCGTGAGGAAATCTCTGAAATGCTTGAGGAGACTATCACTGCTCCTTCTGCATGTAACCTACAATCATGGCACTTTGTTGTCTGTGATAATGAAGAAGGTAAGAAGAAAGCTCATTCAGTTATGATGCCTTTCAACTACCCACAGGTTGACAGTTGTTCAGCGGTTATTTTTGTTTTGGGTGACACTCAATCTCATTACAAGTATCGTGATGTTTGGAACAAGGCTTGTGAGAATGGACAAATTAGTCCTGAAGAACGTGATAAAGTTTTCAAGACTTTCTTGCCTTTGTATGAACATGCTGACAGAAGTTTCCTTGAAAAGGATGCAACAATTGATGGTAGTATGGCTGCTATGCAATTGTTACTAGTTGCCCGTGCTCATGGATATGAAGCTAATCCAATGTCAGGTTATGATTTTGGTAAAATTGCTTCAACCTTTGGCTTGGACAGTGAGAGATATATTCCAGTTACAGCTGTTGCTATTGGTAAACCAGAAGGTGACTATACTAAGTCAGTTCGTTACGACGTTAAAGAAGTTACCGATTTTATGTAGACACTAAAAAAGCTTAATGCACTACTATTTGATAGTAGTTGCATTAAGCTTTTTTTGATTAATCTTCATTTTCTTCAAAATCAGAAACTGGTGCTGCTTCTGCATCTTTAGCAGGAACTTTGCCACGTTCTTTAACGAAGTAAACAATCGACATTACGACTAAGAAAATAACTCCGACAAGTAGAGAAACGGTTGTTTCTGGGTTTAAGAACATGAACACTAGAATAACTAGTAAAGAGGCAATTGCTAAGTAGTTACTGATAGGGTAGAAAGGCATTTTGAAAGGATGATCTTTCATTTTATCTTTATTGATTTTTCTGAATCTTAATTCACTGAAGAGGATAACGAACCAAGGAACCATACCAGGTAGAACACTAGAACTATAAACGATAACGAAAATGTTACCGGAAGTGTGTAATAATACTGGCAATGTATAATTCAAAATCAGTCCGATTAGAATACCGATGGAAATGGCTAGGACTGGGATATATGGAACGTTATGACGAGATAGTTTAACAAAAGACTTAGGTAAGTGTTTTTCAATTCCCAATGTATAAAGCATTCGGCTAGAACTGAAAATACCTGAGTTACAACCAGACATTGCAGCTGTCAACATAACGAAGTTGATGATTTCAGCGGCAAATGTGATACCAACTTTTGAAAATGTTTCAACGAAAGGTGATCCGATAGTACCTAATTTATCCCAAGGGTAGATAGCAACGATAACAAAAATTGCTCCGATGTAGAAAATTAAGATACGGCCGACGATAGAACGAATAGCTTTGACAATATTTTCTTGGGGATTTTCAGCTTCACCAGCTGTAATACCAATAACTTCAATTCCTTGATAGGAAGCAACAACAATTGATAGTGCAAATATGAATCCTTTCAGACCACCAGTGAAAAATCCACCGTGTGTCCAAAGGTTACTGATACCAACAGGATGACCGTTATTACCAACTCCGAAGACGATAACGAAGAATCCTAAGATGATCATCATAATGATTGTTAAGACTTTGATTAAAGCAAACCAGAATTCCAACTCACCATATGCTTTGACAGATGTAAGGTTAGCCAGGCATAATGTAACAACAACTACCACACCAGCTATCCATTTTGGCATAGTTGGGAACCAAAATTCTAGATAGGTTCCGACCGCAATAACTTCACTAATTCCTACTACTAAGTATTGGAAGACATTGCTCCAAGCAGTTAAGTATCCAACAACGGGATGTAAGTATTCAGTTGCGTATTTGGCAAACGAACCAGTTGAAGGATCAACATACAACATTTCTCCAAGAGCTCGCATGACCATATAAAGAATGACACCGGCTAGTCCATAAGCTAATAGGACAGAGGGACCGGTCCATTTGATGGTTGAAGCGGATCCCATAAATAATCCAACTCCAATTGTTCCACCTAAGGCGATCATTTGCATTTGTCTAGACGAGAGACTACGGCTCAAATTTTTCTTTGCCATATTAACTTCACTTCTTCTTTCCATTCAATGTGTTCACAATTCATGAACAACTGTTTTTTTAACATGGACTATATGATACCGCAGTTTAATGAAATTGTCATTTATTTTTTCAGATAGATACTAATTGGTCATATATGGACAATTAAAGCAAAATATGAATTGTGTTATTCATAATTTACGATAAAAATTGATTAAATATGATTCAATATAAATATAATGATATGTATTTACAATTTAAGATATAAATTAGATAATGATAGTGTATAAGTAAAGGAATTTTTTAAATCTGATGATGTGCGGAATATAGGGTAGCTAAAGACCTTGATATCCCGCACAAAATATTTATAGATTTAAAAATAATAGGATGAGATTATGGATATTAATATATTTATTGAACGAAGAAAATCTCTGAAAATATCCCAAGTGAAACTGTGTAAAGGTATTTGTACACAATCAACTCTTAGTAAATTTGAAAATAATGGTCGAATACCTTCCTTGGCCATTTTAAGTAAGTTATGTGAGAGGTTGGGACTTTCTGTAGATGATCTATACAGGAATTCAATAGCTTCAACAACCCATATGAAATCAGTTTTAGACAGAACAGAAAGCGAACTGATGATGGAAAGCTATTCGAATGTTTCAAAAAGTTTGTCAGAGATTGACGCAGATGAAATTCATAATAATTCGCTGAAAATGCAATATTATTATCAATGGGGACTTTTCAATGCGTTAAAGAATGACAAAATAGAAGATTCTTTTTATAGTTTTGCACGTATTTTAGAAGATTTGGATGAGAAACATCAAACCATCTATACTTATTTAGCTTACGTTGGCCTAGGTTTGTACTATTCAAAAATGGATTTAATGAAAGAAGCCGACTTCTTCTTTGAAAAGGTCTGGGATTATATTAATATACACAAAGATGAGACTTTTCAAAAAGGTAGCGTCAACGTTTACTTAAGAATCTTGACAATTGTTTTTTATACAGCCGAATTCTATATAAAAACTGAAGACTATGTAAAAAGTAATGAACTGGTATTTAGAGGAATAAAGTTATGTTCTGAGCAGCACATCACTTATTACTTGCCAAGATTAAAATTCCTATCAGCCAAGATAGCTATTAATGAAAATAAACCGCATAAAGAGATTGAAGATTTGTTGAGTGAATCTTTGGCTTTCGCGAAAATTAATCATAATGTGGCTATTGAATCTAGGATAAAAACTTTGCGTGAGAAGTATGATAAAAATTCTAGCCTCGAAAAATAGTATTACTCATACTAGAAATAGAAAAATTTAATAAAAAACACTCCATCATGACTTATGAATTACATGATGGAGTGTTTTTTTATTTACCAAGATTTCATTTCAATAACTTTTTTGGCATATGTAGATTTTATGGAATTAAGCCCTGTCATAAAGGCATTTTTGGTAGACGTTGGCGAATCAGACTTATCTAATTCAACTGAAATTTTACTTTCAGTATGGGGATCTATTAATGTGGCAACAATAAAATCATCTGGATTGTGTTGTTGCCGAATGAAGGTCACCTCTGAATTCTTAAACTCGTCTTTGTTTAGTATTTCTACTAAGTATTTTTCCTTCAAGACGGAATATAACTCGCTAGTGTTTATATTCGAATCCAGAACCGCATTAGTGCGATTAGTGGATTTGTTGATACCTACACTTTCAAAATTATTTACAAAATAATCAAAATAGTCAGTTGCAGTTAGTTCTGAGATAGCATTAGCCACAATAATCAACTCCTTAATTAATTTGAACAATTAAGATAAGTATAACGTAGTTATAAGTATTTCTCTGCTTTAGCGGGTCGATAAGAATAAAAGTAGAATTTAGCTATCGCTATTTATTTTTAAACTGTCTTTTTGAATAATTTATAAAGTACTAAAGAAATAAGAACAAGTAGACCGACTAAACTAAGTATCCAAGTTGCTTGATTACCAGTTTGTGGTAGTGATTCTTTAGAAGATTCATTTTTTGTAGTATCAGGATCACTAGTTTTTGCTGGTGTTGTAGGATTATTTGGCAATAGGGATGTGGAATCAGTAGTGGTAGATTCGTTATTATTGCCTTCTGATGGAATTAAATTAGTATCCGTAGAAGAGTCAGGGGTACTTGGTTGAACCGGTATAACAGGAATTATAGGTTGAGTAGGCTCTGTTGGCGTAGTTGGTGTTGTGGGTTTATCAGGATTTATCGGAGTGTTGACTAAATGAGTATTAATAATAGAAACATTTCCATCTTCAACTTGTTTGATTTCCGTTGTATAACCGGGAACAGGAACTTCTTTAATAGAGTATTTAGTGTTTTTATCGAGGTTGTTCCATGTATAAGACCAGTGGTTGTCGTTATTTAGAATAATAGGATCACCGAAGACCTTGTCATTGGCCAATAATTGAACTTTAACTTGGCTAGGACGAAGATTGTCCTGATTGTTTTTATCGTTCCAAGTTTTTGTAACGGTCAATTTATCCTTATTATCTACCGGTGGAGTAATTGGAATCAAAGTATTAGTAATCGTTGCACCATCGTTAGTTTTATCGATATTAGTTGTGTAACCATTAACTTTGATCTCTTTTACAGAATATTGAATATCTTTGTTGTCACTTTGCTTCTTAAGATTTGACCAGGTATAGGTCCAACCGTTTTTGGCATTTAAAGTGATAGGAGTACCACTGTCCTGACCATTAGCAGTTAATTGCACTTTGATTTCAGTTGGACGAGTTTTATCAGCATTATTATAGTCAGACCACTTCTTTGTAACGGTGAAAGTACGCTTGTTGTCAGAAGGAGTAACGGTCTTTGGAGTATGTTTATTGATGATAGTTATATGATTAGAATCGATTGAATTGTAAGTGGCGTTATAACCATCTACGGATACTTCTTGAACAGTATAGGTGATGTCTTTATCGTTCACTCTTTTATCCAAATTGGTAAAGCTTTGTGACCAATTATTTGTTACGTCAAGAATGACAGTTTTGCCCGTATTCTTACCATTTGCAAGAAGTTCTACAGTAACACTAGTAGGACGGATTTGATCTTTATCGTTATCATCGTTCCAACTCTTTGTAACGGTTAAATTAGTCTTTTCAGTGGTTTGTTTAGGCGTATTCGTAATCGTAAAACCACCGTTAGTTGGCGTGATAGCTGATTCATATCCTTGCGGTGTATCCTCTTTAACAGAATAGTTGATACTCTTGTCTAAATCAGTGAAACTGTCACTCCATTTATTGCTATCACTCAATGTAACGGTCTTACCAGTATCTTTATCGTTAGCTAATAAGTGGACGGTAATAGGATTATGTGTTGACTTGTTGTCTTGCCATACTTTCTTGACGCTTAGACTGGTTGTTTCAGGTGTCTTTGATTCGTAAGTGTTCGTAATCGTTTCTTCAGTGTCATTGGAATTGATAGCAGTTTTTTGCGAGTAATCGGATGGAACCGCCACTTCCTCAGCGGAATAAGTGATTTTCTTGCCATTGTCGTCGTATTTAGGTAGCTTAGTTTCATTCGTGGAACCACCACCGAATTTATGTGACCAGTTATTGCTTTCATTCAATTCGACAGGATTTCCAACTGCTTTTTTAGTTTTATCAGTGTCAGTTTTTGAATAAAGCTGAACTTCTATTTTAGTTGGTCGTTTGGAAGCATCAGTATCGATCCACTTCTTGTTGACAGTAAAGGTCGTGGCTAAGGTATTAGTAACTACTTTATTATTTGAATCGCCATTTGGGTAGCTATCTGTGGAGATGTAGTCGGCGGGGGTGTCTAATTCGGAAACGTACCAAGTGATATCAGGGTCTAGTCCTGTATAAGTGTATGTCCAGTTATTTTTGGCAGATAGCTCTGCTTGATTGTTATAGTTTTTTGGGCCATAACCGTGTTCATCATATAAACCGATCTTAATTGGAGCGTGATCATTCTGATCCTTACCATCATTCCATTTTTTGGTAACAGTGAACTTGGTCATGGAGGACTTCGGAACATTAATTAAATCGTTACCACTGGTTGAACCGATAAACCCATCAACGGGATTTTCAGTTACGGTATATTTATACAAATTACCTTTATCATCATATTTTGGCAGATTATTGAAAACATATGACCAACCGGAAGCAGCGGTTACTATTTGACTTGGCTGGTTGGCTAAAGAGTGTCCGTTTTGTAATAAATTAACGGTAATACTTGTGGGAATTTTTTGATCAGTTGGAACATTTTTCCAAATCTTATGCCCCATTAGAGAAGTGATCTGTTCGCCAGAACTGGCGTCGCTTCCTAAAGTTGTTGAAGAAATATTAACAGGAACGTTTACTACTTCATCTTTATTAGAGAGTAAGTCACCGGTATTTCCGTAAGAACTAGAAATATTATCGTAGTTGGTGATCTTAGTGTAATAAGTAATGATAACAGGTTGATCGATATCACCTAAATTAACGGTAAAGCCATCCTTAGTTGGTTCTGCCGTGGCTTTAGCAAATTTATTATTAGAATCATTAGTGATGGTGCCGGTGGTGTGATCAGCCGTAGCCGAATTAACTGTTACCGGATGTTCGTCATCAATTAATAAAGCCTGATTTTTACCTAATGTATCTTTATAAACGGCGTCTTTTATTGCTACACCGGCATAGTTGATACGGACCGTCCATTGAATCGTATCGTGGATATAACTACCATATTTGAATAATTTTTCCTTAGTATCAGGTACTTGAGGATTCGAGACTGTCGCTGAACCTGTAGAACCAGGATCGTCGACAGTGGTACCATTCAAATTCCAATCTATTGGAACCTTTTGATTAACAGTTACGACGCCTAAATCCCAATGAGTCATAGCGTTGAAAGAACCAACCACAGACGAAGTTTTGGATTCATTGGCGGCATATTGATTAAATGTTACAGTGATTGTTCTAGTACTTTTTATCAAAGTAGCCGTACCGATCTCCCTGCCACCAGGAATTTCAGTAACTGGTTGAGGCGTAAGAATATCATTAGCAACTGTTAGTACTTTTGGAACGGTGACTGTCATAGTATCGCCGTTATGAATTATATGATTGTTAGTTGAAAATTCCCAATAAGCTTTGATCGTGTCATATTGACCAAAAGAAGCCTGAGGATTTCCATTTTCATCTTGTAATTGAGTCTTAGTTATCAACTGACTACCCCAATTAGTTTTGTCAGATTGATTTGAAGCAGTGGTAGCAGTGGTTTCAGGAGAAGAAGTTCCAGAAAGACTGTCGGCATTAACAATATTAGTTGTACTGGTCATGAAAATAGATAAAACGATGACTAATAGACTAAATATGTTTTTTCCCTTTTTAAACATATTCAATTCACCCTCAAAGAATAATTTATATAATTATAATACTACTTTTATTAGAAATATTATTGTATATAAAGAAGAGACCTAACAAAAAAAATATATTTTTGTATAGGCAAATTTAATATGAAAAATTCTCTGAAGCATTAAAGTGATTCAGAAAAGAGATAAACGGTAAGATATCGTTTATCTCTTTTTTTATGAATTTTATTCCATTCCATAATCATATAATCACTACATATGAATACGTTTATGAGCAAAATAATGAGTGCTATTCATAAAAAGAACATAAAAATCATAAAAGTATACATAATGTGCATAAAACGTCATTGAAAGCGCAATCATATGAACCTATCATAAAAAGCGTAAAGAAATATTATTAAATTTATTGGAGGCAACAATATAATGGCTAAGGCAACAAATATTAATGAAGTATCAAAAGAAAGTTGGATTCTAAATACATTCCCAGAATGGGGAACATGGTTGAATGAAGAAATTGAAAATAAGAAAGTTAAACCTAATACATTTTCAATGTGGTGGTTAGGTTGTACAGGAATTTGGTTGAAGACAGCTGAAGATACCAATATTTTAGTTGATATGTGGTGTGGGACTGGTAAACAAACTCATGGTAACGGCATGATGCGTAAGGGTCATCAAATGCAAAGAATGAGTGGAGTTCAAAAGATGCAACCTAATTTGAGAAACCAACCATTCGTTATTGATCCTTTTGAAATTAAAAATGTTGATGCACTATTTGTAAGTCATATTCACTCAGATCACTTGGATATTAATACTGCCGCTGCGGTTAATAAGAACTGTCCAGATGCTAAATTCTACGGACCAGAACAAGTAGTTAAGATTTGGCAAGGTTGGGGTGTTCCAGCTGAGAAAACTGTTGTTGTAAAACCAGGAGACTCCGTAAAGATTGGTAAGACAACTGTTAAGGTTCTTGAAGGATTTGATAGAACAGCTCTAGTAACAGAAGATGATCCTAACGTAACTCTTAAAGGTAAGATGCCTCAAGATATGAATAAGATTGCTGTAAATTACCTATTTGAAACAACAGGTGGAAATCTTTATCATGCAGCTGACTCACATTATTCAAATATGTTTGCTAAGCATGGTAATGAAAATGAAATTGATGTTGCCCTTGGTGCATATGGTGAAAACCCAAGAGGTATCACAGATAAATTAACATCTTCAGATATTCTCAGAATGGCAGAATCATTGAAGACTAAAGTTATTATTCCTGTCCATTATGATATTTGGACAAACTTTATGACAGATCCTAAGGAAATTGAAAATCTTTGGAAGTTCAGAAAAGATCGTTTGCAATACAAGTTCAAACCATTTATCTGGCAAGTAGGTGGAGAATTCACATATCCAGATGACAAAGACAGAATGGAATACAACTATGATCGTGGCTTCTCAGATGCATTTGCAATTGATAATGACACACCATTCCCTTCATTCCTATAAAACAAAGAAACGCGGTGTAAATAAATATGATGTTAAACGATATGTTAGATAAAGATTTAGTTGAAATTACTGATGAAGAACCAAAAGACTGGAGAGAGGCATTAAAGATAGCTGCTAGAAAACTGGTTGAACACGGATATATTAAAGAGGCTTATATCGATGAAATTATTAAGAATGTTGAAGATAACGGTCCATATATCGTCATCGTTCCCGGAGTTGCTATGCCACATGCTAATGCTAAAAGTGACAACGTACTAGGAACAGCAATTGGATTTACCAAGTTTAATAAATCAGTCAATTTTGGTCCTGATTCAAATGCCAAATTGTTCTTTACTCTAGCAGCACAAGATCCAGATGAACATTTGAAAAATATCGGAGAATTGTCTGACATGTTAATGACAGATGGTCTTATAGATAGATTATTGAATGTTGAGAGCATTGATGATTTGAAAGAATTAGTTTGATCTGACAAATAAGGGCAGGTGAGTATAAAGATGGATACCTTTGTAAGTGTTCTTCTGAAGATTTGGGATTACTTTGCTACAAATATTTTGACCCAACCAGCATACATGATTGGTTTTATCGTTCTATTAGGTTATATCTTGGAAAAGAAACCAATTTATGAATCAATTGCTGGTTTTATGAAAGCTGTAATTGGCTACATGATCTTGATGGTGGGTTCTGGGGGATTAGTTAATAGTTTTAGACCAATCCTTACAGGATTAAAAACAAGATTTCATTTAACTGCGACAGTTATTGACCCATATTTTGGACAAAATGCTGTTACAGATGGTGTTGTAAAGACTTTCGGGAGAACCTTTGGGGATGTAATGTTACTTCTACTGTTTGCCTTTGTCTTTAACATCATATTAGTAAGATTTCAGAAATTCACAAAATTACGTTCTGTATTTACTACTGGTAACGTACAAGTACAACAAGCGGCTACAGCCTTTTGGCTACTACTATTCTGTTTCCCTCAAATGGGCAGAATGGAAGTTTTACTAGTAATGGGAGTTATCCTAGGTTTGTATTGGGCCGTTGGTTCAAATATGACAATCAGATATACTCAGGATTTAACTGATGGTGGTGGCTTTGCCGTTGCCCACCAACAAATGTTTGGTATTGCATTAGTTTCTTGGTTAGCAGATAAGATAAAGAAACATGATGAAAAAACTCATAAAGAGCCTAAGAGACTTGAAGATATTGAATTACCAGGCTTTTTGAAGATATTTAATGAGAATATGGTTGCTACCGGTATTCTGATGCTATTCTTCTTCGGAATTATTATGTTGGTCTTAGGACGTCCATATTTCAATGAACTTTATATAACCAGTAAAGGTGTTTCAGGACTAGCACCTAATGGTAGTTTCTTATTCTATATTTTGACAACATCCTTAGGATTTGCTGTTAACTTAGCAATCTTGCAATTAGGTGTTCGTACCTTCGTTGGAGAACTAACAGAAAGTTTCAGTGGTATTTCAGATAAACTATTACCTGGTTCAGTACCTGGTATTGATGTTGCTGCTACGTTTGCCTTTGGTGAACCTAATGCTGTAACAATTGGATTCTTGTTTGGTGCTTTAGGACAATTCTTAATGATTGGTGCTTTGATTGTATTCCATTCACCAACAATCATTATCGCTGGATTTATTCCATTGTTCTTTGATAATGCAGCCTTTGGTGTATATGCCAATAAACGTGCTGGAGCCGTTGCTGCTATGCTTCTACCATTTATCAGTGGTATGGTTCAAGTTCTTGGTGCCGCAATTATTGCTAGCTGGGTTGGCTTGGCTAAATTTGGTGGTTACCTTGGCATGTTCGATTGGGACACATTATGGCCAATATTCACAGCAATCATGAAGTACTTAGGTATAGCAGGTATTGTAGTAGTTATTGTTATTTTGGTTGTTATCCCACAACTCGAATATAGAAAAGATCCTAAGAATTATTTCTTAATGGTTACTGATTACGACAAATATAAAGAAAACGTTAGCAAAAAATAATTTATAATAACATGGAGGCTTACTATGAAAGTTTTAGTATCTTGCGCAAATGGATCAGGAACAAGTTTGATGATGATGAGAAGTGTAAAGAAGGCTTTTGAAAGATTAAATATCCCTATTACTAATATTGAACATACAAGCATTGCTGAAGGAACAAGTACAGCTAAACAGTATGATGTTGTATTTACTCCAATGAACTTCGTAAATATGTTTGATGATGCAAAAGCAAAAGGCGTTGTAGTTGTTGGCGTAAAAAATGTTTTGAGTGATAAAGAAATTGAGCAAAGAGTTAGAGAAGAAACTGAGTTTGCTAAATAGGGAGAAAAATCATGAAACCAAATTTACAAGTAGCTTTGGATAATAATACTTTAGAGAGTGCTTTGGCCGATGTTAGAGAAGTTGGTAATATTGTCGATATTGTTGAAGCAGGAACAATCTTGATTCTTCAAGAAGGGACTATTGCAGTTAAATCATTAAAAGCTCTATTCCCTAATAAGACAGTTATCGCTGATACAAAGTGTGCTGATGCCGGTGGAACAGTTGCTAAGAATATGGCCGATGCTGGAGCCGATTGGATGACTTGCATCTGTTCCGCAACGATTCCAACTATGGAAGCAGCTAATAAAGAGATTGGCGAAATTCAAGTTGAGCTCTACGGCAACTGGACTAAAGAAGATGCTCAAAAATGGTTAGATGCTGGAATTTCACAAGCAATCTATCATCAAAGCAGGGATGCACTACTTTCAGGTGAAACTTGGGGCGAAAAGGATTTAAATAAAGTTAAAATGCTTGTTGATATGGGCTTTAGAGTTTCAGTGACTGGTGGATTAAACGTTGATACGCTTAAATTGTTTAAAGGGGTAGACGTATATACGTTCATTGCTGGTAGAGCAATAACCAAAGCAGCCGACCCAGCAAAGGCAGCAACTGATCTCCAAAACGAAATCAAACGCATTTGGGACTAATAAAAAAGACGTTTTGAGGATGATCATATGAAAAATTCAATTTCGAATGTACAGGAGAGAAGAAGCGAACTTCTAAAAATAGTTAACAAAAAAGGCTCTATGTCAGTGGAAAATCTGGCGGGGAAACTTAGTGTTTCCGAGATAACAATTAGAAGAGATTTGAAGATATTATCAGAAATGGGAGTAATTGAATGGAGAAGTGGGATAGCTACGTCTGCTGACGGTAAATCACTTTCTTCAGATCCATTAGATGTGAATGCGGGCAGTAGAGTTGATCAAATCAAAATGAAAATTGCTGCCGCTGTTCCGGGCTTCATATCGGAGTCTAGCACGATATTCGTCAATTCAAGTTCTCTATGCTGGTTGGCAATTAATCAATTAGCATCTAAAAGATTAACTATTATTACTAATAATGCACATGCGATTGAATCGGTACATCATCCTCAGACAATAATTATTTTGACTGGTGGAGAAATTAGATATCCTAAAGAATCATTAGTTGGAGGCGTTGCGATCGAATTATTATCTAGCATGCAATCTGATTATACGATCGTAGGACTTGATGGTGTCAGTGTAGATGGTGGTTTGACCACGCATAATCTATACGAATCACAAGTTAATGCAACGATGATAAAACGAACGAAGAAGAAGGTAATTTGTTTAGCTGATTATCGAAAGATAGGAGTTACTAGTAATTACCATGTAGCCGATATTGATGATATAGATATCTTAATAACTGATAGTTTTGCGAACGAGAAGGTAATTAAATCGTTTCGTAAACGAGGTATTGAAGTGGTTCAAATACAATTAGGTCAATAGGGAGACATGATTATGAATTCATTAGGTATATACGAAAAGGCGCTACCAAAAGATTTAAATTGGCATGATAGATTAGCATTGGTACACGAGTTAGGATTCAATTTTTTAGAACTTTCGATTGATGAAAGTGATGAAAGATTGGCAAGACTTGACTGGACTAAGGAACAACGTGAAGAAGTTCGAAATGCGATTTGGGATACAGGAACACGTATACATACCATAATGCTGAGCGGTCACCGTAGATTCCCATTGGGTTCATATGATGAAAAGACAAGGAAACAATCCCTTGAAATGTTGTATAAAGCTGTTGATTTAGCCGTTGATTTGGGTGTAAGAAATATTCAAATGGCTGGATACGATATTTATTATGACAAGAAAAGTGTTACTTCAAGAGAATACTTCGTAGAGAATTTGAAGAAGTGTGTAGCTTATGCTGCTAGTCATGAGGTAATGCTTGATATAGAAATAATGGATGATCCTTTCTTAAATTCTATTGAAAAAGTCGTACATATGAAAAAAGAAATTCATAGTCCTTGGTTGCAAGCCTACCCTGACTTGGGCAATATCAGTGCTTGGCCGGAAAATGATATAGGAACAGATTTAGAAAATAATATTGATTCTATTGCAGCAATTCACTTGAAAGATACTTTACCAGTTACTAAAGATTTTCCTGGTCAATTTAAGAATGTTCCTTTTGGCAAAGGGACGGTCGATTTTAAAGGTTGTTTGAAAGAATTAAAACGTTTGAATTATAACGGTGCTTACACGATTGAGATGTGGAGTGAAACTTCAGATGATCCAATCGAGCAAGTTAAAGAAGCAAAGAAATTCTTTGATAATATTTTTGCAGAAGTTGGCGTAGAACAGGAGGCTATTAAATGCTTGAATCTTTAAAAAAAGAAGTATATGAAGCAAATATGCAATTGCCTAAATTGGGTTTGGTAACATTCACATGGGGCAATGTATCAGGCATTGATCGAGAAAAAGGATTATTTGTTATAAAACCATCAGGCGTTGAATATGATAAGTTAACTCCTGACGATATGGTTGTCGTTAACCTTAAAGGTGAAGTTGTTGAAGGTGATTTAAATCCTTCTAGCGATACGCCAACACATACGGTTTTGTACAATAAATTTCCTAATATAGGTGGTATTGTACATACACATTCTCCTTGGGCAGTATCATTTGCCGAAGCGGGAATAGATTTACCAGCTTTAGGAACAACACATGCCGATACATTTTATGGTAAGGTTCCGGTTTCCGATGCTTTGACAGAAGAAGAAATTGAGACAGCGTATGAAAAGAATACAGGGGATGTTATTGTCAGAACCTTTAAAGAACGTAATATTGATCCAGAAGCTGTTCCGGGAGTTTTGGTAAGACAACATGGGCCATTTACGTGGGGCGCAACGCCTGATAAGGCCGTATATAATGCTAAGGTATTAGAGGTCGTCGCTGAAATGGATTATCATGCATTACAATTAACACGTGACAATATTGAAGTTCCACAGTATTTATTGGATAAACATTATTATCGTAAGCATGGTAAAAATGCTTATTATGGTCAAAAAAAGCAAAAGACCGGAGTTTAAAGCTCCGATCTTTTTTTATTAAAAACATAACTTTATAAAATAAAAATACTGTAAACGTTTAATAAATTTCCTTAATATAGCTTGAAACATATGTTTGACTCAACTAATATTTAAGGTGTTTAGTACAGATACTATGGAGGGATTATTTTGAAAAAAAGTACATCATTACTACTTAGTGGAATTTTAGTTTCTGGAATGGTTCTAGGAACAATTGTGACTCCTGTAACAGTCAATGCTGCTACTCAAGCAACAACACAAGCAGATCAAACAGTTACTAATTATGTCACATTCGTTAATGCTGATGGCAATACTGTTAGATCATCACAAGCACTTCAAGGAACAAAGGGCCAAAAGATTACATTTGCACCAGATGGTTATACAAGTGCTGATAGCAGTAAAGCAGTTTTCGGCAATAACGGAGATAGCAAGACTGTAACAGTTGCTAAGATGATTTCTGTTAAGGTTAACTATGTTGATCAAAATGGTAACCTAGTTAATTCAGAAACAGTTAATGGCGGAGAAGGTAATGATTACAAATTAACTAATTTACCTGCTGGCTGCACATGGAACAATGACGCAGAACAAACTATTAACTTAGTTGACGGTAAAGAATATAACGTTCCCGTAACGAAGAAAGTTTCTAATACAGTTATCTTCAAGACAGCTGATGAAACTGAAGTTGGTAGAACACAAATCTTTGGTGATAAGGCCGGAGTTAAGGTTTCACTAACAGATGCTCAATTGCCAGAAGGCTACACAACAACAAGTAAGGACTTAACTTTACAAAACGAAGGTAATACTCAATTTGTTACTGTTACAAAGAGCGCTACTGATGGAATCACACCTATTAAGGGTGTTGTAAAAGTTAACGTTACAATGGCTCATTTGTATGATAAAGATGGAAAAACTTTGAGTCGTTCATTGGGTAAAAACTCAAGATGGCAAACAAATAATAAGATGGTTCTAAACGGAGTAACTTATTATCAAGTTTCAACAACTGAATGGTTGAAGGCATCAGATATTATCGTTGAAGGTTCAACAAATACAACACCTGATAAAGATAACAATGCTACTGATACAACTGCTCAAAAGCCAGATGTTAAAGCTGTTACTACAAAAGACAAGGGTATGGCTCAATTGTATGACGATAACGGTAAAATTATTGAAAGTCTTCAATTAGGACCAAACACACCATGGGCAACTGATTTAATGAAGACCTTGAATGGTGAAAAGATGTATCGTGTTGCAACTAACGAATGGGTCAAAGTTAGCGAAATTAAGTAATTTATAGTGATACCAAAAGGGACAATCCGTAATGGATTGTCCCTTTTCTTTTAGAAATATTGTAGTAAATCTTTCTCTTTAACTTTATCTTTTTCTTCTTTGTTTAAATCAAGGATTATTTCACCTTTTTTCAAAACAATCAGACGATTTCCGTATTTCATAGCATCAGATAAATCGTGCGTGATCATCATGCAAGTTAATTCTTTTTCAAGGATGATTTTGTTGGTTAATTCCATTAGATCCTTACTAGTTTGTGGATCTAAGGCAGCTGTGTGTTCATCTAAGAGCAGTAGCTCAGGTCTTTGTATGATTGCCATCAAGAAACTTAAAGTCTGTCTCTGACCACCAGATAACTTTTCAGTGAAGGTGTTAAGGCGATTATCCAAGGTAGGCAAGTTAGAGATTAATTTTTGAAACTCTGGAAGGTTTTCTTTTAGGTGACGTAAATGTAGTCTTCTAGGTAATCCACGACGTTTAGCCAATAATAAATTTTCAGCAACGGTCATTCTAGGAGCGGTACCAGATTTTGGATCTTGATAGACACGACTGATATTACGACTACGTTTAGCCAAGTTTTCATCGGTGATATCCTTGCCATTCAATAGAATTTTTCCAGAGCTTAATTCGTTGGTTCCGGTAATAGCATCGAGTAATGTTGATTTCCCAGCACCATTCGTTCCCAAAACTACTAAGAAATCTTTAGGGTTGATTGTTAAATTGATATGGTTAAGAATATTTAGATTTTCATCGTCATTATAAATCGTTTTGACGGCATCTTTTATTTCTAGTAATGGTTTCATTTAGTTTTAACCCCATTTCTTAAAGTTTTTAGAAATTGTTCACGAATTGTTGGTAGAGCAAGACATAGCGCCAAGATAATTGCTGAAATCAGCTTGAGATCATTGGTATTGAATCCTAGTTGAAGTACGACCATCAAAATCAAACGATAAGCAATACTACCAATTACGATAGTGATTAAACGGATACTTAACGGTACATCGGGATAGATAACTTCACCGATGATAATGGCAGAAAGTCCGATAACGATGACGCCAATACCCATATTTACATCGGCAAAACCGTTTTGTTGGGCAATTAATCCACCTGTTAAAGCGACGATTCCGTTAGAAACCATCAATCCGATAAATTTCATGACAGTAGTGTTGATACCAAGTGAAGCGGCCATGGTCTCATTGTCACCTGTGGCGATAACGGCTTGACCTTTTTCAGTATTAAGAAAGATTATTAATAGGAAGATAATTATTGCGATGATAATTATTCCCAAAACGATTCCGTTGAAATTAGTAGGAAGTTTATCCAGACCAAATTCAGTGAAAATATTGTTCGATTTGGTCAATGACATGTTAGCTTTGCCCAGAATTCTTAAGTTGATTGAGTAAAGAGCTGTCATTGTTAAAATACCAGCTAAAAGAATAGGAACATTCAATTTTGCGTAGAGAAAGGCTGTTGCAAATCCTGCAAAACAACCAAAGATAAAGGCCATAAGTAGTGCAAAGAGTGTTGAGTGGCCGGCTTGGATCAAACTAATAGCGGTAACAGCTCCAAGTGGGAAGCTTCCTTCAACGGTCATATCAGGAAAATCAAGAATTCTGAAGGTGATGAAAAGACCAATGGCCATTATTGACCAGATGAAACCTTGACTGATAGTAGATACGATTAAATTCATTTTATGATCTGTCCTTTCTTTTCAGCTTCTTTAACTAATGAGTCAGGAAATTGGATATTCAATTTCTTGGCCATTTTTTCGTTTAACATCAAATGTCCTTTTTGCATGAAGGTAACAGGGGTTGTGGCAGTTTTTTCTTTGCCTTGTAAAATTCTTACAACGTGTTCACCAGTCTTTTGTCCCAATTCGTACTGACTTAAACCGACGGTAGCTAATCCACCATCTTTAACCATGGTAGTTGCGGCTGGGAAAACAGCAATATTCTGTTTAGCAGCGATGGAAGATAACAATTTCATACCACTGGCAACGGTATTGTCAGTTGGTACGTAAACTGTCTGGACCTTTTGAGTTAAAGCAGTTGCAACTTGTTGTAGGTCGTTAACAGAATTGATACTGGAAACTTCTACTTTCATACCATTTTGTTTAGCCAACTGTTTCATCTTTTTCATTTGACTAGTGGCAGAAGCATCGCTAGAAGTATAAATAATACCAATAGTATTCAAATTTGGAACTACTTTTTTCATTAAATCAAGTTGAGCTTTTAAAGGTGCTTGATCGGAGACACCAGTGATATTGCCACCGGGTTTCTTGTTGTTAGAAATAATTCCGGCACCTTCTGGATCAGTGACAGCTCCCATGACAATGGGAATCTTACTAGTAGCATTCTTCAATGATTGAACTGAAGGAGTAGCAATACCCACCGCTACATCAACGTTATCCTGAACGAATTGTTTACTGATAGTTCTTAAATTACTTTGATCCCCTTGAGCATTTTGAAATTCGATTTTGACGTTCTTGCCGTCAATATAACCGTGCTTTTTCAAAGTGTCGTCAATACCCTTATTGATCTGGTCCAAAGCCGGGTGTGACATCAATTGTAAAACTCCGACTTTTGGAATGGTATTCTGTTTTCGGGCATCAGCGTGTCCAGTGTAAAAGAATGAAAAAATTAGAAATGCTGCTAAGGCAACTAGTGTCGCGTAAAGTCTTCTCGTATGTTTCATCGTTTAAATTCCCCCAAATTAAAAAGGCAACCCCAGAGTTTGTGGGATTGCCTAAAAAAACAAAATACCCACATGGTTTTTTATACAAAATTCCATGTGGGCTCTAAAATTATCATAGTTTAATAAGCCGACATGGATACAATCCTTTCAGATTGAATCCATATCGGACCAATCTGAGTTATCGGCTTTGCCAACGAATATTCGCGATGTTGAGAGAGTATGATTTATTCATAATGAAATCTCCTAACGAATTTGATGTTTCAAATATATTTCATAAACCAAAGATTGTCAACTACAAAATATTCATGAAAAAGTCACAAATATTTTTCTGAAAAAAACATATAATGTAGATATAAGCAGAAATGCGAGGAATTTCTTATGAAAAAAAATATACGTCTGCTCATTATTGTGGGTTTGATTGTCTTATTAGCAACCGGATTAACTTATTTTGACAGTTTTTTGTATCATGATCCAGTTGTAAAGATTGAGAAGATTGCAATAACTAACAAGCAGACATCAACGGATGAATATAAGAATACCGATACTGAATACACTCAGAAAATTAGTGCCAAGCTATTGAACACCGATAAAAGAGGACAAACGGTACGATTTAGAAATACTTATTACAATTCACAATTGACTGATACTAAGTATCGTGTTGGTCAACAAGTAATTCTGACTAAGAGTGGCAAAGGGTATACAGCTAAGAATATCAAACGTGATACACCGTTAGTATTTACCTTTGGCTTAGTAACTTTCTTGTTATTCTGTATGAAGTTCGATCGTCGAAAATTGTTTATCAGTGTTTTGATTAATGTGGTAATTTATTTTGGATATTTACAGATTATTATTGGGACACACAATAGTATTTTGCTTCCTTTAACCGTTGTAACGGCATTATTAATATCTGCAACGGCGCTATTAGTAATTTTAGGACCGACATATTCAGCGGTGATGGCTTATTCAAGTACAGTCATATCAACGACTGCTGCAATTTTATTAAGCGTTTTTGTCTTAAGTATGACAGGTTACAGTGGTATGCACTTGGAGTTAGATGATTTTGAATTACAACCTTATCTGGGAGTCTTTCTTTCTCAAGTCTTATTCGGTGTTTTAGGAGTCATTCTAGATGAAACTATGGATATTTCTTCTTCATTGATTGAAATGAAAAAAGAAGTAGTAGATGTTTCAACTAAAACTTTATTTAAATCGGGTATTAATATTGGCCGAGAATTGATTGGTCCACTAATCAACATTTTGCTTTTTATCGTTATAGCGCAAAATTTAAATGTTGTTTTGCTTTACTTGAGTAATGGAAACTCAGTTAGTTATACCTTAAATATGACTCTTAGTTTAGGGATTGCCCAGTTGCTGATCAGTGCGATTGGGATTGTTTTAACGGTTCCAATAACTAGTTTTATTTCCAGTAGAGTAATCACGAGGAGGTTATAGTCATGCTATATTTATTTGCAACTTTTGTAGTTTTATTGTTGATGGTAACTGGTACTCGTGGCTTAACCTTATTATTCGGTTTAGGTATTAACGTTATATCGGTAATTGCATTATTAGTTTTAATAGCTGACGGCTTTAATATTCTGATTACAACAGGAATCATTGCCATTGTGATATTAGTGGTAGCCATTTATATGAATGTTGAAAATGGTGACACCGCTAATACGGCCTTTCAAACGTCACTATTGATTATGATTTTTATCTTGCTGATTACGATACCTTTGGAATACTGGGCTAGTGCGCAAGGAATGGGCCCCGAAAATCAAGATGAGTTGGAGTCATTTTCTCTGGCAGCGGGGATTTCGTTTCCACAATTAGCGATTGCTATCATCGTGATAAATAGTTTGGGGGTTATTTCGGAAACTAGTGTTGCCATTACTAGTGGCTTGAATGAGATAGTATTAAATAAACCCACTTTGACGCCGACAGAGATTTTTAATGATGGATTTTCAGTGGGGAATAAAATTCTTAACACACAGACAAATACATTATTATTTAACTTCTTTTCAGCGACATTTCCATTGTTCTTTTTAATACATTCATTGGGATACAAATTTACCGATATTTTAAACGATAAATTAGTTGTAGCCGAAATTTTAACAACATTGATTTGTACGATTGGTGTCATTTTAACGGTTCCCATTACATCCTTTTTGGTCTACCACAAAGCTGAGAGATTGAAACTAAAGAAAACCGATAATTAAATTTTATAGAATAGTAACAGAATGTTGATATACTCGAAAAATCATGCCATTGCTAGCATGATTTTTTTTGTTTGAATTTGATTGCTGAAAAACTAATTATTTTAGTAAAATTTTCCCATAATCTAAATGAATAAATCATCGAGGAGAATTTTTTCATGGCTTATAACGATTGGTGGAAGAAAACAGTAGTTTATCAAGTTTATCCAAAGAGTTTTCAAGATAGCAATAATGACGGTATTGGTGATCTACGAGGAATCACTAGTCGTTTGCCATATATTAAGAAATTGGGTGCTGATGTTATCTGGTTAAATCCAGTTTATAAATCTCCTGATAAAGATAATGGCTATGACATCAGCGATTATTATGCAATCCAACCTAATTACGGAACGATGGCCGATTTTGACGAAATGTTGGAAAAAGCTCATTCACTAGAACTAAAAATAATGATGGATTTAGTAGTTAATCATACTTCTGACCAACATAAATGGTTTCAAGAAAGTCGTAAATCAAAGGATAATCCGTATCGCGATTATTATATTTGGCGTGATCCAGTTGATGGCCATGAACCAAATAATTGGGGATCTCGTTTTGATGGATCAGCTTGGCAATTTGATGAAACAACAGGCCAATATTATCTTCATCTCTACACAAAGGAACAGCCTGACTTAAATTGGGAAAATCCTAAGGTTCGTAAAGAAGTCTGGAATTTGATGCGTTTTTGGTTAGATAAAGGAATTGATGGTTTTAGAATGGATGTTATCAATCTGATTTCTAAACCGGAGGGATTGCCAGATGGAAAGAAAAAACCAGGTGCTATGTACGGGGGAACAGGTCTAGTCGCTAATGGATATCGATTAAGTGAATTTTTGGAAGAAATGAACGCTGAAGTTCTATCTAAATATGATGTGATGACAGTTGGTGAAATGCCAGGCTCATCACCCAAAGATGCTATTAAATACGCTGGCTTAAAAGAAAATAAGTTAAATATGGTTTTCCAATTCAATCATATGAATGTTTCTTCTAATCCAGATAAGCGTTTGGGTCATTGGAATAATCAGCCGATTGATTTAGTAGAGTTAAAAAAGGTTTTGAGTAAGTGGGAAATTGCTTTAAACGGTAAGGGTTGGAATAGCTTGTATTGGAGTAATCATGATCAATCAAGGGCAGTTTCAAGGTTTGCTACGGATGATCCCAAGTATCGTGTGCTGGCGGCTAAAATGTTAGGGACTACTTTGCATATGTTGCAGGGAACACCTTATGTTTATGAAGGTGAAGAGATTGGTATGACGAATGCTCACTTTACTGAATTGTCACAGTACGAAGATATTCAATCATTGAATGCCTATAAAGAGTTTGTCGAAATTGAAAAAATTGTTGATAAGAAAACCATGTTGAAATATTTGGCTTATCGAACACGTGACAATGCTAGAACACCAATGCAGTGGGATAATGGCACAAATGCCGGATTTACTGAAGGAACGCCGTGGTTAGCCTTGAATCCCAATTACGAGCAGATTAACGTTGAGGAAAATTTGGTAGATAGTGACTCTATTTTTTACTATTATCAGAAATTGATTGAACTTCGACATAACAGTGATTTGGTAGTTTATGGAGATTATGCTGTAATAGATATGGATGATGAGGAAGTTTTTACTTATAGACGCCGTTATAACGATGAAACATTACTAGTTATTAATAATTTCACGTCTCATGATGTAATAAGAGATTATGGTCAAGAGAATGGAGCTCTTCTAATCGGCAATTACGCAGATGACAAAAATACTAGGTTACGCCCCTATGAAAGCAAGGTTTATTTATTGAAATAAAAAGAGCTCGATCTCTATTTGAAATCAAGCTCTTAAAATTAATCTTTTGCGGATAATCTTTGTGCCAACTCCTTATCAGGGTTGACTGTTAGGGTATCGGCTTTGCCATTAAACATGACGAGTCCTGATTTAGCTCCCTTAGGTTTAAATAATTGGCCTACTTTTAAAACATCAACAGGAACTTGTTTGAGACCACGGCCTTTGCTGTAATAAGCAGTAAGGTTGGCAGCTTCTAATAAGGTCTGCTTGCTAGGATTGACACTATGTACAACTACATGAGAGCCAGCCAGTTCACTGACGTGCATCCAGTAATAATCTTTATTGGCAGTTAATGTTAAATGATCATTTTGATCACTATTTTTTCCAACTTCCACTAAAACATGATCGGTTGTATAGAATCGACGAGGATGTGCAGGTTCAGGAGCCTTAGATGAGTGTAAAATCCCTGTTTTTATAGCATCTTCAGCAATTAGTTGTTTTTTAACCAATTGAACTTGTTCAGAATCTTGTGGATCAAAGTTTTTCTGACGTGTGATTTGCTTTTGTAGATTTGTCTTGGTTTTATTCAAGTTGTCCTGAATAGTTTTTAAACCACGTTTATCTCGATGATATTGATGGAAATAAGTTTCAGCATTATCAATAATTGATTTCTTAGTGTCTAAGTAAATAGTTACTTTTTCTTGATTACGGTAATCGGGTAAAATGACATATCCCTTTTTGGTATCAATTTGGTTAGCGTAAGTTTTAAGTAAAGTGCCTTTCATATTTAATTGTTCGACGTCACCGATACGTGTGATGGCTTTGTTAAGTGATTCGATTTGTTTCTTTGTATGGTGTATTTGCCATTTCATAGCTTCAATAACTTTGGTAGACTCTGATTCAGTTTCCATTGATAAACCTCGATTTACTTATTAATGGTTATAACGATATGCATTAATAATAACACTAACTAATGGTTAGCAAAAAGCTTCTATATCCTTGATTAATAGGGTATAGAAGCTTTTTTGTTAGAATTCTTTAGCTGCTTGTTCGGCTCTTTCGAAGGCTGCGTTTAAAATCTTTTCAGCATTTTTAGGATCATGATCCATTCCTTCAGCAAAAACGCCTTGGTAGTCATCGATACCCATGATATGAAGAATAGTACCGATATATTGATGGCCAAGATCTAAAGAACTTGCATCTGGGGCACCATTTGATCCGTGATAATTCCCACCAGTAGCTTGTAAGTGAATAGCTTTTTTATTGTGTAAGTTACCTTCAGGAATGCCCTCACTTGTGTAATGGAAGGTATCAGGGACCTGCATAACAATGTCAATGTAGCTCTTCATTTCAGCGGGAATAAAGAGATTGTACATCGGATTTACGAAAACATACTTATCAGCATTGACAAATTCGTCAATCCATTTTTGTCTTGAGTCCTTGAAACGTTCTTCATCGGCATTAAGTGGTTGGCGAGCCATTGATTTATTGTAGATTGAAATAGCAATTTTGTTTAACGGGAAAGGCATGTATTCAGAAACATTGTGTTCAATAATTTTGTCATCTGGGTGACTGGATTTATAGGAATCTATGAAATGGTTATAAAGGGCCTTGGTAGATGATTCTTTGTCTGATTGTGGATGTGCATAAATAACTAATACTGTTGACATGAGGAGATACCTCTTTTCTTTTAATGATCAGTACCATTATATATCTTATTCAAGAAATCGGTTGCAAAATAAAAAAGCAAACCTGCATGAGGCTTGCTTTTTTAAAATTTTAAGGCAAATCATTACCAGCAGCAAAGTAAATGTCATACCACTCTTGTTTAGTAAGGTTGACATCCCCACCCTTAGCACTATCAGCAATGTGTTCAGGGTTCATAGTACCAATAATAACTTGAATATCGGCTGGATGTCTAAGAATCCAAGCGGCAGCAATGGCGTTCTTACTTACGCCGTATTTGTCCGCTAATTCTTGTAATTTATCGTTTAATTCAGGGAATTTATCATTATTGATAAAGGTTCCAGCAAATGTTCCGTATTGGAATGGTGACCAAGCTTGAATAGTTACGCCCATACGTCTTGAAAAGGCTAATAAACCACCGTCATGATTAATTGAACGGTCGTCTGCCATATTGGTATGTAGGCCAAAATCAATCATCCCAGAATGCATGATACTAAATTGCAATTGATTGATAAGAAGTCTTTGATCAATATTTTCTTGTAAAAATAGAAATTGTTGAGGATTGAAATTAGAAACTCCGAAGTGACGTACTTTACCTGATGTTTGTAGTTCGTCAAACGCTTCAGCAACATCATCTGGTTCCATTAATGGATCTGGTCTGTGAAGAAGGAATGAATCCAAGTAGTCAACGCCTAATCGTTTCAAAGAACCATCAACCGCATCAATTAGATGTTGTTTAGAGAAGTCATATCTTTTTCCAGATACAATTCCACCTTTAGATTGAATAAATAAATCTTCTCTTTTAACACTACTTTGTTTCAAGGCTTGACCGAAAACTTTTTCAGAATCTCCATCGCCATAAATGTCAGCGGAGTCGATAAAATTGATACCACTGTCGTAAGCAGTGTCAATGGCCTTGGCAGCTTGTTCTGGACTTAAACTGTTCATACGCATGATACCTAAAGCCACGGCAGAAGTTTGCCAGTTGGTTTGACCAATATAACGTTGTTTCATATGATTGCCTCCAATTATTCAATAACACCTTAATTATTAGTGGCTTGAAAGGATAAGTCAACGAAAAAGATTACGCTTACAAAAGATTGTATTAAGTGTTGTTATTTTTCCGCAATAAATGTTTCTTTTGTGAAATAATATTTTATATTTCTAAAAATATTACTGATTATCTTGAAATTTTATTTTAACGTTGTATGATTTATTTGTAAGCGGTAACAAAAATATTTGGGGGTAATTATTATGAAATCATGCGTTAAAAGATTTTTAGTTATTTTATCCGGCATAATTGCAATGCTGGGAATAGCTACTTTTACCAGTTCTACTGTGCAAGCTGCTGCTACTAAAGTTTCACCAATTAGTACAGTAACTACAACAACGATGTATTCCAAGAAATTGCATCTTGATTGGAATTACGATGTTTATCTACCAGGCGGATATAATCCAAAGAGTAGTAAGAAATATCCTGTCGTTTACATGATGCACGGATTATACGGAAATCATAGAAATTTATTGGAAAGATTCAATTCTCAACAAATGCTTGATGGAGCTATGAAGAGAAACAATCAAAAGGCAATCGTGGTCTTTATTGATGGTTTTAACAGTTTCTATGTTAACCAAAAAGGTGGCATGCAAATGGAAAGTGCCATTATGAAGGATCTAGTACCAAAGATTGATTCGACTTATAAGGTATCATCATCAAGAAGTGATCACGCTATTGGTGGTATTTCAATGGGTGGTTACGCTGCTGCCAGATTATCATTGAAGTATTCTAATTATTTCTCTAAAGCATTATTGATCTCACCATCTGTTTGGTACAGTTTACCAAAAGATAATCCTATTAGAATGAACATGCACGCCTTTACTAATGGTAAGACTAATTGGTCTGATAAAGTTTATGACGGCTTGTTCCCAACAAAATATATCAATAAAGATACAAAACCAGTTAAATTCTATGTTGAAACAACATCAGATGATACAACTGTTCCAATTAAGAATGTTAATAGATTCGTTAAGACTTTGAAGAAAGATAAGTATTCGGTCAAATATGTTAAAGATACTGGTGACAACCATAACTGGACATATTGGACTAAAGCTACTCCAAAATCATATAACTGGTTGATGAAAGAATTCAAATAGGGGGTAAACAAACATGGACGCAAAGAATATAGCTAAAGAAATTCTTAAAGATGTCGGTGGTAAAGAAAATGTTAGTGCCAACGTCGCATGTATGACTAGATTAAGACTAGGCATTAAAGACAACGATAAAGTCGATGTCGATGCTTTGAAACGAATTGATGGTGTCCTAGCTGTCGTTCAGGCTGATACTCTTCAAGTTGTTTTAGGACCAGGAAAAGTTAACAAGATTGCAGAACCATTTGCTGAACTTACTGGAGTTGCTTTAGGGAGTGACAGTGATGATGGGGATGTTTCATCTGATTCACAATTAGATCAAGTTAAAGATATCGCTAAAGAAAATAAAAAAGAGAATAAAGCCAAGCACGACAAACCATTACAACGTGGTTTACAACATATTGCTAATGTCTTTATTCCATTATTACCAGGTATTATTGCTGCCGGATTAATCAACGGTCTTGCTAATGTTATTGATTATCAAACAGGACAAGCTTTTGTTACTGATTGGTGGTACATGACTATCAAAACAATTGGTTGGGGACTATTTACTTTCCTACCAATCTTTGTTGGTATGAATGCTGCTCGTGAATTTAAGGGTAGTGCCATCCTTGGTGGTATCGGTGGTACGCTTTGCTTAGGTGTCACAATTACAGGTTCACCATTAAGTACACAGGCTATTTCAATGCCATTCACACATGCACCATATACAGTTGGTGTTGGTGGTTTGATTACCGCTTTGTTAATGGGTATCTTCTTCGCTTTCTTGGAAAAGAATCTTCGTAAGATCATGCCTAGTGTTCTAGATACATTCTTTACTCCATTATTGACAGTTATTATTGGTTCATTGCTTGCCGTTGTCTTCCTACAACCAGTTGGTGCATGGTTAACAACAGCTATCTATCTTGTCATGGACTTCATCTACACGAAGTTGAGTGTCTTTGGTGGATTCCTTCTATCATCAACATTCTTGGCTTTAGTATCTGTTGGTTTGCATCAAGCTTTAACACCAATCCATGTTCTATTGAACGATCCTACAGGTCCAACAAAGGGTATTAACTACTTGCTACCAATCCTAATGATGGCCGGTGGTGGTCAAGTAGGTGCCGGATTTGCACTTTACTTCAAATCAAAGAATAAGAGATTTAAGAAAATGGTTATGAGCTCAATTCCAGTCGCTATCTTGGGTGTTGGTGAACCATTGATGTACGCTGTTACATTGCCACTTGGTAGAGCCTTTATCACAGCAAGTATCGGAGCTGGTTTTGGTGGTATCGTTGCTTCACTATTCCATTTAGGTGCCGTATCACAAGGTGTTTCAGGTTTGTTTGGACTATTGATCATGCAACCTGGACAACAATGGGTATACTTGTTAGCTCTACTTGTAGCTTACGCTGGAGGATTCATCGTAACTTGGTTCTTTGGTGTTGACGAAGATCGAATTAACGAAATTTATCCAGAATAAAGGAGAATAATATGCTAGGATTTTCAGCTTATCTGCACAGTTCATTGACTAAAAAAGATATAGATATGTTCAATCAATTTGTTAAATCCGGATTTAAAGGAGTCTTTACATCTATTAATTTGCCAGAAGATGATCCTGAAGTTTTATTGAAGAATTTGAAGGCTTTGGGGAAATTGTGCGATGACAATGGTTTGGAGTTAACTCTTGATATTGCATCAAGTTCATTAAAGAGATTGAATTTAAATCTAGATAGCGATTTATCAATTTTCAAAGATTTGCATGTTACTATGCTAAGAATCGACGATGGAATCGATAATGCTGGCATTGCAAGACTTTCTAATGGTGTGAAAGTTGCTTTAAATGCAAGTACAATTGAACAATCAGATATTGATGAATTAAAAAAAGCTAAAGCGGACTTTGAGAATTTGGAAGCCTGGCATAATTATTACCCTCGCGAGAACACGGGATTAGATAAAAAATGGTTCTCTGAAAAAAATAAGTGGTTAAAAGATAATGGATTTACAGTAATGGCCTTCATTCCGGGGGATGCAAATTTGAGAGCTCCCGTCTATAAAGGGTTACCAACTTTAGAAGAACATAGGTCTCAAAATCCACTTTACGCCGCTATAGATTTTAATAAAATGAATGTTGATCGAATTTATGTTGGTGATCCAGCCTTAAAGGATTCAACATTCGAACAATTTAAAAATTATTTTGTAAATAATGTTTTGCAATTGAAAGTTCAATTAAATAACAATGCTCCAACATATATGAGTAATATTTTCCATCAAAGAGCTGATGTAGCAAGAGACGTTGTTAGACTTAGAGAAGGTAGACCCCTCAATAAGTCAGAGATAAAACCTGATAACAATACTTTGAGAAAAGTTGGTTCTATTACACTAGATAATAGTTTATCAGGACGTTATCAAGGTGAATTACAACTGATTAAGTACCAACTTCCAGCTGATGCGTCTGTGAATGTAATAGGAAGAATTATTGATTCCGACGTTAAGCTATTAGACTATTGTGAGGCTAATCAAGCAATCCAACTGGTTGATATTAGAGATAAGGACTGAGTTTAATATGGACATAAAAAAATTATCAACAGAGAGTCGTAATCCGGCAACAATGAACTTGGACGAAATGAGTGCCGAAGAAATTGTTACCATTATGAATAGTGAAGATAAAAAAGTAGCTGTGGCCGTTGAAAAACAATTACCTCAAATATCAGCAGCTGCAAATAAAATTGCTGAATCATTTAAAGCCGGAGGGCGTCTATTCTACACTGGAGCAGGAACTAGTGGTCGTTTAGGCGTATTGGATGCAGCGGAGTGCGTTCCAACCTTTGGAATTGAACCAGAAATGGTACAGGGATTGATTGCTGGTGGTGCCAAGGCTATGACGATTGCCGTTGAAGGTGCTGAAGATAGCGTTCAAGAGGGCGCTGATGATTTAAAGAGTCATAATTTGAGTGATAAAGACGTAGTAGTCGGTATTGCAGCCAGTGGTAGAACTCCATACGTTGTGGGAGCGTTGGATTATGCTACAAAAGTAGGTGCCGATACGATTGCTTTATCATGTAATAATGATGCTATTATTAGTCAACATGCTGAGACAGCGATTGAAGTGGTTGCAGGTCCAGAAGTACTATCGGGATCAACTAGATTGAAGTCAGGGACAGCACAAAAAATGGTTTTGAATATGCTATCAACAGCTTCAATGGTTAGAATTGGTAAAACGTATGGCAACTTGATGGTGGATGTTAAACCTACCAATAAAAAGTTAGTTCAACGTTCATTGAATATCATTACGGAAGTTACAGGAGTTGATGAGAATCTTGCTTTAAAGACTCTTAAAGAAGCTGACTATTCAGTCAAAGATGCCATCGTTATGATTGCAACAAAGACTGATAAAGAGGCAGCTCAACAAAAATTATCTGAAGCAGGTGGATTTGTACGTCAAGCAATTAAGTGAGGAAGCAATATGACTAATAATACGATTTTACTAACAATTCGAACTAGTATGGAAAATGCGAGTAAAGCAGAAAAAATTTTAGGCGAGTATATTTTAAAGAATTGCCAAGAGATTCCTAATCTAAGTGTGGCCGATTTATCGAAAAAAAGTGGTGTCAGTCAAGCTACTATCGTTAGGTTTTCTAAAAGCTTAGGACTCGATGGATTCAAGGGCTTAAAAGTTGAATTAGCACGTTCATCAAATGATGTTGATACGGGGCTATATGATGAAATATCCCCAAATGATGGTGTTGATGAATTGAAAGACAAATTAGCGCTCAAAGTTCAACACACGTTGGACAGTACTAATAAGGATTTAAATTCTAAATACTTAAATCAAACAGTTGATGCATTTAAGGATGCCAATGTAGTCTTAGTTTATGGTTTAGGTGCATCACACTTAGTAGCGGAAGACTTTACTCAAAAATTTTCACGAATTGGTAAAAACGTAATTAATACACCAGACACTCACTTGCTGGTATCAAATTTATTAACGCAACAAAATAAACAAGTACTGTTTCTAATTTCTGATTCTGGTGAGACACAGGAGACTGTAACGATAGCTAAACTAGCAAAACAAAATAATGTAAGGGTTATTGGATTGACTTCTAATGGACATAGTAGATTAGCTAAAACATCAGATATTAGTATTTTGACAAGTAATACAGTACCTAGAGATCAAGTAAGATCCGCCGCAACAACTTCCTTAATAAGCCAATTATATGCAGTTGATTTGATTTACTATCTCTACTTGCAACGCGATTATGAAAGTAATATACAAAAGCTAAAAGAATCCCATCTTTTAGTAGAAAAATATTTCTCCCCGAAAAAATAGAAAAATACTGTTTCCTATATAAGAAGATAAGATTAGGAAAATTTAAAGAGTCCTGAGCAAAGAAGATATTCTTTACTTGGAACTCTTTTTTCTGTCTAGACCATTGCAAATATCATCAATTGGTTTATAGTAAACGTAAGTAAACAGTGAGGTAAACAGATGGCAAGTATAAGAGATATTGCAAAAATGGCTGGTGTTTCGGCGGCAAGTGTTTCGCGAATTCTTAATAATGACGAGACCTTCAGTATCAATGAGAATACTCGCAAAAGAGTGATAGACATCGCCAATCGTTTGCATTATTCAAAGGAAAAGAACATTCGTAGTCCTAAAAGTGCAAATTCAGATATGTCGATTGGCTTAATCTTGCGTCACAACAGCGATTCGGAATTGAGAGATCCTTATTTCTTGGCTATTCATCGCGGAATTGAAGAGGAAGCGGCTGAATGGCGTCTACAAGTTACTAAAGTCTTTGGAATGCGTGATGAAAAGAAAGATTGGGATCAATTATCGAATTACGGAGCCATTATTATGGTCGGTCAGATGACTGATACAGCAATGGATATTGTTATGGATAAGAATCCCAACTTAGTATTAGTAGATAATTATATTAGTGATGAAAAATACGACCGTATCCAAACTGATTTTATAGCCAAGACTTATAAGGTTTTGGATCTTCTCTATGAAAAAGGTCATCGTAATATTTCTTTTGTTGGCGGTCGTAGCAGTATTGTAGATGTGGATGGCAGTCGTATCAATAGTAGACATGAAGTTAGAGCTGATGCCTATAATAGCTGGATGCATTTGCACAATTTGTCAAAATATACGGATATCAATATTGGACAGTGGTCGGCTGAAGATGCTTTACAAATGACAAGTGAAATTTTACAAGGAGACGATCTACCAACGGCTATTGTCGTGGCAAGTGATCCGATGGCGATGGGTGTTTACAAAGCTATTAATAACGCTGGTTTAAGAATCCCTGATGATATTTCGGTAGTTAGTTTTGATGATGTGGAGATAAATCGTTATCTAACACCAACACTCTCGAGTATTAAAATGGATTCCGAGGAAATGGGCCGTATCGCTGTCAAAGTTGCACGCGAGAAGATGATTGGTGATCGTAAGATGCCTATTCAAATAGTCTGTTCAAGCGAGTTGAAGGTTAGAGATTCGATTCGTGATTTAACTGAAAAAGAATAAATATATTTGAAATATCTGTTATTTGGGAAAAATAATAGGTATTTTTTTATTTAGGGTTGTGTAAACGTTAACTAAACAGTTATAGTAGTTCTTGTAAACGTTTACACAATAGTGAAGAGGGGAATCATGAAATGAAAAACTTTTTAAATGCATTTCAGAAGAAAATGGGACCAATTTCCGAACTAATTGGTGCCAATAAGTATCTTCTAAGTTTACGTGATGGCTTTATGTTAGCTTTCCCAGCCACAATGTTTGGCTCCATCATGGTTATTTTGCAAAACTTGCCCACAACGTTTGGTTTTAGAGGTTTCTTGCCAAAGTGGTTTAATACCTTTTTGACAGACTTCTTTGGACCTGTTGGTAACGCAACAATGTCAGTTTCAGCACTATTTATTGTCTTTGGTATCGGATATCAATTGGCCGGACACTACGGTCAGCAAAAGATTTTCGCTGGTGCTATTTCACTTTCTAGTTTTTTGATGTTACTACCTATCGGTACTGATAAAAAGATGGGTGCATTCATTGCTATCAATGATTTAGGTGCCCAAGGTATGTTCGTTGGTATTATTGTCGCCATTATTGCTACAAAGATTTATTGCGCTATCAGTGCAGCACATATCACGATTAAAATGCCTGATTCTGTTCCTCCAATGATTGCTGAATCATTCGTTGCCATCATTCCTGGTGCAGCACCATTACTACTATTTAATATTATTCGTTACATTTTCACATTCACACAATGGGGAAATGCAGTTGACTTTGTTTATGAAATTTTACAACAACCACTTATGGGATTAGGTGGAACACTTCCAGCCGTCCTAGTAGCTGTCTTCTTTACACAACTATTCTGGTGGTTCGGTGTTCATGGTACTTTGCTTGTTAACTCAATCATTGATCCTATTATGGGAGCTTTAGCTATTCAAAACTACAACGCTTATAAAGCCGGTGCAGCTCACCTTCCACATATTATTAACACAACATTCATGGGTGTTTTCGTTAACCAAGGTATGCAACTAGGTTGTGCGATCGTCTTTGCTTTCTTCTTGGCTAAGTCAGTTCGTATGAAGACCACTATGAGAACTGTTTTTGCTCCAGCTATCTTCAATGTTTCAGAACCTATGACTTATGGTCTACCTATTGTTTTGAACCCTGTTTTGCTAGTTCCATGGATTTTAGCACCACTTGTTTCAACAACAATTTCTTACTTTGCCATTGCGGTCGGACTAGTTCCAAGACCAATTGGTGCGACAGTTGTTTGGACGACACCTATTTTCTTAGCTGGATGGTTAGGTACAGGATCAATTGCCGGTGCTATTTTGCAAATTGTCGATGTTGTCGTTATGACTTTGATTTGGATTCCATTCTTGAAGTCAATGGATAATGAGTTCTTGAAAGAAGAGCAAGCAGCTGCTAATCAACAAGAAGCAGGCGCTACTGATAAATAAAAGGAGTAATAACTATGAGAACTGATACGTTGAAATATAAATATTCATATAATGCTAATCAAGCGGATTTGTACCAAACTTTAGTCAATGAACAATTGAAGTATTTTCAACGTACAGATCCCAGAATTAGACACTTAGAAAAGGGCACCAAGATTCAAGCCCAATTAACAACGAAAATGAAGAAATTTACTACGACAAATACGATGACTGTCAAAGATATCGTCAAAAATAAACTGTTTCAGTTTGAGACCAAACAGCCTGATGGCGAGATCTTGCAGACTTACAAATTTGAAACAAATAAACGTGGTAAAAAAGTTTTAATTTATTCAGAACAAAACACTTTTAACAATGCACGTAATCAAACTAATTTTATCTTTATTGAAATGTTCTACAAATTCTTTTATAACCGTGGCGTTAAGAAAAGAATGCAATATTTAGATGATTTGGCTATTGGTTAAAGGAGTACGAGAGTAGAAGGGGACGTTTCTCACATGATTGATGTAATCTCAAACAAAATATTTCATTTGCACAACGACAAAGTTAGTTACTTATTCAATGTTATGGAAAATAAGCAATTAGGACATCTTTATTATGGAAAAAACCTAGGTGACCTTGAAGAAGACGATCTTGATTACTTATTGAAGCATGACAGTAAATCAGCGGGAACAGTAAAATATTCTCCGGAGATTAAAAACTTTACTTTAGCTGATCATGAGTCGGAATATCCCGTTTATGGTTCCTCAGATTATCGTGAGGGTGCTATTGATGTTTATCGTGCAGATGAACCTTGGTATTTGGACTTTCATTTTGAAAATTACACAATTAAAAAAACAAAGACACGTGATTTAAAGTTTCCAGCTAGTTATGCTCAAGGTGACAATGACGCCGAAACTTTGATAATTACTTTGGAAGATCAAGAGCACAAATTGCGTTTGCTTGAATACTTCACTATTTTTGCCGACTACAGTGTTATCGTCCGTAGTCAAAGATTGATCAACTTGGGTGAAACGACCGTTCAAATTCACAATATGATGAGTGGAGTTTTAAGTTTGCCAACGGCTGATTATGATTTTCTTAGTTTGTCAGGTGCTTGGTTAAAAGAACGTCATATTAAGCGTCGTCCAATTGAACAGGGAATTACTTCAGTTGAATCGCTTAAAGGAGCATCTAGTCATCAACAAAATCCTTTTGTGGCGCTGGTTGATAAGAATGCCGATATTAATCAAGGCAATATTTATGCTGCCAACCTCATTTATTCAGGCAACTTTTTGAGTCAAGTCGAGGTTAATGAGTGGGACAAAGCTAGATTATCGATCGGTATCAATCCGAAATATTTTGAATGGCAACTGGCTAAGAATGAAGAATTCACAACTCCAGAATCAGTCTTCTATTACAGTGATCAAGGTTTCAATGGTCTGATTCAAGAAACTAATGGTTTTGCTGAAGATCACGTGATAGCCAAGAAGTGGAAAGAAAACTCACGTCCAATCGTCTTTAATAATTGGGAAGCTACTTATTTTGATTTTAATGAAGATAAATTACTCTCCTTAGCTAAAGAAGGTCAAAAGTTAGGCATGGAATGCTTTGTCTTAGATGATGGTTGGTTTGGTCATCGCGATGATGATCGTTCTTCTTTAGGCAACTGGGCTGTCGATCGTCGTAAATTCCCTAATGGTATGGGAAGTTTTGCTAGAAAGATTCACGATATGGGCTTGGAGTTTGGACTTTGGTTTGAACCAGAAATGGTTTCGCCGGACACTGATATGTATAAAGAACATCCTGATTGGGTCGTTCGTCATCCTTATAAACGTGTCGGAATTGGTCGTGGGCAATATGTACTCGATTTTGCTAATCCTGAAGTAGTTGAAGCAGTCTATCAACAAATGAAACCAACGATTGCGGAAACAAATTTGGATTATATCAAATGGGATATGAATCGTAATATTACTGAAGCTTATTCGCCATATTTGGCTAAAATCAATCGTCCACAGGGTGAATTTTTCCATCGTTATATTTTAGGAGTCTATGACTTGTATCAAAAAATCTTAACAGACTTTCCTAATATTCTAATCGAAGGTTGTTCTGGCGGTGGCGGTAGATTTGACTTAGGGATTCTCTTTTACAGTCCCCAAATTTGGCCTAGCGATGATAGTGATGCCGTGGAAAAACTGGATATTTTGACGGGAACAACGTTAGCTTATCCGCTATCTGCCTTTAGTAATCACGTTTCGGCAATTCCTAATGATCAGGTTAAACGTAATACGCCATTGGCTTTGAGACAAGATGTCAGTGACTTCGGACCTTTAGGTTACGAATTGGATATTACGGAATTAAATGATGAACAGAAACAAAAAATTAAGAGCAATATCGAATTTTATAAGCAAAATCGACAACTGCTTTTGTACGGTAGACTGCAACAACTAGTTTCAGTTGATCCTGCCAGCAATGTGGTGTCATGGGGCGTAACTGACAATCAGAAGAATGAGTCATTTATCGGCTTTTACCGAAAAGTTGCCCAACCTAATTCGGCAGTGGTCAGACATATTACGGTTCCGTTCTTGGATGAAACTAAGCATTACACAGTTGATAACAAACACAAAATTTCTGGACGAGTTTTGAAAAATGTCGGTCTCTTAGAACCATTTGAATTTAACGGAGCTAACTTAGAAACAGCTCAAATCAGTGGCGATTATCAATCCTGGATGTATCATTTGGTAGCTAAAGAGTAAAGAAGGTGAGTTAGTGAAAACCACAGATAAATTTTTATACGGTGGCGATTATAATCCTGAATAGTGGTTAGATCGGCCTGAAATTTTAAAGCAAGACTTAGAATTAATGAAACAGGCCAAGATAAACACTGTAACGTTGGATACTTTCTCCTGGGCAACGATTGAACCACGTGAAGGTGAATATAACTTCGAATGGTTGGATAAAATTTTTGACGATATTTATCGAATTGGTGGTCACGTTATTTTGGCAACACCTAGTGGCGGACGTCCCCAATGGATGAGTCAAAAGTATCCTGAGGTTAATCAAGTTGACGAATATGGACGTAGACATACTCACGGTTTCAGACAGAATCACTGTTACTCTTCACCGATATATCGCCAAAAAACCCGTCAAATCAATACGATTTTGGCCAAGCGTTATGGTAAACATCCAGCACTATTAATGTGGCATGTCTCTAATGAACTAGGTGGTCAATGTTTCTGTAACTTATGTCAGGACAATTGGCGTCAGTGGCTAAAAGATAAATATCATACCTTGGATAATTTGAATCAAGCTTGGTATCTAAAAGTTTGGAGTGGCCTGTATAGTGATTGGAGTCAGGTATTGCCGCCTAATCCGCTTGGTGAAACAAAGGTTCACGGGATGGATTTGGATTGGAAACGATTCGTTACTGATATGACGATGGATTTTTATGAAAATGAAGCTCAGCCTCTAAGAGAAATTACGCCAAATATTCCGATTACAACTAATTTTATGGCTGAAGGATTAGATAAAGGTGATTATTATCCAATCACAGGGCTAGATTACAGTCGTTTTGCTAAAAAAGTTGATATTGTTAGTTGGGATAGCTATCCTGCTTGGCATAACGATTACGAAACGCTGGCTGACACGGCGATGAAGTCCGCCTATACACATGATTGTTTCTATTCCTTGAAGCATAAACCGTTTTTAATTATGGAGTCGACGCCTAGTTGTATTAATTCGCAACAGTACAATAAGGCCAAGCGACCTGGGATGAATATTCTCAGTTCCTTGCAACAAATTGCCCATGGATCTGACAGCACACTGTATTTTCAGATTCGACAAGCTCAAGGAAATTCAGAGAAATTCCATGGTGGCGTGATAGGACATGATAGTTCTGGTCAAAATCGTGTTTATCAAGAAGTAGCGCAATATGGTCAAAAATTGAATAACATTTCGGAAATTAAAGGTGCTGTCAAACAGCCTAAGGTTGGTATTTTGTATGATTGGGAGAGTAACTGGGCTTTCAATCGTGGTGGAGCCTTCGGTCGGCCAACTAGATTAGGTATTCAGACTTTGCAAAAACACTATTCCATCTTTTGGGGGCAAGATATTGCCTGTGAAATAATTAATGGGAACGATGATTTTTCCAAATATGATTTGATCGTGGCGCCAATCTTGTATATGGCTAAGAAAAAAACGGTCGACAAGCTGACTGATTTTGTAAAAAGTGGTGGCACATTGATTTCCAGCTATTTCTCAGGCATGGTGGATGAATATGATCGTGTAATCTTAGGAGGCTTACCAACTAAATTACGTACTTTATTTGGAATTAACACTAAAGAAATTGATACGCTATATCCTAAACAACACGGTCACGTTGAGTTCAATGGAAAATCATATGAAACTAAGGACTACAATCAGGTGATCGAAGCTACGACTGCAAAAGTATTAGCCAAATATCAAGATGATTTCTATCAAGGGACACCTGCAGTAGTAAGCAATGAGCTGGGTTCCGGTAAAACTTATTACTTAGCCACAAGGTTGGGAACTGATTTCTTAAAAGAGTTTTATCGTCCAATTATTGATCAGTTACATTTAGCTAATGATTTCATTGTTAAGCCTATTTATGAAGTTTCTTGTCAGACTAGAAAGAAAAATGGTGTGAAATATCACTTTTTAATGAACTTTTCTGAAGATGAACAGGAAGTCTTGACTAGCCGAGAATCAATCAATGTTGAGAATGGGTCGACTGTTGGCAAGAGGATTGTTTTAGGTAAGTATGGAACTTTAGTTGTTAAAGAGAATTGATATTAACTGATTTGGCGTAAGTATGCCCGTCGGTAGTAGAAAATCTGTGGGCCACTGGAACGTGGTGGACACGACTTGAAGCTAATAATTTTTCACTCTGTGAAAAATTATGGATCTCCAAGCTCGGTCTTCTGGTAACCTTGCTGACGCAAGCTAACCAGAACTTCACCACTGAGGGCCCACAGATTTTCTACTACCGACTATATCCTTGGTTTTAATGTTATTGAATGAGTTGCAGCAGTGAAAAACTTGTTAATTCTGTATAATCAGATGGTTTATAAGAAATAAACTTCTAAAACAAAAGCGTTCATATTTCCTTATAAGGTTGATATGAACGCTTTTACTATATTGGATTGATGTTAGATTTGAGATGGTAGAATTTCTGACAATAGTCTTTACGAAATTCTATCGAAGGATAAAAATAGCGCCTATTCAGAATCTTCACACAATATATGTAGTGAAAATTTGAATAGACGCTATTATTCTTAAAGATTTAGAAAGGCAAATATTAAATAGAATTACTATTTAAGCCCGGAGCAAAAATTGGGAATGCGTTTAGCTTCGAATCGCGCCCATAGCGTTCCAACAGCATTCCCAATTTTTGTGGAGGGCGACATATTTAACTTCTCTAAAACTCTACTTAATAAAGTAAATTCCGTAAGTTCTAATTTCTCCTGGCTTGAAATCATTAAGTTCAAACTCAGTAGTAGATGTTTCTAAAGTACTTAGAACTTCTGAATTAAGGTTTAGACTATCAACGGCTGCTTTCTTGGCAAGCTTAACAATTCCAGCGTGTTCAACTGTTTCATTTGTTGGATTGTAAACTCTTAAAGCGTATCCGGAAGAATCTTTTGTTAAAGCTAAACTACTTAAAACTAACTTATCAGTATTTAAGTTGATCAATTGCTCAGTTTCGTCCTTGAAGTCAACGGCTTTATTTACCATGAAGTATCTCAAAGGATTAGTAAATCTATTGAGTGACTGTTCTTGATAAAACAGGGGAGTTGAAGTTAATAGTAAATGTTGTTTTTGTAGGTCGGCAACGTTGAATTCATTTCCAACGACGATACCGCCTTTAAATGTATATTTACCTTGTAATTGACTATGAGGAGTTTCAACATATTTTGACTCTAATCCAGAAGCATCTGAAGGTCGACGTAATAAGTCTGGTCTGCCTAAGTAACCGACGCCTCTGAACATTGTAATAGCTAGTTTATTGAAATCTTTGCCAACTACTTGGAAATCTTTGCTACCTAATCCAATAAATGACCAACTAGAACCATTTGAATGAATATTGGCAAAGTGAATCATGGGTCTCATAGAAGTTGGTTCTTCATGATAGCCGATATCTTGCCAATCATTTAGATGTGGGTCAACGACCGGACGACTAATGAAGCCGAATGGTGTATCCGCAAAGGATTCTTTAGCATTTACATCCGTGTTGAGAATTAATCTCAAACGATGATCAAGAGTTTGATTGTCGGTATCTAATTGATACTTAATAGTTTCGGAATCTTTTTCCAAAGTTAGAGTTAATTTGTACTCTAAAGTTGAATCGAGCATCTTTTCTTTTCTTGAATCCAAATCATGCGGAAGTTTCCAAGTACCTTTAAGGGAGATCTTGTTTGTATATTTCCCAGAAATAACTTTTACGTCAGCATCTGAGAAGTCTAAATTGATGATCCAATCGTGGAATGAAGGTGAGTAGTCATAAGTATCACCAGCATCTGCGCCGTCTTCGAAGGAAAGAAAGTTCGTATATGTTTGATGATTTTGCTTATTAGTTAGATCAAGTTGACCGTCATTAAAAGCAATTTGGTAAAAGTTATTTTCAACTGAATCAGAAGTTGCTGTCACGCTTGTTTGTTTTGCGTTGTCAGTCTCTTCAATGTTTAGCCCGGTCCAACTGGTTGCATTGATGGCAGCTTTAATAGAGATAGTTGAAATGTAGTAAAGTTCTTGTTTTCTCTCTTCAACATTTCGACGAAGAGGAGCTGAATTTTGAACTTCTTGGTTCAATAAATCGTAGTCAACGGGTTGACCACTAGCATCTAAAATGTTGAAATTCTTTGATTTTGTGGAAATTTGAATCGTTTGGACTTTATCCATCTCGATTGGAAGTGGATTCCAGAGATAAATATCATATGGTGAATTTTCGGAGATACTTAATTTTCTAACTAAGTAATCGATAATTGAGTACGATAATTGATCAGCCACTTTGGCACGATGAAGGATATCGTCATTGGTCTTATCACTGTTGCAGCCCCCAGAGCTGTCATGAGCTTGTCCACGGAAAATGGTTTTCCAGATGTCATCGACAAGTCCTTGTTTTGGTTCAATACCATATGATTTAGCTAGAGCCATTAATGGTTCTACTTGATAAGTCATACGACGTTCTAAGCGGTCATAAATTTGTTTGAGATCGGCTCTTGAAGAGTAAATTCCACGATGAATTTTTGAAGCTGAAGGATCAATGAATTCACCATCGTAGTCAGGCAGATTCTTGACCTTTCTCAAGTTTTCGAAGTATTGGGGATAGTTACTTTCACGAATAATATATTCATCGGATAATTTCTCATTAGCCAAATTTATTCTATCTTTAAGATTGTAATCAACTGAACGTTGATCGCCACCAATAGGTAGGACTAATTCGTCTGATTCAGTATCGGTACTAACACGGTCGAGTAAATCTTTGAAATCGTCATTCTCAACTAGTTGGACGCCGGCGTAGTAACCATTCTTGATGTTGGCAGTAAGGACTTTGGAACCATCGTTACTGTTCCAATAGAAGTAGCGAGCGTTCTTTTCTTTAGGCATTCCTCGCCAGAAGACGGCACTGTAGATGTCGAATCCGTTATAGATTTTAGGCATATCTTGACCTTGTCCAAAGGAGTCAGGAAGATAAGCTACCTTCATTACGCCACCTAAATCGTTAGCAATTTGCGAACCAATGGCTAAATTATGGACAATTGATTCTCCAGAAGTAACCATTTCGTCGATCTGTGTATACCAAGGCCCAATAAATAATCTTTTTTCAGTGACAAATTTTTTAATAGTGGCCTTTTTTTCGGGAAAACTACTCAAGTAGTCATCCACGATAGACATTTGACCATCTAATAGATAGTAATTTAAATCATTATTTTCTAGGGCATCTAAGACTTCATCCATATGGTAAGCAAACTGGACACGAGCTTCTTGCCTAGTAAAATACCATTCGAAATCCCAATGCGTATGTGCGATTGCATAAACTTTTTTCATTTGAAATTAACTCCCTTAGGCTGCTGCAGGTTCAGCATTCTTTAGTGCTTGTTCACGTTCATTTCTTTGGTTGATAATTACAAATGGTGAGTAAAGAATAACATCCAATACTACAAGGACAAACGTTAGAACAACTGGACTTAGATGGAAGGCACCTAAAATCCAAGTACTGATAAAGATTGGTTCGTTACCAGAATTTAGAACAACAAGTGGAACTACCCAACCGATTTTTGTTACTACATAAGCGATTACGGCGTTTGTAATTGGAACAAGGATCCATGGAATGAACATGATTGGATTTAGAACGATTGGTAAACCGAAGATAATAGGTTCATTGATACCGAATAGTCCAGGGATAAGTCCAAGTTTAGCAACTTCACGTTCCTTTTCACCTTTTCTGGCAAAAATCAACATGGCGATAATTAGACCAAAGGTTGCACCAGAACCACCGATCATGGCATAAACGTTAGTCATAGTGTTAGGAGCAATAGAAATACCAGCAAAACTTTGTGTCTTAGCAAATTTAGCAACGTCTTGTAGGAATAGAGGTAGCCAGAATGCTGAAACAACACCCCAAACGATATTGAAACCGTGAAGGCCAAGGAACCAAAGAATTTGTTCTAGTAAAATAACAACGATGATAGCAGGTAATCCAGTACCAACACTCAACATTGGTTTGATAATTACAACGGAGATCAATTCGATTAGAGATGTGAAACCAAGTGATTGAATAGCAATTCTAACAACACCGAAAATCAAAAGTACTTCGGAAATTGGAATTAGTGAGAAGAAAGAATCAAAGACGTTCTGTGGTACGTTTCCGGGCATTTTGATAGTGAATTTACTATGTGAAAACTTGTTGTACATGAATACGGCAAGCATACCAACGATTAGAGCTGTAAACATACCTTCATAACTGAAGAAGGAAGTAGCGAATCCTTCGACAATTTTTGCTTTAGGATCGGCAAAGTTAATATTGTTTGGAACCATGATGAAGTAAGCAGCTAAAGCTAATAATGTCGCTAAAATAGGGTTAAGGTTTTTGTTTGCAGGTTTGCGTTTCAATTCATTAGCATAGGAGTAAGCTGATGATAGGACAACGATCAGTGCAACAATACCTAATGTAGCAGTACCAAGATAACCGAATAAGTTACTTGTATTTGTTAACCAGATGTTGTCGATTTTTTGTGCTTTGATCAAAGCATCGATTTGCATTTTGATCAAATTTGAGAATGAACCAACAACGGTAAATGGAATAGTTCTAATAAAAGCATTCTTTATGGCTTGAAGAATGGTATTTTTTTCTACCCAAGAGGACATCTTTAGCAATGGCCCTTGGAATTTATCAAGATCAAATTTCATGGTAATCCCTCCAGATTTTTTAAGTAAGCGCTAACTTTCAAAACCAATTATATATGCTAAATAAAATTTGTAAAGGAAATTTTATTAATTTGTATAATCAAATTATCAAATATGATATAATTTGAGTAAGCAAATTAGTACAAGAGGTAGTTTATGTATAGATACAAAGAAATATATTCAGATATAAAAAATAGCATCTTAACGAATCACTATAGAGCGGGTAAACCTCTGCCTACTCAAGAAATGTTGTCTAAAAAATATGACGTCAGTAGATTAACTTTGAAGAAAGCTCTCAATCTTCTTTTGGATGAAGGATTAATTGTTAGTAAGCAAGGTTCAGGAACCTATGTAAGGAATCAACCATTGTCAAAAAGCGATGAGTTATTGCCTTTGGATATGCCCATAGGTGTTACATATTCTCATCGAGGTCAAAAAATAACTAGCAAGGTTATTGAGTTTGGGGCCAGATTGCCGACTGAGGAAGAAGCCAAGAATCTGTCTATAAAGGCGAATGAACCTGTTTACGAGATAAAGCGAGAACGATTTGTAAACGGAAAAACCTATAGTTATGAACACACGATTATGCCTACTAGTGTTGTACCTTTGGATGAAAAAGTTGTAGAGGGTTCGATCTATGATTTTCTGGGGGAACATAAGATTGCAATGACAGATGCTCGCAGAATCGTATATGCACAAGGTGCGGATGAAGAAATAGCTCAGGGATTGGGTATTAATGTTAAGGATCCCGTGTTAACGATTGAACAGGTTGTCTTCGATCAAGATGGCAGAGCTTTTGAGTATTCGCATTCCAGCTTCCTAAGTGAGAAGAGCAAGTTTGTCTTTGATGTACACCGTACAGACCAATGGTAATTTTAGATTTTGTTGAGGTGTAAAACTGCCGTCCTCCGCAAAAATTGGAAATGCTGTTGGAACGCTATGGGCACGATTTGAAACTAATTATTTTACACTCCGTGCAAAATAATGAATTTCCAAAGTCGGCCTCATTGTAACCGGCAAAGCCGGTAACAATGATTTCATAGCTGAACGTATTTCCAATTTTTGCTCCGGACTAAATAACACTTTGACTATTTAATTTGAGATAAATGTATTAGTTGATATATTAGGTACGACTCGATTTTTGGACAAAAACTGGATTGTTTGGAGGATAAGATTTTGGAAGAAAAAACTATTTCACCAGCTGTAAAAGAATTCATGGACGAAGTCACAAAAAAAGCCAGTCAGAATCATGCTGACTGGGCTAAAGTTTTTAATGTGACTTATGCAAATACTTTGGAAACAACGGTTAAAAAGATTTCTGACAATGACATATTTATTTTGACAGGGGATATTCCTGCTATGTGGCAGAGGGATTCAACTTGTCAGGTACGTCCTTATCTAGTGATGGCACAAGAAGTACCAGAGATTTCTGATTTTATTAGAGGTGTAGTTAAGCGCCAATTCTTCAATATGAATCACGATCCATATGCAAATGCTTTTAACAGTGAGCCTAATAATGCCGGTCATCACAAAGACCATACTAAGATGACGCCTTGGATCTGGGAGCGAAAGTTTGAAATAGATTCACTCTGCTTCCCAGTTCAATTGGCTTACTTACTCTATAAGAATACC
Organism: Companilactobacillus sp. HBUAS56275; assembly: GCF_036913655.1. Lineage (NCBI taxonomy): Bacteria > Bacillati > Bacillota > Bacilli > Lactobacillales > Lactobacillaceae > Companilactobacillus > Companilactobacillus sp. HBUAS56275. The sequence goes on from NZ_JAYKKK010000002.1 coordinate 164,116, forward strand.
GGTAGAACAGATCAATTTGATGAAGATTTTGTAAGTGGAATTCAAAAGTTATTGAATGTATTCGAGACGGAACAACATCATACTACAAAATCAGAGTATCGATTTGAACGGGATGAAGATAGACCGGAAGATACTTTAACTAACAATGGAATGGGTTCACCTGTTGCGGAAACAGGAATGATCTGGTCTGGATTTAGACCTAGCGACGACGCATGTGTCTATGGATACTTAGTACCTGCTAATATGTTTGCAGTCCTTATTTTGGACTATATTCAGGACATCTTCAGTACTGTTCTTGATGATGAAAAGATTGTAAATAAAGCTAAAAAGATCCAAACGGAAGTTAAGAATGGTATTGAAAAGTACGGTACAACGACAAATAAAGCTGGCGAGAGAATTTATGCTTATGAAACTGACGGCTTAGGACACTATTTGATTATGGATGATGGGAACGTCCCTAATTTGTTGAGTACACCTTATCTACACTACACAGCAATGGATGATCCAACCTATTTGAACACGAGAAGAACAATTTTGAGTTCAGAAAATCCATATTATTATGCCGGAAAGTTTGGCAAAGGCTTAGGTAGTCCGCATACACCAGAAAATTATATTTGGCATATTGCACTTGCTATCCAAGGATTGACGCAACCAGATAAAGCCGAAAAAGAGCGTCTTCTAAATAATATGGTAGCCACAACTGCGGGTACTAACATGATGCATGAAGGTTTTGATGTTGATGATCCTAACAAATTTACTCGTGAGTGGTTCTCATGGGCTAATATGATGTATTGCGAATTATTTTTAAATTATTTCGACTATAAAATTAAAGAATAATGAGGGATGATAATGCTTAAATTTCCTAACAACTTTCTCTGGGGTGCAGCAGCGTCCGCACCACAAACAGAAGGACATAGTCTTTTGAACGGTAAATCAGCGACAACTTGGGATAAATGGTTTGAAATGAATCCTGAGAAATTTAACAACAATCAAGGGCCAAGTGACACTTCTAATACTTATGAAATGTATCATGAGGATGTTCTCGATATGAAGAAAATTGGGATGAACTCGTATCGAACATCAATTTCATGGGCTAGATTATTACCAGATGGAAAAACATTGAATCCAGAAGCGGTCGAGTTTTATCGGTCATACTTCCAAGATATGTTGGACAATAATATTAAGCCAATAATTAACCTTTTCCATTTTGATATGCCTTGGTGGTTGATGGAAAAAGGTGGCTGGGAGAATCGTGAGTCTGTAGATGATTTTGCCTTTTACACAAAGACGGCCTTTGAACAATTTGGAGATTTAGTTCATGATTGGACAACTTTTAATGAACCAATGGTGCATGTTGAATGTGGATATTTATACGGATTCCACTATCCAGCTATTGTTGATATGAAAAAGGCTGTTCAAGTCGGTTATCATACTTTGATGGCTCATGTTATGGCTACAAAAGCTTTCAGAGACAGCAAAGTTAAAGGCAAAATTGGAATAATTTTGAATGTGTTGCCGGCTTATGCAAGAAGTGAAAGTAGCGAAGATTTAAAAGCAAAAGCAGCTTCGGATTTATTGAATACAAGAAGCTTTTTAGACCCAGCTGTTTTAGGAAAGATTCCTGAAGAATTGGTTGATTTATTAAGAGAAAATAAATTATTACCACAAGTGGAATCTAGTGATCGACAGAATATTAAAGAAAATACTGTTGATTTCATTGGAATTAACTATTATCAACCAAGAAGAGTACAAGCACCAACCAATCCTAAGGTGCCAGCTGAAATGCCTGAAGATTTGTACGAACCATATGACTGGCCAGATAAGAAAATCAATCCGTATAGAGGTTGGGAGATCTATCCTAAGGCACTCTATGATATTGCAATTATGATGCGAGATGACTATAAGAACATTCCTTGGTATGTGAGTGAAAACGGGATGGGTGTCGCCGATGAAGAAAGATTTATGAACGATGACGGCATGATCGATGATCAATATCGAATAGACTTCATCAAAGAACATCTGGAGCAATTACATAAAGGAATTGAAGCTGGAAGCAACTGTTTTGGTTATCATATGTGGACGTTCAATGATTGCTGGTCTTGGCTAAATGGCTATCGAAATCGTTATGGCTTTTACCGAGTTGATTTGGATAATCATTTTAAGAGAACCGTTAAGAAGAGTGGTTTGTGGTTTAAAGAATTAGCTGAAAATAATGGATTTTAAGTAAAAGAAGAAATTAGAAGTTGAAGAATTCCAGAATTTTGGAATTCTTCAACTTTTTTTTATGCGGAATTTTTTAAATTGACAGATTTAACTGAAAATAGTGATTATTTAAATAATAAGAGAATTTGAGATTTCAGAGGTGTTCAGATTTTTAATAAAAAAACTGAATTTTTTTGGTCTACTCCGTACAGTATCGATATACTACACTTCTAATTGAAGGTGATAACTTGAAAGCAGAACAAAATTTAAATAGTAAAGATCGTAAGTATGTTATTTTGCTCCGTTTACTAAATGGCGAACATCTAAGTTATCAACAATTGTCAGATGAGTACTTGGTTTCCAGAAGTAGTATTGCTAACGATATCGTTGGTATAAAGAAAATACTATCTGAAGACAATATGGTACTGACGTTTGATAATTCAGGGTCATATTTAAATGGAGGTGAGATACCAAAACAGCGAGTCTTAAAGCGTTTGATTGTAGATTTTATAAATGATTCGAACATGGATAAGAGTTTACTGCCATTATTTTTAGACGAAAAATTGTATGGAAAAATAAAGAAAATTTTCCAAAATATTTTACAGCAATCCAGTTTAGAAGTTCCTGAAAGTTACTTGCAAGATATACTAATTTCTACTGTGATAGTAATCCAACGAGGCAAATTAGGACTTCATGTCGAGTTACCTGATAAACGCCAATTTGGAAAGCTATTTTTTCAGTTTGATAAATATCCGTTAGTTTATGAATTGTTAAAGGCTATAGAAACAAACAATATATATAAATTTATTGAACCAGAATTTAGATATTTGTCGTATGTAATTTTAGGTAATGGATTCAAATATTTTATGACAGATGCCAAGATTCCAAACGAATTCAGAATCAAAGTTAGAAATTTGATTTCTAAAGTTGGTAATGGAATAAATGTTGATTTTAAACAGGATAGTCAATTGGAATCAGATTTGTTAATACACCTTTATCAATTGGTACTTAGGTTACAGGCACATACCTCAGTAGTAAATCCTCTGTTACCCGATATAAGAAAAAACTATAGGAAATTATTTGGAGTTGTATGGTATGCACTAAATGATTTCGGTAATGAGAATGATTTAAAGATATCTGCTGATGAAGTTGGGTTTGTTACGATTCATTTTCAAGCTGCTTTGGAACGAAATAAAAAGGTCAAGAAAATCTTATTTGTTTGTCCTAATGGAATTGGAACTAGTTCATTCATTACTGCAAAATTAAGAAGAATATTACCTGATGTCACGTTGATAGAGATAGTTTCAATTCATAATTTGGCAAAACAAGATTTATCAGATGTGGATTTAATTATTTCAACTGTCGATATTCAGAATAAATCAATTCCAATTGTTAGAATTTCTCCAATCATAACGGACCAGGATATAAAGCGAGTTATGAGTAAATATATTGATATAACCTTAGCTCAAAGTAATAAAGAAATTATAGAGAATGACGGATCTTTGATTCCTACAGTGGATAGTCTAAAAGGTCATGTTTTCTTTGGAAGCGTTAAGGATTCCAATGAAGCAATTGATTTTTTACAAAAGAAAAATCATTGGAATACCAGGGAACGTGCTGAAGAATTTAAAGAATCAGTTATTAAGCGTGAAGAAATTCAGTCTACATATTTAGGAAATGGTTTTGCAATCCCACATGGGAAACCAACGTTAGTAGATAAAACAAATATTTCAATTTTAATTTTGGACAAACCAATTTTATGGGGGTCATCACAAGTTGATGTGGTGGCACTATTAATGATACGTAAAAATGACAGCGCTTACATAGAGCCGTTTATGAATCTTTTAATGAAAGGTATCGAGGATAAAAGCTGGTTTGTGTCGAAAATGATGGAGGTTAAATAGATCGTGTTAAAATCAATTCTTTCAAAAAACTCAATTCAAGTTGTCGATTCGGTTTCTGATTGGCAGGATGCTTTAAAAAAAGCTAGTCAACCGTTACTAGATTCAGGAGTAATAACTGGAGAGTACGTGTCTAACATGATAAAAAGTGTGCAAGATAACGGGCCATACATGGTTCTTACTGACTATTTTGCATTGATGCATGCTCGACCAGGTGAAGGTGTTTCTCAAAATGGTATGTCGTTATTAGTTACCAGAAATCAAGTTGATTTAGAAGGTAAACCAATCAAAATATTTTTGGTTATGGCGGCTACAGACAATACAAGTCATCTAAAAAGTTTACAAAATGTTATGAGCGTTTTTATGGATCAGAAAGCTTATCAAACAATATTGGATGGCAATCGAGATAAAATTATTGAACTTTTCAATTAGGAGGGAATTATTATGAAATTTTTAGCAGTATGTGGTTTTGGCGTTGGTAGTTCAATGGTATTAAAAATGACTTTAGATAAAGTGGTTAAAGAAATGGGAATTGATGCAACTGTAGAGAATACAGATATTGCAACAGCTAAGGCAACAGATGCCGATGCGTATTTCACTAGTCAAGAATTATTACCTGATTTGAAATCATCAGTAAAGAATCCTGTTTATCCAGTGAAGAAATATATGGATAAAGAAGAAGTTGGTAATCAGGTTAAATCTTATCTTGAAAGTGTAGGGGGAGATAAATAATGATTAATTGGATTGCAACAAATATTCTGCAAAATCCACCTATTCTATTAGGTTTGATTGCTGCATTAGGTTTAGCAATTCAGAAGAAACCATTTGCAGATATTATAAAGGGAAGTTTAACTGCTGCCTTTGGTATGCTGATCTTGACTGAAGGGGTCAATATGCTAACTGGTATTATTTCTAATATTAATACTGCTGTTCAAACTCAAATGGGTTTGACTGTTTCTAAAGGTTTATCAGATATATCATTTACTGCTGATTATGGTGGGGCCGTTGGTATGGCCATGTTCTTTGGCCTAATCATCCATCTATTAATAGCTAGATTTACACCTGTTAAAACAATCTTTTTAACAGGACATATGCTTTGGTGGGTTCCATTTGTTATTATTGCCGGCTTAGTTGAAGGTGGCGTTCGTGGACCTTTGTTAGTTGGTGTAGGTGCTCTTATTTCAGCATGTTATTGGTCATTTATGCCTTGGATCATGCGTAAATATGTTTGGGATGCAACCGGTGACGATTCATTCCTAATTGGACATCCGACAGAAATTCTTTCAATGATTTCTGGATTTGTGGCTAAAAGAGTTGGTAATAAAGACCATTCAACCGAGGATTTAAATATTCCTAAGGGACTTTCTTTCTTCCGTGAAATATCCATTACTGGTGGATTGGTAATGTTTCTAGTTGATATTGTTGTTGGAATTATTGCACCATCATTGATTCCTAAGGGTAGTAACCTAGTAATGTTTTCTATTAATCAAGGTTTAACTTTTGGTGCAGGACTGTTGATCTTACTTTATGGTGTAAGACTATTAATCAATCAAATTGTTCCAGCCTTTCAAGGAATTGCTGAAAAGGTTGTTCCGGGTGCTAAACCAGCATTTGATGTTCCTATTTTATTCAATTACCGTCCTAATGCTGTTATTATTGGATTCCTAACAGCCATGATTACTTCTACAATCTTAGTTATTGTAGCAAATTCAATGCATCTATTTAGTGTTTTGATTGTTCCGTTAGTAATTACTAGTTTCTTTGAGTGTGGTGGTGCTGCCGTTATTGGTGAAGGCCAAGGTGGTATTCGTGGAGCTATTATTGGTACAGCTGTTGCATCAATCGTAATGGTTGCCTTAGTTGGATTATCAGCTATGGTATTAGGTTCTACAATTCGTAATTGGATCTTGATATTTGGTGGTAATGATTTGTCATTATGGTCAATGATTTCAGCAGGTATCGGTAAGTTGTTAGGAGGATTATAATGTCATATCAATACATGAATAAAGTACGTAACCTATTAGATATTGTGGAAACTAAAGAGAAGAATAATATTGATGAAGCTATTTCTTTATTAGTTAAAACAAATCTTGATAAAAAATCCGTATATATATTTGGTGCTAGTCATGCCGGAATTTTGTCTGAGGAAATGTATTATCGTGCCGGTGGAATGATGACTATTAATGCCATCTTTGGTCGTGAGGTTATGTTAGATCGTAAGCCAATTACTTTTACTAGTAAGATGGAAAGACTTGAAGGTTATGGAACAGCCTTGGCAAGTACGGTTAACTTTAAAGAAGGGGATGTATTAATTTTACATTCCGTTTCTGGACGTAATCCAGTTATTATTGATTTAGGATTAGCAGCCAAAAAGAAAGGCGTTAAAATCATAGCACTAACAAATTTAACGTATTCCAAGTCTGTAACAAGTAGACACTCTTCTGGTAAGAGATTGTTTGAAATTGCTGATATTGTTATTGACAATCATGGAGATATCGGAGATGCAGCCTGTACGATTAAAGGTGTTGATCAGAAGGTTGGACCAACATCGACTGTTATTGGTGCGTCAATCCTGAATTCTATTGTTGTAGAGGTTAATCAACAACTTGTAGAAAGTGGAATTAAGAATCCTCCAATATTTTACTCAGCTAACCTAGATGGTGGAGATAAACTAAATCGTCAACTTTATGATGAATATAAAAACTCTATTCACTATGCTTTTTAATTTTATTAAGTAAAAAAAGATGTCAAACGTAAAATTGTTTGACATCTTTTTGCTATTTATCTGAGAAAAAGAAGAACACCCATGCCGGCGAAAGAAAGTGCAACGGCAATAACAGTGCTGGACCACAATGTTGCAAGGGCAAATGGCGAAGGATCTTTATCGTTTCCTTCTTTTAATCCTTTAAAAGCGTGGACGGTTTGATAAAATTGATAAGCCGATAAAGTAATGAATAATGACCCTAATAAAATACCAAGCAACTTGATCAACCCCTTTTAGGAGATTTATTGGTTTGATTTTATACCCGATGTACCTAAAAATACGAGTTGCCAGTTTTGTAAATGACTAAATGTAAATATTGACTTATGTTACGGGGATTGTTATTTTTAGAAAATACGCAGCATCATTTTAGAATTCGCTTTCATAAATAAGAATAACGGGTACTATAATAAATACTATAATGAAAATAGAAATATTAAAAATGGAGAAATATTTATATGGCAATGCAAATTTTATATCAGAAAGTTGCTGACGATATCAAGAAGAACATTTTGTCAGGTGACTATGAGGTTGGAACCTTGATACCGACTGAAAATGAATTAGAAACAAAATATGAAGTTAGTAAAATAACCGTTAGAAAAGCTGTAGAACAGTTAGTATCTGAGGGTTATTTAGTTAAAAAAAGTGGTATTGGAACTCGTGTCATCAGTAACAATCTTTTTAACAAGTTATCTAAAGCTAGGTCATATAGTTCAATCGTTAATGAACAGGGAAATCTGTCCAAGAAGATTCTTGAAGTTGAATTATTAAATGCGGAAGAAACGCCATTAAAAGAAAACTTCAAGAATCAGAGTATTTTGTATATTAAACGTCTATATTCATTGAATAACCAACCTTTTATTGTCGTTAATCATTACTTGCCTACACTCAGTGCCCCAGACAAAATAGAAGAACTTGAAAATCAATCCCTTTACACATTTTTGAAAAATAGTGGACGTGAGATCAGCAATTTTAAGGATGCTTTTAGTGCTGTCAATTTGAATTCAGAAAATCAAAAATTGCTGAATAAAACAGAATCCTTAGCGTTGAAGCGTGTAAGACGTGGTTACGATAATAAGGGGAATTTAATTGAATATACAATTTCTATATACGACAGTAATAAAATGCCATACGAGATTGAATACGAAATTTAATTCTCTTTATTTAAGCGTTTACATCATAACATTATAATGTTATGATGTTTTTGAAAAAAGGAGGGTACGAAATGGACAACCTAGTAAGTTTTTTAAATGCCAAGATTCTACCGTTTGCCAATAAAATGGGCAACCAACGTCATATGACAGCTATCAGAAAGGGTATTATTTCCACACTACCACTAACTATTGTGGGTTCATTCTTCACATTAATAAATAATATTCCAATCGAATCAGTTGCTAATATGCTATCGCCTTATAAAGAAATATTAGATATACCTTTTCGGTATACGGTCGGGATTTTAGCTCTTTATGCCACATTTGGAATTGCTTCATCACTAGCTGAAAGTTATAAATTGGATAAATTAACTAATGGTGTTTTAGCAGTTTTAGCATTTCTTGTTTCAACAGCAGCACCAATTCACGTTACAGATAATGTAAAAGGTGTAATTGATGCTGGTAGATATATCAATATCGCCAATCTGAGTGCTTCATCGCTATTTGCTTCAATTGTTACTGGACTACTGACAGTTGAGATTTATCGTTTCTTCAAAGTAAAGAACATAACTATCAAAATGCCAGATGGAGTTCCACCAGAAGTTTCTAACTCATTTGTAGCGTTAATTCCAGCTGCGTTTATCTTACTTTTCTTCTGGATCGTACGTTACTTGTTAGGTTTCAACATTGCCGAATTCTTAAGCATGATTCTAATGCCACTAAAAGGTGTCTTAGTTGGTAACAGTCTCTTCGGTGGATTACTAACAATCTTCTTAATCACAGGTTTCTGGACATTAGGTATTCACGGTGCTGCCATTATGGATCCAATCGTTAGACCATTCTGGGAAATGTCAATTGCTCAAAATATGACAGAATTCGCTTCAGGTACTAGTGCACATCATCTTTCAACAATCTTCACTGAACAATTTCTACAATGGTTCATCTGGATCGGTGGTGCCGGTGGTACTTTGGCACTTGTAACATTGTTCCTATTCTCAAAATCAGCTTATTTAAAAGATTTGGGTAAATTAGCTTTCTTACCTGGACTATTCAATATTAACGAACCAATCGTTTTCGGTGCTCCTATCGTTATGAATCCAATCTTAGGTATTCCATTCATCGTGGGACCATTGGTAACCGGAACGTTATCTTATATCTCAACTATCACCGGAGTTGTACCGATGATGATGATGAGATTGCCATTTACAGTTCCTGGACCATTAGGAGCCTTGATGAGTACAAACTGGAGTATCCCAGCGTTCATCTTAACTTGTGTCAACTTCTTGATTGATCTAGCAATTTACTATCCATTCTTCAAAGTCTTCGAAAAACAACAATTAGAAAAAGAATAAATTCAGAGGTGATTATATGATTATTTTTCTATTCCTTTTAATATTTTTTATTGCGAGCGAAGTATTAGTTCAAAAAGGTATTACACCTAAATTCATAAAAAAATTATCGGCTGGAAAATTAATTTTATTTTCACTCCTGACGATTCTAGGATTTGCGGTTGTTAGTTTCTTAATCAAACAAGCTGTTATCTTAGTACTTCTAAGTACGATTTACTTATCAATTGTGATTTCAAATTACTATATGAACGGATTTACCAAGATGGAAAGAGGGAAAAAGATATGACCAAACGAACTTTAGGTGTTTCGCTTTATCCAGATCATAGTGATTTGAATGAAGATAAGAAATATTTGGAATTAGCTAGTAAATATGGTTTCAGCAGAATTTTCATGAGTATGCTGGAAGTTTCTGAAGGTAAAGAAAAAGTAGCTGCTAAATTCAGCAACCTGATCAATTTTGCCAAAAGTTTAGGCTTCTCAACGACCCTTGATATTGCTCCTAATATTTTTGATCAATTGGGAATTTCTTATGATGATTTGTCATTCTTCCATGAATTAGGTGCGGAATCATTGCGTCTGGATCAAGGATTCGATGGACAGAAGGAAGCATTGTTATCATTCAATCCTCAAAAAATGAATATTGAACTAAATATGAGTAATGATGTGGCCTATCTAAATAACATTTTGAGTTATTCGGCTAATAAACCCTTTATCCAGGGATGTCATAACTTCTATCCTCAACGAGGAACAGGATTGCCACTAGATTTCTTCATCAGTGCTTCACAACGCTTCAAGAATCAAGGTATTGATACAGCCGCCTTTGTAACTTCACAAACAGGACAGATTGGACCTTGGGATATTAATGATGGTTTACCAACCTTGGAAATGCATCGTGACCTACCAATCGAAATTCAAGCTAAACATTTATTCGCAACCAACTTGATTGACTGTGTGATCATCGGAAATGCCTATGCATCAGAAGCCGAATTGCAAAAGTTAGGTGCCTTGAATCGTTATCAAATAACTTTCGATGTTGAATTGGCAGAAGATATCAATAATGTTGAACAGGAAATCCTTTTGAATAACCAACATGTCAGACGTGGTGATATCACTGATTTGGTGATTCGTTCAACTGAAGTTCGTAAGAAATATAAAGATTACGACAATCCAGTCGTGGCAACACATAGCTTTGAACGTGGTGACGTCGTGATCGGTAATAATGATTTTGGTAAATACAAAAATGAGTTGCAAGTTGTATTGCAAGCTCACAAAGACATTCGTAAAAATAAAGTTGCTGAAATTTCCAAAGACGAATTATTCTTATTGGATTACATCGGACCTTGGGACAAGTTCCAGTTTGAGGGGTAGAAAAATTGACTAGTATATATATCAAAAATGGGAAAGACGTCGATAATAAACCGCTAGAAGTGTATATCGTGGACGACAAGATTAAAGAAGTTGGAACTCACTTGGATGTAGAGGCTGACTCAGTTGTTGATCTAAAAGGCGAATCTTATATTAGTGCTGGCTGGATCGATGATCACACACATTGTTATGAAAAATTATCGTTGTACTACGATGATCCTGACAAAGATGGCTACACGACAGGTGTAACGACTGTTATTGATGCGGGATCGACTGGTGCTGACAATATCGGTGATTTTTATCAAATAACCAGAAGTAAAAAAACCAATGTTTACGCCATGATCAATATCTCAAAGACTGGTATCTTGGCTCAAGATGAATTAGGCGATATGAATCGGATTCAATTTGAACCCTTCCAAAAGGCAGTCGATGACTATCCTGATTTCATCATTGGTATGAAAGCCAGAATCAGTAAATCAGTCGTGGTTGGAAATGGCGTTAAACCCTTAATTGAAGCTAAGAAATTTCAAAAGCAGCTGGACAAAGATTTGCCACTGATGGTTCATGTAGGAACTAATCCACCAGATTTATCTGAAGTCATGGAAATAATGGAAAAAGGCGATATCATGACTCATTGTTTCAACGGTAAAGAGAATGGAATCGTAAATTCTGACGATGCTATCAAACCATTCGTCAAAGAGGGCCTAGCTAAGGGAATTATTTTCGACATCGGTCACGGAACAGATAGTTTTAACTTCCACACTGCCGGAATCGCTACTGAAGATGGTATAACTCCACAAAGTTTGAGTACCGATATTTACCACACTAACCGTGAAAATGGTCCAGTTTATAACATGGCTACTTGTATCGAGAAAATGCTTTACGTGGGTTACGATTTAAAACAAGTTTTGCCTATGATCACAACCACTCCCGCTAAGAATTACAAATTGACAGCTAAAGGTGAATTGGCTGTTGGTAAAGATGCGGATGTCACAATTTTCAATGTGAAAAAAGGTAAGAAAGAGTTAACTGATTCTAATGGAAATAAACGTACGACGGATACTTTAGTAGAGCCAATTTACAGTGTTGTCGGCGGTCAATTATATTCAATAGGAGATTAAGATGGATATTTATGAGAAATACAATCTAAAACACGTAATTAATGCCGATGGAAAGATGACCATTTTAGGAGTTTCCAAAGTTTCTGACGACGTAGTAGAAGCTCAAAAATTAGGTGCTCAAAATTTCTTTGAAATGGCCGATTTATCAGTTCAAACAGGTAAATATTTAGCCAAATTGATTGGTAGTGAAGATGCTTTAGTAGTTAATTCTGCATCAGCCGGAATTGCGGAAACTATTGCCGGTATCATCGGTCAAGGTAGTGAATATCACTTATATCACCCTTACACTGAAAAAATTACTAAACGTGAAGTGATCCTTCCCATGGGACACGATGTCGATTATGGAACACCAGTAGATGTCATGCTTGGTGTGGCTGGAGCTAAGATGGTTCAAGCTGGTTATGCCAATATGTGTAAACCAGAACACATCGAGATGCAGATAAATGATCAAACTGCAGCCGTGTTGTATATCAAGAGTCATCACACGGTTCAAAAGAGTATGTTATCAATTCCTGAAGCTATCGAAGTGGCACATCGTCACAACTTACCTTTAGTTCTAGACGCTGCAGCTGAAGAAGATATGTTGAAATATATCAAGATGGGTGCCGACGTAGTGATTTACAGTGGTGCCAAAGCCATCGAAGGTCCAGCATCAGGGGCTATTTTTGGAAAAGAGAAGTACATCCGATGGGCTCGCATGCAAGGTGCTGGAATTGGTCGTTGTATGAAGATCGGTAAGGAAAATATTATCGGATTGACCGCCGCAATTACCAAGTATCTTGAAGAAGGTACAGAAACCGGTAAGCAAATGATTCAACGACTAGAACCATTTGTTAAAGATTTATCTGAACTACTCGATGTTGAAGTTGAGATTGTTCAAGATGGAGCCGGCCGAGACATTTATCGTGCTGACGTCAAACCGGTTGGTAAGTTGACTGCCAAAGAAATCTGCGACCAATTGCGTAACGGTAAAATTGCTATTTATGCACGTGAGTATCGTGTTAATGAAGGTATTATCGAATTTGATATCAGATCCGTTAATTCAGAAGAAATGAAACAAATTATTTCAAGACTAAAAGAAATCCTCGGAGGAAAATAAAATGACTTTACTACCAAATTATTTAGAAAACGGAATTTGTTTAAATGTTTTAGCTAATTCAGTTCAAAATGCCAAAGACTGTTATGAAGCAGCTGAAGGACACGTCGTTTTAGGAGTATTGACTAAAAATTATCCTAGCGATGAAGCCGCAATTGAAGATATGAAATTGTATAAAGCTGAAATCAATAACGCTGTTTCTGTTGGTCTTGGTGCCGGTGATCCTAAACAAAGTGGCATGGTAACTCGTGTTTCTAAAGTTATTCAACCTCAACACGTCAACCAAGTTTTCACAGGTGTAGGCGCAACTAGAGAAGCACTTGGACAACATGAAACAATTATTAATGGTTTGGTTTCACCTACTGGAAAAGTTGGTGTAGTCAACATTGCTACTGGTCCTTTAAGCAGTCAAACAACACCAACCGAAGTACCGATCGAAACTGCCATTGCTTTGCTAAAAGACATGGGTGGATCATCTATTAAATTCTTCCCAATGAAAGGCTTGGCTCACGAGGAAGAGTTCAAAGCAGTTGCCAAAGCTTGTGCCGAAAACGACTTTGACCTTGAACCAACTGGTGGTATCACTTTAGACAACTTTAAAGAAATCGTTAAAATTGCAGTTGATGCTGGTGTAAAGAGAATCATTCCGCACGTATACAGTTCAATTATCGACAAGGAAACAGGCAATACTAGACCAGAGGACGTTGCTAAGCTCTATGAAATAATTAAGAAATTCTAAGAGGTTGAAAAATGCATATATTAGCTTTTGGTGAAGTCATGTTGCGCTTTACTGTGGCTGACAAAATGATGTTGGAGCAATGTGATAATCTGCACCTGACGACTGTGGGGACGGGCGTTAACTTGCTAAGCAGTTTGGCTCATTTCGGCTATGATACTTCTATTTTGACGGTTCTTCCGGATAATCCTATCGGTAAAAAAGCTGCCGCAGATTTAAGAAAAATGGGAATCTGTGACAAGAAAATAATGTATCAGGGCAAGAGTATGGGTAGCTTCTTCGTAGAATTAGGACAGGGAGCACGACCAGAACGAGTAACATATCAAGATCGATTATCTAGTTCCTTTAGCCAGATGCCAGCACAGAATTATAATTTTGAAAAAGCTCTAGCCGGGACTGATATCGTCCATATTTGTGGAATTGCCCTCAGCTTAACGGAGCAGACCCGTACAGCAGCACTAGAACTTGCTAAAATGGCTCATGAAATGAAAAAAATCGTTTGTTTTGATTTCAACTATCGAATGAGTCTAAATGAAAATAATACCCATGAAACAATGAAAGCACGTTACCAAGAAATATTGCCATACGTTGACACTGTTTTTGGTAGTAAGAGAGATCTAACTGATTTACTAGATTACGAGGAGCCTGACGAAACCAAGTTGTATCAACAATTTTGTCAGGATTACAAGATCAGTTTCTTTGCCGGAAGTAAGAGGACTTTTATTAACGACAAGAAGTACTTTGAGGGTTTCATTTTCCATCATGATAAGATCTACGAGTCATCCCCAAAAGAATTGAATATCTTAGATCGAATTGGAAGTGGGGACGCATTTGCCAGTGGTGTTATAACCGGACTGTTAGAAAAATGGGATTTTGTCGACACATTAGAGTTTGCGATAGCTAATTCAGTATTAGCCCAAGCTTCAATGAACGATGCACCAATTTTTGAAAAACAGGATGTTTTTAATTATATAGATAGTAAAGGTAACAATGATTTGATTCGTTAAAAAAGCCACCAATTTTGGTGGCTTTTTTATTGTAATTTTTTTCACGAGTCAATGGACAAAGCGTAAATAGAACCTAAAGCCTTTGAAACCGTATACATCAACTAGTTATTCCCTTATCATCGAAGTATAGAAAATGAAAAGGGGATAAGAGAATGGCTAAAAGAATTGTTGCTGTCACCGCGTGTGCTGCCGGGATAGCTCATACTTATATGGCTGCCGAAGCAATCGAAAAAGCAGCTAAAGCAATGGGTTATGAAGTTAAGGTAGAAACTGATGGTGCCATGGGTGCTGAAAATAAATTGACAGCCGAAGATATTGAGAATGCTGATTTAGCAATTATTGCTGCGGATATCAAGATAGATCCAATTCGTTTTACCGGAAAAAGATTATTAATTGCTAGTTCTAATGATGCAATCAATGATGGGGAAGCTCTAATTAAGAAGGCCGAAAAAGAGGCTACCGTTTTTGGTAAGAAGGGTAGCAAAGTAGGTAAGATTCAAATCGGTAACAACAAAGAAAAAACAACTTTCTTTACACATGTTATGAGTGGTATTTCCTATATGATTCCTATGGTTATTGCCGCCGGACTTATTTTAACTATTGCGAACTTATACGCTTTCCAAAAAGATGATTTGGGAAGAATTGTTAAATGGGGATTTGATACAAAAACTTCAATGGGAATGTTGATGTCTAACTTGTTCCAAGTTGGTCAAGTTGGATTCAAATTGATGATTCCACTATTTGCAGGATTTGTTGCAATGTCAATTGCTGATAAACCTGCCATGGCTCCAGCAATGATTGGTGCTTATATTGCCAATGATGCAGAACTATTACATGCCAAAGCTGGTGGTGGTTTTATTGCTGCCTTGCTAGTTGCTTTTATTGTTGGATACTTTGTTAAATTATTGAAGAAGATCAAATGGCCAAAGTTTATTCAACCAATTGTTCCCATTATGATCATTCCAGTTATAGCGACATTATTTATTTCGTTAGTGGTATTTTATGTAATTGGTAAGCCAATTGCTGCAGGTATGGATGGACTATATTCATGGCTAAATTGGATTAATGAGAATTCAAGTAGTGCTCCAATTATATTAGGTGCTGTCATTGGTGCCATGATGGGATTTGATTTAGGTGGTCCTGTTAATAAAACTGCTTTGATTTTCGGTACAGCCGTATTTACAGATACAATGGCAAAATATGGCCCTATGCATGCAAACTTCGTTCCACAAACAGCTTCACAGGCTGCCATTTCAGTTGCCCCATTAGGTGTTTGGTTAGCTTCAATTATTTGGAAGAATAAATTCTCTAAGGATGAAAAAACAGCCGCTAGTGCTGCTTTAGGTATGGGTCTAGTTGGAGTTACAGAAGGTGCTATTCCATTTGTTGCCGCAGATCCTATCAGAATGATTATTGCTAACGTTGCTGGATCAGCTGTAGCCGGTGGATTAGTTGCCGCAACAGGATGTAAGTTCTACGGAGGAATTGGGTCTCCATTAGGAACATTTATTGGATATATTGAACAACCGATTCCTTTTATTACGTGGATATTATGTGTATCTGCCGGAATTGCTGTAACAGCGTTGATAATTGGTCTTACTAGAAGTGATGCCGTTATTGAAGCTGCAAAGAATGCTGAATAGTAGGTGTAAGTATGGATAAAGAAATTTTTAATAAAGAAAATATATTTTATGATCAAAGTAGTGCAACACAAGATGATGCTTTTAAAAATATTGGTAAATTTGTAGCTGAAAAAGGTTATAGCAATTCAGCGGATGCTTTTTATGAAGGTTTAAAGGCACGTGAGGTGGAATCAACAACAGGTTTTAAAGATGGAATCGCTATCCCACACAGTAATGATGATAGTGTAGAAAAACCAGGACTATTTTTGATCAAGTTTTCTAACGGTATCGAATGGAATGCCTTAGATAATAAACCAATTAAAGTGGCCTTTGTCTTGAGTATTCCTAAAAACGGATCAACAGAACATTTAAAATTATTAAGCAAAATTGCTAGAAAATTAATGGATGATGAGTTTAGACAAAATATTCTTGATGGTAATGATCAAGACGTTTTATCTGAAGCAATTAATCAAATTTAATTTCAAAAAGGGAGATTATTTGATTCTCCCTTTTTTACTAGGAAGGTAAATTATGAAAAGAGTACATGTAATTCAGCATACACATTGGGATTTCGAATGGTATTTCACCCGCAATGAAGCTATGGTTCAGTTTGTTTATCATATGGATGAGGTGTTTGAAGCCTTAAAAAATCAAGTCGTTGACTATTATTTATTAGACGGTCAAATGAGTATTTTAGATGATTATTTGGACGCATATCCAGAAAAAAAATCAGAATTAAAAAAATGGGTCAAAGCCAAAAGACTATTTATTGGTCCTTGGTACACACAAACTGATGAGCTTATAGTTACTGGTGAATCGATTATAAGAAACTTAAGTTTAGGTATGAAACTAGCGGATGATTTGGGTGGCAGTCAACGAATAGGATACTTGCCAGATTCATTTGGACAAGGCGCCGATATGCCTAAAATTTACAATGGTATGGATATTCATGATGCTCTATTCTGGAGAGGACTTCCTAAAGAAAAAACTAGTAATCGCGAGTTCAATTGGCAGTCAGAAGACGGATCTGAAGTCACAACAATCAATATAAAAGATGGTTATTTTGTTGGAGTTGGATTAATTGATGATGACAATGCTGAGAATGTGATGAAGACAGTTATCGCTGATGCGTCTCTAGATGATATTGCTTTGCCAGTTGGAGGAGATCAGAGATATGTTGACTATAATTTAAAAGATCGAATTACGTTATATAACGATGAATTAAAGGATAAAAATGTAAAGTTATTTGAAAGCAATTATCCTAAATTATTTGAAGCGGTGAATAAAAGTAAAGCTGAATTGGATAACATTTCAGGTGAATTTATTACTAGTTCCGTTTCTAAGATACATCGGTCAATCTATTCTTCACGATACGATCAGAAGTATTTGAACGATAAAGTCGAACGTCGCATGATTTATCAGTTAGAGCCCCTAATGGCAATGGCAGATAGATTAGGAATACCATATAAAAAGTCGTTATTGGACAAAATTTGGAAACTTATTGTTCGAAATCACGCTCACGATAGCGCGGGTGGGTGTAATAGCGATAAAACCAATCAAATTATTTTGGAAAGACTTAGAGAAGCAGACCAACTATCTTACTCCACGGTGGATTATTTAGTTCGTAAGATATCAGAATCAGAAAAAAATAAACAAGCTAATGATTTAACATTTTTCAATACCCTACCTTTTGCAGTAAAGAAAAATATTCATTTTAAAGTATCGTTAAAAGAGAAGAATTTTAGAATTGTTAATGGCAATAAACCAGTTGATTACGATGTAGTCGGCATTACAAGAAAGTATTGCGGTCAAATAAAGCGAGACGAGAGTCAGTATGAGGATAAGGATTATTACTATATTTTTGATTGTGTAGCTAATATTGAGATACCTGCTTTGCAGTGGATCAAATTATCCATTGAATCCTTAGGTGGCGAGCATGATTTAGTAACTGAAACTACAAAAAATAAGATTGAGAATGATACTCTTCAAATAGAATTTAGTGACGGAACTTTGAATCTAGTGAATAAAAAAACACATGAGAAAATAGAAAACTTCTTAGAGATTGTTGACGACGGTGATGAGGGCGATACTTATGACTACTCGCCAGCTTATAATGACATGACACTTAAATTAGATTTCAATGATGCACAAGTGAAATGCAATAAGGGAAATCAATTTCAATCAATGCGATTAACTGGTACTTGGAATTTACCAGTAAGTCTAAAAGAACGTGCTACAAAAGAATTAAACGGTAAGATATCCTATGAATTAACTTTGACCTTAGATAAAAATGACAATCTGATTAAGAACCATCTGCTAATCAACAATAAGGTTAAAGATCATCGTATGCGAGTGGTTTTCAATTCTAATATGAAGACGCAAAAATATTCATATGCAGATACAGCCTTTGGCTATATTCAAAGACCAGTAGTAGATGAACATCTTTCTGATTGGAAAGAGGCTGGCTTACATGAAGAGCCAACTTCGATATATCCAATGTTGCATTGGACTAACCTACATGATGATCAACAGAGTTTTACCGTTATGTCTAAAGGGATTAAAGAATACCAAATGATTGGCACAGAGTTTAACAAAGTGGCATTGACTCTATTCAGATCGGTAGGATTCTTGGGACGCCCTGATTTAATTAGACGTCCAGGTGTCGCTTCAGGAAATCAATTCACATATATTCCGACACCTGACAGTCAGTTACAGGAAGAATTACATTTTAAATTTGCCGTTTCTTGGGATGAGATATTTGAACCGGCTCAAATTATGAGACAATTTCAAACTTATGCCATCTCTAATCCTTATTATCAGGTGCAAGGAATCAATCAATTTACTAATACATTGAAATACTTTGTTATGCATCCTTTGAATAAACAACTTCAAAGTAAGCCTTTCTTAGAAATTAAAAACGGTCAGTTAATATTTAGTAGTTTAACGGAATCTAAAGACAATGCTGGTTGGTTAGTACGTGTTTATAATCCTAATAAATTTAAAATTCAGGGTGATAGTATAATTAAATTAGATAGTGAAAGCACTATCAGTTTAACTAACTTTACTGGTGAGTTAATTGAAGACTTAGGACTACAAAGAGATGTTTCCGTGGGTAAGTTTGCACCAGGTGAAGTTAAGACTATAAGGATAGAGAAAGGATTTTAATGTCAGATAAAGTAGATGATTTATTTCTTTTAATTGAATCAAAACGCAATACGTTAACAGCAGTGGAACAGATTATTGCGGATTACTTTATTAGTAAGAGAAAGATTCTAAGTATAAGTGAACTGGCGCGAAAAATATCGGTATCACCACCATCGATTACTAGGTTTAGTAAAAAGCTGGGTTTGAATAATTATAAGGAATTAGTTTTCCTATACAAGATGTCTTTGAGTGATCAGACGAAGGATGCCAGCTTAATTTCTACTCCAGTAACAGCCAGTTATCACGCTTTGGCTACTCGTAGTGATGCTTCCTATAGAAGTGAAGCAGTTAAGAATTTTTGTGACATGATTTATTCAACTAGAATTATATTATTCTGGGGATTAGGATTTAACTCCTTTGCAGGACAAGACTTTGAATTTAAATTTACTCGTTTGGGAAAGTTCATTCAGGTGTATAGTGATCAACATTCCATTTCACTTTCAGCAAGCTCACTAAGAAAAAATGATGTCGTATTAATATCTTCTTTGAGTGGTGAAGATCCTGATATTTTGGAAGCTATTAAACAGGGGAAAGAGAAAGGTGCTCATTTTCTATTGATTACAACAAATGAAGATTCACCATTTATAGATTATTGTGATGAAACGATTTATGCAGCCAGTTTTTCTTCGAATGAAGCTTTGGGAAATATTTCTCCACAAATTCCAGTATTAATTCAATTGGATATTATTTATTCAAAATATGTTAGTATGCATCGAAAAAGTGTTAATAGATGGCTATTATCTGAGAACATCTTAAAAGGATAAAAAAAACATCAAAACCAATTGGCTTTGATGTCTTTTTATTCTGTTCTGAAATATTTGAGAATATTCGTATAATTTTTTTCGATGTCAGTCTGAGAGACTTGTTTCTTGTTGAGAATTTTATATAAGTAGTTGAAAAGCTGCTTGTAATCATCGTTTTTGTCATTAACTATCACTATTAAAATAAGATAAATATCCGTTTTATTTAATTTTAAAGGTGTCTTTAGATCAACAGCAAACATTCTACTAAAATCAGTTTCATTAACTGCGTGAGGTAAAGCAACATGATTGATCATAAGCTGATTGCCCTCTTCTTCACGATTCAATAGTTTTACAGACATCTTTTGATCTAGTTGGCCTTCGTCAATAAAGTACTTAAGAACATTCTTTAGTACTTTGAAATAATTGTCAGATCTATTTTCATAGAATAAATAATTTTCCTTGGGCAACATTTGAGTAAGATTATTGTGAAAATAGTTATCACTAACCAGTTTTTTAAGTCGAGAAATAGTTGCTTCATCGATTAAACCATTGATAACAACATCTGGGGCATGTTTAAGGCCGTCATTGAAGCCGTTGGTAACTAGAATATCATACGATTCATTTGTAACTTGCTTATTGAATTCATCAATATTGAATATACTAGTCATAGATATGTTGCCGACGGCATCGGTGATTAAATTCTCATTGATATACGCAATTGATCGTTGTGCTGTATACATTAAAATTTTTACAGGTTTAATGGAGGTCTTGATTTCCATACAATTAATAATGTAAAGAGCCAGAAAATCACTATTTATTAAAATTGATGGATCATTCTTTTCTATTTCAGCTTGTAAATTTTGAGCCATTTCGAAAGCAAAAGGTTCTTTTTGTTTTAAATCGCTCATTTGTTTCAATAGAAGGTTAGAGATAAATGTTGGGAAAAGATTGTATCTTTTTAAATGTGTGGCAATATTTTGAGCCAAACGCTTTTTGGAAAGTTTGATAGAAAAATTCTTTGAAACTAATTCAATTTGATTTTCAATCGTTGATTCTTTAATATTTCTGAGTAAATCCCGTTTATGATTATAAAAATCATCAAAGTTGGCTGAAGAAATTAAGGATATTGCCTGTAATTGTGCAGTTGATTGATTGTCAGTTAGATACTCTCTCAAATCTTTTGGAAAGGTATCCTTCAAGGTGTTCGAGTCGGTGTCTTTAGGGATTACTGATATTAAATAGGCTAATAAATCAACTTTAGTGGCAAAATATAAATCAACAAAGTAACCTAAGCCTACTTTAGATTTTATCTCGAGAATGTCTTTATTGCGTTGATTAATTCTATCAATGCTATTGGTAATATCAGTTTTTGATAAAAATGATTTGTCCATTAATTCATCGATACTCAAAAAATCGTTTATTAGCAAATAATACAGAATATTGCGTTCTTGATTTTCAAATTGAGTAATTAGTTCCTGGAATTGAGAATAATTGTGAATTTCCAAGCTGTATTTTCCTTCAGAATTGATAACAGCCGTATTTTTAATAGATAGTTCCTGATTTAATGCGCTTATATCTCTAATTATTGTCCGTCGAGAACTATTAACCTCTTTGGACAGGTATTCTCCACTATGATCTTGATTCCAGAGCAGTAGCAATATTTGTACTTGTCTAGCATTAAGCATAATTTTTAGTTGAAACTATTCTTCAACCGTTTTAATCCCTCCTCTAGTTTTGATTTAGGGCAGGCGATGTTCATTCTAAGATAATTGGAATCACCGTAGGTAGAACCGGCCATAATTCCCACTTTCCCAACATTGATCATTTTGTCCTGCATTTCTTTCATATCCATATCCACATTAGAAATGTCGATCCAGGCCAGATAGGTTGCCTCAGGTTTAGTAAATCTGAAATTAGGTAAGTTTTTATCTAGAAATTCTTTTACCATATCCATATTTTTATCAGTGTAATCGACTAATTGTTTTACATAATTGAGACCATCTTCACTATACGAAGCCATTTGTGCGTACATACCTAAAATGCTTACTGATGATAGAGCATTTTTAGACTTTAGTTCGACAAGAAATTGTTCTCTTAATGTCTTGTCAGGGATTAAGATATAAGAACCGATTAGTCCAGGAGTGTTAAAGGTTTTTGATCCTGAACAACATAAGATTGTACTTTCAGTTGTGACGCTAGTGATTGGTGTGTATTGAGTTTGAGAATAAACAATATCCTTGTGAATATCGTCAGATATTAAGAATACATTGTTTCTTTTACATATGTCATTAATTCTGTTCAATTCAGTTTGAGAAAAAACTTTACCAGTCGGATTATGTGGATTAGTTAGTAAGAAAATCTTGGTTTGTTCTTGTGATAAAACTGTTTCAAGGCTATCCCAGTCAACTTGATAACCTTGTTGTGCGCTGCCTAATCTAACGGGAGATAAGTTACGTTGATTTGATTCAATTACTTTGTAAAAAGCGTCATACATTGGTGTGAATGTGGCCACGGTTTCATTAGGCTTTGAGAGCATTCTGATAAAGGTACCAATACTGAAAACGACACTGGGACTATAAACAATCCATTCTGGATTGATGTCTACATTATTCATTGTTTTGAACCAGTAAACAATACTGTCTTTATAGTCATCATGATTCCAACGGGAATAACCATAGATGGGATGTTCAATACGTTTTTTGAGAGCTTCTTGTACGGAATCGGGAACGGCAAAATCAGTGTCGGAAATTGAGAAGGGAAGTATATCATTTCTGCCAAAACGGTCGGCAATATAATCCCATTGGGTGCTGTAAGTGTTCTTTCTATTAATTACTTGATCAAAATCGTACTTTTTCATAATCTGTTCCTTTCAAAAGCTTAATTAATAATAAAAATCCCATCAATTCAAACTGCGAATTGATGGGATTCTTTTCATTTTAAGAATGATATTATCCCTTTAAAACTAATACTATGCAGCTTGTTTTTCTTTTTCTTCTTTACGTTTTAACCAAATACCTTTAAAAATAATTATGAAGGAAACGTTTAAAACTAAGCCAATAGCTACACATAGATAGAACCAATACCATGGTGATTCAAGACCTAGCAATGGATCGAAGATACCAATACCAGGAGCAGTACGTTCTACGTTTAAAAGAATTGTTATAGCACCAGTTATACCACCGGCTAATGTATTTGCTGTGATCATTGGAAGTGGAGCAGCTAGAGCGTATGGAATTGCTGGTTCTGTGGCAACAGTACTACCAACAATAAAGGCACTCCAACTAGCAGCACGTTCTTGTTTGGTAAATAGATTTGGTTTGATCCATGTAGCAATAGCAGCGGCCATAGGTGGTAGCAAAGTTACAACACCAACAATACCGTACCAGTTGAAGACATGGGAACTTAGAAGTGAAAAACTAAAGAACCAAGCAGTTTTGTTGATGGGACCACCCATATCGAAAGCCAACATGGCACCTACGATAAATCCGCCGACAATCTTCATTGAAGTAGGAATATTTTGTAGGAATGATAGTAAGACTGACATCAACCAAGCCATTGCTGGACCTAATAGGTAGTAGGTCAATAGTCCGAATATTAATAGCGTAACGAATGGAATAATCATGAAAGGTAAGATGGATTGGAAATTCTTACCCAATTTAATTTTCTTGAAGTACTTAACAAAGTAACCAATAGATAAACCAATAACGATGGCACCTAAGAAACCGGCACCTGATTTTGTACCAAGTAAATCGGAATCATTTGCTAAGAAGGTTACAAGAAAAGCTGGAGCAAATGCGGGTTTGTCTGAAATAGCGTAGGCGATGTAAGCACCCATGATTGGAATCATGAATTGGAAGCCTAAATTACCAATGCTAGTGATAACCCAAGCAATTGATGGAGATGTGCCCTTTGCTAATGACGTATTTGGCATCCCAAATTGAACCATCAAACTACCAATAGCAATAAGAAGACCACCACCGATAACAAAAGGCAATGCTGCAGATACACCAGCCATAAGGTAGCTCATGATACCTTCGGTAACTACTTCTTGATCTGAACCTAATTTGACTTTAGAAGATGTCATTACATGAGAATTACCCTCTAAATCATCAAATAGTGTGTCGATATGTTTTAGAGCTTCAGATACGGGTAGTTCTACGACTTTCTTTTGATCAAATCTAGCTTTATCTGAATCAGTAAGTCCTTTTCCGATTGCTAAAATTACGTAATCAGCTTCAGCAATTTGTTGTGGTGTTAATTCGTTTTCAACACCACTCGCACCTTGAGTTTCAACGTGTACTTCATAACCAAGTGACTTAGCTTTTTCTTCAATTGCTTCTGCAACCATGTATGTGTGAGCAATACCGGCTGGACAATTAGTTACGGCAACAATTTTAGTCATAATAAATCCCCCTTATAAACTAATTTTCTAGGACATTGTTAATAGCTTCAAAAACTTCTTCTTTAGTGCCAGTCTTTAAAATTGATACGAAATCTTTATGTACTAATTGACGGCTTAACTTAGCAAGTAATTTTAGATGTGTATCTCCTTGATCGTTAGGAACTAATAAGCTAATAAAGGTGTTAACAGGTTTTCCATCTAGAGAATCCCATTCAACGTCTGAACTACTTCTACCAAATAGGATGGCTGTAGTCTTTACATTATTTGTACGTGCATGAGGAATAGCAACTCCGTTACCAAATCCAGTTGTGGATTCTTTTTCTCTTTCTAGATAATCCTGAACTAGGGTATCTTCATCTGAAACAATATCTTGACTCTTTGCAAGAGAAGCAAGTGAAGAAAGTATTTCTCTTTGAGTAGTACCATTTAAGTTCATATTTATGTGATCGATATTAAACATAGTCATTTTTTTGACTCCTCTCATCCTTGATTGCAAACAAATTATATTTGAAAACGATTACAACATTAATGATCAATTTGTCACATGAGAGTGACAAAAGGCCACATTCTTAATATTAAGAATGTGGCCTTTTAGTGAGATAAAGTTTTTTTAGTTAAAAGGATCTTGCATTTGAGTGACATAAATTGTCATACGTTCGGAATAACTAGATTTATCGAATAAACGATGAATTTCACCATTCAATTGACTTAGATTATCCGTTATAACGCCGTCAGAACCTAGGAAGATCATGCGATCCATTGATTCCTCATCATTAGCAGTCCAAGCATAAACTTTCTTTTTCTGTAGGTGAGCTCCTTCAATGAATCTGGAATTCAAAGTCGTATATTCCATAGTAAAAGCATCGGCTTTAGTGATAGGAATACCAGCAAGATTGAATGATAAGATGTAGCTGGCTTTGACATTAGGCATGTCTTCTTTACTTTGTTCAATATAGTTATAACTGAGTGAATGAACCATGTCTTTGTTCTTAGCTAAACGAGTGCCGTATTTTTGAGCAAAGAGTTTAACGAAACTCTTACTGTTGCCGGAAACGGGCTTCAATTCAACTAATAATCTTTGATTCAATTTTTCAGAAGCTGTTAGGTAATCATCAAAGCTAGCAATATTAGCTGTTTTACCGTTCTCATGGATCTGAGTAGCGGTTAACTCATCAAGTGTCATCTGACTAGGTCTCTTATTGACACCAGCTAAATTGTTTAAAGTGTTGTCATGATAGACTACAAATTGATGATCTTTAGTTTCTTGAACATCCATTTCAATATAGTCTGGTTTTTCTTTGGAAGTTGCCTGCATAGCAGATATAGTGTTTTGAACGCCATTACCATCATCGACACCACGGTGTGAAATAGTTACAGGTGGTTCAAGTAGCCAATCGTTAAAGTAAGTTACATTGTAAGTTACAAAACTGACTACCACGATTACTCCTAAGATACCCCAGAACCATTTGTGTCCACGATGGTCTCTCTTGGGATAGAAGTAGTGAGTATGTGTATGACTCAACATAATTAAAACGGCAACGCCAGAGGCATAGATACTAACGACAATGTTGATAAATTGGATCAAGGTCATATTGATAACAGCCATGGTAAAGTCAATTTTAACTAAGAAGGCTGCCTGATCAATCAACCATTGGAACATAATAACGACACCGGTTAGAACGGTTGCCATGATAGAAACAACTGCAATTAATACTAGGAAAATACCTAAATAGTGAAGTGTTCGGCCACGAGTCATTTCCCAACTGCGGTTGATAGCAAGTTTGATTGGTTTATTCTCAAAAATCATCAGTGGCAAGACAAATAGCCAGCGTAAACCAATGTAGAGAACGAATAGATAAATTATTCCCAGTAGAATGGCTAAAGGAAGGTGTTCTTGCAATAACCAATCTAAGATAAATTGTGGAATTTTTACTTTATTTAATAAGGTAGAAGAAATACCCAAACTACCGAATGGCGTAATGATCAAAAAGTAGAGTAGGAAGAAACCAAAAGCTTTAAATGGCAATCCAAGAACGTTTTTGGAAACACGTTTTAAATAATCCCACCAGCTTAAACTGGCTTTGGATTTGATTGCTTGAAAACTAATTAGCAGTAACGTGAATTGCGTGAATACTAACAAAAGTATCAGCAGTAGAATAATTATTAAACCAATGACGACTAATGGCTTTTTAGTAATTAGATAAAGCACATTAGTATAGGAAATATATTTAACATTTCCTAAGTAAGTTATTCCGTTAGCCAAGTAGTTGAGAACTGGTACTAGAACGTAGGTGATCATCAGTTGAATCAAGATGATGATTTGACTGTACTTCCAGAAGTAGCGCCAAAAGTTGCTATTTTGTTTCCGAAATTCGGAAATTATCCCCATGATAATTTTTCCCCCAAAGAATTGTTGTGTACTTCGTTATTATATAATTAATAGTATTAATTGAAAGAAGGAATTGTGATATGCAAATGAGTTTGTACGACCAACCGTTTGAAGCCATCAAATCAGGTGAGAAGACTATTGAAGTTCGGTTGAATGATGAAAAGCGTTCACAGTTGCGGGTCGGTGACTTGATTGAATTTACAAACTTGACCACCGGAGAAACTTTAAAAGTTAAAGTGTTAGGTCTAGAAAAGTTTCCCACTTTCAAAGATCTATTTGCTAAGTACTCCGGTTCAATGATTGGAGCGCCTGAAGATGAATCAATCGAAGCACTGGACCAGGAGAACCAAGCCATATACTCACGTGAACGTGAACAAAAGTATGGTGCTTTGGCTATAAGAATTGAAAAAATCACGCATTCATAATAGATGAACGCGTGATTTTTTAGTTGTCTAGCATGAAAGAAACAGGATTAGCATCGTTTTGATCATAGAAGATGAATTTGTCTGGTCGATGATGAGAAACCGTATATTCAAACATGGTTCCGTCATTAGTGAAGGAATAGTTTGTAACGATAGGAACGGCGTTATAACCATTCAAATCTAAATATTTTTCATCTTGTTTGTTAGCTAAACCAAAGGTTAGAAGCCTTTTCGTAGTGGCAATTGGCTCATTTAGAACCTCAGTTAAATATTTATAAATCGAATCTTCGGCAATACTAATAGTTAAATCTTTAACGACTTTTTGCATGAAATAATTTTCTTCAACAATGTAGTTTTCGTCATCAATAGACCGAAGACGTTTGATGTAATAGACGGGAGTCCCTATTGGAAACGTACTCTCTGAGGCTAATTTTTTATTTACCTTGATTTCATCAAATAAGAGAACGCTAGTCTTGAACTTGATTTTATTACGTTCGGCCATTTGACTGAAAGAAGGACTGCCTTTTTTTATCAAAGTATTCTCTAGACTAGCGTTATAAAGTACTATAACGCCTTTTCCTCGAATGCTTTGCACATAACCGTCGGCACCCAGTTTTTTAATGGCACGACGTAAGGTGTTTCTTGAACAATCGTATTCCAAGATTAGATTGGTTTCTGAAGGTATTTTATCTTGGTATTTATATTCTTCATTTTTAATTCGTTTCTTCAAATCCTCATAAATCACATCATATTTGTTATTTGCGATAAAGATCACCCCTCCAGAAATCGTTATATTTATAATTATTACTGTTTTGATGCAATTTTACAAATGCAATTCGTTAGCAAAATAAAGGAAAGCACTGGCTGTCCATGAAAATGATTTATCACGTAATCCAACACCAGTTTTAGCATTGAAATTTTCAGCAAAACCGTATGCCTTCACAGTTTTACAGAAACTTTCGGCAATCTGGTGAGCCAATTCTTTTTCACCAACGTCTTTTAAAGCCTCATACATGATAACTGAGGAAGGTCCCCAGATCGGTCCGCGCCAATAGGCGTCATCTTGATAAAGAGGACTATCGATAGCTTCAGTTGCGATACCAAATTCAGTAACGAAATGCTCCTTAATAGTGGAGAGAATAGTTTTAATCTGTGATTGAGTTAAGGCGTTACCTGCAATCAGTGACACTAGTGGCAGAAGTCCCTGAGATTCAATTTTTTTACCAGTGAACATTTCCCTAGCAAAAGGAAGGTTATCTTCATCAAAGAAATAGTTCTCAAATTTGGAAGTCAGGTTCGTCTTTTTCTTTAACCATACTTTTGTGTCAGTGGGTTGATCAAGTTGTTTACTTAGTTTAATCAAGTAGTCCATGGCAAAAATCAAATAAGCGGAGAGATCAGGTGAATCAATCACAGTATTTTGAGCGAAGACGGTGCTGTTATCCTGTCCACTATCATTGCCATGGTCGTATTCACAGATACCATCTTCGTTGGAGTCTTTATAGTTTAAATAGAATTCAACTTGTTTACTGATCCAATGGTAAATTTCTTTTAATTGTTCATCAGTAAAAGTCATTTTTTGAGCCATTTTGGCAAATGTATAAGCGTGAATTGGTGGTTTCGAGAAGTTCCAGCGAATAGTTGAATCGCTAACTGAACCAGGTAATTGTCCGAATTCGTCTTGATGCTGGAAAATAACTTTCATTTGATCCCAAGCTAATTCATTATCAACCCCAGCTAGAGCCAAGGCCATGAAACAGTGATCCCAGCTCCAAACTCCAGGGAATTTATTGTTAGAAGCATAAATAGCGGGAAGTTTTAAGTTACCATCAGGAAAGACTGTAGCCGACCAGAGGGTATAAATAGCATTCAATTGAATATCTTTATAACTTGATTGAACAAGTTGAAATTGTTGAGCAAAATTAGAAAAATTCTGCTCGGCATTTTTTTTGATATCCGAAAAGTTTAATACTTCTTGATTAGGCTTTTGCATATTAGTTGGTATATCTTGAATGACGGCAATAGTGGCTTTATCGCTCTTTGGCATTACATCGATAAAGGAACTATTATTGGCCGTTTTGTTGCTACCGGTACTATCGACAGAGAGTGACTGAACTAATTGGGAGGGATTAGTAGGACTGTAAACAAGATACTTAGTTAAGTTCTTATAACTATTAATTACGTAGTAGGGAGCATCTTTTTTACCCAATTGAAAGTTATATTCAAAATTGAATTTTGGATGTGAGGCAAAGCGGATGCCCAAGTTGTCATCACTATGAAAGACGATTTTTTGAGCAGTATCAAAGCATATTTCGACGGTTCCGAAATCGGAGATCAATTCCAATAATGTATGATTCTCCACCACTTTGAAAGGAACGGGATCACCATTGTGCGTAATTAAAATTTCGATACTGTCCATATTTGCTTTTGATTTTCCATGGAGCGATTGCAGCCATAACTTGTCATCATGCCTAAAAAGAGACATGTAGGAGCCATAATAGCTAAAAGGAACTAAATCAATATTCATCATATTATTCACCAACTAATTTAAACATATTTTTATTATAATACTTATTTTACAAGGATTTAAAATGTAAATACATTATACCTTGCCAAACTAGTTTAAACAAGATATACTAATTTTGTTCTTTGAAAGTATACAAATAATAGGGGAGATGATCTTATGGCTGATATCAAAAGTGATGTTACGAAAATCATCGAATTAATCGGTGGCAACGATAATGTCGAATCAGCAACTCACTGTATTACCAGATTAAGACTCATTCTTAAAGATCAATCAAAAGTTAACGATAAAGAATTAGAAAAGCTTGATATTGTTCAAGGTACTTTTTTAGCAGGTGGACAATTTCAAATCGTGATAGGACCAAGTGTGCCGAAAGTTTATGATGAATTCATCAAGCAAACGGGCGCAAAAGAAGCATCAGTAGAAGCAGTTAAAAAAGAGGGTCGTAATAAACAAAACTCTTTGCAACGTCTAGTAAGATTACTGGGTGACATCTTTATTCCTATCATTCCGGCAATTGTAGCTGCTGGTTTATTGATGGGTATCAACAATGTTTTAAGTAACAAGGGAATCTTTTACCCTAACGCATCATTCATTCAAATGCACACAGAATGGCAAGGGGTCAATGATATTATTCAATTGATCGCCCAGACGTCGTTTGCGTTTTTACCAGCATTGATCGGTTGGTCAGCTGTAAAAAAATTCGGTGGGAATCCTCTATTAGGTATTGTTTTAGGATTGATTTTGGTTAATCCAGCCTTAACTAGTGCTTACGATTTCGCTGCACATCCAGCGGCAACTCCAACATGGAATTTGTTTGGATGGCATGTATCGCAAGTTGGATATCAAGGTCAAGTTATACCTGTACTCGTGGCGGCTTGGCTGTTGGTTAAGCTACAGAAATATTTTGAAAAACATATTCCTGATACACTGCAATTGATTTTAGTAGCACCATTAACGCTTTTAATTACCGGATTCGCTTCTTTCTTAGTAATCGGACCAGTGACAATGGCTGGAGCAAATTTGATTACTGATGGAATTGTTTCACTTTTCAATGCTGTACCAATTCTCGGTGGTGCATTGTATGGATTTATCTGTGCACCGTTGGTTATTACTGGTATGCATCATTTATTCTTAGGTGTTAACCTACAAATGGCCGGAACTCTTGGTTATGTGACACTTTGGCCTGTTGGTGAACCAGTAACGATGGCGCAAGGTGCTGCGTGTCTAGCTATGGCTTATATTTTTAGAAAAGATGCAAAGAAGAAAAATGTTGCCTGGTCTAGTGGCTTGTCTTCTTTCTTAGGCATTACAGAACCAGCTATTTATGGTGTTAATTTGAAAAATAGATATCCTTTTATAGCCGTTATGTTGGCCGGTGCCTTTGGTGGTGCTTGGATGGGATTCTGGCAAGTACGTTCTTCAAGTGTCGGTGTTGGTGGAGCTTTAAGTTTTCTGAGTGTCTTCCCTAAACAATGGGGACTCTACTTGATTGGCGAGGTTATGACTTTCGTTCTAGCAATTGTTTTAACCTTTGCTCTTTCTCGAACCAAATTGAATGCAGATAGAAGTATTGGCAACGATGAAATAGCTCGTGATTTATCAGCTTTTGCCTCTGGAAAAACTGTAGCAATCGAAGATGTTCCTGATGAAATGTTCTCCAAGAAACAGTTAGGTGATGGGATTGCTATTATTCCTACAAGCGACAAATTAGTTGCGCCAGCCGATGGTCAAGTTACTGTCGTTATGCAAGGCAGTAATCATGCAGTTGGTTTAACTTTAAATGATGGTACAGAAATATTACTTCATATCGGTGTTGATACCGTTGATATGAAAGGTGATGGTTTCAAACCATTAGTTGAGGTTAATGATCACGTTAAATCTGGACAGACTTTGATTAAGTTTGATAGTAAAAAAATTAAAGCTGCTGGACATAGTAATATTGTAATCATGGCAATCACTAAGCAAGGTGACGATATTGATACGATTACTTATATGAAAGCAGATCAAGAAGTAGTAGCAGGTAAAAGTGTTGTCGGCGATATTGATTATTTAGCTAATGATGCAAAAATTGTTACTCCATAAAAATAAGGTCAAACTCACATTCGAGTTTGACCTTATTTTTTTGCTTATTTTGTACTATCAAGAAAGTCGATAAACAATTTTTCGTAGATATTGATGAAGTTGAAATACATTTGTTTATCAACGTGTTCGTTAACTTGATGGGGTGTGTCGTTACCGGGTCCAGTAATTAAGAATGGTAAATCCTTGGGCTTGTTTTTAACCAAGTTGGAGGCGTCAGTGACTGGTGAAATAGGACTTACGTGGACTTCCTCATCAGTATATTGTTCCATTAATTTTTTCATTGGTGCTACAAGAGCATTCTTAGGATCCATCAAGACAGGATACTCGTTCATGTATGGATCAAAACTAATTTGAGCACCGTGACTGTTATATTTCTTGATTAAATCATTCAAAACATCAATAATTTTTTGATTGTCGTATTCAGGGATTGTTCGAGCATTGATTTCAGCTTCGGCGTGGTCTGGAATAGAATTGACCTGATCACCGCCACTGATCAAAGTTGTATTGAAAATCAATGGGCCAACAGAATCGTGCTTAATATTTTCATCACGGAAAATAGTATTAGCTTCAATTAAAAGATTCATCAATGGATCGATGGCGTTAAAACCTTTTTCAGGCATAGAACTGTGACTAGCTTTACCCTTAGAAATAAATTTGATATCCATTGAACCCTTTTCAGCATAACCGATGTTGTAACCGGAAGGTTCGCCAATAACTAAACCATCAACATCATCCATTGAGCCATCTTCAAGAAAGTAACTAGAACCCTCTTCGCCGACTTCTTCACCCATAGTAGCCATCAGACGGATAGTACCTTGCTTGGGAAGGCCTTGATGATGCAACTCGATCATTGTAATCACTAGAGCGGCTAAACCGGATTTCATATCGGTAGCACCACGACCGTAGAGTTGACCATCTTTTTCGGTAAGCTGATAAGGATCACTGTCCCAGTCGTCAAGATTGCCAGCAGCGACTACGTCCATATGACCTGAAATACCAAGAACTGGTTTGCCATGACCAATTTCCGCAACCAAATTAGCACGGTTACCACGAATAATTTTAATTTCCGATTCAATATCGTATTTAGCTAGTAAGTCCTTGAGATAAGAAGCAACTTTTAATTCATCGTCGTTATCTGATTTGATTGCGACTAAGTTCTTTAAAACGTCTAAACTTTGTTCCTCAGTAAAAAATTTCATGCCGATTTCCCTCCAAATTGTAATTTACTCAATAATATCGATATATTTTTCAATATCTTAATTATTTCACGTTGCTATAATTTCATGGTAACAGAGTTCTGTGCCGAAAGTTTGAAGAAAGACTTTAACAGCGGGATTTTAAAAATAGATAATTAATTTTAAATTAGATTATTTAATCTATAGTGTTGAGGAGACGGTTTTTAAGTTTAAATTACGAAAATTTAATGATATTGGGTTTGAAAGATTACTTGAGCAATACCTTTTTCTCTAATTTTTCAAATCCAGATATCTGGTAAGATGCTAAGTGAAAGAGGTGTAGTCGATGATTCAACCCAAAATTTCCGAAGATTATTTAGAAAAAGGTTCTTTTTTCGATATTTACGAGGAAGAGGACTTTTATTTAACAGGACTTTTGTTAAAAGGAGAGTTCTTAGAAGATCAAGAGATTCAACATCCGATGATTGAAAAAACAGTTTTTGATCATATGACTTTTAGCAACTGCCAATTTGAAAAAATTGAGTTAACCGATGTGATTTTCAAGGGATGCGACCTATCTAATTGTGTGTTGGATGAAGCCAGTTTATATCGAGTCGAATTTCGTAACTGTAAATTAGTAGGAACCAACTTCGATCAGTCGTATTTAAATAATGTAGAATTCAATAATTGTTTGATGGATATGTCAGTGTTAAATCGAATGAACTTAAAAGATGTCAGTTTTATTAATGCCAGTTTAAAAGACGTTAGTTTCAATGAGAATAAACTGAAGAAGACGCTCTTTGATAACTGTGAGTTGAATAAGATGAATCTCTTAGGTACTGAGTTAAAAGGCGTGGACTTGAGCAGTTGTCGTTTTGAATCAATTGATATTGATGAGTTTTCAGCTAAAGGTTTGAAAGTTAACAGTAACCAAGCCAGCTTCTTTGCTCGGTATTTTTTGGGACTAGTTATTAAGTACTAAAAAACGGGATTGATATCAACTGATGTAGTGGAGGTATACCGTCGGCAGTAGAAAATCTGTGGGCCACTGGAACGTGGTGGACACGGCTTGAAGCTAATAATTTTACACTTCGTGTAAAATCATGGATCTCCAAGTCCGGTCTTCTGGTAACCTTGCTTCGCAAGCTAACCAGAATTTCACCACTGAGGGCCCACAGATTTTCTACTGCCGACTGTATTTCAGTTTCTAATATTATTGGTTAAAATTACGATATTTGAATAGTTATTTATGCTATGTAATGAAATAAGGATAGTGAGTTTTGGTTTAATAAAAAAGAACAGTGTTTTTTAGTGAGCGTAAAGTATGCGGAAATCTAGTAATAATGCTATTTTACGATCCGATATTTTAAGAGTATACAAATAATAGAACAACAAACTAGTCCGGAACAACAAGCTCGATTGGTCTCAGCCGTGAGATTATACTTAGCGATTTATCGCTTAGTATAAGACCTGTATTTGAGACAATTGTGAACTTCAATTGGCTCAAATCAGTGTCCACAGCGTTCCAGACCAATCGAGCTTGTTGTGGAGGACGGCATACAGAACCCCAAAAAAATATTTTTCTCTCAAAAAGGCAGTAAATTTACCCACTACAACGCTATATATCTAATATAGGAATATTTTTTTGAGCAAACGTAATCGTCTGAACCGTCAATCATTGCCATTCATGTAACGACGATTTGTGAACGTGCTCAAGTGATGATTTTACTGAATTTGAAATAAGACTACCAGATATGGTATTGATGTGTTATATATCACAACATCTAGTATTTGGTAGTCTTATTTTTTTTATTATAATTTTGTAAAATGATACCAGTATTTAATTAATTAGGGGGAAGATTATGACTACTGAATTGCAAAAATTAGTTTCGATTCCTGTAGAAAAAAGAAGTGGGGCAGTGACTAGTTTTTATCCCTATAAAATAGAATTTGTTTTGGACAAATTACAATTGAATGATCACCAAAAAGAATTAGTGACTTCAAAATTAGTTGCTGAAGTGGCTAGTTTAGAACGTCTGACAACTACTCAACTCCATGGTCTTATTTTTCGTGTCTTGAATGATAATGATATGGAGGAACAGGCTGAAGCTTACGAACGTTACTTCCAAGAAGATCAAGATAAGTTTTCACGTGCAACCAATGTACAACTAAATATTGAACGTTTGTTTAATCGTAATGAGGATGTTGTGCACGAAAATGCTAATAAAGATAGTAATATTTTCAATACCCAACGTGATCTAGAAGCTGGAGTTGCCAGTCGTGCGATGGGTTTAAAAATGTTGCCTGAGTTAGTTGCTAAAGCTCATTTACGTGGTGATATTCATTGGCATGATTTAGATTATTCACCAGTCACACCAGAGACTAACTGCTGTTTAATCGATTTTGATGAAATGTTGAGTAACGGTTTTAAGATTGGAAACGCCTGGGTTTCTTCACCACGTTCTATCCAAACTGCTACAGCACAGATGTCACAAATTATCGCTAACGTTGCTTCATTACAATATGGTGGTTGTTCCGCTAATCGTATCGACCAACTTTTGGCACCTTATGCGGAAATCAATTATCAAAAACATCTTAAAGATGCACGTAAATGGATTGCTGAAGATAAGCAAGTTGAGTTTGCTAAGGAAAAGACTCGCAAGGACATTTACGATGCCATGCAGGCCTTGGAATATGAAATCAATACACTTTACTCTTCTCAAGGACAAACGCCGTTTACGACGATTAATTTCGGTTTAGGAACAACTTGGATCGAGCGTGCTATTCAAAAATCAATTTTAGAAATTAGAATTAAAGGTTTAGGTAAGGAACACCGAACAGCTATTTTTCCTAAGTTAACTTTTACCATTAAACGTGGCTTGAATTTGAATCCTGGCGATCCTAATTACGATATCAAAATGTTGGCTTTGGAATGCTCTACAAAGCGGATGTATCCTGACTTATTAATGTACGACAAGATCAAAGAACTTACAGGTAGTTTCAAAACTCCAATGGGTTGCCGTTCTTTCTTACAAGGTTGGAAAGATGAAAATGGTAAAGAAGTTAATTCTGGCAGAATGAACCTCGGCGTTGTAACGGTCAATTTACCAAGAATTGCCTTGGAATCTCAAGGAAATACTGACCTATTTTGGGAAATCTTTGAAGAAAAGATGCAAATTTGTCACACCGCTTTGGCTTATCGAATTGAACGTACTAAGCAAGCTAAACCAGAGAATGCACCATTGTTGTACATGTATGGAGCTTTCGGCAAACACTTGAAGAAGGATGACAGCATTGATGAGTTGTTTAAGAACGAACGTGCAACGGTATCACTAGGTTATATCGGCTTGTACGAAGTCTGCACTGCCTTCTTTGGCGACAAGTGGGAAAACAACCAGACCGCTCATGACTTTGCAGAAAAAATTGTTAAAGCGTTACACGATAAATGTGCGCAATGGGCTAAAGAAAGTGGCTACCACTATAGTTTGTACTCCACACCAGCTGAATCGCTGACGGATACATTTTGTCGCGACGATTTGGAAAAATTTGGTTCCATTCCTAATATCACAGAAAAAGAATACTACACTAATAGTTTCCATTACGATGTTCGTAAGCATCCTAATCCATTTGAGAAGTTAACTTTTGAAGAAGTCTTTCCTAAGTACGCTTCTGGTGGATTCATTCATTACTGTGAATATCCTAATTTACGCCAAAACCCTAAAGCACTCGAAGCAGTGTGGGATTGGGCTTATGATCACGTTGGATATTTGGGAACGAATACTTCCATTGATCAATGTTTCAAGTGTGGGTTCAAAGGTGAATTCAATGCGACGGCACGTGGATTCGTATGTCCAGAATGTGGCAACCACGACCCTCAATTTTGTGATGTGGTTAAGAGAACTTGTGGTTACTTAGGTAATCCTCAACAACGCCCAATGATTCATGGACGTCACGTCGAAATAGCTTCACGTAGAAAAAATATGACTTCGGAGATGATAAAACATGCGGCAGAACATGAGAGAGCCAAACAATCCGACTCCCAA
Organism: Companilactobacillus sp. HBUAS56275; assembly: GCF_036913655.1. Classification (NCBI taxonomy): domain Bacteria; kingdom Bacillati; phylum Bacillota; class Bacilli; order Lactobacillales; family Lactobacillaceae; genus Companilactobacillus; species Companilactobacillus sp. HBUAS56275. The sequence continues at coordinate 201,414 of NZ_JAYKKK010000002.1, forward strand.
AGAATGGTTAAGCAAGGACCACAGTCTTAAGAGAATCGCTGACTATAAACCATTTAATTTTGTTGACGGTGAAGGAGTTAGGTGCAGTTTGTACGTCTCAGGCTGCTTGTTCAGATGTCCGGGCTGTTATAACGTAGCGGCTCAGGATTTTCGATATGGAAAACCCTACACGAAAGAATTAGAAGATAAGATCATCAAAGATTTGGGACAAAGTTATGTCCAAGGACTGACCTTATTAGGTGGGGAACCATTTTTAAATACGGAAGTCTGTATATCGTTGTGTAAAAGAATTCGAAAAGAATACGGTCATACGAAAGATATTTGGTCATGGACCGGCTATTCTTGGGATGAAATGATGAAAGAGTCAGACGACAAGTTAGAATTACTATCATTGATCGATATCTTAGTTGATGGAAGATTTCTATTAAGAAAGAAAGATCTAACCTTACAATTCCGAGGCTCTTCAAATCAAAGAATCATAGATGTACCTAAGTCACTAGATAGTGGTGAAGTTGTTATTTGGGATAAGTTAGTTAAATAAATTCCCGACCTCCACAAAAACGGGGAATGCATTGGAACGCTGTGGGCGCGATTTGAAGCTAATTATTTTACACTTCGTGCAAAATAATGGATCTCCAAAGTCGGCCTCATTGTAAATGGCAAAGCCATTAACAATGATTTCACGGCTGAATGCATTCCCCGTTTTTGCTCCGGTCTAAATAGTACTTTGGTTATTTGATGGAAGAAAACTTATTTAATCAGTTAATTTCTTTTCGAAAGATATTTTCAAGCTTGATATTATTAGTTAAATTTGCAGTGTTTTAAAGTTTTTTTGTTTTATATAAGTAGGGGATTTTTATTTAGATGAAGACGAATATAGTAATATCTGAATCTCTTAAATAAGTATTATTTACTATCCAATATTCTAAGAGAATAAAGAATAGAACAAGGTATTAGTCCGGAGCAACAAGTCCGATTGGTCTCAGCCGTGAAATTGTACTTAGCGATTTATCGCTTAGTACAAGACCTGTATTTGAGACAATTGTGAACTTCAATTGGCTCAAATCAGTGTCCACAGCGTTCCAGACCAATCGGGCTTGTTGTGGAGGACGGCAGTTTACCACTATAAAATATAAAACTACGGTTGTTTAAAATAGAATACCAACCCAAGAATCGCGACAAAATCAAAACATTGTCGCGGTTCTTTTTAATATTAAAGTTGACAAACGTAAACTCGGAGAATAATATAATAAGTGAAGTTTACAAGTGTAAACAAAAAGATGAGGGATTGAGGAGAGATAGTTATGACAAAGGTGATCGTACTAATCGTTGGTTTAGCAATTATAGGTTTTATTCTTTGGTGGTTCTTCGGCAATCATCAAGTAGCCCAAGAAACAGCTGATGTGAAAGATAACAGTCAAAGTATTGATGTTGAAGTTAACGGTGGATACTCACCTGAAGTCGTTACTTTGAAAAAAGGTGTTCCCGCCACAATCAATTTTACGAGAAAAGATGCTTCTAGCTGTTTAGACCGAGTGGTCTTCTCAGACTTTGGTATCAATCAAGAATTGCCACAAAATGAAAAACAAACAGTAGAAATCGATACTAGCAAGTCTGGCGAATTCAGTTGGGCTTGTGGTATGGATATGTTCCATGGAAAAGTAATTATTAAATAAAGAGGAGAAATTATTATGGCTGAAAAAATTCAAAAGGTTAACGTTACAGTTGCAGGAGGATATGATCCAGCAGTTGTTACCTTGAAAAAAGATATTCCCGCAGAGATAACTTTTACTAGAACTAATGCTCAAGGATGTTTGGACGTGGTTCACTCTAAAACTATGAATTTTGAAAAAGAATTACCATTAAATACTGCTCAAACCGTTTCCGTTGCGACTGATAAAGCAGGTGAATTTGAATTCAGTTGCGGTATGGACATGTTTTCTGGGAAGGTAGTGATTCAATAATGACAATTACAAAACGTTTTTGGATTGCTTTGATCTTTTCGTTGCCAATGCTAGTCGGGATGATCTTGATGCCTTTTGGAATCATGATTCCCGGTGGTGAATGGACACAATTTATTTTGACGACTATCGTTATGGCGGTAGCTGCACGTCCATTTATCCAAAGTGCTTGGGCTTCTTTTAAAAAACACCATTCTAACATGGATACTTTGGTAGCAATTGGTACTGCTACAGCCTATATCTACAGTATTTATGCAATGATCACTCATCAAGCCGTCTTCTTTGAAAGTGCAGCCTTCGTTGTAACGTTTGTTTTGTTGGGACAAGTTTTTGAAGAAAGAATGCGTAATAACGCTTCGAATGCAATTGAGAAATTGGTTGATTTGCAGGCCAAAGAAGCTGAAGTTGTGCGTAACGGTAAATTAGTTAAAATACCTTTGGCTGAAGTTGTTGCGGGTGATTTGATCAAAGTTAAACCAGGTCAAAAAATTGCCGTTGACGGTGTAATTACTGAAGGTAGTTCAACGGTTGATGAATCAATGGTTACCGGTGAAAGTATGCCTGTAACTAAAAAGATTGGCGATAAGGTTATCGGATCGACTATCAACAGTAACGGAACATTCATGTTCAAAGCTGAAAAAGTCGGTAGCGATACTATGTTGTCACAAATTGTTGAATTAGTTAAAAAAGCTCAAAATAGTCATGCCCCAATTCAAAATTTAACTGATAAAGTTTCCGAAATTTTTGTACCAGTAGTTTTGATTCTTTCAATTTTAACGTTCTTAGTTTGGTACGTATTCTTAGGTGCCACAATTGCTCAAGCCTTGATCTTTGCAGTTTCCGTAGTTGTAATTGCTTGTCCATGTGCTTTGGGATTGGCCACACCAACAGCTTTAATGGTTGGAACTGGCCGTGGAGCTAAAATGGGTATTTTGATCAAGAATGGTGAAGTTCTTGAAGAAGTTAACGATATTAAAACAGTCGTAATGGATAAGACAGGTACAATCACTAATGGTAAACCAGAAGTTACTGATGTTGTTGGTGATGCACAAAAGGTTTTGAAAATTGCCGCTGCTTTGGAAGAATCTTCAGAACATCCTTTAGCCACAGCCATTTTGGATAAAGCTAAAGCAGATAGTATTCAAGCTGATAAGGCTGAATCCTTCCAAGCTATTGAGTGTAAAGGTGTTGAGGCCATCATTAATGGTCAAAAAGCTTTTGTTGGAAATGATAAATTACTGAATGATGTTAAAATTACTGCCGACTTAGAAAATAAGATGGTGGAATTACAAAACGAAGCTAAAACAGTTGTCTTCGTTGGTTTGAATCAAGAAGTTATCGGTATGATTGCCATTCAAGATGCTCCTAAAGCTACCTCTAAAGAAGCCATCGCAACATTGAAGGCACGAGGTTTGAGAACTGTTATGTTAACTGGTGACAATGAACGTGTTGCTCAAGCTATTGCTCAAGAGGTCGGCATTGATGAAGTTATCGCTGATGTTTTACCAGGTGATAAGGCCGATCATGTTGAAGAATTACAAAAACAAGGCAAAGTCGCCTTTGTTGGTGATGGTATCAATGATGCCCCTGCTTTAACGATGGCTGATGTTGGGATTGCCATGGGTTCAGGAACTGATATTGCGATTGAATCTGGTGGAATCGTTCTAATGAAGAACGATTTACGAGATGTTGCTAAAGCTCTTGAATTGAGCAAGAAAACTTTCAACCGTATCAAACTCAATTTGTTCTGGGCTTTTATCTACAACGTTTTAGGAATACCAGTTACGGCCGGTTTGTTCTTTGCCGTTGGTTTAACCCTAAGTCCTGAGTTAGCTGGATTGGCTATGGCTTTCAGTTCCTTGTCAGTTGTAACTAGTTCTGTCCTACTCAACAAAGCTAAAATCGATACTAAGGTTAAAATAGCTTAATGTTTACAACAAAAAGCGACGTCCTTAATTAAAAGGATGTCGCTTTTTTGATTGATCATTAACTTAATTACCTTCGACTCCGCCAAGTTCTTTATCAAAATGATCTTTAGGTTGATCTTGATCGACCCAGTGCAAATCGGCATGTAGATCGTATAAGAAATCTAGAAAGGCAGAATTGATACCAAGTGAATCTAATTCTGTTTCGGATAAGGTGTAGTTGATAGAGTTTTCTTGACCCAATTCAACTTTTTGAACCCAATTAGGTTCTCTGATCGACTCACGACCGATGGCAGCAAAATCGATGCCTGCATCCATAATTTTTTCAGCATCAGCAGGCTTTTCAATTGAACCTACAGAGATTATTGGTAGACGATTGTTGACCACTTGCTTGATTTTTAGAATGATTGGTTCAGTGTCCGACTTATCATTCAATGAGGTTCTCCAAGCATAGCCCATTGAGATGTGAAGATAGTTGATTGGTTGCTCAGCTAAGAGATCAATAAACTTCAAGGTGTCATCTAAACGAATACCGGGCTCTTCAATTTCCTCAGGGGAAATTCGATAACCAACGATAAATTTCTCATCAGCATATTTTTCAACGGCTTGATGAACACTCTTGATAATTTCTAGGGCAAAACGAGTTCTGTTTTCAAAACTACCACCCCATTTGTCAGTACGGCGATTTGAATGTGGAGAAAAGAATTGTTGCATCAAATAGGTATTGGCACCATGTAATTCGATTCCATCAAATCCGGCTTGAATGGCACGACGAGTTGCTTCGCCGAAGTCCTTAATGATCTGTTCAATTTCATCTTCAGTTAACTCACGAGGAGTTTCAGCATTAGGACGTAAGGCTGCTACGGCACTGGCGGAAACAGGTTGAGTTCCGCGCAAAATCTTAGAATTAGACATTCTACCAGCGTGAAAAATTTGAAGAATAGCTTTAGTACCATCTTGTTTCATGGTATGAGCTAATTTAGTTAGTCCAGGAATGAATTTATCGTCAGCAACAGAAGGTTCACCCTCAAAACCTTTGCCATCGGTTGATACATTCATAGTTGGGGCAATAAACATACCGGCGCCACCAGTGTGAATATCAAAATAACGTAATTCATCACGAGAAATCGCACCGTTTTCTAGGGCTGCTGCCTCTGTCATTGGTGGAATTACGATTCTATTTTTCACTGTAACGCCGTTTTTAAATGTATAAGGCTTTAAAAATTTATATTTTGTTGTCATAAATAAGGACCTCACTCTTATAAGTTTTAACAAAATCATTTTAAAGTCTTATATGCTAGAATCATAGTACGCACTTTTTAGTAACTACAAATTTGAATGAGGAGTCTGGAAATGGCAGAGAAAAATTATCATATGAGTCTTGATCTTACAATGTCGATTATTAATGGAAAGTGGAAATCCTTAATTCTCTGCAAATTAGGCATGAAGTCACGTCGTAACGGAGAATTATTACGTAAGATCCCTGATATTAGTCAGAAGGTTTTGACACAACAGTTAAACGAATTGATAGATGATGGGGTAGTGAAACGTGTCAGATTTCCAGGACTGCCTTTGCACGTGGAATATTCTTTGACTGATGAGGGTAAGTCATTACGAAAAGTTCTGATCGATATGTCAATTTGGGGTGAAAAACATGCTGCCAAGTTACAAGAAAATGGTCAACAAGTTTCGTTTGTATCTGATAATTTTAATGGGTATATAAAGATGAATCAAAACGAAAAGGATGTTAGTCAGCAATTTAGCTGAATTGGTTTAGCTTTGATCATTAAACGTCATGAACGTGTAAAAAATGATGCTCCAGCTGTTAATTTAGAAAATTAATTTAAACAAAAAAACTCTCAAACGATTAGATATTTTGAAATCTAACCATTTGAGAGTTTTTCTTTAATCACGATTTTTGAAAATAAAGAACTTAGAAAGAATATAGTTACCAACAATAGCTAATATTTGTCCGACAACTTTTGAGCCAGTACCATTAGCACTTAATAATGAAATACCAATCCAAAGCGTAGCACTTTCAATTAAGAAAGTTAGGATACGAGTACCATAGAAAGCCAACATTTCTTTAAAAGCTGTGTTGGATTTATGACGGAAGACAATAATTCGATCAACCCAGAATCCAACTTGGACCCCTAAAAACCAAGCGATAACATTGGCAATCTGGTAATTAGCCTTGAGTACACGATAAAGGATAAAGAATGTACCAAAGTTAACGACAACTGAGAGCAAGCCCCAAAGTAGATAACGAACAGCTTGTTTACCATCGCTTTCGGTATCAGAAGCATAGTCCTCAGTAGTGAATACAGGACCAGCATCATTAATACCCTCAGAAACGTCATCGACAATTTTTGTTAGTGAACTTTCTTCTTCATTTAAATCAGTTTTTTTATTCATAGCGTCAACTTCTCCTAGAAATTGTGAATATAATACTATCTTAAACCTTTTTGGGTATGGAAAAGCAAATATTATTGTTTTAGGGATCCTAAATGTAGATTAAATATCTAAGATTCCTAATTTAATTACGTTCGATATCAACTAAGAGATGCGCTAAGTATGCCCGTCGTCGTCGTCCGTAGAAAATCTGTGGGCCACTGGAACGTTGCGGACACGGCTTGAAGCTAATAATTTTTCACTCTGTGAAAAATTATGGATCTCCAAGTCCGGTCTTCTACTAACCTTGCTTCGCAAGCTAAGTAGAATTTCGCGACTGAGGGCCCACAGATTTTCTACGGATGGACTATATTTCTGTATCTAGTATTATTGGTCAACGTTGCTGTATTTAGATATTTATTTCTAAAAATAACAAAAGTGAAGATCATAAATTTCTTATAGAAAGATTTTCCAAATGATATTCTGAGCTTTCGTATTCAATTAACTTGGATTTAAACTTTCTTTTTTGAAATGAACGTATTTTTTCAAAGCAGGAGATAGTGTCTTAAATAGTTTTATTCAGAACAAAAAATTGAAATACTATTTAGTCCGGAGTAAAACTTGGAAATACGTTCAGCCGTGAAATCATTGTTAATGGCTATGCCATTTACAATGAGGCCGACTTTGGAAATCCATTATTTTGCACGAAGTGTAAAATGATTAGTTCCAAATCGTGCCCACGGCGTTCCAACGTATTTCCAAGTTTTGCGGAGGACGGGAATCAAATCATATCCCGGTCCTGAATAACGATGTTTTAGAATTAAAACAAAAGAAAACTGGAACACAATATATGGTATTAAGTGAGTATCTGAACACTATATGTTCCACATGAAACAATTTGAATTTCCATAGAGTTATTTGAAGAAAACAGATAATCCTATAACTGGAAATGTTTAAACATCATGAAGTATAATTCGAATAAAGATGATTTTAGAGGTGACATGATGAAAATTGACGTGGACAAATTAAGGTTCGGCCTGGATACTTTCGGTGATGTTGCGTATACGGATACTTTCCATACAAAGATGTCGTATCGTGAATCTTTACAAAACCTGATTAAAGAAGGGCAATTGGCTGATCAACTAGGATTGGATGTAATAGCTTTAGGTGAACATCATCGAGAAGAGTTTTCGATTTCTAGTCCGGAAGTAGTTTTAGGTGCTTTAGCCAGTACAACAAAAAATATTCATTTAAGCACTGGAGTTACGGTTTTGAGTTCCGATGATCCAGTACGAGTTTATGAACGTTTTGCGACAATTGATGCTATATCAGATGGACGAGCTGAAATTATTTTAGGTCGTGGTTCTTTTACGGAGTCATTCCCACTATTTGGCTATGATTTGAAGGATTATGATGATCTGTTTGTTGAAAAAGTTGGTTTGTTCAATGCTTTGCTTACTCAAGATCACGTCGATTGGGAATCAAAACACGTTCAAAAATTAGAGAATGTGCGCACATATCCACGTATTGAAGGACATCAATTACCGGTTGCCATTGGTGTCGGTGGTACGCCAGAATCTGTTCTACGAACTGCTTATTATGGTTATTCTTTAGTTTTAGCAATTATTTCGGGTGATGCCGATCGTTTTGCTCCTTATATTAAACTTTATAAAAAAGCTGCCGAAGAATATGGAACTAAGGTTGGTGAAATCGGTGTTCATTCTCACGGAATTATTACAGAGGATGACGACGATGAAGCTTACAATATCGGTTGGAAATACATCAAGAGTAGTATGGATCGAGTGGGTAAGGATCGTGGCTGGCCGGAAATGACTCGAGAACGTTATAACTACGAAGTTATCAAAGGTGCTTTGTATGTTGGTTCTGTGGAGACGGTTGCTAAGAGAATTGCTACAACTATTTCGGATTTAGGCATTGATCGTTTTGATCTTGTTTACGGAACTGGCGGACAATTGGAAAGTGATCGGATGCGTACAATCGAGCTTTATGCTACGAAAGTAATCCCACGTGTGAAAGAAATTTTACAGGAAGCTAATGAAAATGAGTAAATTAATCGTAGGAATCCTTGGAGCAGGAAAATTAGGTATGACTTTAGCCAAATTAGGACTCGATGCAGGTTATCAGGTCAATATCGCTGGTTCGAAGGATCCCGCTAAAATAGTTTTGGCAACCAGTGTTTTAGCTCCTGGAGCACAACCGATGTACGTTCAAGATGTTATTGAAAAGTCCGATATTATTTTTCTGGCTTTACCACTCAGCAAGTATCAAAATAATGATGCTAAATGGTTCGCCGGTAAAACGGTAGTTGATTCGATGAATTACTGGTGGGAGATTGATGGCAAAACTAGCAGTTATTACTATGATGAACAACAGACTTCTTCTGAAAAAGTTCAGGCCTACTTATCTGACAGTATCGTGGTAAAAGCCTTTAATCACATGGGCTATCATGATTTGGCTGACGGAGCTCATAAAGACCGTGTAATTGTTTATGCAGGAACTGATGAGACCGCCTTGGCAAAAATTAAACAGATAATTATTGATTTTGGTTTCGTACCTTACTATATAGGTGATTTACATGCTACATCACAACTACAACCAAGTGGTGTTTTGTTTGGCGCTGACGAAGATATGGCCGGTATAAAAAGATTATTAAACAAATAAAATTCCACCTCTTAATTGAAGTGGAATTTTTAGATAGTGGTTAATTATTTATCATAATAACCGGCTTTAATTGCCAATCTGACGTAATTATTTTCGAGATAATCATAACTTTGGGTGCGATTTGATAAATCCATATGTTCGATATCAAAGGGATCTTCTAGTGGAAAACCGTGATCTCTTAGTAAATGACTGTAGTCAAAGTAATGACGAATAGAGTTATCGATCATGCCAAACTTAAAAGAATTTTTCTCTTCAACGTAAACGAGTAAATAATACATATTAGTGGGTACGGAAACAAAGCTACCAAGTAAACGGACGATGCCAAATTGTACATATTCAATTTGATCGAAAGGAATGTCCATGATTGGCTTATGAACATCATTGATATGAATACTATCATTAATTTCAACGTTCAATTTGTAAGTCATCCCTAGAACCTCATTGGAGTACTTATAGACGGTATCACGGAAAGCATTACTGTTGTTGAGACGTGTCTTAAAAAGCTTGTTCTCAATGCGACCATCGTCAGTGTAAAAGTTGTCAAAGTTTAGAAGCTGTTTGTCGATTTTATGCATAATTAACACCTGCCTCTTTGAAGTTAGGCTCATTATATAGCCGATTGAAATAAAAGCGTCTTTTGAGGATTGCGTCAAAAACCAACTTTGAGTAAGGATGTGATATATTTAATTCGATTAACAGTAAGGGGAAATTCTTATGGAACTAATGGTTTCGTCGTTCATTTTGATACTCACATCAGTTGTCAGTATTTTTTTAGCACAAGTTTTTTCAAAAATATCGGTTAATTATATCAGTATGGTTATCGGTGCCATCATTTTTTTCATCCCTGTTATGGGAAAAAATATAATGACTTTTAATTCAGATATTTTCATCGGCCTGATTGTAGCGCCGTTGCTATTTTTTGAAGGTCAAGCCACACAGCTAAATGCCGTTGGTAAAGAATTCAAACATATCATTCAGATGACGGTATTCTTAGTTATTATCTGTATGATTTTGGCCGGCTTCGGAGTTAGAGAAATTGCTGGAATCAGTTTGCCCCTGGCTTTCATTTTGGCTGCAATCAGTACACCAACCGACGCCACAGCGATGGAATCAGTAACTAATGGCTTGAAGATGCCAAAAAAAGAAGGAACTCTCTTAAAAATGGAGTCGCTGTTTAACGATGCATCCGGAATCATCCTTCTTAATATGGCAATACTTTGGTACATCAATGGCTATATCAATTATGGAGAAACGTTGGGGAATTTCCTTCTATCAGCCGTTGGTGGCGTATTGTTTGGTTTTGCATCGGCTTGGGTGATGGTGTTGTTCCGACAGATCCTTTTACGCTCATCTTATAATTCGTTGAATGCGCAGAGTCTAATTTATATTCTGACACCGTTTGTTTTGTACTATGCAGCTGAAGGATTGAATGTTTCAGGAATTATTGCAGTCGTCTGTGCTGGATTAGTTCACAACGCAGAATCGCAGCGAAGTCGTTTGATCAATGCACCACAGGTTCACTTAGGATTTGATTTGGTTTCAATGATCACAGAAATTTTTAATAGTACCGTTTTCGTGATTTTAGGGTATATGTTTACCAAAATTATTTCGGAAGAAAAATTTACAAATGCTTCGTTAACTTGGGTGATGATCGGGATAACGCTTTATCTAGTCAATGTCTTAGCCCGTTATGTTTATGGTCGATTACGTCTAGACTTCAATAATAAGTCAGCCTTGATTTTTTCACTAGGTGGTGTTCACGGTGCCGTAACCTTGGCATTAGCTTATACGTTGGCTGAATTCCATGTCAAAAGTGGTGACTTCAACCTCGTTTTGATGTCAGAAAGTGTCCTCATCATTTTAAGTTTGATAGTTCCTACCATAGCATTCCGTTTTCTGCTGGAAAAAGATGTTACGGATGAGGATGCTAAAAAAGAGGTCGACACAATTCGGGTAGCAATGGTACATCGTGCTATCGAATCTGTTAATAAGATGTATTTGCCGGATAATGTTAAGAAGTCCGTTATCTTTGACTTGATGGCACAGAAACAACGTACCAAAACTAGAGATTTCATCAAAGCTTGGGTCGATGTAGTTCGCCATCCTGAATTTACCGGAGCTGAGAAAGAATTGGAAATGCGGGCTTTTATGAACGCATTTGAACAAGAACGAGATTACTTAGATATGATTTCTCAGAGTGAAGTTAAGTATCAAGATTATGTTTTTGAACTCTACAACGAAATTCTTTTGGCGGAAACTCTAGTTATAGGACCAACCGTTTCGGAAAGTGAAGAAGAAAAGAATTAAGTTATTTCCTTTTTGTCTACGATAAATGTAAAATTATAAAGCAATCATCGAAGACTGGGAGGGATTTATCATAGATAAGAAAGCTTTGAGACAACAACAAATTCAAAAGTTAAAGGCCAATCAAGCAAAAACTAAAGTTGAGGGTGCCAAGTTATTAAAGAAGTTAATGGCAACAACTGAGTGGAAAAAAGCTAAAAGTATTGCGACAACTGTCAGCAGTCCGATTGAGGTACCAACACCAATTATTGTTGAAGCAGCACGAAAAGAAGGCAAGAAAGTTTATCTACCAAAGACAATGCCACATCGTCAGATGGCCTTTTTACCATTTGCTAGTCGTGAAGATTTAATTACCAGTAAGTTTGGAATTCCTGAACCAGTGTACGATGAAGACTTGGTCAATCAAGAACCAGATCTCGTTATTGTGCCAGGATTAGCCTTTGCGCAAGATTCAAATTATCGAGTTGGCTTTGGTGGTGGATATTACGATCGCTTTTTAGCGCAATATTCCGGTGCCACTGTAGCTTTAGTTCCCTCAGCAATGCATTTTGATACAGCTGATTGGGAGATTGAGGATCATGATATTAAAATACAAAAATTGATTTTAGCTGATTAAATAAAAATAGTTCACCCTGGATAAAAATCTGAGGTGAACTATTTTTTTAGGAATAAGTAGGATTAAATTTTTGAAAGAGATTCTCTTTTTGGACCAAAGCAAGGAGGACTTTCTCTGGATCATAAACATCAATACCTTGGTAATTAAACTCGATAACTAAGTCTGGAAGATTTCTTTCCAAAGATGCATTGATATCGATTGATAATCTTTGATTATTTTTTAAAGTACAAACTAGTTGAAAAATATCGGGATTAATATCAAAAGGACTATTACGAATCCTTTTTTGATAACTAATGTTGATGTGATCAATTTCTTGATAAGAAATCTCCTTTTGTGAGGTAGGTGTTAAATGGAGTAATTGTGCAAACTTAGTAATACCGAAAGTACTAAATTCAATTATCTTGATACCATTTTTACCAATTAACCAATAATTATTAAAGCAACTAGGCAGTGTTATGAGTAGGCCTATTGATAAAACTAATAGAAACACCCAGAAAGGCTGATATCCAAAACCGGTGAATAGAAGACTGACAAAAATAATGAAGATAATGGAAATAATAACTCGACTTAATTTGATTGGATAATTTCCGATCAGAAAGATTGGATGTTTTTAAGATCTCACTAAAATCTATCAACATAATAAATTCCTCCAGACTAATCGAAACGTTTATATCTGTAAGCATAAATTAGAACGACAGAAAAAATAATGAACCAAATAATCAACACACTGATGTCGGAAATGCTCCAGATAAAATTATGTTTGAGTAAACTTTGATTAATGAATTTTGTAATTATTCCCGAGTATAGAAAATCCGATATGGTAGAAATAGTCTTATTGAAGCCTTTAAACATTGGTATAAAAGTAAAGATGATAGTTGGTAATAGACTCAAAACACCGGCACTGGTCTGATTACGAGAGAAAATGCCGACTGTAAAACCAACTAGAATACTGATGATCGTACAAATAGTAGTAATGATCAAATAGTTAACAATAGATATTTGCTGCCAAGAAGTACCACTTAACGGTACGAGAATAATACTAGTTAAGGTAAGAATTAAAAGTGCTGGTAACAGAGTACCAATGAAGTATTCAACTGCATTGACTGATGAGGTCATTAGGACTCTTAAAGTGTGATGTTCTTTTTCCTCAGCCAAAGGGTAAGAACCAAACATAATTCCTCCCATGGTTATATTTAGAACGATACCCATATTTAAAGTTAGGGTTCTAATAGTTATTAAATTGGAAGGAAAGAAGTTCTTAAAAGCAATAACGTAGCCGATTGCCATCAGTGGCGCCATAAGTAAGGAAAAATTCTTTAAAGTTAGTTGTAATCTCAGAATGAAGATTGCATTTATTTTTCGCATTGATATGTTCATTTTAAATTTCTCCCCGTTACTTCTAAAAAGACATCCTCTAAAGTGGGTTCACAGGAATGAATCGTTTGTAACTCCTCATTTTCCATCCACCAGTTTATTTTGCCTCGTGTCTCTTCGGAATCAATTAATTTCATTGCGGTGTTGTTTTTTAAAAGAATCTTGTATTGAATTTTTTTGTTGTACTTCAAACTTAAAGCTTGCGGTGAACCTATTTCAGCAATTTTCCCATCATTTAGTAGAGCCACTCGATCACAGAGCTTAGCTGCTTCATTCATGTTGTGGGTAGTTAGAAAAACGGTAGTACCAGAATCTCTCAATTCTAAAATCAGTTGATGAATCTCCTGAGTCGTTCCTGGATCAATACCGTTTGTCGGTTCATCGAGAAAAAGTATCTGGGGATGATTGAGAATAGCTCGTGCCAAGATGAGACGTTGTTTCATACCCTGTGAGAATTTTTTGACCAACTTTTTTTTATCGTTATGAAGATTGACACGTCGTAATAGGGTATCAACCATTGATTTATTAACTTTAAAAATACGAGCGAAGGTAATAAGGTTGTCATAAGCAGAAAGATTCTCATATAGGCCACTATCATGCGTTACGACACCGATATGCTCATAGATATTTTCCTTTAAGTGTTGACTATTGTTGCCAAGCACTGTGGCGGTTCCTGAGCTGGCAACAAGTTGTCCAGTAAGAATCTTGATGGTTGTAGTTTTACCAGCTCCAGAAGGACCTAGGAAACCAAATATTTCACCAGCTTGAATTGAGAAATCGAGATTCTTTAAGGCCGTTTGATTGTCGAAGCTTTTATAAAGATGCTTAACTTCTATTATTGGTACGGATACCATTTTGTTCTCCTCCTTGTTTTACAACTACAGAATACAAGGAAAGTTTAAAGAAGTTTTCAAAAATCAGTGAGTTGTGGATGTGAGGGGCTGAAATGTACCCACGTTATTGAAGCAAGTCCTTGAGTTGATCGAGTTTAGCACGAGATAAGGGGAGAGTCTCCTTACTATCTTTTAGAATTAATGTGTAACTGTTCTTAGAGTAACTGATCAGTTCAGAGATGCGTTGCAAGTTCACGAGATAAGAGCGGTGGCATCTGAAAAATCCGAAGTGAATGAGCTTTTTTTCTAGTTCTTCCATTGTTAAAGAGGACGGGAAATATTCAGAATTGACAGAAAAATTACTGACACCATTGATACTTTCGATAAAGTCGATCTCATTAGGACTGAAGAATATCGTTTTATCATCGAGATGACTAGAGAGACGGAAGATATTTTGTGGTTTGATTGAATCCTTACCCAGTTCCAAATCAACTTTTTCTAATTTTTGATCGACGCATTGATAGATAGTGGTGCTTAATTGTAAAAGTTCTTCCATGTATGAAGAAATCACGACAACAGTCGACTTTTGACGAATAACTTCGAGAGCTTTGAGATAGAGTTTGCTACCTTCATTGGATAAATCACGGAGAGGACTTTCAATAAAGACTAAATCAGGCTGAAAAAGGGCAATACGAAAGAGATGCAATCTTTCAATCTGATCAGTGGTCAAAGTATTAGTTTTCATATTAAGGTTGTCTCCCAAAGCAAATTGAGGAGCCATTTTCTCTATCTTAATGTGGTTATTAGCTAAGCAATTAAAGAAATTGAGATAACTTTTAACGGTCATTTTCTGATAGACATTATCGTTATGACGCTTGATAGCCATATTATGGGTGCTATATTTTATTGAACCACCACTGGGGAGTGTTCTTTGTTCTACTAAATCAAAGAAGGTATCTATTTCAGTGTGGGTCATCTGCAAACCTATTTTTTCCTGTGAATCAATTTTTAACGAAAAATTACTGAGGATGCTTTGGTTCTCTATTTGTTTAGTCACATTTTCAAATTCAATTAAGCTCATTTGCCGCTCCATAAGTAAGATTTTGTTGTCAGTTCAATTTTAGCAAATACCGTCTTTTTAAAATTCCATTTCGAATAAAAAATCCCACTTTTCAAAATTAATTGAAATAGTGGGATTACAGTTTTAACTAGCTTTTTTAATTGAATCGTTAAATGGCCCTTTGATTTTCACCTTCGTGCCACTTGTAATAGATTTTGATCCGTCCTTAAATACCGAATCATTTTCGATAGTTAGATTGAGCAGATCATTCTCGTCGGGAATCTGGTTGACGGTAAAACGGTGATATCCTCGAACACCGTGAAATGAAATCAAATAGAAGTCACCAATTTCAGGTACGGCCTTTAGGCTATCCAACTTAATATATAAGTTGTTTTGAGAAGCAGATACTGGTAAATTATCGATAACAAATCCTGTCTCAATTTGTTTGGAACCTTGCTTGCGAAACTTTGTTAATTTCATGAATTATCCTCCCCTCGAGTAATAATTAATATTATATTAATACCTAAAGTGGGGATTAAGTCAATATAAATTTAGAATTATTTTCATTTTATTAAAGGAAACATTACTTCTGGAAAATCGATAAATATTTGAAACGTCAAAGTCCGGCAAGTACCCATGATTATCTTTTCGAGAGGTACCCAATGACGACGAAAGATGTTGGCATAAATTTCAATTGAAAATGAATGCCTTGCTATGTAATTGAAATAAGTGTTAACATAAATAGCTGTGAAGAAAAAAAGACACTAAAAAACCGATCATGATTTTCATCATAATCGGTTAAGCGATAATTGCTATGGGTGGTTGGGGGATCGAACCCCAGACCCACGGATTAAGAGTCCGTTGCTCTGCCAGCTGAGCTAACCACCCATTGGATTTGAATTGATTGATAAGTTGTTTCCCTCTCAACCAACGAGATATATCTTACCATAAGCTCCAAATTTATGGCAAGTACTTTTTTCAAAAAAGTTTAAAAAATTTAAGGTGGATTTATGGGTATTTTGTTTTAATAGGGAATAACTAGTATAATAATTGTGTCAAGGAGATATAAAATGGCTAAAAAAATTCTAGTAGTAGATGATGAAAAACCAATTTCCGATATTGTTAAGTATAATTTGGAAAATGAAGGCTACGAAGTCATAACTGCTTTTGATGGACAAGAAGCTTTGGATAAAGTTGATGAGGATAATCCAGATTTGATTTTGCTAGATTTAATGCTTCCAGTTATTGATGGTCTCGAAGTAGCTAGAACTATCAGAAAAACTAAAGATACTCCAATCATTATGTTAACAGCTAAGGATACTGAGATTGATAAGGTCATCGGCCTAGAACTTGGGGCTGATGATTATGTTACAAAACCATTCTCAAATAGAGAATTAGTTGCTCGTGTTAAGGCACGTCTTAGATCGCAAAGCCATATGCAAAGTGATGATAAGAAGAGTAGTGAAATTAAGATCGGCGATTTAACCATCCTTCCCGATGCATATACAGTAACTAAAAATGGAAAAGAAATTGAATTAACACACCGTGAGTTTGAATTATTACATTATTTAGCTCAACATATTGGACAAGTTATGAAGCGTGAACACTTACTTCAAACTGTCTGGGGTTATGATTACTTTGGTGACGTTAGAACAGTTGATGTGACTGTAAGACGTTTACGTGAAAAAATCGAAAATAATCCAAGTCAACCAGAATGGTTAATGACCAGACGTGGAGTTGGATATTACTTGAGAGATCCTGATGGAGAATAGAGAGGGCGCAGTGAGGGTGGCCAGCCCACGAGGATTTGCCTAAGTATCGAAATTGCACGCGCACTTGGCGTGCGATTCCGATACTGTAGCAAACCGTAATGGGTTACCCTCACGGAGCCCGTTTGTACCACAACTTTCAAAAAAGTAAGTAAATCCTTCCAATCAAGGATTAAAAACATAAGTTTCAAGAGAAATTGAATAATTTCATCATTGAAAATCGAAATAAAACTAAAAAAACTGATTGGCATGGGAAATGTCCGTCAGTTTTTTTGTTGTAAATATAGCTGTATAATAAAACTAAGTCTGTATTGTTTAGGTGGAAATATTTTGAAAAATAGATTTGCTTTTTTACATTCAATTAATTTCAAAATCGGATTATCCTTTATCCTGATTTTGATAGTCACAATTGAAATCATTGGGGCCTATTTTGTACGTCAGTTGGAAGATCAAAATGTTGCAAACTTTGAAACTTCCGTCTCAATTCCGGCGTATACATTAAACCAGATTTCAGAAAATTTGACTGATAACGATGACCATACACGGGATAATATCAGCAATGCGATTCAGGATTATTCTCGAGTCAGCACGGATATTACTGATGTTCAGGTTATCGATCGTAGTGGAATCATTGTTGGGGCCAAGGATTCCGAAAGTAATAGTATTATCGGTACACAAACTTTGAAAGATAATATCAAACAAAGTATTCGAACTGATAAACGAATTACACAGATTTACTACGAAAGAGATAACGGTAGTTCTTATGAATCGATCGTGCCAGTGACATCTACAGATAATAGTACAGTTGTGGGAGCAATTTATGTTCGTGCCAGTATGGAATCAGTTTATACCGGCATTAATAACATTATCTTGATCTTCCTAACAGCTTCACTAGTAGCTGGGCTTTTGGGTGCGGTGATCGCAATTTTCATCTCCCGAGCTATTACGAGACCGATTGATGAAATGAAGCAACAGGCTGTCCGTATGGCCGAAGGAGACTATTCTGGTCAGGTTCGTGTTTATTCACCGGATGAGTTAGGTCAATTGGCTATGGCTGTTAATGATTTGTCAGTTAAAGTTGAAGAAGCGACCGAAAACTCGGAATCTGAGCGACGAAGGCTAGATAGTGTCCTGACGCAAATGTCTGATGGTGTTATTGCGACGAACCGTCTCGGTAACATAACGGTTATTAATGAAATGGCTCAGGAATTCTTGGATCGAGATGAAGACGAAGCTATCGGTCAACCATTAGTTGATGTATTGGGGATTAAAGATCGGACGAGTTTTGACGATTTGTTGGAGAATCCTGATCCAATGGTAATTGAAACAAATGATTCAAATGAGGATTACGATGACGCCAACGGTGATAATTCACTGATTTTAAACGCTGATTTCTCGTTAATTCAAAGAAACAGTGGGTTCATTAGTGGTATGGTTTGTGTTCTACACGATGTCACAGAACAACAAAAAATCGATAGTGAACGTCGCCAATTCGTTTCCAACGTTTCTCATGAGTTGAGAACACCATTAACAAGTATCAGTAGTTATATCGATGCTTTAAATAATGGCGCTTGGAAGGATCAGAAGTTGGCACCCCAATTCTTGGGCGTTACAGCTGAAGAAACTGATCGTATGATTCGTATGATCAAAGATCTATTGAGCTTGTCACGTATGGATCAAGGTCGTTCGAAATTGGATAAGGAGCTAGTTAACTTTAACGAATTCTTCTCTTATATTCTGGATCGTTTTGATATGATGTTGAAAAAAGAGAAGGCCGATGCTAAAGAAAATGGTTCTAAGATTGCCAAAAATTATCGCATCAAACGTATTTTTACTAGCAAAGATCTATGGGTAGAAATCGATACTGATAAGATGACACAAGTGATCGATAACATTATGAATAATGCTATTAAATATTCACCTGATGGTGGAGTTATCACTTGTCGTTTGTTGGAAACTAATAAACACATTATTATTAGCATCTCTGATGAAGGATTGGGTATTCCTAGAAAGGATATCAAGAAGGTCTTCGAACGTTTCTATCGTGTTGATAAAGCACGTTCTAGAAAACAGGGTGGTACTGGACTTGGACTTTCTATCTCCAAAGAAATCGTTGAACAACACAAAGGTAGAATTTGGGTAAATAGTGCCGAAGGTAAGGGATCTACATTCTACATTTCCTTACCATTTGACCCTAACGAGACAGGAGGAGAATGGGATGAAGTTTAGTCGCTTGATCATTCAGATCTTATTAGTTATCGCCGTTATAACGAGTATCGTACTCTCCTTCTTTATATGGACGAATACAGCCCGTTATCAACGAGGACG
Organism: Companilactobacillus sp. HBUAS56275; assembly: GCF_036913655.1. Taxonomy (NCBI): domain Bacteria; kingdom Bacillati; phylum Bacillota; class Bacilli; order Lactobacillales; family Lactobacillaceae; genus Companilactobacillus; species Companilactobacillus sp. HBUAS56275. Next base: position 220,657 of record NZ_JAYKKK010000002.1, read on the forward strand.
CAACATCGACGTTACATCGACACAATCGAACAAAAATGAAGTACCAATTAATCAGGTCATCAGTGCCACATCAGTAATTTGGCATGATGATGATAGTCAAAAGTTAATTTATAACAGTAATGATAGTATTGCTTTGAGCATTCAAAAAATTATGCAGGACTGGAAAATTGATAGTCCTAAATTAGTTTCTAAGAAAGATGGAGCTTACTATCAAAAAGTCATTCAATCAAAAGATGTTATTCAGCTGGTTTATCCAACTTCAGTTTCAAGCAGTATTTTGGGTTATTTATTGAACAATAACAGCTTGCGAAATGACAAATCGTATTCTTTCAATCGAATTTTAATTAATTTGAAAGATAAAAAGGATAGCAACATCTATCTAGCTAATGATAGTAATTATGCTGTCTACAAGGCATCGGTTAGAAACGCGACATCCGCACCAATTTCTAAGTTAGTTAAGAAAGCTAATATCAATTTGAAGATTCGCTTGAATATCATGAAGCATGGTGTTTTCACTTTCTATACTGAGCCTATCAAGCTCAAGTCGTACTCATACGTCATCAGCAGCAAGGAAGATGGCGAGTATACAACGGCGTTGTTCGATTCAAATACCAATGGCTTGGTAACATCTGAAGACAATGGCGTCTATACCTATAATTATGGTGAGTCGAAGCGTCTGGTTTCTGATCATAATTCAGGAGAATTGAGTTTTGAAGATTATACGGATACTTCGGTTCCAAAGACGCAGTTGGCTTTCCTACAACGTGGTTATCAAAAAGTAGTTAATCTGCAAAATTCAATTTCCAATTTACGCTTGTACAGCGCTGACTGGAGTAATAAGAATCTGATCTTCCGTGAGTATGTTGAAGGTTTCCCAATCTTTAAGAAGAGTGAATTTGGTTCAATCAGAATCAAATTTAGTCGTAAAGGTAGTACGGAACATTTCTTGAATAAAGTACTAGAAGTCCCAGTCCCATCAGATCAAGCTGCAACTAAGTTGAAGTCAACCAGCGATATTTTCAAAGGCTTGGAGAGAGCCGGATATTCACCTAATGATGTCCAAAATATTGAAGTCGGCTATCAATGGGAAAGTGAGGCTGATAATGAAAAAGTTGTCGATTTGAAGCCAACCTATTACATTAAGATTCAAAATCACTGGAAACCATATAGCGACTGGGCAAATGATACGGCGGAGGATAAATAGATGGATTTTAGAAGAATTGAAGTAATTTTCTTAATCGTTTTTTTCTCATTAGATATCTTTTTATTCTTGTCTTTTCGAAACAGTCAACAATTGGTCAGCAGTTCTAGCACCAATACGTCGACCGTTGCAGAAATGCGAAAGCGTAATATCAGTTTTGGAACCTTGGATACTAAGAATGGGAGTGCCTATTATTTAGGTTCCCAACCTGATAATTCCTTGGCTCAAAATGTTAACAAATTGCGTAATCAAGAAGTCCAATATGATGAAAATGATCGTAAGATCACAAGTAGTTTGAACAGCACAATTGCTGTGACAACCGCTGACAGACAAAAGATCATGGATAAATTTATCAAAAAAGACTCGAATGTATTATTCGGCAGTGATTATAAGTATGCGCCACAACTGTCGACCACGTCGCAAATGGTTTATGTCGGTACAGGTAGTTTAGGTGAAATTTATGATAAAACCTGTGAGCTGACCTTTACAATTGAAAGTGGTCGCGTTGTTAGTTATACTCAGACTCATGTTAAGTCAATGATCATTTTGCACGAAAGTCAGACGATTAAGAGTGAAAAAGAAGTCATTACTAACCTTTACGCTAACTCTGAAATACCGAATAATTCCAAAATTTCTTACGCTAATTTAGCCTATACGAAATTGTTGGTAGCAAAGAATAGTACGATCTATATTCCAGTCTGGTTTGTAACGATTAGAAATAAAGATAGTAAAGTTAGTTCCGTTAAGAAGGTTAACGCCTTTACGGGCAATATTATAAAGAATTCAGCAAATGGAGATAGCAGTTACAATGCCCAATGATGATGAAGATGATTTAAAAATTAGTGTGCTTGCTAGCAGCAGCTCAGGTAATGCTACATATATTGAGACCCCTAAACATCATGTTTTAGTTGATGCCGGGTTATCAGGGAAAAAGATTAAAGAGGCAATGGAGAGTATCGGCAAAGATATCAATACAGTTGATTCTTTGTTTGTGACGCATGAACATACCGACCATATTAAAGGTGTCGGCGTGTTGGCGAGAAGATACAATCTAAATGTTTATGCCAATGAAAAAACGTGGCAAGCAATGTTGCCAAAAATTGGCAAGGTACCTGAAGATGAAATCAATGTCTTTGAACATAATAAGATTATGTTCTTAGATGATTTAGATATTGAGAGTTTTGCGGTTTCTCATGATGCGGCAGACCCACAGTTTTATAAGTTTTATCATAATGGCAAAGAATTTGTTATTTTGACGGATACCGGTTATGTCTCTGAACGTGTCCAAAAGACGATTGAGAACGCTGATGGTTATTTGTTGGAATGTAACCATGATGTAGAAATGTTGCGCGAGGGCTTTTATCCTTGGCCACTGAAGCAACGTATCTTGAGTGAAAAAGGCCATCTTTCTAACGAAGACGGTGCTCACACTTTAATGGATGTCATCGGTAATAATACTAAGCAAATTTATCTAGGTCACTTGAGTCATGAAAATAACACTAAACAAGTTGCCCGAACAGAGGTAACACAAGTGTTAGAGGACCACGATTTTGCAGTTGGCCATGATTTTCAGATCAACGATACTGACCCAGCGATTGCCGATCCGTTGATTGCATTGTAGTTCTTTATAAATAAATCATATGTCGTTCATAATTTTTTCATAATTGAAAGTTATATTATAGATAAAAAATATGGGGAGTGAATATTACATGAATAACGATGAAAAAAAGGACAAGTCTGAATCAAGAGTAGAAGAAAAAAAGCGTAATTCCAATGGTAAGGAATCAGGCGGCAATTCTTTACTTAAGACAGGTATTGTAGCTTTTATTTCAGCCGCTTTAGGTGTTGTTATTGCCTTCGCAGGTTTCACTTACTTTGGTGGTGGTAATAACTCCTCAAACTCAGCTGCGGTTGGTAATACCGCCGGAACGACTCAAGTAAGCAATACTAAAGTAAATACTTCTAGTTCAATGTCAGGTGCTTACAAAAAAGTCAATGGAGCGGTTGTTTCTGTAATTAATCTTCAAAAACAAAAGGAACAACAATCTAGCGATGGCAGCTTGTCATCAATTTTTGGAGATTTGTTTGGTGATAGTGGAAGTAGCGACAGTAACTCTTCTGACAGTTCCCAATCTAGTGACAGCAATTCTTCAGATTCCAATTCATCTGATTCTAATTCAAGTAGTTCTTCTAGCAATAGTAACCTGCAAGAATACAGTGAAGGATCAGGTGTGATCTACGCTAAACAAAATGGTAAAGGTTATATCGTAACTAATAATCACGTTGTTTCTGGCTCAGATTCTTTGGAAATCATTCTTGAAGATGGTACAAAAGTTTCCGCTAAATTAGTTGGTACTGATTCCACAACCGACTTGGCTGTTTTGGAAATACCTGGAAGCAAAGTGCCAGCCACAGCTTCATTCGGTAACTCAGATAACGTAACACCAGGAGATCCAGTAATCGCTATTGGTTCACCATTAGGTAGCGAATATGCTACAACAGTTACACAAGGTATCATTTCTGCTACAAACAGAACTGTTACAACACAAGATCAAAATACCGGACAAGCAACCGGTGAAGCTACTGTTCTTCAAACCGATGCTGCAATTAATCCTGGTAACTCAGGTGGTCCTTTGGTTAACGCCGCTGGACAAATTATTGGTATCAACTCAATGAAACTAGCATCAAGTACGGATGGTTCATCTGTTGAAGGTATGGGCTTTGCTATTCCAAGTAACGAAGTAGTTAAGATCATCAATCAATTAGTTGAAAATGGTAAAGTTGAAAGACCTTCATTGGGTATCAAAGTACTCGACCTAGATCAGATTACTGATGATTCACAATCAAGTTTGAAGTTACCAAGCAATGTAACCAAAGGTGTAGTTGTTTATAGTACAACAAGTGGTTCTGTAGCTAAGGCCGCTGGTATGAAGAAATACGATGTTATCGTGAAGTTAGGCGATAAGACAGTAACATCCGTCGCTGACTTACATACAGCCTTATACTCACATTCAATTGGTGATACCGTAAATGTTGAATACTACCGTAACGGTAAGTTGAATACAGCTAAGGTACACTTAACTAAGAAAACTTCAGAATAGAATGAAAAGACGTGAAAACAAGTGAATGCTAGTTTCACGTCTTTTTTTGAACATTTTTTTCAATATAATAGATTTTCTTCGGTAATAGAGATGACTAATGAACAAGAGTTATCCACAAGTGTTGATAACCTGTGAATAAGTCGATAAAAAATTGTTATATCGTTGTAGAAAAGTTTTCCACAATTTTACCCACAGCTGTTAATAACTTTTAACTATACAAAATATCTATTGACTAAAAAAGCCTTACACCAGTAAGGAAGAGTGTTACACAAGTATGGACAAACTTTTATTTTTCGGTGCAAAAATAAATTGTCATGATAATTCGTAATTTAGAAAAATTTGGCAATTGGTCATTAGTTTCGTATGATATTTAATTGAGGAGATTTTTTGATTATGAATATAAAAATGGTTACTGTTGGTAAATTAAAAGAAAAGTATTTTAAAGCAGGAATTGCAGAATACGCAAAGCGTTTAGGCGCTTTCTGTAAGTTTCAAATAGTGGAGTGTCCGGATGAAAAAGCTCCTGAAAACCTTAGTGAAGCACAAGATGAAAAGGTGAAACAAATAGAGGGAGAACGAATATTAAGTAAAATCAAGGATAAGGAATATGTAATTTTACTTGATTTACGTGGTAAAGAATTAACCTCAGAGGAAATGGCCAAAAAGATTGACGACTTATCCACATATGGAACAAGTGATATCACTTTCGTAATCGGTGGATCACTAGGAGTTAGTCCAGAAGTAACGAAACGTGCTGATTATAGTGTTTGTTTCGGTAAGTTTACTTTGCCTCATCAGTTGATGCGTTTGGTTTTAACGGAACAGATTTATCGTTCATTTATGATTATCAATCATCGTACGTATCATAAATAAAATTACGTAAATAGTTTGGATAAATATCAACTGATGTGGTGGAAGTATGCTCGTCGGTAGTAGAAAATCTGTGGGCCACTGGAACGTGGTGGACACGGCTTGAAGCTAATAATTTTCCACTTCGTGAAAAATCATGGATCTCCAAGTCCGGTCTTCTACTAACCTTGTTTAAAGAAAAAACGGCATTTATTAAGAGTGAGAGATTCAGATATATTTTATATATCTGCTCGTTTAATAGATGCCGTTTTTTTGCTGTCTGAAATTCTAATTAAAGACAATATTCAAAATAGAAAGGATATCGAATTAAATAATTTATCTCAAATTAAATAATAGAAGTGTTGTTTAGTCTGGAACAAAAATTGGGAATGCGTTCAGCTATGAAATTATTGTTATCGGCTTTGCCGATTACAATAAGGCCGACTTTTGAAATCCATTATTTTGCACGAAGTGAAAAATAATTAGTTCAAAATCGCACCCATAGCGTTCCAACAGCATTCCCAATTTTTGTGGAGGACGGGAATCAAGCACTATCCTTCCTCTCTTTATTAAGAATTTGTTTTATTTTTGAATAATATATTGTTAATAAAATATTTTCTCTTAGAATTAAAGTTGAATAAATAGAAACTTAGGTAATTTCCTTTGGGGATGTAAAAAACAATGAAAAATAGTAAAAAGATTTTAGCAGCTTCTGCTGTAGCAATTATGTTGGCACCAGCCGCAATTTCTGCCATTCCACAACAAACAATTCAAGCTAGTGGTTTGGTTGGATTAGTAGGAACAATTAGACGTGATGGTGGACAAATTGTTGACGATAACGGAAATATCACTAAATCAACTTTGCCTAACTTTAGTTCATGGAAACTAGGTCAAACAAAACAATTACGCGGTAAAACTTATTATCAAGTTGGTAATAACGAATGGGTCGCTTTTGACTCAATGGATATCGCTGTAAATGGTAATAAATTAAATAGTTACGCAACTAATTACAACGCTGACGTCCGTAATGTTGCCACAGTTGCCGGTAATACAAAGATTGTTAATAGTAATGGTCAAAGCACTGGTCGAGTTTTGCCAAAGGGTAGTCAATGGCAACTAGGTGATATTGCTACTATCAATGGCACTGCCTATTATGAAGTTGGCACTGATCAATGGATTGCTGCTAGTTCTGTAACTAATATGGTTTCTAGTGATACTAGTAATCAAGCCGCTGGTAAGCAAACTCAAACAAATACAACGACTACAACTACTAATACAGCAGCTAAGAAAATTGGAACTTTGAATTCAACGGCTTCAATTTATGGTTCTGATGGAAAACCAATGGGTATGACTTTACCTCAAGGCAGTCAATGGCAATTAGGTGCTTTAATTACGGTTGGTAGTAAAAAGATGTATCAAGTTGCAACTAATGAATATATTGACGCTTCCTTAGTTAATGTTGCTGGACAAACACAAACGCCAACAACTTCTACTGACGATAATAGTTCGGCTGGAAAAGTTGGTACAACAACTTCTAGAGTTAATATTGTTACTGCAGATGGAGTAGAAACAAGTATGACTTTAGGTCAAGGTACACAATGGAAGCTCGGCAAGACTATTAAGATCAACGGTGTTTCTTATTATGAAGTTGGAACAAATGAATATGTCGCCGCTACTAGCTTTACGTTTAACGGTGGCAATACTACAACTACAACTTCAAAGCCAAGTAATACTCAAGTCACAATAACAGCTAATCCCGATGCAGGTGAAGTTGGTACAGCAACAACTGATCTAGGTATCGTTAATGATGCTGGAACAAGTACTGGTTCTTCACTTCCAAAAGGTAGTCAATGGAAATTGGGCCGTATTATGAATGCTAACGGTATGGTTTATTATGAAGTTGGTAATAATGTATGGATTCCTGCCAGTGATATAACAATCACTAGATCAAACGGTTCAACAAGTACTTCAACGACAACAAACACAACTACGAATACAACAACAACTAATCCTGGAATCCCAACTCCAGGTAATGGTTTGATTGGTACTACAACAGTCGCTCAAAAGACTTATGATCCATCAACTAATTCCTATGGACAAATCTTGCCAGTTAACTCATCATGGAAAATTTCTAAGTTAGTTGTAAATAAATATGGCTCATACTGGGGTCAAATTTCATCCAACGAATGGGTTTGGATCAGTACAGTTAGATTGAACAGTGGTCTTAATTTGAAGACATATGCTGTCAGTGAACCTGAATTTGCTGTAAAAATTAATAAGTGATTATAAAAATACCCTCACGAAAAATCGCGAGGGTATTTTTGTGGAGATTTACTTTTCATAACTTTGAATTGAATTAAACAGGAACTTGACGAAGGCTTCACGATCGACGTCCTCGAGAACTTTAATACTGTTCTTTTGTGGAGCATCGGTTCTGCGGTCTGGATACGTCATTCCACGGTATTGATCGTTACTTAGAGAAACATCCATTGAATAGTTTGTACTCTTAGTGAACAATTCAGGAGCAATCAAACTCATGACAGCACAAGCATCGTGAATAGGAATCTTAGTCATTCCTTTTTCTAACTCAGCCTTTGTATAGAAATTAAGTATCGAACTTGCCATAACGCCGACATGACCTAAATCTTTAATCTTATTGATCTCATCCATAGTTAGATAGGCTTTATTTTCAGTCAGATTGAGTCCGGAAAGTGTGATTGGTAATCCGGAATTAAAGACAATATCCATTGCTTCGGGGTCAACATAGGCGTTAAATTCAGCAGCTAAAGTAATGTTACCTTGTAAAGTTGAACCACCCATAATATAGATATGCTCGATATTCTCTTTGACGTCAGGGAAAGTCTTCAATAGTAGGGCGACGTTAGTCAATGGGGCCGTAGCGACAATGTTGACTTTTTCATCACTTTTAGAGATACGGTCGTACATGTATGTAACGGCGTTATGACTAGTTAATGGATAATCTTGGCTGTTTTCGGGAAAATCATAACCGTCCATTCCTGTCTTACCGTGAATTTCACCCGCAGTTTCAACTTCTTTAACTAAAGGTGTTGCTTGTCCGGAAGCCAATTCAGCGTGTGACCCTAAGAAAGTTAATAATTTCTTGGCGTTCTTAGTCACGTAGTCTAATTTTACATTGCCACCAACAGTCGTTACTCCGATTAAATCGGCTTTCTCGGGATGGGCTAGTAGAACTGTCAATGCAATGGCATCATCAATTCCGGGGTCACAGTCCATAATTACTTTTGTCATTGGTTTAAACCTCACTTTTTAGTTTTTGGGGAATCTTTTTCAGTGCATGAACGAAACTACGACGTTCTAAAGTTCCTAAGGTTGATAAAATTTTCTGATTATTATCTTCAATAAATTCATCAATCACTGGTAATAATTTTTTTGCTTTATCAGAAAGGACAATGGTTTTTAACCGTGAATCGTTTTTAACTGGTACACGAGAAATTAATTCGTCTTTTTCCATAGTTTTAAGAATATTAGTAGCCGTGGGACGACGGATATTGAAGTCTTCTTCAATATTTTTTTGGTAAGTGTCAGTCTTGCAGTGAGCTACAAAATGAATTATTTGAACTTGTGTACCGGTCAAATCATACTTATGCGCAAAAGTATTGATATCACGGGAGATTTCGTTGGATGCAACTTTGATTAAGTGAGCAACATCGTTCGTCATAAAACCCCTCCTTTGAGATTTAGAATACGAAGCAATTATAACATTTCAGAGCACTTGAAATATTTGATTAAAAGTCATTTATAGCTGATATTATTTCAATAATATTTATATTTTTAAAAAATCATAATTATTCTGACTTAGCGAGAAACATTTTTTGTAATAATTTCAAAAGAACTCTATATTGGATTATGGAAACTAAAAACAGGGGGAAAAATAAATGGCTAAAGTTTTGATTTTAGGTGCTAACGGTAAAATTGCTCACTTAGCAGAACATATTTTTGTTGATACGACGGATACAAGTTTGAAGCTCTATCTTAGAAATGCAGAGCGTTTGGATGATTTCGTCGATTTACATGACAAGTTGACTGAAGCAATCGAGGGTGACTCAACTGACGTTCAAAATATGGTTGAATCAATGAAAGATGTCGATCTTGTTTATGCTAATTTAGCCGGTAATAATATTACAGAACAAGCTAAGGCTGTTGTTGAAGCAATGCACACTGCTAATAAGACACGTTTAGTTTGGATTTCAACACTAGGTATTTATGATGAAGTACCTGGCAAATTCGGTGACTGGAATAAGAAGATTTTAGGTGACTATATTACAAATTACGCAGCCGCCGCCAAAGTAATTGAAGATTCTGACTTGGATTACACAATTATTCGTCCAGCTTGGTTGACTGATAAGCCGGAAGTTGATTATGAAGTTACCCAAAAAGGTGATGACTTTAAGGGTACTGAAGTTTCAAGAAGATCAATTGCTCAAATTGTCGTAGATATTTCTCAAGATCCTGACAAATTTAAGCGTGAATCAATTGGTGTTAATAAACCTAATACAGATGGTGACAAACCAGCTTGGTATTAATTTAAAGAAATAAGTCGAAATCAAGAGGTGATTTCGACTTATTTTTTTGCAATGTTACATACAAAAAAACAAATTCCTACCGTTATGATAAATTTTTAACAACCTTTGAAATAGCCGTTGGAGTGCATGAAGTATTGGCGTTATGCGATACTTCTTTTTTTATGAGAAAAATTAATTCGTCAGTACTAATATTTTTATAAAGTATAAAAAATATTTTTTCTAAAAAAACAAGATGCTATTGAATGGACTATACCACCATGTTATGGTTCTTCCTGTAACCGGTTGCAAAAAATTCTGAGGGAGCAAATTATTATGGCTAACAGTAAACAAGGCGGAGGTTTTACAGCCTTTGTTGAGAAACATCTAATGCCAATCGCAGTTAAAATGGGACAAATGAAACCATTGATTGCGATTCGTGATGGTATTGCGATTTCGATGCCACTTATCATTATTGGTTCTGTATTTATGATTGCTAACAGTTTTCCTATCCCTGCTTGGACAACATGGCTAGCTAATACTGCTATCAAAGGGGTAACAATTTCCGCTATTTTTGCCAAGATCGTCAATGGTTCATTCGGTTTAATCGGACTTATCAGTGCTTTCGGTATAGCTGCAAGTTATGCTGAACAATATAAGACAGATGGTAAGTCAGCTGGTGTCATTGCCGTTGCTTCATTCTTCGTCGTAACACCAAGTATTATGAGTGGCGACAAAGTTCCTCTAGAAGGAATGCCTTATGGTTTCTTAGGAAGTCAAGGATTATTCGTTGCTATTCTATTAGGTCTACTTACAGGTTGGATTTTCCAATGGTTTATTAATCATGATATCCAAATTAAGTTACCTGAATCAGTACCACCTGCAGTTGCAAAGAGTTTCAGTGCTTTGATTCCAGGCGCTCTTATTATTACAATCTTCGGTGCTATCTATGCTTTCTTAACATGGACAGGACTAGGAAATATTCACGAAATTTTAATGCATGTCCTATCAAAACCATTAGGTCTATTAGGTGATACTTTAGGTGGTACACTTGTTGCCATCATGCTTAACAGTCTATTCTGGTTCGTTGGTATTCATGGTGGAAATGTTATTAATCCTATTATTTCACCTATTTGGTTAATGAATACTGATGCTAACCGTGTACTTTTCCAAGCTGGTAACTTGGATTTAGCTCATCATGGTCACATTATTGCTCAACCATTTATCGATAACTTTGTATATATGGGTGGTGGTGGTGCCACTATCGGGCTTGTATTCTGTATTGGTATTTTAATTATGATGCACAAGGCAAGTAAACAATCACAAATCATGGGTCCTTTGACAATCACACCTGGTATTTTTAACATCAATGAACCAACAATGTTTGGTTTGCCAGTTGTTTTGAATACTACTTTGATTATTCCATTTATTATTGCACCAATGGTTAATGCCATTACGACATATATTGCTATGTCAACAGGTTTTGTTCCTCTATGTACCGGTGCCGTTGTTCCTTGGACAATGCCACCTATTATTTCAGGATTTTTGGCTACAAATAGTTGGACAGGTTCACTTATTCAAGCTATTAATATTGTGCTTGATGTCTTAATTTATATGCCATTTATGATTACAATGAATAAGCAACAAAGAATTCAAGAAAGTGCAGATGAAGCTGCAGCAGCAGGTATTAAGGAAAACGATTCTGGTATAGATACTAGCGCTGCCAATGCAACAGTCTAGCTTTTATTAAAAGGAGAAATTTTCAATATGGTGAAACGATTAATCAGTGCAGATACTAGCGACATGCTAGCAATGGACGGAGCTGAACTAAAGCAAAGTATCAAAGCTAGTGAAGGCCGAGTAGTTCTGAGCGAAAACGTTGTTGGACATGAACCAATGGACGGTATCACAACTTCAGAAATTGCAGCTGCATTTGGAGCTGACTTGATTCTACTCAACGGTTTAGATGTTTTAAATCCTATTATTTTAGGACTTTATCCTGGTGAGGAAACTTTGGCAACAGCTAAAGCTCATCATGATGGTGAAAGTATTCACCATCTTCAAAAATTAGTAGGACGCCCAATTGGTGTTAACTTGGAACCAGTTGATCCTAACGCTAAGATGGCCGAAGATCGTTTGATCATTCCTGAAGGCCGTATGGCAAGTGAAAAAACTTTGCAAGAAGTAGAAAAATTAGGTTTCAACTTTGTTGTCTTGACTGGTAATCCAGGAACTGGTGTTACTAACGCTCAAATTGCTGCCAACATCAAAGTTGCTAAGAAGAACTTCCACGGACTAGTTATTGCAGGTAAGATGCACGGTGCTGGTGTTGATGAACCAGTAGTCAGTGAAGAATCTGTAACAGCCTTTCTAGAAGCCGGAGCTGATGTGATTTTAGTTCCCGCAGTAGGAACTGTTCCAGGATTTGACGATGACGAACTCAAAGCCGTTGTTAAATTAGCTCATGACAAAGGTGCACTAGTTATGAGTACAATTGGAACAAGTCAAGAAGGTTCAGGTAGCAGCTACATCGAAAACGTAGCAATCAGAAATAAAGTCGATGGCGTTGATATCCAACACGTCGGAGATGCTGCTTGGGGAATTCAATCACCATTTGAAAATATCTTTGCAATGAGCAGAGCTATTCGTGGTGAACGTCATGCAATCGTACGTATGGCTCGTTCAATCAATCGTTAGAAACTAACTCAAATAGGGATGTTATTAGGTTTTGATACCTAGTAACATCCCTATTTTGATCAATATTATAATTGCCCATGAAAGGGATTATAATATTGATATGAATAAAAAATATTGGTTGGTCTGGAGATGGTAAGTATGACAATAAAAGATTTCTCTTCAAAGATAAGTGTTAGTAAAAAGTTTGGATATGATTATTTAGTAGAGCTAAAAGATGTAAATAAGCTGAATGATTTGTATAACACATTAAAGAATATTGGAACTTATGTGATTCCTTATGGAACAAAAGGTTACAGACTTACATCAAAAAAATCTAAGGACTTTATTACTCAATATATTTATGAAAATACCAATTTGGAAAAAAAGGATTATACAGTATTGTCGACACTTGAATTCAATTCACTTAGAATGTGAATTTAAACTTTATTAATCAGGGATGCAATTAGATTTTAACGTCTATTTGCATCTTATTTTTTCGCATTTTTACCTATTTTAAATGAAAAATATAAAAAAATTTCAGAAAACACTTACGAAGAAAATTTTTTTCTGGTATATTAATCCACTGTTGCAACAATTTGGAGGTAATTATGAGTCAGTCTCAAAAAATTAATACAAGACCCGAACATCCAATCTTGTCACTATTGGGTGTCTTAATCGGTGGATTTGTAGGAATGTTTAGTGAAACTTCATTAAATATTGCCCTTCCATCAATCATGAAAGCTTTTAATATCGAAACAGGAACTGCACAGTGGCTAGTTACAGGTTATATGCTTGTAATTGCGATTGTTTTACCACTTTCAAGTTTATTAACAAAACATTTTTCAACACGTGGATTAGTTAGATTTGGTTTGTTAGACTTTATCGTCGGTTCAGCAATCTCTGCATTAGCAATGAACTTCCCAATGCTTTTGGCAGGTAGAATGATTCAAGGTATCGCTACCGGAATTATTTTGCCACTTATGTTCTCAATTGCTATGAGAATTTTTCCACCTGATAAATTAGGTGCCGCTTTAGGTATGGCTGCCTTAGTTATCATGTTTGCCCCAGCTATTGGACCTACAATTTCAGGTATCATCTTGGGCGCATTATCATGGAGATATATTTTCTGGTCATTCATCATCTTCCTATTGATCGGTTTGTTCATTATGGAAAAGAATTTGACTAACGTTTTTGAAGTAACTAAGCCAAAAGTTGATTGGTTAGCTATTGCTTTATCAACTATAAGTTTTGGTTTGATCGTCTTTGGTATCAGCTTCTTGAGCAAAAACATCGCCACAGCCTTGATTGCTTTAGTTGTAGGTATCATTTTCTTGATTGTCTATATCAGACAACAGTTACATGCTAAAACTCCAACCTTGGATTTCTCAGTTTTGAAGACTCCAGAATTCTTAACAGGTTCCGTTCTAGTTATGTTGAACTTTGGTATTACATTGTCAGCTATGTATTTGTTGCCAATGTACTTACAAAATGGTTTAGGCGTTGCTGTAGCTTTAACTGGTGTCGTAATGTTGCCAGGTGGTGTTATCAATGCCGTTGTTTCATTTGGTGCAGGTCGTGCCTACGATAAAATTGGTGCTAAGATGATGTCTCGTTTAGGCTTCCTAATTTCTATCGTCGGTTCAGCGATGTTCCTATTCAGTAATTCAAATAGTTCCTTAGGTTATATTATCGTAGCCCATATCATTTTAATGATCGGTGTGCCATTAGCTATGTCACCATCACAAACATATGGACTTAATTCATTGGATGCATATCAATCCGCAGATGGTTCTGCCATCATCAATACTTTCCAACAAGTTATTGGTGCCGTAGCAACTGGTATTGCCACAATTCTGTTGAGTACAGGTCAAGCTAACTACTTCGCTAATGGCGGACATTCAGCTAAATTAGCTTTCACAAATGGTGCTCATTATGGATTCATGTTTACATTGATTTTAGCTGTCTTCGGATTTATCTTGGCATTCCGTGTTCACAATAAGAGCAAAGAAACTGTCACAGTTGAAGAGACAGAAGAAGCAACTTCTAAAGACAAAGAAGCTGTCACTGAGTAATTAATAAAATAGAAAACAATTGATACTTGTTTAATCTCGGCTATGCGCTTGCTTAGTCGAGATTTTCTATTTCAATCTAAATTTGTGAAATATTTCTGATGATTTTACTTGAAATTGAACGCAAAAAATGGTTGAAATATCTCAATAATTCCTTTACAATAATAGGGTTAATAAATAAGTTAAATTGTAACGGGAAGGAGGGTTTTTAGATGTCACAAAATACACATAAAGGTATGACTGGCCACCGCCGTCCTGTAAACCAAAAAAATGGTGCAGAAAAACGTGCCCATACACAAGCTGTTCTTGACTTCCTAAGAGGTCGCGACGCAAAAGAATCTAAATAATTAGATTAAAAAGAGCTAACAGACAATCGTCTGTTAGCTCTTTTTTTATATAATAGTAATTTCTTTACGACCATTACGTTTGGAATGATATAAAGCTTTGTCGACTCTAGAATAAAAGTCATTAACGGAAACATCTTTTTTACTGATTTCAGAAACTCCAACTGAGATAGTAATGTGAATTCTTTCTTGGCCGACGTCGACTTCTGTGTGATTAACAGCTTCGAAAATTTTCTTAACGATAACCTGAGTATCTTGAACTTGATAGTGGGGGAAGATGATATTGAATTCTTCACCACCGGTACGATATAACTTAATGTTCTCATCATTATCAGCGAGGACATTTTGAACGACATCAACAATTGTTTGTAAAACTTTGTCGCCTGCTAAATGGCCATAGGTATCGTTGATATGTTTGAAATGATCAATATCAAACATCATCATAGTAAATTTTCCATCCGAAAGAATATTATCTTTAAAGAGTGAACGAAAATCGACATCGAAGGCATCGTAGTTATAAGCGTGTGTCAGTTTATCGTGAGTGGCGTCCCGAAAGAGTGCAGCTCTGGATTCCACATCCGTATAAAGGATTGCGATATAGCCAAAAGTAAACAGTTCGATGATACCGAGATAAATGACTTGTTGAAAGAATGTCGGAGTATTGATTGCATATTTAATTTTGATGAAGAACCAGTAAAGAAAGCCGGAAATAAAGCTGACGGTAAAATATAGGAAAAAGGGAAATTTGCTTTTGGTGTTATTTTTGATGTAATTCAGTGAATAGTAGAATATTAATAAAACAATTCCTGAACACCATGATTCCCAACTCGTGAAGGATGAATTGAAGAACATAAACGCGATGACGATTGGCGTAAAAAGATGATACTTAGATGGAACGCTCAAAATAATAGTGTAAAAAATAATGGAAACTAATTGAAAATTGATATAGATCCAAGATTGACCTCTACCACGGATGGTAATTTGCATGATGAGTAACAGAACCAAGATATAAATGATTCCTAAAATTGAGCGTAATACGTATTTATCAATACTTTTTTTCAAAACTTTAAAGATTAACCTAACTCCAGCAAAAAGTATTTGGAATACAACGAAGGCTCCCATAATGAAAAAGAGGCTAGTGGTTAATGGTGCACTATTTAGAAAAATATTAGTTAACAAATTTATGTCTCCTCCTGGAACCTTTCTATTAGTAGCTGTCATAGAATAATTATAATCATTTATTATCAATAAATTAATAGACAGATTTAGTAAATTATTGGAAATTCTTACGAAAAATAATAGCACCTATTCAGAGTCCTAAGGGATTTTGGATAGGTGCCGTTTTAAATTGTATATCGGTAATTAGTCGAAGTCAGGACGATGTAATTTGTGTGTCATGATCAAGGCGACGATTAAAAATCCTAAACAGGCTAGGAAACCAGCTTGAATACCAGTGGCTTGGTTAACAGTACTACCGTTCATGATCTTATCAGCCATAGTGATGACGGCAATGATGATTGCAGTTCCAAAGGATGCAGCTATTTGTCTTAAAGTATTAAAGGTTGCTACACCGTCAGAAATATATTTTTTAGGTAGCGAACTTAAAGCGTGAGTTTGAATTGGAATTAAAATCAGAACTAATCCTAATTGACGAATCGTTTGTCCGACCGTCAACATTAGAACAGAAGCATTAACGTCAATAACGGCTTGCATAAAGGTACCAAAGCAGTCGATTAAAACCCCAGTGACGACGATTCGTTTAATAGGATATTTATCAAACAATTTTCCACTGACAGGTGACATAAAGCCGGTCAAAGTTGCTCCGGGTAGTAATGCTAAACCTGATATTAAGGGGCTTTTATGCAGGATAGTCTGAATCATAAGCGGTAAAAGAATAGTATTACCATACATAGTTAAGACGATTAACATATTGATAACAGTCGCAAAGGTAAATTGTGAATGCTTAAAAATTTCGAAATTAATAATCGGCTTACTAGATTTATTTTCCATGACGGAAAAGATAACAATCAAAATTAAACCAATAACGGTATATCCGAGGACGTTGAAGGTGAAGAGATTTGATTGGCCGATGTTGGAGAAACCTGTTAATAGGAAGAGAAGTCCAAAACTGATTGTGATTAGACTAACGGTGTCAAATTTTGGATTCTCGGTTGTCTCAATTTGTGGTAAGAGAAAAATTGATAGGAGCACAACGGCTATAATGAATGGCAGGATCAAGATGAACAGGTATTGCCAAGCAAAGTACTCTAAAATGACTCCAGACAGGGTTGGTCCAATGATAGGGGAGAAATTAAAGGCTAAGCCAATAATCCCCATAACCGCCCCTTGTTTGCTTCTATCGGTATATTGCATGGCTAGTACGTTGACCAAAGGCATCATCATACCAGTACCGATAGCTTGAATCATTCGTCCAACGATAACGAGGATAAATGAGTTAGCCACGGCACCTAGTAGAGTTCCGACTAAAAAAATAGAAGAAAAGGCAATGAATAAATGTCTAAAAGAAAATTTCTTTATAAAATAGGCACTAGTTGGAATCATGATGGCATTGACTAAGGTATAGCCATTGGTCAACCATTGAACGGTGGAAGAGTTAACGTTGAAAACTCTCATAAAGGTTGGGAGAGCGGTATTCATCAAGGTTGAACACAAGACACCGAAGAAGGTTCCAAAGACCATGATGTAGAGAGATTTTTTGATTTGTTTTGACATAATTTGAGCCCCTAAAAGAAAAGTAGTAACTTATCCATTTTAGTTATCAAATTTGTTAAGGTCAAATTGAAGATGGATGTCGTCCTCCACAAAAATTGGGAATGCTGTTGGAACGCTATGGGCACGATTTGAAACTAATTATTTTACACTTCGTGCAAAATAATTGATTTCCAAAGTCGGCCTCATTGTAACCGGCAAAGCCGGTAACAATGATTTCATAGCTGAACGCATTCCCAATTTTTGCTCCGGACTGAAGAGTACTTCGATTATCTTGTTCAAAAAGGCTTCCAAATAGCGCAATATTTATTCAGTCTGGAGTGACTAGATTCCTGGCTCTAATATTATCGAGGGAAATTGCAGTGTTTAGAAAATTTTTAGCTCTATATAATCAAAATAATCAAATGGAAATTCTAATTCTTAAATAAAAATAATAGCGCCTATCTAGTATTCTCTTGTACATCTGTTGTGTGTATCAATGGAATACTAGGTAGGCGCTATTTTGATTTTTATAAATTCAATTTAGTGTAGACATCGCTAGGCATGTCTTTTTTGAAGACTTCTTTATATGAATAGACGTAACTGCCTTTTGTATCAAGTTTTAGGTAGTGGCCTTGTTTTAATTTGCCCATACCCATGAATTCGATGGGATGTTCTTTGCCATCTTTGTCGTAACTCTTCAAGTTGTACGTGTAATTGCCGTAGCCATCTTTATCCTTGGCATCTTTGTTATCAATTTTGACATATCTAGGTTCACGTTTGACCAAGATGTTGTAGTTATTGAATGCCTGTGAAACTTGACTGGTGCTGTCTTTGGTGTAGAAACATGCACCTAAATATCCTAATCCTAAAATAACAATGCCTAAAAGAAAAACCCTTAGAAAACTTCTCATTTGCGTTACCTCCTGAGAAATATACTAAAGGCTTTAGTCATTTTTTTACATTTGATCTACTTACATTATTCTTACAGATTTGTAAGCCGGTTTACCACCAATCAAAGTGAAGTGTGTAGTCTACAATCCTGTTGAATAAGTCTGCTAAAATTTTCATCATAATCAGCACCTCCAACACAGATAAACTTTATTTCTTACTTATATTATAGTTCTTGTTGAAAGCGCTATCAATAATTATTAACCCCAAACTTCGTCTTGAATGGATTTAACCAATTTTAATTTGGCCCATTCTTGTTGTTCGGTTAAAACGTTGCCTTCTTCAGTTGAAGCAAAGCCACATTGAGTTGATAGCCAGAGTCGATCAAGTGGCAAATATTGGCTAGCTTCTCTGATACGATTAATGACTTCTTGGCGGTCTTCGAGTTCACCAGATTTAGTAGTGATCAATCCTAAAACAACTTTTTTATCACCAGAAACTTTTGCTAGTGGTTCGAAATTACCAGCGCGTTTAGAGTCATATTCCAAGAAGTAGGTATCAACGTTCTCTTTAGCAAATAAGGTATCGGCGACAGGAGCGTAACCACCAGAAAAGGCAAAGTCAGAATGATAATTGCCGCGGCAAACGTGGGTATTGATTGTTAAGTCCTCAGGAAGGTTCTCAATGGCTTTATTGTTCAAGTTAAGTAAAATATCTTGAATACCAGAATTGGCGTAGGCTTTACCGTCAGGGGTATTTAAAAAACTTTCATCTAGGAATAATCCCCATGAACAGTCATCGAGTTGGATGACACGGGCACCTTTATCGTAAAAAGCTAAGATGGCGTCATGATAGGACTTTTCGATGTCTAAATATAAGTCGTTGATGTTGGGATAGAATTCTTTGATTTTTTCATCGTTAGTACCACGAATTAATTCGATATAGAGTTGTGAAGGGGCCGGAATAGTCTGTTTAGGCTCGATACTTAGATCGTCAGTTAATGATTTGAGAAATTCGAAATCCTTAATGAATGGGTGAGTTTCAGGATTGAATTTGATATGACCGGATAGGATAGCTGTATCATCACGAGTTTCTTCATGTGCAAAATGATAGCCTTCTCCGTAATGAATATGACTGATACCTTCAAAGCCCCAGAAGAAGTCTAAATGCCAATAAGAGCGACGAAATTCACCGTCAGTAGCGTAATCTAGTCCGGCATTTACTTCTTTGTTAACGAGATCTTTGATGGATTCATTTTCAACGGTTGTCAGTTCTTTTTGAGTGATTTGGTTATTGAAATAATCTTTACGAGCTTGTTTGAGTACGTCTGGTCTGAGAAAGCTTCCTACATGTTGGAATCCGATTTTACTTGCTGTTTTTACTGTCATATTAAATCCTCCTGAGTCTGTTTAATCTTTTTTGTGGTAGTTGGTTGATGAGATTGGGATTAGGGCATGGATGGTAAGTGTCCTTTGGACACTTGCCTAATGGAATCTAAGCGACAGAGTCACTAAGATTCCATAAAGAACGACTACGTTGCGAAGAAATAAAGGAATGCGAACGTCTGGGACGTTCCCATAACTCTCTCTACAACGACGAAGTCGTTGAGAGAGAGTAAAAAAAATAATCGTCCCTACAATACAGAATTTACCTGCACTGTAGGGACGATTACTCGTGGTACCACCCTAATTTATATCTTGCTTACACAAAATACCTCAACGACACTGTCATGTCCGGGATGATATCGCATCCTTGCGTATTCCTAGCTCGCACTGGGATATAGACTCCAAGCTCATCTTCAATTAATCTTTCGTTCCGTCTTTTCACTAGTTGGCGGTCACTGATAAACTACTAAATCAATCTACTCTTCTCTTCAACGTCTAATTAGATTAAATAGATTTTAATTATTTGATTGGTGAATAAGTTACACCTAGGATTATTTTTTGTCAAACACTTATTTAATACTGTTAATGACGTCCCATTTAACAGTCCCATTATATTTACCAGCTTCACTTGGGCCGGTTTGTTTTAATAGGGGACCGGTATTGTTGGTCCAATCTTTTGAAATGGTTGTGGTAACTAATTGATTACTGACAACATTGTTTGTAGCAATAGGGACTTCGTCGGAAGTAAGGTCATAAGTGGTGCCATCTTTCCTTTTATAGATTAGGACGCCGTTAAAATCGACGTTACCTTTTTTTATTTTTGAAGTGGAGACGGACAAGGTCCAAGCGTTACGTAAACTTGTAACGCTAATGGAATAATCACTTTTCCGTTTTAATATCTTATCGCTAGAGAAATAATTAACATCTTGAAAATTTAAATATTCTGATGCTTGCACATTTAAGTATCTGTCTTGGAGCACATTGATCGTGTACGTAACGGTGTTTGATTTTATGTCGTCTTTGTCCGTGGCAGTGACGGTGACTTTTTGGGTGGTTTTTTCTTTAAAGATGTCCCAAAAATCATCACCAATAATACTTTTTAGAGGGATGGTCCCTGTTGCGGAAGTATCAGTCGAATTGGCTTGAGTGCTTGCAGTATAAGTTTTACCACCAACACTGATGTCATAACGGATAGGGTCGTCTTCTTTAAAATGATGATTCTTGTCGTAACTTAATTGTGTTGGCAAATTTAATTTCTCGTCGGCATCGTTATAAACAATGTCAATTGGATCAGGATCTTTGAAGGTCAGTAACCAATTTTTTTGATAAGTAACAGTGAATTTCGGTGTACTAGTTGTTGAAATTTGATTTTCACCTGAGAAATTAGCTGGTTCTTCAGGGACGTCAATGTCGTGGTCAGTCGTGTTATCGGCGACACCGTTAATTATGATATCGGCACTCGTATAAGCGGTATTACTAACTTTACCAAGATTCTCAGCTAGGGCAAATTTTAATTGTTGGGCGCTTAGATTAGAACCGCTGACGTATTCAGTTTTAGTGTTGTCATTCAAACTATTCTTGTAATTGATCGTAGCGATATTTCCGTTCGTGTCAGACGTATAGTTGATATTTGTTGGTAGGTCAATCTTAGCTGCAATCTTATTCCAATCAGTACGACTATTTTCAGTATCATAATCAAGATTGTAATCAATGGTCAATTTATCGCCATGGGCAACAGTTTTATCTGTTGAATCATCAGTAATGACTTTTCCCAAAGTGTTATCGGTGATAGAAGTTTTTGCCTCAGCGTGAACTAGGGCAGGGATTGATTCAAACACGACTAATTTACTGTAGACTTTGGAGGACTTTCCGTTTGCTCCAGTGAAGCCCCAATAAAGCTTATTATCTTTAATATTACCGAAAACACTTGGATCGACATCGACGGTTTGATCAACTCGAGGATATCCCCCAAGGCTACTAGTGTCTTGGTTAGTTGTTCCGTCTAGATATTTGTCATTAAAGGCATATTGAATTTGTGCAGATTTACCGTCGCGAGCATGTTTCCAAGTGAAAGTAACGTGGTGCCAGTAAATAGGATTCTGATATGTTCCGGCATCAACAAGTTGTGCATCTTTGGCCCCCGAATGAATAATGGAAGCCGCTGTTTTGAATCCTTTCCAAGCAGAATCAGACTGGTTAGCACTTCCTAATGGCATTAAAGCGTAGCTGCTTGCTAAACCGGGATAAGTAACTGCAATGTGTCCATAACTACCACCAGCTCCAAATTTAGAGTCCGTTGGATAATTGGCAGGAATCTTATTTTCACTTCCAGTATACTTAGTATCATAACCATTGAGTGTGTAGAAAATAGTTCCAGGTTTAGCTGGAACTATTTGTCCAGGGATGAAGTTGACCTGTATTGGAGGTTCATCTTTTTCTGATGTTACGTCATTTTTTTGACTATCAAATTCCAAGGCCATGCTATTTTTTACAGAGGTACTTGCAATATAGGCAGTATCGAATGTGGTAGCGGAATCCTCAAATCCACCATAATAATGCGCGGTGGTAGCCTTGTCATAACCATAAACTCCGAGACCCTGATAACCAGCACCCATAGCTTTGGGTCCACGAGGATCGTTTTGAAGAACTAATGCCATACCTTCGCCGTTCAAAAGAGGATCATCAACGGCAGCCCCAAAATATAGCCAAGCGGAGACGGTTTGATCTTTGTTGATATCAATAAAGTTTCCAGAATCTAAATTTGACCAAACAGCGCCATATTTTCCAGAACCATCGGCGAGATCTAGAACTTGATCTGTAACTTTCCGAGCATCGTTGGCTATAAACGGATCATCACTTACTGGTCTCTTATCGGGCGCATAAGTTGTGAAGAACTTATGGATATCTAGACCTGTGGGAGCAGTGTCAATAGCTTGCTGGACATCAGTTGAGTCAGCAGCTGAAGTAATAGTTGTCGTTGTAATCAAAGAAAAAATAATAAGGCTGAATAAAAAGGTAGACCAAATAAAAAAGTGTGATAGTACCTTGAGTACATGCATACAACTTACTCCTTCCCTCAAAGAATTAAATGCAAATGTAAAGGTTATCACACTGATTATAGCAACGTTATAAGCAATTGATAGTTGTTCAAAATCATAACGACGTTATAAAAATAGCAAGAATTCTACAGATACACTAGGTAGAGAAAAAATAAGCAAGTATAAATTTATTTAATTCTATAAAACAAAAATATTATCTATAAATGTTGCTGTAATAGGTTATAAAACTAATATTAATATGCAAATTTAAATTATTAATGAATAGTATAATAACACTTGTGATCACCATCATAAATTTCATAACGCTACACAAAAATGCTTAGACGTTACAAAAAAGGGGACACTATCTTGATTAAGATAGTGTCCCCTTTAAATTTCAATCTTATTTAGTTGTATCGACAATATTATTTGGTTTAAGACCCTCAATTAAGGCCTTGTTGGAATCAAATGAAGTCGTAATCATATTATGAATAGCAGTTTCTGTATAGAAAGCACTGTGTGGAGTAATGATAACGTTGATTCTCTTAGCAAGATTCTTGATCTTTTCGTCGGGAATATTTTCAGGACTACTCCAAACTTTACCAAAGACAGAATTTTCATTATCAAGAACATCAAGTCCAGCGCCGGCAATTTTACCACTGTCTAAGCCCTTAATTAAGGCATCAGTATCGATTAATTCTCCACGAGCACAGTTAATAATGTAAACACCATCTTTCATTTGTGAGATGGCTTTGTCATTGATCATATATTTATTGGAATCAAATAATGGTACATGCAAGGTAACGATATCTGATTGCTTGTATAATTCTTCCAAACTATCAACGTATAAACCTTGTTTTTCGATGTCGTCATTATGATAAACATCGTAGGCAACAACTTTAGCACCGAAGCCTTGCAAAATCTTGATCACTACGCGACCGATATGGCCAGTACCAACGACACCAACTGTTTGTTCACGGTATTCCTTACCAATGGTAGGAGCCCAAGTGAAGTCTCCGTTATCGAATTTTTCATCGAATTCGGGTACACGACGTAGTAAACGACCCATCAAAAGAACGGTATGTTCAGCGATGGCATTTGGTGAATAAACAGGTACATTTGTTAAAGTAAATCCAAGATCATTGAGATCCTTGAAGTTGAAGTTATCGAAACCGACGTTACGGATTGAAATATACTTAATACCTAATTTATTAAGTACTTCCAAAGCCTCTCTAGTGTATGGCGAAGTTTGAAGTGTTACGACACCGTCAGATCCTTCAGCCAATCTAGCTGAGTCAGCTGTTAAAGTGTATTTTGTAAAGCCCACTTCAACGTTAGGGTTAGCTTCTTCCCATTTCTTTAAAGATGGTTCTTCGTCTTCACGAATACCATATGCAAATATTTTCATCAGCAAATCCTCCTTTTAACTCACAACTCCATTAAAACAAAATTGTGAAAAAAAAAGAAGCCGAATCCATTATTCGACTCCAGAAAAATATTATTCAGTATCGTAGCGATTAAGTACATAGATAGCTAGGACGACGATAATAGCACCGATAACTTCGGCAAAGTTAACTGCATAGTGTAGGAAAAGCACACTAAGAACTAATGTTGTAAAAGGCTGTACTGCATCAGTAATACTTACAATAGCGGCGGTTGTGTATTTAGTACTGATAACCATTAGCAGGAAGGCTAGAACAGTACCAAGCAAGATAACTGTTCCGATTCCCAAGATACTTCCAGTGGTCATCTTGGGTGCGTTAACCCAAATTGGATTGAAAATATTAGAAATCAATCCTGCAATCAACATACCCCAGCCGGTAATTAAAATCCCATGATATTTGGCAATTAGTTTTTGTGGAATTGTAATGTAAAGAGCAGCGGTGATACCACTACCAATTCCCCAAACAAGGGAAATAAATGGAATTGAAAGGTGTCCTAAGTCCCCACGAGTAATCATAAGAACAACCCCGATTAAAGCGATAACGAAAGAAATAACATCCACACGAGAAGTTTTCTTTTTAGTAAAAATTATGGCACCAATCATGATGAACAATGGTGATAGATATTGCAAGATCGTTGCTGTTGATGAATTACCAGTTTTAACAGCGTGAAAAAAGGTAAACATATTAGCTAATAAACCAAAAACGGAAAAACTAAGTAGAGTTAGAAAATCTTTTTTATTTTTAAATACAGCAAAGAATTCCTTTTTAGGTAAAACGACTAAGCCAACTGCTAGTAAAAGGATACCAGCTATAAGAGTTCTGGTACCAATGAACCACATTGCGGGAATATTCAAGTTTTTAGCAACGAATTGCAAAACAGTACCTGAAACTCCCCAAAGAGCAGAAGCACAAAATGCCAACCAGAAACCACGGTCAAGAGTTTTCTTGGCTAACTTTTTACTTTCATCCATTAAAAAATCTCCTCCTAAAAAATCAATACTTTATTATACCCGTGCTTACAAAGGTTTGACTATTCTTTTTTTTATACCATGACGTTTATCAAGAATAGGTATGCAATCCATCTAGCGGAGAACAGGCATTTCTTCAAATTGGTATGTACCATATTTAAATTATTATAAAGTTACTTTATTTTGATTTCGACAATTTTGACTTGATAAGAGCCAGCAGGTGCACTGACCGATACCACATCGCCGACCTTGTGATTTTCCAAAGCACTACCAATAGGAGAAGCAAAAGAAATCTTATTTTGATCCAAATTAGCTTCCTGTTTACCAACTAATTGATAAGTAACTTGATCGTGATCATCCAAGAATTCAATAGTAACGAATTTACCAATATCTAAGATGTCATTATCGGCAGGTACTACAACATCAGCGTATTGTAACTGTTTTTGAAGAAAACGCAGACGCCCCTCCAAATGACCAAGATCTCTTTTAGCAGTTGAGTATTCAGTGTTTTCCGAACGGTCACCCAAAGCAGCAGCCGCAGCCAGTATTTTGATTTTTTCAGGACGAATGTCCTTTAAATGACGAATTTCCTGTTCAATAGCCTTGTATCCAGCAGGAGTCATCTTGTTAAAAGTTGGTTCCATTTTTATCAAACCTCACAGAGAGCGAAGCAGGCCCGGGAATTTCCGAGGATCAAGACTACTATCTCAGTCGGCAACGAAGTGCCGGCAGAGATAGTTGACTTGACCGGAAGAAATTGGCCTGCGCAGCTCGTTTTTACTAGAGAGTGGAACAAGCCGTTTAGATTCTGAGCATTTGCAGGACTTTGCAAATTGACTGCGTAGCAGGCAGTTTGTGAAGTCAGGCAAAGCACAGGAATCTGGCTTGTGGAACTCGTTTCCACTATTCAGCAAAGAACAGTGGTTATTTTAAAAGAAAGTTTAGTTATCTTCATACGCAGACACTATAAAACATAGCATCCCAGTAATCAACAAAACAAAAATCCCTCCAACAGTATGTCAGGGGGATTAAAACTATTTAATTAGCAGTGACTATAGATTAGCATCCATGTTAAATGTAAGTTTTGAAAGGTTGATACCCTTTGTATAAAGTTCGCCAAAGAATTCATGAGTCTTTTCTCTCATTTCCTTAACAACCTTTTGGTTTCTATCAGTTAAGAATTCAACTAATTCATCACCAGAGTAGTTAGCTGCAAGCTTGTCAGTTTCAGCAACTGAGGCACGTAATTGTTGACGGATGTCTGTTAAGTAGTCGATATCGTCTTGGATGAATTCACTGTAATTTGATTCAACAAGTACTGATAGAGCGTTATACATCCAGTATGCATCTTTGAAGTTGAACTTGAGTGAAGCGTCGTTATATGAATCATCTGTTTCATTCATGTTTGTATAGAATGGAATGTATGGAGTAAATGTTGGGAATCCGATACATAACCACATGATAGCGGCAAATTCTTCAGGAACGTCGTTTCTGATTTGAAGAACGTGTGAGTTTTGTGTTCTGTTCAAACCGATTGGACGGTAACGATGCTTGTCGTCTTCTGAGGCATATGGGCTATATGGATCGTAAGGTGTTTCGTTATAGTGTGAACCTAGAACGTATTCAATATCATCAACTGTGATCTTGTGATCTGTCTTCATGATGAATGGTAATTCACCATCTTCTGGATCTTGTTGGATCTCAGGGTTAAAGTATTTTTGACCATACCAAACACGTGGTGTGTTGTAGTGACGATCTTTAAGATTGTCTGTACCAAAGATATGTCTGAAGTTCCAGCCAGTCTTGTCTGTGTTCAAGTGGTTTGTTTCAACAAATTCTTGAATTCCTTCGGACCACATGAATTCATCAGGGTTGTTGAAATCAACTTGTTGGATAGATACACGGTTAGCACAAACGGCGTAACTGTCATCAGGGATTCTTTGAGCTACCCAGTGATGACCTGTAACGATTTCCATGTACCAAACATCGTTGTTATCACTGAATAAAACTGAGTTACCAGCAGGTGAACCAAACTTTTGAATAAGTTCACCAGTACGTTGAACAGCACCTTTAGCTGAATCAACATAAGGAAGAACCATACGAACAATAACGTCTTCGTCCATACCATCTTTAACAAGTGGATCAAAAGCTAGGGCACGTTCGTTACCATAAGTACTTTCAGTAGCTGACATAGCAACGTTCTTACCATTGATACCACTTTCGTCGTAGTAACCGAACTTCTTGTAGTCAACGTTAGGAACTGCAGGCCATTTGTAGCCATTTTCGGGAACTTCAGATTCGAAGCCATTCAACCAAGATTTAACTTTACGCCCCTTTTCGCCTTTAACAGCAGGGTTTAATACGAAACTGTGTGGGGCAACGGCAAAAAATGTATCGTCATTTCTGGCAATCATTGTGGAACCGTCGATACTGGCGTCTTTACCAACTAAGATAGTTGTACAAGCGTCATCTAAATGATTTTTATTCATCTCTTAGAATTCCTCCTAATTTTATACTGCTTTTATTCTATCATAGTTAAAGTAGTAAATAATCTAAACTTCGCCTTTAATAACTTTCAGAAAAGATGTTATAATTTTCTAAATATAGGAGGGGCAATAATGGATCTTAATATGAATGATAAGAGCGATTCGTTTTTTAAGAATCTGCTATTAGGATTTCAACATTTACTAGCCATGTACTCGGGAGATATTTTGATACCGATCTTGATCGGTGCATCTCTTGGCTTCAGTGGCAAGGAAATGACGTACTTAATCTCAGTAGATATTTTTATGTGTGGGGTAGCCACACTCTTACAGATTAAACGAACACCCTTGACTGGGATTGGATTACCGGTTGTTTTAGGATCAGCCGTTGAATACGTAACGCCGTTACAGAATATAGGACATCACTTCGGAATAGCTTATATGTACGGTGCAATCATTGCGGCTGGTATTTTTATCATGTTAATTTCGAAAGTATTTGCCAAATTAAAGAGATTTTTCCCACCAGTCGTTACTGGTTCTTTAATAACTTTGATTGGGTTTACTTTGATACCTGTAGCTTTTCAAAATATTGGTGGCGGAGATGTCGCTGCCAAAGGGTTCGGTAACCCAACTAATTTGATTTTAGGATTTTCAACAGCGTTGATTATCGTAATTGTAAGTATTTGGGGTCGTGGTTTCATTCAACAAATCGCAGTCCTAATTGGTATCGTAGCTGGATATTTGATGGGAATTGGAATGGGACAGATTGGCTTTGCAAGTGTTAGCTCAGCTCATTGGTTCCAAATTCCACGTCCATTTTACTTTGCAACGCCTAAGTTTGAATGGTCATCAATCATCGTTATGCTGTTAGCAGCGTTGACATGTATGATTGAATCAACTGGTGTTTACTATGCTTTAGCTGAATTGACAAAACGTGATTTGGATGAGAATGATTTGCAACGTGGTTACGCTTCAGAAGGATTGGCTGCCATTCTTGGTGGGATTTTTAATACCTTCCCATACTCAACTTTCTCACAGAACGTTGCGGTTGTTCAATTGTCAGGAATTAAAAAGAATAAACCAGTTTATTTTTCAGCCTTTCTATTGATCATCTTAGGGTTGATCCCTAAGGTTGGAGCCGTGGCTGAATTGATTCCTAACGCCGTTTTAGGTGGAGCCATGTTGATCATGTTCGGTACAGTTGGTATCGAGGGAATCAAGATGCTCTCTAAAGTTGAAATGAATAACAATAATATTATGATTATGGCTGTTTCAATCAGTTTGGGACTTGGAGTAACAGTTCAACCAACTTTGCTTCATTTCCTACCATCAACATTACAAACTATTTTAAATAATGGTTTAGTTGTCGGAAGTTTTTCTGCAATTATTTTGAATTTACTTTTGAATTCTAATAAAGAGAAAGCTTAATTTTTTTCACAAACTTTGGTCATATTTTCATCACATTTAGTACGTATACTTATCGATAATTAGATGAGCATACGTATTTTTTTTACACAAAGGAGTGAAGTTATATGACTGAACATAAATATATGAGTACCGTTTTAAATAAATTCGATTTACCGCTGGAAATCAAGCTGGCAGTGCCTAAAGAAGCAACTTTTGATAAAATTATTTTGGATCAAACAGTTCAACAGATTGATCTTAAGCTTAAGGAATACGATGAATTATTCTCTGTTGAAAATAAAGATTCTCTTTTAAGTAGATTTCAAGATGGCGAAGAAACTGCCCTGATGATTTCACAGACTTTCAGAGATGTTTATGAACAAACAATCACCGCTGAACAGATGACGCAACACTATTTTAGTTCTTACTACAATGGTAAATATGATCCTGTCGGCCTATTGAATGGATGGATCATTGATCAAATTTTTAATCAATATCTTGTTAAATTACTTAGTGTCGACGGTATCGATGGCGTATCTTTGAGATGTGGTGAAGACGTTCGTCTTGCAAGTCGTCCTGACATTGATTTTAATTGGCGAATTGCTATCAAAGATCCTAACAATCTGGATATTCTTTTAGCAACATATTTTCTACAAAATGGAGCGGTTTCTACTTCTAATGAAATCCACAGTTTACGTAGAGAAAGTAGCAATATTGAACAAGTAACGGTAGTGACGAATAGTGCACTGGATGCGAAGATCTGGTCTTCGGCTGGAATCTCATCTGGTACGAGTAAGTTTCCTGAGTTTATTGAGAGATATCATTTAACAGGAATGATTGTTGATAAGAGCCTGGGAATAGAGAATTTTCGCGATGGGTTCATGGATAAAGTAGCTTTGAAGT
Organism: Companilactobacillus sp. HBUAS56275; assembly: GCF_036913655.1. Taxonomy (NCBI): domain Bacteria; kingdom Bacillati; phylum Bacillota; class Bacilli; order Lactobacillales; family Lactobacillaceae; genus Companilactobacillus; species Companilactobacillus sp. HBUAS56275. The sequence continues at coordinate 250,664 of NZ_JAYKKK010000002.1, forward strand.
GAGACAAGATACATAACGACGTTATGTATCTTGTCTTTTTTTATTTTTAGTCTAATTTTGGTCATAAATAATTCAAATATAATCTTTATACTCAGCTTTAAAATAAAATTAAAGGTGATTTTAATGATTAAAAAAATAGTCGGCGTAACATTATCATTTGGTGTGGCCGTGGCTATTGCCATTGATGGATATATCGTTTTTTTCAAAAATCAACAAACAACCAATGGAACAACTACAACCACTGCAAGTAAAACTACTACTAAAAATACGAATTCTGATAATAAAACTGAAACGACATCTACAAAAAGTACTTCAACTAGTAAATATAAAGACGGAACGTATACAGGAACTTCGACGAGTACTCGTTGGGGTGATGTTCAAGTTAAGGTGACCATTTCTGGTGGAAAATTGACACAGATCGATGTTTTAAGTTCACCGGATTCACAGCAGAAATCAATACAAATCAATGAACAAGCTCTTCCAACTTACAAGTCTGAAGCTATCAGTGCACAGAGTGCTGATATTCAACAAATTTCGGGAGCTACTGAAACGTACAAAGGTTTCACAGGCTCACTACAAGATGCTTTAAATCAAGCAAATAATGAGGTGTAATTGAATGCAAGAAATTAAATATTTTTTCCCTAATAAAGTAATCAACCAAATGAATATTCCTTTTACAATTAAAATTGCCACCAATAATCCTGATGAAGTGGTAATGCAGGAACTGGAAGAGGTAACAGAGAAAATCGATAAACGGTTGGCTCAAATTGATACGGATTTTTCTCCATTCCGATATGATTCATTAGTTTCAAGATATCAACGGGGCGATAGGAGTCCTATCTTAGAATCAACTGACTTTCAAGCTATTTATGGCCAAACAATTTTGGCTGAACAAATGACTGATGGAATCTTCACACCATTTTTCGCTGGTCGTTACGATCCAACCGGATTAGTCAAAGGCTGGGCTATTGAACAAGTTTTTGATGAATATTTAAAACCATTGTTAGAGGACATCAATATTGACGGTGTATCACTCAATGGTGGTGGCGATATTAAATTTGCTACTAAAGATAAATCAAATTTCAATTGGGGAATTGGGATTGAAGATCCTGATAATCTCGAAAAAATTCTTGCTACTTACTATTTAAAAAATGGTGCTATTGCCACATCTGGTAACAGTAAGCGTGGAGAACATATTATTCGGAAGTATCCTAACGATACGAAACAGGTCACAGTAGTTAGTGACAGTTTAGTTGATGCCGATATTTGGGCTACTGTTGGTGTATCCGCTGGATTGGAAAAGTTTGCCGAGTTTGTTGAAGAGCATGATCTTTCTGGAATATTAATTGATGATAATCATTTACCTATAAGTTTTAATAAGGGGGCGGTCTCTAATGCTCAAGAGACACCGTTATAGTTATGGGATTTTTTGGCTAATTGCTATATTCTTAGTACCGTTGCCATTTCTGCAAACTTTATCAAATGGATTACCGATAATTTATCAAAGCGAATTTAGAGCTATCTACTATGGAATAATTGCCTATACTTGGATGTTATTTGCCATTTATCTGAGTACAAAGCCTAAGTGGTTGGATCGATTAGTCGGTTTACCAGAAATGTATATGGTTCACGGAATGTTGAGTATCGCAGCCATTGTTTTAGCTTACTTGCATAAAAGCGGCACCGTATCAACAGGCTGGATCAAAACGACAGGTGATTGGGCTTTTGACCTGTTTTTAGGCTTGATGATCTATTCGCTGATCTTTATGGCAGGCTGGTTAACAAATCGAGTTCCCCTTCTAAAAAAGATAAAAAGAAGTTTGGAAAAATTTTTTAAACACGAATTGTCAATTTGGATTCATCGTCTAAATATTGTGGCTGTAGTATTGGTTTTTATCCACGTACAATTGATTAGTTACGTGACTGCTATTAAGCCATTTATCTATCTATTCGATGCAGTCAGTGCGTTAGTTTTAGGACTTTACTTGTTCAGTAAATTTGTTAAACCATTAACTTATGAGCAAGGGATGTTAATCTCCAATCGAACCGTAGCTGATAACGTACAAGAATTGACCATCAGATTGCCACGAAGTTCGCATATTAAACTTTTAGCCGGAGACTATGTATTTATGGCATTTCCAGATTCTTCTGGACTAAAAGAGATGCATCCATTTTCAATTGCTAATACGCCAGATGAAAATAGAGAAATCGTGCTATTGATCCGTGGCGATGGTGACTTTACTAGAAAGTTAGCCGATGTACCTCTAGAGTCACGAGTGAATATTGATGGAGGATATGGCCGTTATCAAGCCTTTTTAAATGACCAACCTTCAGACGTAAACATTGTTATCCTAGCCGGAGGTATCGGTGTAACGCCGTTATTGTCGACAATAGCCGATAACTTGAATCGAAATATGACCATTTTCTATACAGCGCATCGTCAAGATGATTTGTTGTATTTGGATAAATTTGATCAATGGCAGCAACGAGATAATATCAATGGAACCATTCAAGTTGGCAGATTTAATGATGATCAAGTCTTGAATAATTTGCCGAAAGATTGGACCAAAAATACAGTATTTTTGATAGGCGGGCCTAGTTCAATGATGCACCACTGGAATCGTTTCTTGAAAAAGCACGGTGCCGGTAACGGTCAAATCTATTTTGAAGAATTTAGTTGGTAAAAAATAAACGAAAAAAGAAGCCAGAGAATCCAAGCAAGATTCTCTGGCTTTTTCTTTGTTTAAGGCGATTTTTGACTCTCACTCGTTCTTGTTGTTTTGATTGGAAAAAATTACAACAAGTTCAATTTTGTACACTGATTCCAAAATTGTAAGACAAAAGACGAAATGAAAGCGCGTTCCAATTTGCTATTTTCTGGTCTAATCTATAAGCGTGGAGCGGAGGTGAAACATTGGATGACAGGGAAACAGTTGTTTTAAAGCAAATAATTCATTTTCAAGTCAATAAGAGTTTTGAATTGGAACGTAAATTAAATTTAACACCTAGACAACTTTCTTATTCGTTGAAAAAAATAAATATTGAGTTAGACAGAAATAATTTGGCTTCGATTACCAGATCTAATGCAGGACAGTTTTTTATTCCTAATGAATCGAAAAGCTTTTTAGAAAAACAGATACAAAGTATTCCTGATACCAACAGATATTTTAATGAAAATCAACGAATGTATTTAACCATCTTGTACCTTCTCACAAGTGGGGAAATCGTATCGCTTGTTCATATATATGAGTTCTTAAATGTAAGTAAGACCACAGCTACTTCAGATTTAAAGAACGTTAAAAAGTATCTAAAAAAATACAGTTTAAAATTAATTTACTCAAGAAAAGATGGTTATAGAATAACCGGATCAGAATTAAAAGTTAAGCAAATTATAAATGAATTGGTTGCAACAATTTTACATTTTGAAGACGGAATGGAATTGATCGTAGAAATATCTAATATTTCGGTAGGCTCAATAATTCATTACACACATAAAATTGAACAGTATTTAAATATTACTTATTCAGATCAATCGTTTAATCAATTAGTTTATTCTCTGATGATTTTAATAGCTAGAAATCGTTCATGTCAGGTGTCAAAGGAACCATATTTCAAAGCAGATATTCGTGATACCAGTGAGTATGACTTTATTTCTAATGTAATTCCGGAGAAGTGGATCGCTAATAAGGATGATTATAAGTGGATTTTGTTGTTATTTATTTCAGCAAATACCGTTGAGGGACAGATTCAATATCAAAATTCTGATCTATTGGAAATAGTCCATGAAATGGTACAGCAGTTTGAGTCTTTGACATATGTGGAAATAAAAAATAAACCTGATTTTGAGAAAAGATTAGTGGCACATATTCAACCTATGATTTTGAGAATTAGGTATGGATTGCACCTAAAGGATTCTGGAATCAAATCAGCAGTAAAGAATGTTAAAAATCATCAAATGTTCGTTGATACAGTGAGTCAAATAGTAAAGCCTTTGGAAAAAGAATTAAAATCTAGCTTACCTAAAGATGAAATTGAGCTGATATCATTCTACTTTGGTTCTGAACTTGAGAATTGGAAACCAGAGGAGAAGAAAAGAGCAGCAGTTGTTTGTAGCAACGGGGTAATCGTATCTAGATTGATGTTTAAGAAGTTAAGAGAGATGTTTCCTGAAATCAGTTTTGTCTCAGCTTCCTCTGTTAGAGAATTTCAAAAGTTTAAGAATGATTTTGACATAGTTTTTACGACCGTACATTTAGAAACAGATTCTAGACAGTATATTATTCATCCAATTATGACTACAGATGAGTCATTGAATTTAAGATATCGCGTACTTAGAGATATTGGCTTTGGAAATTCCGAAGAAATGTTAGATGGAATAATGAATATTATTAGTCGCCATGGACAAATAGATGATGAGATTCAATTACGGAAAGAGATACAGTTATTTCTTTTAAGAGGTCAGGATGATGGAGTTAAAGAAAAAGAATATTTACCTGATTTATTAAGTTATATAAAGCCAGAATTTATTAGTTTCACTGATCAAACTCTTTCATGGACGGAAGCTCTGGAATTGGCAACGAGGCCACTTATGAAAAAGGGAATCGTAACTGATAAGTTTTTGAAACAAATCATCAAAGAGAGTTCATCAATGAGTAACTACAGTTATTTTGGAAAGAATATGGCCATTCCACATACCACTCCGGACATGGGAGTTAGTGGAAATGGATTTGGTTTTTTGATTAGTAAAAAGTCAATAAAATTTCCAAACAATGATGATGTTCATATTATTGTTCCACTGGCTGTAGGAGATACAACAAGTCATTTCAAAGCTGTAGAACAATTAGCCAATATTGCAGCTAATTCAAAGGCAATGAAGTCATTAATCAATGCAGATTCTAAAAATAAAGTAATTAATGAAATAAAAAGAAGAATTAAGGAGTGATTTATTTATGGATTTAAAGAATTATCCTAAATTTACAATCATTATGCGTGGTTATACTCAAGATCAAGCCATGACAATCATGGAAGCGATGGATGGTTTTGAAAATGATTTTGGTATAGAAGTGACAATGAATACTGAACATTGTCTTGACATCATTAGAGATGGATATCGTAAGTTTGGTAATAAATATCAGATTGGTGCCGGTACGGTTATGGACTTGGAAGATACCAAGAAAGCTATTGAAGCCGGTGCAAAATTTCTTTTAGGACCTCAAGCATTTACTAAAGAAATGATTGATTATGCACATGATCATGGAGTAGTGACAGTTCCTGCTGCAATGACTCCTACAGAAGTGACAGAGCTATTTGATAAGGGAGCAGATATTGTAAAGATTTTCCCTGCTTCGACAGTAAGACCAGATTATTTCAAGGCTATTCAAGCACCATTAGGTAAATTACCCTTAATGGCAGTTGGTGGTGTGTCTTTAGAAAATGCCGGTGAGTTCTTAGATAACGAATGTGATTATTTAGGAATGGGTTCGAAATTATTTAATAAAGAAGATATTAAAAATAAGAATATTGAAGGATTAGCCAATTCCTTAGCTACATTTGTTAAAGACTTTAAGAAAAGAGGAGCACTCGTTTGAAAGTAGATCTTGATTTAGATAAAAATTTATTTGTTCCACATTTAGAATCCAACGATAGCTCTGATGTTATTGAACGGCTTTCTTCACGGCTTTATGAAAGCGGTTACGTTAAAAAGGAATATATTAATGCAATAAAGAAAAGAGAGCTCGAATATCCCACAGGGTTGCCATCAGCAAGTCCCGCGGTAGCAATCCCCCATGCAGATTTCAACCTTGTTAATAAGACAACAGTGGCAGTAGCAACATTAAGTAATCCAGTAGATTTTCACGACATGGAGGATATCAAAAAAACAATTCCTGTTCAAATCGTTATTATGTTGGCTATTGGTGAGCCACATGGTCAAGTTGAAATGTTACAGAGAGTTGTTGGAATTATTCAAGATGAAAAATTGAGAAAAGATATTTTAAATGCCAATACTTCAGAAGAATTATTGAATCTAATTGAACCATCATTATTAGGAATTTTAAATTAAATATTTGGAGGAATTATATTATGTCAGCACGTATTTTAGTAGCATGTGGAAATGGAATCGCAACATCAACAGTTGTTGCTTCAAAGATTAGAAGTTTCATGGAAGATAAAGGATTACCTGTAGAAACAACACAGACTAAATTAATGGAAGTCCCAGGCAAAGTTGAAGGATTTGATTTATTGGTCACAACAGGGGAATTTGATGGAAAGACACACGGAGTACCTTACGTTAAAGGGATGCCAATCTTAACAGGTATTGGTGCAGATAATACATTTAATGAAATTTATGAAATCATCAAGAACAAAGAAGGCTAAGTAACTATTAATTATTAGGGGTGAATAAACATGCATATAATAATGGATGTCTTTAACTGGTTGATTGCTGCCGGACCGACAGTATTGCTACCAGTGATTATCACAATTATTGGTCTTATATTTGGATTAAAAATTACTCGTTCATTTAAATCTGGATTAACGCTTGGTATTGGTTTTGCTGGTATTAAACTGATTTTGGATTTTATGACAACTAATGTTGGACCTGCTGCCAAAGCGATGGTAGACAGGACTGGTGTACATTTGACCGCATTGGATGTTGGTTGGGGATCAATTGCTGCTGTTACATGGGCATCTCCAATTATTGCTATTTTGATTTTTGGAATTCTTTTAGTAAATATTGTTCTATTGATTTTAAAAAAGACACATACCCTAGATGTTGATATTTGGAATTATCATCATATGGCTATTGTCGGAGTAATGGTTTATTTCGTTACTAAAAACATTTGGCTAGGTATTGGTTCATCAATTTTAATGGCTTTGATTACTTTCAAACTAGCTGACTGGTCCCAGCCAATTGTTGAATCGTTCTTTGGAATTCCAGGGGTATCTTTGCCAACTGTTTCAGCCTTGTCATCATTGGTTATCGCTTGGCCTTTAAATTGGATTTTGGACAGAATTCCTTTTATGAGAAACAATAAATTCTCTATAAAAGATGCTCAAAAATATTTAGGATTCTTTGGAGATTCAATGATCATGGGATTAATTATCGGTATGGTCATTGGATGGTTAGCTGGATATGATCTAATGAAAGTTATGCAATTAGGTGTTTCAATGTCAGCTGTTCTGGTATTGATTCCAAAGATGACTTCATTGTTCATGGAAGGATTAATGCCAATTTCAGATGCTGCACAAAAATGGTCTGAAAAGAGATTCAAAGGTAGAAAACTATTTATTGGTTTGGATGCTGCCGTTGTCGTTGGTAATCAAGATGTTATTACTACAGCTTTGATTATCATTCCATTAACAATTGCAATGGCTTTAATTTTACCCGGAAATTCTGTTCTACCATTTGCTGATTTAGCTGTTGTTCCATTCAGAGTTGCTTTGGTTGTAGCACTTACGAATGGTAATTTAATCAAGAATATTATTATTGGACTAGTTGTAACGGCCTCACTTCTATGGTGTGGTACTGCGACTGCTCCAGTATTAACAGCAATTGCTAAATCCGTTGGTATTAAATTAGGAGCAAATTCACTATACATTAGTTCATTTGCTGCTACATCAATGATTCAAAGCTTCATTGTATACTTTGCATTCACATGGCATCCACTTATTTCTATACCAGTATTAATTATTGCTTTCGCCGGAATTTGGTACTTCTTTGACGGTGTAAAACATGTCAATAAGAATATGGAAATGCAAGATGCCGTAACTGACTAATAGATTAAGGGAGTAGATATTTTGAAAATTTCTGATATTAAAATTTATAAAGTAAAGCCACGTTGGATTTTTATTAAGATCTTAACTGATGAAGGCATTACCGGTTGGGGCGAAATGATTTCAGGAACTAAGACTGAAACAGTAGTGGCCGGTGCCGAAGAAATGGGTAAGAAGATTATCGGACGTAACCCATTTGAGATTGAACGTATTTGGCAAGAATTGCATCGTTCATTCTTTAGAGGTGGTCCTATTAATGGAACTATCATTTCAGGAATTGAAATGGCTCTATGGGATATTAAAGGAAAGGCTTTGAATGTTCCAGTTTATGAACTGTTAGGTGGAGCCGCTAGAGACAAGATCAGAGTATATTCATGGATTGGTGGAGACCGTCCTAGTGATGTAGCTAAACAAGCCAGAGAACGTGTTGATAAGGGATTTACTGCAATTAAAATGAATGCAACTTCAGAATTGCACTATGTTGATTCTTACAAGAAGGTTCAGGCAGTAGTTGATCGTGTTGCTTCAATTCGCGATGAAGTCGGAGATGATCTTGAAATTGGAATTGACTTCCACGGTCGTGTTCACAGACCAATGGCAAAAGTTTTGGCAAAGGCTTTGGAACCATATCATCCTATGTTCTTAGAAGAAGTTGTTTTACCAGAAAACTGGGAATCATTTGATGATATTGCTAGAGAAGTTTCGATTCCGTTAGCTACTGGTGAAAGACTCTACACACGTTGGGCCTTTAAGAATCTATTCAGACAAGGTGCAGTTGATATTGTTCAACCTGATGTAGCTATGTGTGGAGGTATCTTAGAAACTAGAAAGATTGCCGCTGAAGCGGAATCGTTTGATATGGCTTGTGCACCTCATGCACCATATGGACCAGTTTCATTGGCTGCAACTTTACAAGTTGATGCATGTACACCAAACGTGTTTATTCAAGAACAAAGTTTAGGCATCCACTATAATCAAGGATTTGATTTATTAGATTTTGTTAAGAACAAAGAAATCTTCCAATACAAAGATTCATATGTTCAATTACCTAAGAAACCAGGATTGGGTATTGAAATGGACGAAGATATGATTAAGGACGTTGCCCAACAAGGTTTGGTTTGGAGCAATCCTTCTTGGAAGAACTATGACGGTACAATTGCCGAGTGGTAATTAACAGGAGGTAACAATAATGGGAGAATCTATCATAATGATAGTTTTAATAGGTGCTTTGTTAGTGTTCGAATTTCAACAACAAGCATCAATTAAAATAAAAGCCAAGTCATCAAATATGAAATACTTAATAGCAATCGTTGCAGCAATATTAATCGTCGCTTTATTTTGGTCACACTCCATGCAATCAAATATAAAATTAGTTTTAATCGCTGTATTATTTGCTAGTGTCGCATTTTACAATCAGGGACTTGGAAATGATAAGGTCGTTACTTATGGTTCACTGTCAAAGGCGTCTGATTATGGTAGGTACGATCAAATTATTGTTGAACCTGTAAAAGAAGATACCATGGTGACCTTTGCATCCAAAAAAGGTGGTAGTTATTCTTTGATCTTTACGGCTAATGAAGAAGAAATTAGACATTTTATTCGTAAACGTGCCCCTAAAACTGTCAAAGTGTTAAGTGGCGAAGAATATCAAAGACAACTGGATGTTAAAAATAGGAAACATAGAAGCTTAGAATCTAAACAACTTGAAATGATTAGGAATAGACCCAATAGAAATAAATTTGTTGCGATCAGAAAAAAGAGCTAAGTAAAAAAATAAGCTAGAAAAATCCATAACAGATTTTTCTAGCTTATTTGAGTTAATTTACTTTTCTGAGTCGTCCCATTCTTCAACAGAATCAACGTAACCATCAGGGTTACCGCTCCAGAAGAAGTCACCATACCAAAGACTTCTCTTATCGTTATCGAAGCCGTTGATTTCTTTCATATCGGCATCACTTAATTCGAAGTCATAAACATCTGAATTTTGAACAATTCTTTCTTCGTGAACTGACTTAGGAATAGTAATAATACCATTTTGTAAGTCCCAACGAAGAATAACTTGAGCAACTGATTTGTTATACTTGTCAGCAATCTTCTTCAATCTAGCATCACCTAAAACAGAGCCACCACCAAGTGGAGACCATGCTTCAAGTAGAATATTGTTCTCGTCACAGAAGTTCTTGATATCAACTTCTTGGCAAAGGGGATGATATTCCATTTGATTTACGGCTGGTTTGATTGAACCGTTCTTAAGAATGTCCTTTAATCTTTCAATATTGAAGTTAGAAACACCAATAGCACGTGCTTTACCTTCTTTGTAGATTGTTTCCAATGCACGCCATGTATCCAAGTATGTGCCGTCTACTGGCCAGTGAATCAAGAGAAGATCTACATAGTCTGTTTGTAATCTCTTTAATTGACCTTCAAAGTTGTCGAGTGTTGATTGATAGCCTTGGTCGCCATTGAAAATCTTTGTTGTTAAAAAGATATCTTCACGTTTGAGACCATTATCTGCAAAGCCCTTTTGTAATCCTTCGCCAACACCAGCTTCATTACCATATTGTTTTGCAGTATCAATAGCTTTATAGCCGTGTTTCAAAGCCCATTGGACAGATTGGGAAGCACCCGTATTGTTTACTTTCCAAACACCCATACCTAATTGGGGCATTTCAACACCATTATTCAAAGTTACAGTAGAATCCAATTTTAAATTCATATTCTAACCTCCTATAAGTATAATTTTAACTCAAATATAACTGGGATACTTGGAATATTGCACATCGTTTGGTATAGTTCAATTTGAATGCGCTATCATTAATATAGAACGCATTGCCTTTGGGGGAACATATTAATGAGGAATAAATTTACAAATACAGTCGAAAACGAAAATGAAATCAAATCTAAAATTATTAATTTATCTGCTACACTAAATTTGCCAAAGGGGACAGAAGCCTTTATCAGCGACGTCCATGGTGGCTATGACCGCTTCTCACATATAATGCGAAGTGGTGCTGGTAATATCAGTAAAAAGGTGTCAGAAGTCTTCTCTGGTAAGTTGATGCCGGTCAATCAAATGAAGTTATCCTGTTTGATTTATTATCCATCAGAGGTCCTAAAAGAGACGAAAAATAAGATTACTGATGCGGACGAATTAGAGCAATGGTATATGGACTCTTTCAACAATTTGATTGAAATGTTGCGTTATGTGGCTAATAAATATCCTAAAGATCTTGTGCAAAAAGCTATCCAACCGGATTTTTGGAATATTACTGAGAACCTATTAATGATCGACACTAATTTCAAAGATAAACGTCTCTACTATCAAGGTTTATTGTCGAGTATTGAACGTCTGAATATGGCTGATGATTTTATCATTGCTATCAGTCATGCAATTCAGCGGTTGGCTATTGAACGAATTCATATTGTCGGAGATATTTACGATCGAGGCTCACATCCCGATTACGTGATTAATTATTTGATCAATCACTGGCAAAATTTTGACATTGAATGGGGTAATCACGATATTCTGTGGATGGGAAGCATGGCCGGATCAAAATTGTGCATGCTTAACTTAATTCGGATTTGTGCTCGATATGACAATCTGAAATTATTGAACGAAGCCTACGATATTGATATGACTTCAATGATCAAGTTGGCTCGTCACAGTTATCGTCCTTTACCAAATTTTGATCCTAAAGTCGATTTAACCCAAATATCAGAAGAAGATCGTATGACCGATAATTGTGTTCAGCAAGCTGCCGCCATCATGCAATTTAAGCTTGAAGGACAAGCAATCAAACGTCGTCCAGAATTTGAAATGGATGACAGACTATTATTAGACAAATTGAGTCAAGATAAGAAATCAATTACGATTAATGACAAAGAATATCCGATTGATAATGGCTGCTTCCAGTTAGTTAATCCTGGAAATCCATATCAAATATCACATCCCGAACAAGTAGTTTTGATCGATTTGATCAATCAGTTTATCCACTCCAGTAAGCTAAATGAGCACATGTGGTTCATGTACGATAATGGCGCAATGTATGTGAAACATAACGGTAACCTCTTACTCCATGGCTGTGTACCAACGGATGAACAGGGTAACTTTGTTAAGTGGCAGATCGATGGACGCAAATATTTAGGTAAAGATTTGAGCGATTATTTCCAAATTATTTTACGGGATGCAATGCGCCATCCAACAACAGGAGACTGCTTTAATTCCGATGTATTATGGTATCTCTGGTGTGGTAAAGATTCGCCACTATTTGGAAAAGATAAGATGACTACATTCGAACGTTACTTTATTGACGACGAAGACCTGCAAAAAGAAACCCTGAATCCTTTTTATGAATTACGCAAGAAAGAATGGTTCGCTGACAGAGTTAAAGATGAGTTCGATATCGAAGAAGAGGGCCATATAATTATTGGACATACACCAGACGAAAACGAAGAGAATCTTCCCATTATGTCGAAAGGAAAGATAATTCAAGTCAACGGTGGACGACCAAAGATGGAACATAACGGTGGATTCACATTATTGTACGATTCTTATGGAATGCAGTTGTTACAGTTGAAACCATTTATTTCCCTATCAACATCATTGAAAGATTTAAACGATGTAATTTTGAAACGAAAGATCGTTGAGAATTCAGTTGAACGAAAAGTAGTCATGGATACAGACCGTGGCGATAAGATAAAACAAAGAATAGCCGATCTGTCCGCAGAGCTAAATGATTAGAGAGCGTAGCAGGGGCGCCCAGCTCCCGAGGATCAAGACTACTATCTCAGTCAGCAGCGAAGCGCTGGCAGAGATAGTTGACTTGACCGGAAGGAGTTGCCCCTGCGAAGCTCGTTTTAGGTAGAGAGTGGAACAAGCCGCTTAGATTCTGAGCATTTGCAGGACTTTGCGAATTGACTGCGGAGCAGGCAGTTCGTGAAGTCAGGCAAAGCACAGGAATCTGGCTTGTGGAACTCGTTTCCACTATAAAGCATAGACCAGTGGTTATTTAGAGTAGGAACAAGGACATCTATAAAACATAGACCAATGGTTATTCCAAAATAGAACCACAACCCCAAAAAAGCCCAATGCAGCAACTATCCCACAAAAGGAATAGCAGCCAACATTGAGCTTTTTAATTTACATCAATTACAGAAGAGAACCAATTAAGCGTCCTCTTTTTTCTTCCAATCATCTTGTTTTTCATCCCAGTTTTCTGAGAGAGCATGTTTAGGAAGAATCAAGTTAAGAACGATACCAACAACTGTGGCAACACCAACTCCAGTGAATTGGAAGGAGCCCATTTGAAGATAAGCATTACCAATACCGATAACAAGGATAACAGAAGCAATCATTAAATTACGTTTTTCATTAAAGTCAACTTTGTTATCAACCAAGATTCTCAAACCACTTGATGAGATAACACCGAAGAGCATGAAACTGATACCACCGATTACAGGTCCGGGGATAGTTTGGATCAGGGCACTTAACTTACCAACAAATCCGAACAAGACAGCGAAGACAGCGGCACCGATAACAACGTAGACACTGAAAATCTTATTAACAGCCATAACACCAATATTTTCACCGTATGATGTGACAGGAGGACCACCAAGGAAGGCAGCCACGATTGAAGCTGTACCATCACCAGCTAGAGTTTTGTGCAGGCCAGGATCTTTGAAGAAATCACGATTAGTTAATTCATCTAGCACCATGATATGACCCAAATGTTCGGCCATCGTGACAAAGGCAATTGGGGCAAAACTCAGAATTGCACCCCAGTAGATTTGATGAGGCATGTAGTTAGCAAACATAATATCAAAAGCTGGTAGTTTGAACCAAGGCGTTGTAGCAACCTTAGAAAAATCAACGATACCGCAGAAGACGGAGAGAATGTAGCCTCCGACGATACCTAGAAGAATAGCAATGTTACTCCAGAAACCGCGAAGATACATGTTTAAAAGCACAGTTAGAAATAGAGTGAACATAGCGATTCCAAAATACTTCAAGTCATAATGTGAACCATTCATCATGGCATTGTCAGCGGCACTTCCGGCAACAGACATACCAATAACAACGATAATAGGTCCAACAACGATAGGTGGTAAAGCTTTATCGATCCAGTCAGAACCGGCAAAACCAACGATAATAGAAACAATCAAGTATACACAACCAACGGCAATGGTACCTTGAGCGACACCTGGATAACCGACCGTTTTCATCAGCGAAACCATTGGAACAATGAAAGAAAAACTAGAACTCATATAAGCTGGAATTTTTCTGTGTGTGATCAAAATGTGAAGCAAAGTTCCGACACCGGAACTGAATAAGGCAATACTTGGATCCAAGCCTACCAATAAAGGCACTAGGACAGTGGCACCAAACATTGAGAATAAGTGCTGTAATGATAAGAAAGCCCAACTGCTTAATGGTGGCTTTTCATAGACATCCAAAACGGCGTCTGGATTACGATATTGTTCTTCGTCTTTACTCAAAAAAACATCCCCTTAATATTTTTTTTGCAAAAAAATAGTCCTTTACCCCGTGTATGCGAAATAAAAGACTGAACGTGTTTCCTTATTAGCCTCACGGGACCAAAATTTAAAGGATCATTTATTTAATTACACTTAATATAATTGAGTTGCATTGTAAAGTCAATAATGAAATACTAAAAGGAGAATTTAAGCGGTAACAAAGAGGAGATTTTTATGGTTGAATTATATATTGTAAGACATGGTGAAACGGACACTAACTTTGAAGCTCGAATCAACGGAATGTCTACTGACAAGCCCCTAAATGCCAAAGGTATCAAGCAAATTGAGGAATTAGAAAAACATATTGATATCACTGATTTTGATGAAGTTTATGCAAGTCCAATGAAGCGTGCATTGCAAACAGCTGAAATTTTAAATCAAGGAGCTCACGAAATTCAACAGGACAAACGCCTAGTTGAAGCTGACTATGGTTCATGGGATGGCTTAAAAGAGGAAGAATTGATCGTTGAACATCCTGATGCTTTCGACGAAAATAAATATTTACTACCAAATTACACTAAATATGCGGTCAACGGTGAAGAGTACGCTGACGTCTATAAACGTGTCGAAGATTTCATGAATGATATGGCTAAAAAAGGTGACGAGAAAATTTTGGTAGTTTGCCACGGATTTGTTAGTCGTGCATTTGTCAAAGTTACAACTGGCGCAGAAGATATTTCAAGTATCATTCAACCTAACAATGGTGGTGTATCGAAGTATATGGTTTCTGCTAGCGGCAAGAAATATCTCATGTATTATGGACGTTTAAATAATATCGACTAGAGGTAAGACTATGAGTCTGACTAATAAAGTTCCCGAAAAGGATGTTCAGAAGACTTTTAATAATATTGCGGGAAACTATGATAAATTAAATTCCATTATGAGTTTAGGAACTCATCAAAAGTGGCGTAAGAAAGCAACTATTAAAATCGTTAACCGTCCCCAAAAGATTTTAGATCTTTGTTGTGGGACAGCCGATTGGTCCATTATGTTGGGTCAAAGATTTAGTCATGCACAAATTGTGGGTGTCGACTTCAGTCAAGAGATGCTCAAATTGGCACAACAAAAAGTTGCTAACTCCAAACTAACTAATGTCATCTTGGAAACTGGTGATGCCATGCAATTAAATTTTGCCGATAACAGTTTTGATGCTGTTACGATTGGTTTCGGTTTACGAAATGTTCCAGATGCCAATAGGGTATTGCGCGAAATCTATCGGGTTTTGAAACCTGGTGGACAGTTGATTTGTTTGGAAGCCTTTAAAGTGGAAACACCTATCGTCAAAATTGGTTGGAAATTGTATTTTAATAAATTAATGCCTATCATGGGCAAAGTTTTTGCTAAGAATAAATCTGATTATCAATACTTGGATGATTCAGTTAATCGTTTTGTCAGTATCAAACAATTGTGCCAGATGATGCAGGATGCTGGATTCAAAGACATTGAAGTTACCGATTTAATGATGAAAGCAGCAGCTATTCATTCAGCAATTAAGAGTATTTAGACAAAACAAAAAGAACACCCGGGGAAGGTGTTCTTTTATTTTTTAGGGGATTAAATATATATGTTATAGGGGGGATGAGATGAGATATCTCTCATCTACAAGTAATACTATAACCAATAAGTGTGAACCAATTATATTGAAAATGTGAAGAATTTGTGAAGTTCTACTTTTTTAGAATTATAGAATTATTAGTGCTGTAGCAAGCTAACAATCAAAAAGGGGTGCGTAAAATGTCAAATATCAGAGATGTCGCCAAACTATCTGGTCATTCAGTTTCAACAGTTTCACGAGTTATTAATAACCAAAGTTACGTTGCCACAGATACCAAAAACGAGATCCTCAAGGCCATGAAGGAACTGAATTATCATCCCAATGACATTGCCAGAGCCCTAAGTACTGGTAAAACTTACCGTATTGGCGTCGTTATGCCATACAGTAATCACCCATATTTCCAGAAGTTAGTTTCAGCAATCACTCAGGCCGCCTTCAAAGAGGACTATCAAGTGACGTTACTACCATCGCATTATAACGTTAAAAGTGAAATTAAATATTTAGAGATGTTGAAACATCAAGCATTTGATGGCTTGATTTTTACTTCCCGAGCAATTTCATTTGAAAAAATAGCTGAGTATCAAAAGTACGGTTCAATCACATGTTGTGAAGATACATTAGAATATTCAATATCGTGTGCCTACACTGACCGAGAAAAATCGTATGTTGATGGATTCAAATTATTGAAGAAATTAAATTTTCAACATATAGGCGTTACAATCAGCCGTAACGAACAAACAAGCCGCAGTGCTAAATTAACTGTAGCTTCCTACCAAAAAGTATTTGGCAAAGATTGTCCAGAAAAATTGCTAGTGAGGAATATGCAGTTTTTCAAAGACGGAATTAGAGCAGCCAAGGAATTGACGACAAATAATTCAGATTTAGATGCTATTCTTGCCAATGGCGATCAAGTTGCGGCTGGAATTATTTATCAATTGAATAAATTAAAAATAGATATTCCCGTTATTGGACAAGAGAATTTGGATTATAGTTACTTGATGAACTTTTCAACGATTGATCATAAATTAAGTGAGATTGGTGAGTATGCTTTTTGGTCCATTTTTGAAAAAGAGGTAGTGAAGAAATTGATTCCTTCCGAATTTATTCTTCGAGGTTCATTATTAGAAAAAAATAAGTAAAAATAAAAAACACCCTTTTTTTGGAAAGGGTGTTTTTCTAGGGGATTAAATATTGTTTATAGGGGGGAGATGAGAGAAGAGTATACGCTCTTGTCTACAGTTTATATGTTGGCTTATCAGAAATTTATAGTTGTTCGTAAATCATAAAACGTTTTGGATAGCCCATTATTGATAAGTCTTTTTATATTTTTATAAATTCTTTGTCCTTTTGTAACTCTTAAAGTTACATCCCATGAGAGCAGAAAAAACTACTCTGCAAGGAATAGTATATCGTATTTTACGTCCAACTACTACCAACTGATACGTAAAAGACAATAAAAAAAGTACCTCGGGGAAAGGTACTTTTTATTTAGGGGATTAAATATATATATGTTATAGGGGGGTGAGAAAAGGGATTACTTATATCTCTCATCTACAATTTATATAATACTCAACCTTTATGAATTAAATATTTATAAAATGTGAAGATTTTGTGAATTTGTATAAAAATTCCTATTTTAGGATAGTGAATGTGGTGGATGCCGTCGTCCGAAAAATCTGTGTGGGCCGCTGGAACGTGGCGGACGCGGCTTGAAGCTAATAATTTTGCACTTCGCGCAAAATTATGGATCTCCAAGTCCGGTCTTCTACTAACCTTGCTTCGCAAGCTAAGTAGAATTTCGCCACTGAGGGCCCACACAGATTTTTCGGACGACTAGATTTGTTTCTTAATTTGATTCTTGGAAATTGATGCTGTATCTATTAACCATAAAAAGGACATTTACAGTCTGTGAATGTCCTTTTGAAATCAAACTATTTTATCAATCAAAAAATTGAAATGAAATTTAGTCTGGAGCAAGAATTGGGAATGCATTCAGCCATGAAATTATTGTTACCGGCTTTGCCGGTTACAATAAGGCCGACTTTGGAAATCCATTATTTTGCACGAAGTGAAAAATAATTAGTTCCAAATCGTGCCCATGGCGTTCCAATGCATTCCCAATTCTTGTGGAAGACGGGATCATAATCTATCCCCTGTCTTAACCATCAAAACCTACTCAATATCAATATGGTGCTCTGAGTTAGATTTCTCTTCTAACTTAGGGAGGATAACTTTCAAGACACCATTATCGTAGTTGGCTTTGATATTCTCAACCTCAGCTGCTGGCAAATGGTATTGTCTCATGAAACGACCACTTGAACGTTCGGACATGATCATATCGCCGTTCTTATCATTATGATCATTGAAACTGTCACGGTGTCCACTGACTGTCAAAACATCATCTTGATAATTAATATCAATGTTCTTCTTATCAAAGGCAGGCATATCAATATGTACTTGATAATCCTTGTCTGTTTCCTTGATATCAGTCTTCAAATTTGAACCTTCAAGAGCATTGTCTTCAAATAATGATGGAAAACTGTTCATCCATTTGTCTCCATTGAAAAAGTCTCTCATTAAATTGTTACGATTTGTAATTTCATTTACCATAAATACTTACTTCCTTTTTAATTAAATAATTCACTTGTTGGCACTCGATATGATGGAGTGCTAATTGAATTTCAAAAAAATAAGCTTAAAACTTTAGTCGATTTCGATGTGATGTTCGGAGTCAACTTCCTTATTTACCTTTGGAAGGGTAATTTCCAAAACACCTTTGTCATATGTAGCTTTGATATTATCTTGGTCAACTTGTGGCAATCTGTATTGTCTCATGAAACGGCCGCTTGAACGCTCAGACATGATCACGTCGCCATCTTTATCATTATGATCGGTGAAACTGTCACGGTGACCACTGATTGTTAGAACATTGTCATTGTAAGTGATATCAATGTCTTTCTTATCAACTGCTGGAAGATCAACGTGTACTTCATAATTTTGATTATTTTCTGTAATATCTGTTTTTAATGTTGAATCTTCTGGGAAATTATTGTCAAATATAGATGGAAAATTATTCATCCAAGAGTCACCATTGAACCAGTTTCTCATTAAATCGTTACGATCCATAATTTCATTTGCCATATCTCGTTACTTCCTTTCCCTTCATTACAAATACAGTATAGAACCTGAATTTTGGAAGTTCAAGAATTTAGCACTCTTAATTGTCGAGTGCTAATTTTGGCAAAAAGTAAGTAAAATGTAACCGTATATTATGTGATACAATTAACTTGGTAAAGAAGAGGATGTTAAAATGACTAAATTAGTTATGAAACGTATTTACGACAAGGACCTACCAGCAGGGTATCGGGTTTTGGTAGATCGACTTTGGCCACGTGGCATGTCTAAAGTACGTGCAAACCTTGATTTATGGGCAAAAGAGATAGCCCCATCAGCAGAATTGCGTAAATGGTTTGGACATGATCCAGAAAAATATTTAGAGTTCAAAAATAAATATTTGGATGAGATTAACAATAATCCATATACAAAAGATTTTTTAAAGGCCTTAAAAGAGGCTCTTCAGACACAGGATGTACTGATATTATATAGTGCAAAAGATGAAGAACATAATGACGCTGTAGTGCTAATGGAATATCTAAATTCAAATATTTAAATATTGTAGATTGGTTGGCTAACAATTATGGAAGAATTTGATTTGCAGTCTTTATTATCTAGTAGTGATAAGTTATTGATCCATCTGTTGCAATCATATGCACAGACTAATGATATAGCTATTTTTGTGTTGAACAATGAGGATCATTTACAGGCTGGAATTTTTGGTAAGCTAACAAAAAAGAGTGAACTGACGAAGGCGAATAAAATAAAAGATTTGTCAAAGTTGAGTGTCAATAAATATAAGTATGATATGGAGTACGCCGATGCCCCATTACGAATAGCTGTGATCAACCAACGGATAGGCAAGATTGGAGTTGCTCGGGATACAATTAACTCTGATCCGAGTAATATCGTGGTAATGCAAAAGCTGAGGCAACAGGCTGAGTACTTACGATACTTATTCGAAAACGTTTCTAAATTGATCATCAAAGAGAGAGGTATTGATGATTTTATCATTAAATATTCGTTGGATGTCGATGAGGCCATTGATGATCTTGATAATGATGAGAGTGGCGCATTGAAAAGAATCAGACACTTGTCGACTTCAAACGAATCAATCATTTCTGCAATTGAATTTATTGATAATAATTTAGATAAGCGCCTGACACTGGATCAGGTCGCAGGAAAAGTCTATTTGTCAGATTATTATTTCAGCAAACTGTTTAAGAGGGAAACAGGTTTGAGTTTTTCAGTATATTTAAATGCTCGGAAGATTCAAAAAGCGATGATTCTACTAAAAGAGTCAGATGATAGCATTAATGAAATTTCAGATGCACTCGGTTTTACGAGATTGAGTTATTTTAGTCAGACCTTTAAAAAGTATACCGGCTATGCACCAACAAAATATCGTATTGACGGCAAAGATTGATAGCAAAAATGTAGGAGGGACATCTATTACTTGATGTTTTCCTACATTTTTTTGTTTGGCTAATCATTATTTTTATGTGTAAGCGACAACTATACTTGTGTATAGGATTAGTATACAAATAATCTTTTTTTATGAAAAAAATTGTAGTAAAATTTAGGCTTAATGTAAATTACTGTTCTATTTTAGGTAATTTAAGGAGCGATATTTATGAAGAATGTCTTTAAAAAAGAATCCGTCGACACATATATCAAAGCGGATTCGAGACTAACAAGAAGTTTAGGTGCAAGAGATCTCTTGTCACTTGGGATTGGAGCTGTAATCGGAACTGGTATTTTCATCTTACCAGGACATGAAGCGGCGTTACATGCTGGTCCAGCAGTAGCAATTGCCTTCTTGATTGCAGCGTTAGTTTCCGGATTAGTCGGCATGGCTTATGCGGAGTTTTCTTCGGCAATGCCTGTCGCAGGTTCGGCTTATTCATTCGGTTGTATCATTTACGGTGAAATAGTCGGCTGGATTCTAGGTTGGGCTTTAATTTTGGAATACTTCTTAACTGTTTCCGCAGAAGCAGTTGGTTTTGCATCCTACTTTAACAACAATATTTTGGGAGCTTTTGGAGTACATCTACCAAAGTTCTTGTCAGCAGGTCCCATGGAAGGTGGCGGAATCAACATTTCTGCGACGCTAATCGTTTTGTTGATAGCAATCATAATTTCTCATGGTGCCAGTCTTTCTAAGAAAGTCGAAAACGTGGCTGTTGTTATTAAGGTAGCGATTATCGTACTTTTCGTTGTGGTCGGTTTCTTCTATATTAAGACCAGCAATTATGTGCCATTTTATCCTAAAGAATTCCACACATCGCCATTTGGATTAGGTGGAATTTCCACAGCCTGCGCCACTGTCTTCTTTGCTTTCGTTGGATTTGATGCATTGGCAGCCAATTCAGCGGAAACCATTAATCCTAAGAAGGATATGGTTAAAGGGATTTTGGGAACAGTTATTGTCGCAGTGATCTTGTACGTTTCCTTCTCACTTGTTTTGACCGGAATCGTTAATTATAAAGACTTAAATGTTGATGATCCCGCAGCTTATGCGTTGAAAGTCGTACATCTGGATACTTGGAATAAACTGATTACCATTGGAGCCTTAGTCGGTATCTTCACATCATTGTTGACGATGTTCTTTGGTGGCTCTCGTCTAGTTTATGCTTTGGGCCGCGATGGTTTATTGCCTAAAAAGATGGGTGAAGTAGACTTCAAATACTCAGTTCCAAAGAATGCAATTTTAGTAGCGACAGTCGTTCAAGCATTCTTTGCCGGATTAGTTCCGTTAACAGAACTAACATCATTGATCAACGCCGGAACCTTATTGGCTTTCGTCTTTATTTCTTTTGGTATTATTCCGTTACGCCATCGTAAGGACATTCCTAACAATGGATTCAAAATGCCTTGGTATCCATTCCTACCAATTTTTGCCGGAATAGCAAGTTTGTACTTCTTATTGATGTTACCAGCTATTTTCAAAATTAGTGTTGGAGTTTGGATCTTAATTGGAATTGTTGTTTACTTCACTTACAGTTTGAAACATTCTAAATTACAGAATAAAAAATAGCTTCCTGACGGAGGCTATTTTTTATTGCTCTTGGGAGCTCTATTATTGTTGATAACATGAATAATTAGGGTAACGATGATAGCACCGATTAAAACGCCTACGAAGACTAGATTAGGTATTTCGATATCAATTGCCGGGATCGACAAGAATAATTTTACCGAAATGAACATAATCAGGAAGTAAGCCATTCCGTTTAATTCTGGGATCTTGCTCATTAAGCCCATAATCAATTCGGCGATCCCTCTCATGGCTAAGATACCTATCATACCACCAATTAGAACGATTACTGGGTTGCTAGAAATGGCAAGAGAAGCTAAAACTGAGTCGATTGAGAAGACAATATCCATCAACTCAATTGAAATAACAACTTGCCAGAATTTGGAAATGTGTAGGTGCTTTTCAAACATGTTTTCCTTTTTAGGTTCAGTTGGAACTTCCACTTTTTTATTCTTACTGAAAAAGAAATGGTTCAAGAAGAGATAGAATAGGTAAGCAGCACCGAAGACTTTGATCCACCAGAAATTAATCAGGTAAACTCCGACACCGATAACTAAAAATCTAAAAATGTAAGCACCAAAAAGTCCGTAGAATAATGACTTCTCCTGTTCCACTTTGTTAGGTAGTGACTGTGTTTGGGCAGCTAAAACCACCGCATTGTCGACTGACAACATACACTCCATGACTACCAATGATAAGATAACTAACCAATCTTCCCCCGATTCAATAACGGTTGCCCAGTTATGAAGATCAAAGAATGGACCATACATATTTACTAATGCATTCAATCAGTATTCCTTGCTTTCTATTTGTATTGTTGGGTAAATGATACCAGATTAGGGGATTGATTTACAATTGAGTATTGAAAAAGAAAATGGAAGTATACTTCCATTTTGATATAAAGAGTAACCAAAAAAGCAGTTTCTTCATTTTCGAAGAAACTGCTTTTTTATTTTTAAGCTGTTGGTACAAATGTTGTATAGATCAACCAAATGTTTAAGATGGTTAGAACTATCGCAACAAAGTAACCTAGATATTCAATAAATTTGTTATTGGCAAATTCACCCATAAGTTTCTTGTTACTGGAGAATTTGATCAATGGGAAGATCGAAAATGGTAGGGCGACACTCAAGAATACTTGCGAGAATGTCAAAAGTGATTCGATCTTGGCTTCGTTACCGTGGAAAATAATAGCAAAGGTGATAACTGGAATGATGGATAGAAGACGAGTAATAACACGTCTTGCCCAGAGCTTCATCTTCATGTGGATGAAACCTTCCATAACGATCTGTCCAGAAAGTGTACCAGTAATAGTTGAGTTTTGACCAGATGCCAATAGGGCAACGGCGAACAAGATACTTAGTACAGGACTGGCAACAGCACCGGCAACTTTTGGATCTTGGAGGGCATTGAACAAGTCAACGAAACGACCTAGATCACTGTTTGTTCCATAGAATAATGCGGCACCTAGTAGTAATAGCAATGTATTAACAACAAAGGCCAGTGTTAATTGGATATTTGAATCCCAAGTTGAGAATCTAACGGCTTGGTGAACACTCTTTGGATCATCGCGGTCGTATTTTCTAGCTTGTGAAATGGATGAGTGCAAGTACAAGTTATGAGGCATAACCGTTGCACCAACAATACCTAATGATAGGTAAAGCATACTTTGATTTTGTAAAATCTTAGGGTCGGGAACGAATCCAACCATCATTTGACCAACATCTGGTTTAGCCAAAATAACTTCGTACAAGAAAACTAATAGAATAACCATAATAAGTGTGGCTACAATAGCTTCAATTTTTCTGAATCCTAGTTTCATCAAGACCAATAATAATAGAACATCAAAGGCCGTGATGATAACGCCCCATAGGACCGGTATATTAAATAGCAATTTTAAGGCAATCGCTGAACCAATGATCTCGGCAATATCGGTTGCCATGATAGCCAATTCGGTAATGATCCATAAACAGAATCCTCCGACTCGACTAGTTCGATCTCTCGTTAGTTGTGCCAAATCTCTTCCGGTCACGATACCTAGTTTAGCTGACATGTATTGTAGAAGCATCGCAATTAAACTAGAAATCAGGATAACGGATAGTAATTTGTATTTGAATTGGGCACCACCGGCGATGGATGTAACCCAGTTACCGGGATCCATGTAACCCACGGCGACCAAGGCACCTGGTCCACTATATGCTAACAATGTTTTAAAGAAACCTGCGTCTGTCGGAACATCAACGGTATCATTAATTTCTTCCAAGGAAGGGCCGTTAGCGTAATGAATTAGGCTTTCGTGTTTTTTATTTTTTTCACTCAAGCTTTTCTCCCCCTTTTTATTCTCAACATATAATATCATGTTAGAGGTGTCTTTTAAACCCAGTAAACTTAATAATTAGGACAACTTAACAAAAGAATATTAAAAGCGGTGTTTTCTAGGGTTCGGTGTCAATTTAGGTTAATAATTTGGTGCCAATAATGATATCAATAAACAATTATTTCTGTACAAATGAACAATTTTTCGTTTCTCGCACGCAACTTCATGTATTTGTCACACGGTTACGATACAATATAGGGGTAATGGAAATGGTAAGGAATAATATTTTAAATTTTTAAGAAAAGGGATAAAGTCAAATGAATGTAATTTTAATAATAGTTGATATCATCTTTTTCCTTGGTGCAGCCTTCAATGTGTATTGGCAGTCCCAAATTGAAATCAAATCAATTTATAAGGTTTCATCGCTGATCTTCGCTGCCTTCATTGGAGCTTGGCTACTTTTCTCACCAACAAATCAATTATCTTACATCATCATGGTTGCTTTATTCATGTTACTTAATATTATGAATGGTGTTGGAGGAATTGGTTCGAAGAAAATCGTCATCAACGGATTCTATTCGGGTGTTTTGGATTACTCCCAGATCATTCATGTAACCTTGATACCAATCGAGTTGCAAGGTAGTAAGCCAAAAGTAGCAGTTATTTTCAACACAAAGAGACCACAACAAGTGGAAATGAATTTCAATATGTCTTACAAAGATATTCAAAAATTTTTAGATACCAAGTTATCCAACGAAGTTTCAGTTGATGTTGGACAAATATAGAAAATAGAAACAAAAGAAGGCCTCAGTTTTGGGGTCTTTTTTAGTTGGTAAAGTATATAAAATTGTTGGAAATATGCCGTCTTCCGCAAAAAATCTGTGGGCCGCTGGAACGTAGCGGACACGACTTGAAGCTAATAATTTTACACTTCGTGCAAAATCATGGATCTCCAAGCTCGGTCTTCTACTAACCTTGCTTCGCAAGCTAAGTAGGATTTCGCTACTGAGGGCCCACAGATTTTTTGCGGAAGACTAGATTCTGTTTCTAAACCTAGAATTAAAAACGACGTCTATTCAAGAATCTCAATTCACTCTAAGTTTTGTGGATTGGGTAATCTGAATAGACGTCGTTTGTTTTAGTAACCGTATCTTATATTTGATAATTGAGTTAATTGTTGTAGTTTTGCTTGTTGCTCTTTAGTTAATGAAATTTTGTTTTTATGAAGAGCGTTAGAAATTGATATGTTCATTCTACTTAAAATGTAGGGAACGGCCGATTCTCTTTTTTCTAGTTCATCTTTGAATTCGATTAATACCTCTTGTAAAGGTTGTCTGGTGGTGTCGTTGTCTATGTCATTGAGCAAGTTATCAATGATAGAGATTGCTTCGTCACCACGATCTTTGCCAGTTGCGAACCAAGTTAGTTTACCCATTTGTTTTGTCACCTCCTTATGATGCTTCATTTATAGAAAGAATAAGATTGTCGATATTACATTTAGTAGTTGGTGTGAAAGAATATTACTGTAAATATTTTTAGTTTTCTCGAAGATAAAGGTTAAAAGAATACTAGTGATAAAGTAATTTATTGAAAGTATTATTCCTTCGTCATGGAGGAGAGCAAAAACAATCGAAGAAATGATTGCACCAACTATTCTGGAATTAAAGATATCGGCTGAATATTGAAAAATTATTCCTCTCATAGTCAATTCTTCTAGGATTGGTCCAGTTATGTTGATCGTCAACATGGTTACAATTATGATCCAAATGGATTTGTTAGATAAGCGTGCCATGATTAGGGGATCGGGTTGTGTTTTGGTGACTAATTGATTGAGGTAGTTGAGTAATAATGAAATGACCTCACAGATTACGGTTAAGAAAATGGTAAGTAACAGTGCTCTCCAATCAAACTTCCTACGTATCAATGGTAACTTGTATTTCTTGATAATCCGCATTAGCACATACAAAATAACACCAAACATAATTAATGAAAAGACTATGTTACCCGATTTGCCAATCATTGGTAGAGCGTTTAATTGAATGAAAATTGGTAATAGTAGAAATAGCATTAGCTGTAATACTTTTTTCGGCATTATTACGTCCTTATGTAATGAAGATTTAGAACCAGTTGAAAAATGCTGCAAGTCCAATGAAGATGAAAATAATTGATAGAACTAAGGAGAACCAAAGTGCTATGAGTGAAAATGGTGAGGTAGTTTTATTGCCATTTGTTTTGATTTCCTTAAAGTACTTTGTTGTGGCAAACATTTGCCAAATACCGATAATAATGAATAATGTTCCTAAAATATATTTCATGATATTCACCCCATATCCATAATAATTGCTTCTTTATACTGACAATTCTAGCAACTGGATAATCAGCTAGGGGTGAAATGTCTTGGATGGGCTGATTTTATGTCTTAAGCACCGTGATATAAAGCGGATCTAATTGAAGATTTTATTTTTCTACTTTTGCCTAATGGAAATTTATATGTAGATTCGTTTTTGAATGTGATTTTTCTACTGGGAAAATCGGCTTTCCTAATGTTTAATGGATTTATTAAACAGGAACGATTTAAGCGTAGTAGAAATGGATACTTTTTTTCTAAGTTAGCGATTTTATCATAGAACTCATAATTTCCATTGATTGTTTCCAGGTTTAATCTATGTGGAATTTGCGACGTCTCTATCAATATGATTTCTGACTTGTCGAAATTAAACATTTGATTACCAATTTCGAATGTAAAATTAGTACTCTCTTGTATCATTGATCGGTTAGTTATATTCTCAGCATACTTTAATGCGCTGTATATATTGTCGCGGTACGTAGTTAGTTCAACATCTTTATCGATAAAATCAATAGCACCGACTCGATTTTTTAACGTTATTGGAGCCATTTCATCATGTGTAGTTGTGAAAATAATATTTGCTTGGACATCAATCTTTCTGATTTTCTTAGCGAGTTCGATACCGTCTATTTTTGTACCTAAATCAATATCTAAAAAATAAATACCTCGAGATATTTTTTTATTGATAAGATGAGTAATTACTTGATTAGGAGTTTCGGCGGATAATTCCATTATCAATGGTTCGTCGTGAAACATAATATAATTCTCAAGCATGACAGTAATGTTTTTTAATTGAGTTTTATCATCCTCACACACAATTATTGGATAAGTCATAAAATTCTCCTATTCATTCGTAAGTATTATTTGGACATGAAAGTAGTTGTCTTCTCTCTGGTAGTTAATCATCAAATTGGAATTTTGCTTTTTTAATTCTTCAATATTGGATAAACCCAGTCCTTCATGCTTTTTCTTTGTAGTAAATCCAGAATTCTTCATGAGAGAAATATTGGTTTTTTCAGAATTCCTGATAGTGTTATCGATTAAGAAAGTTATTTGGTTGTCATTGTTTATCGACGTTATTTTAATTTTTCCGTGACGTTGGTTTTGAACTTCTTCAATTGCATTGTCTATTATGTTTCCCAGCAGTCTAACAAAATCAAATATATTTATTTTTAATTGATTTATTTCTGTTTTGCATTCAAATTTGTAGTCTATATTGAGAGTTTTCATTTCTTTGAATTTACTAATGAATAAGCTCTTTATATATGGATTAGAAATATATTCTAAATCTTTGTAAAAATTCATGGATGTATTTTCAAAATAGTCATTGGAGTAAATATTCAATTTGTTTAATGTTTCTTTTAATTCATCATTACTTTCGGATTTAGTAAGTTCCTCGAGACTAAGAATTATATTTCTATAATCGTGTTTGAATTTATGCATGTTTTTCTGATCGACATCCAGCTGATTAGTGTACGACCTTAGATTATTTATTTGTTCGACAAGTAATTCCCTTTTTTGATTTTCTTTCTGATTCTTAATCTCAGCGGATGTATATAGAAAGGTCAATATTGTCTGTATTATCAAAAATAGTATAATCGCAATAATTAATTCTTTGTAAGCTTTAAAATGCTGAATTAGAGTCATAAATAGAAATAACGATATGTATAGATATGCCAGTAAGAAGCTAAGTTTTAAATCCTTTTGTTTTCCTATAAAATTAGAGAGTTTGAAATATCGGAATAAAAAGATAAATAAGGATGCCAGTAAAAAACAAGTTATACAATCAATTAAAATTAATAGTTGTTCATTTAAAATAAATATTCTATTAAGATAAATAATCACTGATGAACTAATCACCGATGATGATAATGCTAATGAGGCAGTTATTATAATTGTATTTATAAGGTAATAATTCATTGCTCCTTTTTCATTAAGTAATAGGTACATGATGATAAAAAGAGAAACAATCATCCAATTAGGTAAAAAATATTCCACAAAGAGAGCGTATATAAAGAGAAAAAGAAATATTAACGACTTTTTCCAAGTAAAAATCTGTTTTTCATAGTAAAGACTAATGAAAATATAGAAGAGGATTAGACTGGAAAAAAAGGAATCAATTATAGTTCCGATGATGCTTATTACTATCATGAAAAATGTCTCCCATTGGTTATATTAAATTTATGATTCTGAAAAAATTGAAGGAAGAATCTCCTTATTTGTTTAAAGTTGTAAATAGCAATTGTTGATCTATTAGTAAGATATTACAAAATGCAGATATTTTTTATCAAATGTCATAATTATGTTCAAATCAACTCTTGAGTAAAGCTATTAGGTTTTAAATCCTGTTTAAGACATCAAAAGAGACGGTTTAGGAAGAAAGCCCATAAAAAATATTCCTTGGAGTAATTCAAATTAAGGACATTAAAATATTGAATATATTTAGTTTTCCATTCAGGACACCGAAAACTATTGATTGAGACATTGTTAACAAAGTTGAATTGAATCTTGATAGAATACAATTAGAAAGATATATATCAGAGCTCTTTAAAAATATTGTGGAGGGATGACTATGCTTAGTAAGATCAAAAAGATGAGTATACCCATGAAAGATTGGATAAGTATGGCTATTGTGATTCTTATAGATGTTGTGACAGGAATTGTTTTTAACTTGATTGATGGTTTGCCGTTGTTCGATTTAGATTACGCTCAATTGTTTAAGGTGATGTTTTCGATGTTTATGATTGCTCCATTTGTTCAAATATTTGGACTCTATATTAGTCCCAAACTTTTAGACAAAAATAAATGAAAAAAAGAGATTTGAGTGTAATTGCTCAAGTCTCTTTTGTTTAGACATTGGTTATTGATTGGAGTTTTTTCTTTAATTTGGTAGCTTTACCCATGGAAAATTTTTTAGTGGTGCCATTTTTTAGTAGTGTCTGACGGGATGGAAAATCAATCTGTCTGATATTAGTTGGATTAATAAGGCAGGAGCGACTGATCCTAAATAGAAAAGAATACTTTTTCTCCAGTTCATTGAGTTTCCCATAAAACTCGTATTGCCCATTATTAGATATGAAAATTAATTGATGAGGAATTTTGGAAGACTCAATTGAGAAGACTTCAGTTTGATTAAAATTGAATATTTGTGTACCAATTTCAAAAATGAAATTCTGTTGGTGATATTCAACTGATTTTTTTATCAACTTTTCGATATAAGCAAGTATGTCATAAATATTATCACGATAGGCTTCAAGCTTTTGTTGTTTCTCAATAAAAGCAATGGCGCCAACTTTTCGTTTCAATGTTTCGGGAGCCAATTCTTCATGTGTAGTAGTGAAAATAATACTGGCTTCTATATCGGATGCACGGATTTTTTCGGCTAGATCGATACCGTCAATATTGGCCTGTAAATCGATATCCAAAAAGTAAGTTCCACGATGTGGTTGGGATGTTTGCAAGTACTTTAGGACATCTTGTGGTTTTTGAGCAGTACATGCAATATCAAAAAAATTATTATGAAAGAGGAGGTAGTTCTCAATTAAGGTATTAAGTTGTTTTAATTCAATTGGATTATCTTCACAGATAACGATGGGATAACTCATTTTTTGCCTCCTAATTTTGTGATAGCAATTTGCATGCTGAACCAATTGTTGATGGTATTGTAATAGATCAACAGGTTATTGTATTTCTTCTTGATATCTTGAATATTGACCATACCCAGCCCGTCGTGATTTTCTTTAGACGAAAAGCCATATTGATCAATTTTGGCAACAGCGATTGGTTTGATGATGGTGTTTTTAATCGTAATTTCCAATTGTCCGTCAGTATTGATTAAAATAATTTGGATTTTACCGTCATTTTGCTCCTTAACTGCTTCAATAGCGTTGTCGATGCTGACCCCCATTAACCTTATTAGGTCAAAAATATTGATATTCACATTACTGATATTAGTTTTACATTCAAAGTAGCAGTCAATATTGTTCGCTTTAATCGTCTTTAACTTGCTGATCAAGAGTGACTTGATATAAGGATTGGAAACATATTCTAGATCCTTAAAGTCATCCATGGAAATATTACTGAAGTATTTGGTTGAATAACCTTCTAATTCCTTTAAAGAATCTTTTAAATCATTGTTGTCATTGGCAACAGCAATTTCATTTAAACTATTAAGAATATTTTTATAATCGTGTCGAAATTTGTGCATTTCCTTTTGGTCACTGTCGAGTTGCTTGGTATAATCGCTTAAATTGTCTAGCTGTTCGGACATTAGTTTCTTTTCGTAAATTTCTTTTTGACGATTATTTTCATGAATAAAAATGAAGGTGATTGCAATTCCTTGAACGATTAAAAAAATCAGAATACCTGTTGTCAGATCTAAATAGGCTTTGAACTTTTGTATGAAGTACATGAAGGCAATTATAACCATGGATGAATAGGTCAGGATGATGGTCAGTGATGGTGAGTTAAAATTTTGAACGATACGATTCAAATGTGATTTCTTGAATATAAAAATAATTGTTAGCAATATAATGAGCTGAATTAAAAGCATACCAGTCATTAATATTAAATCGTTCATTTTGTGAATAAGATAAATTTTTGTAAGAATTACAGAAGCAACCGTTGAGGAAGTGAATTCGAATAATAGTGCCAATAGTATGGAATTCACGAGATAGTATTTGTTGGAGTTTTTGTTTTTCAGAGAGAAGTAAATGACTGTCAGTAGTACTAAATAAACAGTATCGTTGAGAAATGTGGCAATTAGAATGGCAGCAAAATAAAAAGTGGGAAGAAAGAGTATCTTTTTATAAAGTGGAATTAACTTCATATTGTAAATAGTACTGAATGCCAAAAAGTAAAATAGATATGATAAGAATATCTCCAAGATATACAATCGAGTATCCACAGTAATCATTGCCATCACTCCCCCAGTGGAAAAAGTATATTTATATCCTAACAATGAAAAGATGAGTTGACCAATACCAATTTTTTCATTGAGGATATTAAAAGATACATTCGGGGATGTTTTTCACAGAAAATTTGAAAATAGAATTACAATTATTATGTGAAATAACTAAGAAAGAGGAGTCAACCATGTCTAACAAGAATGAAGAAGAGCAAGTTTTGTTAAGTGAGCTTTATGATTTTGTCTTGAATCCCAATATTTCAGATGATGAACGCAAAATTGGTCTCTTGGCCAAGGCAGATTTAGAAAAGGGCAGATATACTGTGGCCGTGCTTAATCAAATAATTGTTAGTTTTCAACAATTGGATTTGAGAAATAAGGGTTTAACGCCAGATGCCTCTCACTTCTATGATGTGGTCAATCCGATTTTGATTAAAATGAAACCTATCGGTACTAACTTAGGATATATAGGTTTCAACAATAGTTATTTGAACTAAGAATTGGGGGATATTGATGTTAAAAAATCGAAAATTGAAGTTAGAAGATTTAATAACTACAGCTTTGGATGATAAGGCTGTACAAAATGATGGGGAACTAACAGAGATTTTACGAAATGCGCAAAGTAAATTAGATAAAGGTAACGCTGAAAATATAGTAGCTACTAAATTGGAACACTCTATTAGTACTTATACACTTACACATAATTTGAAAGCACCTAAATCAATTGTTGAACTATCACAATTTTTACAAAACGATGCTAACAAATATAAAGGATTCATGTCGATACTGACTTGGTTCGCCAATTAATTTATAAAAGGAGATGCTTATGTTAGATATAGATAAGACAAGGAAAGTCATTCATGAGTTGTATGATTCTCTACACAAACACCCAGACCAATCACCTTATTTGTTGAATATAACAGATGTGTTAAGTCAGGTTTATGTGAAACTGGACATAGTTGATAATCCCGAAGCTTGGTTGAGTAGACTAGTAAATTACATATACATGGAAGCTTTTGGTCGCGTTCATTTTTCTAGGGATGAGGATAACCTTTTAATTGAATTGGGTGACCTTTCGAAGAGATCAGGACTTAATGGTAGAAATCGAGCTAACTTTAATGACAAATCTCAGTTTTATAGTTTGTTTGAAAGAATGCCTCGTCGTTAGTTAAGTAACAATATTCAAAAAAGCTCTTAAAGTTGTTAGATTAATCCCATCTAATGATTTTAAGAGCTTTTTTGATTTATTTTGTTCATTATAAGTTGGTAACTTCCATATTCTTTTGAATTAAAAGATAAAACAAATTTAATTGTTGTGGAGTAAGAGATGAATGATATTAAAAATATTTTGAGGAAACCATGTATAAGATAAATTTTGAAGAATATATTGTTTATTTGATTTTCTATAGTTTTCGATAATATGAAAAAATCTAACGTTAATATTTTTTTGAATCTATTTTCCTATAGATTCTTATAATGAAGTTGTGGTAAGGATATTATCATAAAAAAGCATAGATTGGAAGCGCTATTATGGAGAATGTCAAATTTACAGCTATCAATGAATCTCAATTGAATAAGGTAATTGGTGGAAGAGGTAAGAAACAAAGTGTTTGGACACATATTGGGGATGCCGTTGGAAGTTTTGTTCAGGGGTTTATAGGGGACTAGGTATTAATTCTTAATATGAAAAAAATACAATTTACACCATATAGTAAATTAGATAACAAACATAGAATTGTAGCATTAGTATTGGTGGTTTTTAAACTTTTAACATTAATTTTTTGATTAAAAAAGGAGAGAATTAAAATGATGAATAATTTGAATAAGTACGAAATCGTATCTAATAAAGAATTAGGTAAAACAAATGGCGGATTTAATAAGCTTGCTCATACTCTTGGAAGAGCTACGTTAGTTGGGTTAACTTTTGTTCCATTTTTCTTTTAATTAAGAAATTGAAAATGAATCGAGGATATTATCAATGGATAGTCAATTTGGTAGGAATTTGAATATGTTTAATGATATTGATGATCAGAGACTTTTGTCAGTAGTCGGAGGACATTGGTATAATGATTTTATTAAGGGATTTAATGAACATCATAGATTTTGGTAAATAAAATAATATGGCTTCAAAAAGTATCAATTTTTTGAAGCCATATTATTTTTTGTAATTAAAATTGATATATTAAATTTATCGTAGTATATTTATAATGCTTATTTTCAATGGGAGGAAAAATTATATGTTTAAAACAATATCAATAAAGGAATTAAAAAATATTTCGGGTGGAAAATTACAAGAGAGCGTATCTTCTGAATTTATTAATGAACTGTCTGAAGAGAAAAGTTTTGGAAAAAGGTCCAATGCCTTTATAAAAAATTTGCTTAATGAATGGATTAAGAAATAATTTAAAATGATTACGTTACCGATACCAGTTGAATATTTTATTGATTCAATATTTATTTTTTTATGTTTTCTACTGTATCAACAGTTGATCGCTAAAAGTAATGTACATTTAATGAATAGATATGCTATATATTCGTTATTTTGGGGGCTAATAAGCCTACTATTTGAAGATTATAGTTATATTTTATTTTTAATGTTTTTTATTATATGGAATTCAATTAAACAAAAAAAGATAAATTTTGATAAAGGAAATATAAACTTAATTATATTTTCTGTCGTTATTCAAATGATGTTGTCTTTATTATGTGAAGTCTTTACGAATTTGATTTATTTAATCCTATCAAAATTATTTAATATCAGTTCTTTCTTTGTTAGTCATAGTTTTAGAAGCATTTTATCTTCATTTGTTAATATTATATTTGTTTTAATAATTGTTAAATTGATAAGAGAAAATTATACAAAGGTAAATGAAGTTGAGGAAAAAATATTATCTTTAAAATTAAATAATAAGTTTTTTCTAATGTTAATGTCCATTTTTTTGTCTTTTGAAATTATACTTTTCGTTGGTAATATTCAAGGGATTACTTATTTAATGAACGTGACAATATTATTTTCTTTTATGTTTTTTGCATTTCTTTTATGTTGGCAGATGGTTGAACTAGTGCAGTCATTTTCTATTAGGCAAAAAACTATTAATGATATTGAGCAGAATAGACAAATGCGTGAATATCTTACTAATATTCAAGAGCAATATGATGATTTGAGAAAATTTAAACATGATTTTAAAAATATAATGCTTTCTATAAATACCAATTCTAAAAAAAATATGAATAAAGATTATGATGATATTTATAAAGGGCTTATTCAGCAAAAGGAATTTGTTTCGGATTTAGATGGAAAGGCCATCTTGGGATTGAAAAGAATTGCAAACGAGCCTGTAAGGGGATTGATTATTCAAAAGTTTTTTAAAGCAAGATCTAATAATATTAAAATGAATATAGAAATAGTAGATGATTGCATAAAGTTTACTAAAAACTTGCTGGAGATTATAAGAGTGGTCGGAATTCTTTTGGATAATAGCATTGAAGAAGCTGTTAGTGGCGATAAGAGGGAAGTTAGAGTCGCCTTTATAAAAAGCCAAGATACTATTGAAGTTTCAGTAGAGAATCCAATCAATCACCTTATAGATATAAGAAGCATGTTTAAAAAAGGATATTCAACAAAAGGAAAGAACCGAGGCACTGGCTTAGCTAATGTTTCTGAAATCATAAATAGAAATTCTAATCTTTTTTTAGATACGGAAATAAAGGACAAATTTTTAAGAATTACTTTAATTGTATTGGAAGTGTAGTTAAAATGTTTTCAATATACCTATTCGAAGATAACGATAGTCAAAGAGAATATTATAAAAATATCATTAATAATATTATTATGATTAATGATTATTCTATTAAGCTAATTGAGACTAGTAGTGTTGAGTCATTTAATCGTGCTTTTGTGAAAGAGCAATATGGATTATTCTTTTTAGATATGGAAGTTGGAGATGATATTAAAGCTGGATTAAAAATTGCGGAAAACGTTAGAAAAAAAATGCAAGATGCAAAGATAGTTTTTCTAACAACTCATGAAGAACTTTCTTTTTTAACATTAGAAAGAAAGATATCACCAATGGATTATATATTAAAAGATAATAAACTGGATTTTGTGAAGAAACGTATTATACAAGATATTGAATTGGCAAAAAATTATTATGTGAATTCACTTTATCAAAGGGAGAAAATTTTTGGATACAAGATTGGATCTAGATATTTTTCTGTTCCTATGAAAGAAGTAGTCTTGCTATATACTAAAAAACAATTTCCGGGTAAAGTAAGTTTAGAGGCTGACAGTCGTAGCACTTCTTTTCCAGGAAATTTGAATTTATTGGAGTCTAAATATAATAATTTATTAAGAGTAGATAAGAGCTATTTAATTAATAAGGATAGAGTAGTGTCATATGACCTGCACAATAGGATATTGTATTTAGATAATAATATTCAGTGCAATGTATCATACAGAAGGTCCTCAGAAGTGAGTAACCTTTTTAAATAAATATGTGTAAGTCCTGATACTGTGTAAATAGTGTCAGGACTTTTTTAGGTCTAGTTGAGAGCACTAAAGCGTGCGAAACAAAAACCACCTGCTGTGCGGAGGCTTTTATTAACGTTAATACCATATAGTTAACGTTAATATTTAAATTATTTATTAAATGTTAATGAATGAGAGAATATAAAAGGATACTAAACAAGGGAATAGATATTAATGTTTAAAAAAAATATATATATAGCACAGGTTGATGAAAATGATTGCGGTGTAGCCGCATTGGCAATGATTTTAAAAAACTATGGATCTAAATATTCTATTGCAAGGTTAAGGAATATCGCCAAAACAAATAAAGAAGGAACAACAGCTTTAGGTTTAGTGAAGGCGGCCCAAAAGCTTCATTTTGAGACTAAAGCGATTCAAGCAGATATGCGTTTATTTGAAGAAAAAAATATCCCATATCCTTTTATAGCCCATGTAATAAAGGATAAAGCGATTGAACATTATTATGTGGTTTTGGGGTGTACTCAAAAGTATATCTTGATTGCAGATCCAGATCCAACAGTTAAGATAAAAAAAATGAGTTATAACGATTTTGCTTCTCAATGGACTGGGGTAGCATTATTTTTTGTACCTACTTCAGAATATAAACCTGAGAAGATTGATAAAAATGGATCTCTTTTCTCATTTGTCCCTGTTCTTTTTAAACAAAAAAGATTAGTAGTCAATATCATTTTGGCAGCATTTTTGATAACCATTATTAGTATTCTAGGATCCTATTTCTTACAGACTGTCATCGATACATATATTCCTAATAATATGAACAATACCCTAGCAATCATTTCTCTAGGATTAATTATTCTTTATATTTTTCAGTCTATGTTTACTTATTCTAGAGATTTTCTATTATCAATACTGGGTCAGAGGCTTTCTATCGATATTATTTTGGGGTATATTCGTCATATTTTTGAGTTACCCATGGATTTTTTTGCTACTAGAAAAACAGGAGAGATTGTTTCTAGGTTTAATGATGCCAATAAGATTATTGATGCTTTAGCAAGTACGATAATTTCTATATTTTTGGATGTGGGAATTGTAATTATTATGGGAACCGTTT
The DNA here is from genome assembly GCF_036913655.1 of Companilactobacillus sp. HBUAS56275. Taxonomy (NCBI): domain Bacteria; kingdom Bacillati; phylum Bacillota; class Bacilli; order Lactobacillales; family Lactobacillaceae; genus Companilactobacillus; species Companilactobacillus sp. HBUAS56275. The sequence continues at coordinate 287,844 of NZ_JAYKKK010000002.1, forward strand.
TGGCAATTCAAAATGGAACATTATTTTTAATAACTCTTATTTCTTTACCCGTTTATGTAGTAATAATTTGGGTATTTTCCAAACCTTTTGAAAGGTTAAATCAAAAAGAAATGGAAAGTGGTTCAGTTTTGAATTCTTCAATCATTGAAGATATTCATGGAATTGAAACAATCAAAGCCCTAACCAGTGAAAATCAGCGTTACTCTAAAATCGATAGTGAATTTGTGGATTATTTAAAGAAAAGTTTGAGTTATATAAAGGCCGACACATTACAACAGGCATTAAAGCTATTTATTCAATTAGTTTTAAGTGTAGTTGTATTGTGGGTTGGAGCTCTTATGGTAACTAAGAATCGATTGTCCGTTGGACAATTGATGACTTATAATGCGTTACTTACATATTTTGTTAATCCTTTACAGAATATTATTAATTTACAACCCAAATTACAATCAGCCAAAGTTGCTAATAATAGGTTGAATGAAGTTTATTTAGTTAATTCTGAATTCAAAGAAAATCGTTCGGTTAAAAACTCTACCCTATTAGTAGGAGATATCAAATTGAAAAACGTTGATTATAGTTATGGATATGGAGAGAATGTTTTAAATGATATTAATTTAAATATTCATTCTGGTGAAAAAGTAACTATTGTAGGAATGAGTGGGTCTGGTAAATCAACGTTAGTTAAATTATTGGTAGATTTCTTCAAACCTAACAAGGGTGAAGTTTCTATTAATGAACACAATGTTCAGAATATTGATAAACATGTACTGAGAGGATTTATTAATTATATACCTCAGTCACCATACGTTTTTTCAGGAAGTATTCTAGAGAATTTAACTTTGGGAAATAGAGAAAATATTAGTAATGAAGATATTTTAGAAGCATGTAAAATTGCCCAAATAGATGAAGATATTGAAAAAATGCCGTTGCAATTTGAAACTGTTTTGGACGAAAACGGTAATACATTATCTGGTGGACAAAAACAAAGAATCACTATTGCTAGGGCGTTACTGTCTCCAGCCAAGGTATTAATATTTGATGAATCTACCAGTGGGTTAGATTCGATAACCGAAAATAATATTATGAATAATTTGATGAAGATCAAAGGATTGACAGTTATTTTTATTGCTCATAGACTGTCCATCGCAAAAAAGACAGACAATATTGTGGTATTGGATAAAGGGAGAATTGTAGAAAAAGGAAATCACCAAGAGTTAGTAAATAAGAAAGGTTATTATTTTGATCTTTTGAATAATTAGGGGAAGTTATAATGAATAAAAAATTTTTAGAGAGCAGTGAATTCTATAATAAAAGGTTTAATAACTTTTCCAGTTTGTTGATAATTCCCATCTCTTGTTTGTTTCTTTTAGTGGTTGTCTTTTCTTTTTTCATGAAACGTGAAGTTACAATTGAATCTTTTGGAGATCTTGGCAGTAGACAAAATATACCTATCATTCAGTCACCTTCTAATAGTGCAATTCAAAAAAACTATTTATCTGAAGGAAAATACGTAAAAAAGGGAGATATTTTACTTTCTTATAAGAATACTGGGAATGATATTAAGATTAATAATGTTCAGGATCAACAAAAGGATATAAATGATCAAATTGCCAGTCTACAAATCTTTCAAAGGGGTGTTGAATCTAATCAAGATACTTTTGATGGTGATGATAAATTTGGATATCGAAATTTATTGAAAAGTTATATAAATCAAAGAAATATTTATGGTATTGAAAGTCAGATGTTACAAGATAAATCTTCTTTTTCCAACGGAAAAATTAAGCAGCTGACGAATTTATATGATAGTAATTTAAAGCAAAAGGAAAATGAATTAAAATCCTATCAGAGTATTTTTGATGCCATAAAAAATGGTAAAAGTTATGCTTCTAATGCTAGTTATGGTTACTTGTATGATGGTTATAGTGCCGAATTAAAAAGTGCTTCTGATACTGATTCTAAAGCATCTGTTAAGAATAGTTACTTAAATAATTTGCGACAACAAATTGATAGTATCAATGATGAAATAAGTAATGTCAGTGAACAGAAAGATTCTTTGAAGGATTTCGATGATAGTAAGTATAATGTTGATTCGAATAACACCAAATTAGAGTCTTTGCAAAATGAGCAGTTAAAAAGTATTTCAGAAGAATTGGTTAAATTAAAAAGTCAAAGTAGAAATTTGAAATCTAATTTAAAAGAACTGGATGATTTAAAAGATAACTCATATATTAAGGCCAAAAAGTCAGGTGTTATCCATATGAATAATCAATCGGTAAAAGGTGCTAAATATGTTGGAGCTGGTTCTGAAATAGCTGAAATATATCCGATTTTGAGAAGAGGTAATACATTAAAACTGCAAAGTTATGTCTCTTCTAGAGAGATTTCATCTATAAAAAAGGGTCAACATATGCGGTTAGAAATAACTCGTAATGTACCGAGACCAATCCTTATTGATGGAGTGATTAATAATATCAGTGTTGCTCCTGTCCCAGTGAATAAAGGAACATATTATATTGTGACTGCAGAGGCTAAAAGTGAGCCTAGTATTGCTCCTCAGATCCATTATGGAATGAGCGGAAAGACAACTATTATTACAGGAAAAGAAACTTTCTTTAAGTACTATAAGGATAAGTTGTTGGATAAAAATTAATTATGAGTTTAGTGATTGATTATAATAAAAAATAGAAACATTTTATTTTGAACTCTAACTATATATAATTGACTTATATTTTAGTAGAAATCGAAAATTATTATTTGTGTTGTCTCATAAGGGCATTCTAAAAAAGCCTTTAAACCTCCAACTAAGGTTTTAAGGCTTTTTTGTTATTTTCATAATTTTTAAAATCTGAATTCAAATTAAAAAAATTCATCTGTCAAGTTCCAATTTGATGGATGAAATGGTCTTAATACAATGATGGCTAGAACTACATAAGTAGTTAAAGGAAGAACAAGTCCGATTATTAGATCAATTGGGTCTGTTGAATTATTAGCAGTTGAGTTAAAAAGAGAGATGGAATAATCGATTGTAAAGTGGATAAAGATGGGGAGCGCTAAACTGCCTTTTCGAACATAAAGACTGCAGAACATAAGACCCATTCCAAAGGTTTGTACGACTTGAATCAAAGTTAAAGTGAGACTATGCGTACGAAGATTCTCTAAATGACAAATGCTAAATAAAAATGAAGCTATAATTATACAGAAGAGAACATTTTTAGTCGTTAATTTATCTTTGAAAATAGTTAGTAAACTAGTTAAAACAATGCCTCTGAATATATATTCTTCTGGGATTGCTGCTAATATTCCATTTAGTAATGAAAGCGGAATGCGCTGAAAATGACTGACCGATAATAGTATTAAAATCAGTATGATGATTGAAGCAATAAAAATAGTTTTTTTGCCTATATTTAATTTCCAGTAAATTCTTTGATGAAAGAATAAAAGATTGGCAATAATGCCAAAGGCCAATTCGGTTGTTTTGAATAAACTAAGATATAAAACCTTATCTAAATTCAGCTGTCTTAAAATTGACCCTGATATGAGAAGGTCAAAAATGATTAATGCTATAGCTAGTAGGAACAATTTTGTTATTGGTAATATTTTGTTTTTCATAAGATACCTCGCGTAATTATTTTCAATAATTAATTATAATGTGGCATTAAGAAATGAATTAGAAAGAATATTAACGTTAGAAAACTCTGTATGAACGTAAATTTTTTAATATGTATAGAAAATAGAATTGGAGTGTGAGTATGGAAAACAAAAAGTTATTTAATTTAATTGATGCTGCATATAATGAAAACCTTTCTGAACAGCCGAAGGAATACAAGGATTCTCTCTTGAAAGCTGCTCAAAAATTGGTGGTTGGTGCAAAAGAAGTCGAGGTATGTGTTGATATTTATCAGAGCTATCACGATAATCACATTGTTCCTATGGGATTACCCAGAAATAATAGGGTTCTCTATCAATATGTAAAAGATAAATTGAATGATCCTACTCAAAAGGAGTTACGAGATTTAAATATTGGATATGGATTAAGTGCAACTCACTTTACATTTGGTCCTCTAAACTAAAAAGGCAAATCCGTAGAGGTTTGCTTTTTTTTATTCTATGCATGATTAAAATAAATTTAATATAGTTGTTTTAATTCTAATTATCGAGTAGTAGAATGTATAAATAAATCAAGAAAATATTTATATATTAATATTTGTGGGGATATCGATTATTAGATATTTTTAATACTTGGTTGTTGAATAAAGTGGAATATCTCTCGTCATGATATTTGGAAAAGGGGAACTATGGCAAATTTATCATTACGATTTACTTCCAAAGGTAAACTGATATTGTATTTCTTGTTATCAATCGTGTATGCCTTTGGAAATGTAGTCATCGCGTATATTACTAAGATTATGTTGAATATGGCTCAATATCGTCAGGGAAGTATCAAACAATTAACAGCCGTTGCGATTGGTGGTGCTCTGGCAATCATTTTAATTATGTTTTTCAACTTTGCCTATCGTTACCTCAAATTTGATATTGTCAAAGATATCAAGATCCATTTGAAAGCAAAGACGATGGCTTATCTTATTGAGCAACAGGATGACTCACAAAAAGATGGCTTGAGTCTGATGACTAATGACGTTAAGCAAATCGAAACTTTAAAAATTCTAAACGAACTAACTATCGTTACCGAGTTTATGTCCTTTGTAGTCTCAGTCGCAGTTGGTTTGCTTAATTCCTGGATCTTAACCTTACTTTTCATCGTTACAACGATAATACCAGGATTTGTTCAGAAATTTTTCACTAAACAGATTCAATCTAAATCAGAGATTTGGGAAAAAGCTAATGCTAGCTATACTCAAAATGTTAGTGATGGCTTAAATGGTGCCGCAACCGCTGATTTGTACGATGTCCAGATTCCAATCGTTGGTAGAGTGGTTGATGGCGCTAAAAGAATGGAAACAGCACTGAAAAATCTGAATTACACTCAGGCCGTTGCGGGTGAAATTATTATGGCAGTCGCAGAAATATTCAGTTTCATCGTTCCATTTTTAGTCGGAGCCATTCTAATGTTTCAAGGTCAGATTGGTGCTGGTACTTTGGTTATGGTCGTTCAACTTTCCAATGATTTTGTAAATCCAGTAATCAATATTTTCCAACAGATTAATTCAATTAAATCAACTAAGCCCATGTGGGATAAAATTGAACAGGCCTTGGAATTTAATGAGACGAAGCCAACTCCAGCAAATAATGCTGAATTCACTGGTCTAAATGTTGATAATCTAACTTATAAGTTGCAGGATAAGACTTTATTCTCGAACTTAGAGCTTTCAGTACAACCGAGTGAAAAAGTTTTATTGATGGCGCCAAGTGGTTGGGGGAAAACCACACTGTTGAGATTGATTCTTGGGAAACTCCAACCTAGTGATGGAGAAATTTATATCGATAAGAATGATGTAACTGGAAATTGGCAAAAAGCCCATGATAGTTTTAGTTATGTAAATCAGAAACCGTTTATTTTCGATGATACATTAAGATTTAATATAACTCTGGGGAGACAAGCAGATGATTCAGAATTAGAACAAATAGCTGAACAGGCTGGCTTAGCTGATTTAGTTCAAGAAAAAGGTTGGAATTATCAAGTTGGGGAAAGTGGAGCCAATCTTTCAGGTGGACAAATTCAAAGAATTGAAATAGCCCGCGCATTATTATCCAAACGTCCAATTCTGTTGGCAGATGAGGCAACCAGTGCCTTAGATCCTAAATTGTCATTAGAAGTCCACAATACGATATTGAAGAATTCGCAAGTCGCCGTTATTGAGGTGGCACATAAGATTTCCGAACAAGAGAAGTCAATGTTTGATCGAATAATTCAACTTGATAGATAAAAAAATTGTGGCTAAAACAAATAATAGCAGGTAATCAAAATATGATTACCTGCTATTATTTTTCTTAATATTCTATTTTTCTATTGAAGAATATTTGTGATAGCTGCTACTTCATCACTACTGAAATCAAGATTATCTAGTGCTTTGAGGTTATCATCTAAGTGATCAACATTAGTTGTTCCAATGATAACACTGGCAACTACAGGATCTCTCAACAACCAAGCTAGTGATAGCTGACTAAGAGTTTGGTTACGGTTATTGGCAATGTCGTTAAGCTTATTCAACTTTTCAACTAGTGCCTCTTTACCATTTGCCAAAAGTTCTTCATTAGTAGGGTGAATCTTGAATGTATCGGGAATGCCATTAAGGTATCTGTCTGAAAGTAATCCTTCAGCTAGAGGACCGTAAGCAATAGCACCGGCACCAGCATCTTCAAGGGTATCTAGTAGGCCACTATCTTTAACATGATGGTTCAAAATATTCATACTCATTTGATCCAACACGAATGGTGTACCTAGTTCTTTAAACATTTTAATGGCTTGTTTCATTTCGGGAACTTCAAAATTAGAAACTCCAACGTATAAGGCTTTTCCAGATTTAACGATGTCGTCTAGTGCTCTGACGGTTTCCTCAACTGGAGTTGTATCGTCATAACGGTGAGCGTAGAAAATATCAACATAATCTAATTGCAATCTTTCAAGAGAGCCATCAATGGCTTGCAACAATGATTTTCTTGATGTACCAACACCATAAGGACCGTCGTGAATTTCATAGCCAGCCTTAGTTGAAATAACTAATTCATCACGATAAGGTTTCAAATCACTACTCAAAATTTGTCCCAATAAGGATTCTGAACTACCTAAGCCATCTTTAGTACCATCGCCATAGTGATTAGCAACGTCAAAATGAAAGACACCCTTGTCGAAAGCATGCAAAATAACTTGCTTACGTTCACTCAATGGGTCAGCACTACTGAAATGGTGCCAGAGTCCAAGTGAGATTGGTGGTAACATAAGGCCAGTTTTACCAGCATGACGAATGTGATTTCCTTGATAACGATTATCTGAAGCTTTGTACATAAAATCATCCTTTCGTAAAAAGATTCGTTAGCTCAATAATATGTCACTGGAAACGTTTACGCAAATATAGACTACATCCATATACAATCCTTAAATATCTGTTTAATTGATGATCAGATCTCGACGACGATATCCTAAGTAGCCAACGATAATCAGAACTACTGCTAATAATAGCTGCCACCAAAAAGTGGCGGGATCAAAATTCTTAACGGGAACTTTAGTGATATATCCAAATGGTGTCAATTTGCTTAACCAACCTGGTAATTTGAGTAGTTTTCCAAAGTATTGAATGAAGAAAGCTGCAATCAAATATCCGTAATTTAAACTGATGAGTTTTGGCAACCAACCGACCAAACAGATTGAAATCCCTAAGAAAATCATGAGTGCAGGTAAGTAACCCCAGAAACCACGCATGAAAATACTCCAAGTTAAATGTTGCTTCATAACGGCGTTACCGCCAGCGTATAAACCATAGTTTCCGGCTAAAAGGACTAGTAAACTGGTAATGGTAGCGAGAAGAACAGTTGAGAAAAAGAGTCTAAATCGACTAGTAGAGGTAGAGTGAATAATTTCTAAGTAGCCCTTACTTTCACCAGTTTTGAGATAATTGATCAATGATATTCCTGGTATCAAAGCTAAAACGGCGAAGACAATCATCAGGATTGCGAGAAACTGTTTGATAATCAAAATATTCGCAGCGTTAATGGCTTTAGTATCAAGCAGTTGTTTGAAAAGTGGATTAGTTTTGACAATATCACCGATGGTATTGAAAACAGAACCGTAGGTTGCCCCGAGAATCATCACACCGAAGATCCAGACTAAAATACTTAGTCGATTTAAGCGCCACAGTAAGGAAAGTGGACCACGTAATAAGGCACTAGCTTCTTTTCGACCAGGTTTAGTAGCAATCAATCCTGAACCGATATCACGGCGTTCGTTAAGTGTGAAAGCAATTAAAATTAAAATAATTGATAGTAGCAACATCAAGAGAACTGGGAGCCAATTATTATTTTTGTAAGTTGAAAATTTTTCTACCCAACCCATGGGAACGAACCAAGTATAACTGGGTTTGGTTACATCAGTGATCATACGTAAAATGTACATAATACCAAAGACACCATAAGACAACATAGTGGCTGTTCGAGCATTATCGGTTAACTGAGCTAGCACTGCCGCAATGCTAGCAAACATAAATCCGCAAGCACCGAGTCCCAAACCTAATAGGAAATTACCATTAGTATCAGTACCAGTCAGGTTGGCAAATTGGAGACCTAAAGCATAAATCAATCCAATTCCAAAATTTAAAATGAAGCTCTCTAATAAAGTTGCGAGCAGATTTGATAGACGTCCCACTGAGTGGGCTTGAATCATTTCGAGAATCCCTGATTCTTCTTCGCCACGGGTATTACGAATGACGAAATAGTAATTCATGATTGCTGAAACGATAGCCATAAAAACAGTCATTTCTGAAGCGAAAACATCAGCTGAAGTATAAGGACCAGCCGGCATTTTTCCAAAGAGAGAGACCATAGCCGGGGACTTCAGAGTTTTAATAATTTGGTCAATTGAAGCTTTGTCACCATAGAGACTAGTGAATTTGCTAGCAACACCAACAAATAATCCAATGAGAACAACTGCCCACAATAAGAGCTTGGCCCAGTCTCGTTTGAAATTAAAACGGGTTAGAAATACCGTTTTTTGAAATTTATTACTTTGCATTATCAGATACCTCACCAGAATCATAATAACGAAGGAATAAGTCCTCGAGTGTAGGTGGCGTTACTTGAAGGGAGAGAATCTGTCGCTGTGTCAGGAAGCTCATAATATTGTCCAATTCTTCAGAATCAACTGACAAAGTTGTAACGCCGTTATCCTCGGAACTGACATTATGGACACCGGTTAAATTCTTGATATTATTCAGAGGATTCTTAGTTTGAACTTTAATGATTGTTCGAGTTAGATGTCGCATTTGTTCCAAAGTACCAGTTTCAACAATCTTACCCGTGCGAATGATTCCGATACGATCACACATCTTTTCAACTTCAGAGAGGATGTGGCTAGATAAAAGAACAGCCTTGCCAGCAGCCTTTAGTTTGAGAACTTCTTTTTGAAAAATCTCTTCATTTAAAGGATCAAGACCACTAGTTGGTTCATCAAAAATATAGAAATCAGCATCCGTTGAAAAGGCCGCAATTAGCGCCACTTTTTGACGATTACCTTTAGAGTATGTTCGAGCCTTTTTAGTGGGATCTAGTTGGAAATCCTTAATTAATTGATCAGTTTTTGCAGAATGATTAGTGTGGCTCAGTTTTAAAAAGAGGTCGATGATCTCGCCACCACTGAGATTAGGCCAGAGATAAACATCACCGGGTACATAGGCTAAACGTTTGTGAATCGAAACGGCATCTTTAAAAACATCTTGCCCAAAGATAGTTGCTTGTCCACCACTTGCACGTAATATGCCGAGTAGTGTACGAATAGTAGTCGATTTACCAGCACCATTAGGTCCAATAAAGCCGAAAACCTCGCCAGGATAGATATCAAAAGTGATATCCTTTAGAGCTTGAAATTTACCAAAGTTTTTTTGAAGATGTTCAATATGTAAAGTTGGAACATTTGCATTATTCATAATAATTACCCCTAAAAATGAAATATATATCTTGAATAGTTCATTATTTACCGAGTATATTAGAGCTAGGGAATAGCCCTGTCAACAAGAAAGAAAGCGGTAAATGAACTATTATAGCAGCTTTTTTACAGAACCTTGGTGGGGTACTTTAAAAACTGAACTATTTGATTAAAAAAATTGAGGAAATTATTATGACTAACAATTTAAAACGAAAAAAAGATAAAAAAGAATCGATTTTGAATGCGGCTATGATTGAATTTACTCGTAATGGATACAAAAAAACCTCTATAGCAAAAGTCGCTAAAGAGGCACATGCGTCGCAAGTAACACTGTATAAATATTTTCCCAGTAAGATTGTCTTGGCTAGGGCGGTCGTAACTCAATTGATCGTTGGCGGTTATCAACAATACTATGATGCATTGGACAATTCTCAAAAGAGTTTTGTCGAAAAGATGAAAGATATGATGAATAACAGTACCAGTTTAGCCAATAGTATCAGTGATGATTTTGTGGTTTTTATGTATGACGAATTCAGTGGTAAAAATGGTGACAACACCGTTATGAAAGCTTATAACGATTATAAACGCCGTTTTTGGAAGAAATTGTTGGATCAGGGACGTCGAGAAGGTGCCGTTAGTCCAGACGTTACTGACGAAGGGGCAATGTTATTTTTGGATATGTTCATTGATTATGCAATGAATCCCAGTCCCTATAATCCCCACAGTGCTGTGGAAGTGAAACGTCATGAAGATGATATTATTCACCTATTTTTTTACGGTATTATGGGCCGTTAGGTAGGGTAAACGTAATTCATAATCGTCGAAGAAGTCACTTTTGAGTTTACCAAATTCATCAATTAGAGCATGGAATTCCTCTGCTTGAGTAGAAGTGAAATTGAAATCATGTTCAACTGCTTCTTTCAATTGCATGTAAGTCGGTTTTTGCGTGAAGGTATGCAGACTACTGAACAGTTTCATCGCATAATTATCGGAAACGAAAACAGGACGATGAAAGTAGTAAAGTAATAAGACATCGGCCGTCTCATTACCAATACCTTTGAGGGCAATTACTTTTTTCCGTAATAGATTGGTTGGTAATTTTTCCCAGTCATCGAAATTGTCCCGATAAGCAGTTAACAAGGAACGGATATAGATGGCTTTGTTGTGGAAGAAGCCACTAGGTTTAATTAATTCCTGCAATTGTTCTTGGGTCAAAGCCAGAATCTTGTCTATCTGAAAATTGGTAGCTTGTCTTATATTGTTTAGAGATCTATCGACATTTTTAGAATTAGTATTTTGAATTAAAATCATCCCAATTAGCATTTCCTCAGGATGATCAGCGGGCCACCAATGTTGATTGCCCATCTTTTGGTGCAAAATATTAAATAGGTCATAAATTGTAATTTGCTTATACAAGGTTAAGTTCCCCCTTAAAGCATATTATCCACTTGATAATGAAATTTGTCTGGAATTATTCCTTGGAGACGTTTTCATGGACATATGGTTTTATTTCTGAAAATAAATTATGTTATCATAATTAGCGCTGAGTTAATTATGGGGGTGTAATTATGTTAGGGGTAATTTTTGTAATTGGTTCAATAGCCTCCTTGATTCTTGAGAAATATGTTTTAGCAAATAATTCACATGTATGGTTAGGTGCTATCGAACCAGTATTATCGATTGTTTTCATAATTTGGTTGATGTTAACTGATCTAATGCAATTCAACGCTTTAAATATTTTACTTGCGATCATCTACGTGTCGCTAAGTTTCATTTTCTGGGGACAAGGAAACGACTTATATCATCAAAGAGTCGTTCATAAAATTTTTGAATCTAGTAATTTATAGGAGAGAAGTTCTGAGCAAATTTTTGCTTGGGGCTTTTTTTGTTCTTGTCAAAGTTTGGTTAGATTGAAAAATATGTTTAAATTCCCGTCCTCCACAAAAATTGGGAATGCTGTTGGAACGCTATGGGCACGATTTGAAACTAATTATTTTACACTCCGTGCAAAATAATGGATTTCCAAAGTCGACCTCATTGTAACCGGCAAAGCCGGTAACAATGATCTCATAGCTGAACGCATTCCCAATTTTTGCTCCAGACTAAAGAGTGTTTCTATTGGTTTGTACGTTTTTAAATATTAGATAGTAAGACAGCAAATTACAGTTATTTTGTTAATATGTATTTTAACCAAATTTTTTAAGAATCACTTTTTTGATTGAGTAAATCCGTTCTTGAATTATTGTAGTATACTTAATAATATTAAAAATGTTTTAATATTATCAAATGGATATGATAATAAGATTTCGGGGCTAAATATGTATAAAAGGTTATTCAATCAATTAAATAAGATCCTCCTAGTGAAATTTGCGGGGACATTTGGTAGTGAAATGCTACAATTTGCAATCAGTCTTTATATTCTGAAACGTACGGGGTCGGCTCTTAGTATGGGTGTTTCATTGATTACAGGGCCACTTGTTGATGTGGTTATAATGCCATTTGTTGGCTATGTGGTTGATACGTTCTCTCATAAAATGATTATGATCGTAGCTCAAATTGTTACTATTGTTTCACTACTAGTATTCAGCCTTTGTTTCAATTTATGGCCTGCGGGATATTTCTACATTTTGATTGGATTGATTATCATGTTGGAGATTACAGATTGTTTCCTAAGTACGACAATTCAATCTAGCTTAATTCAACTTTTTCCTAGTGATGAGTTACAGAAAGTAAATTCATTAAGTCAGTCAATTACATCATTGGCAGAATTCTTAGCACCGATTCTAGGTGCAATGCTCTATACAATGGTCAATATTGTTATATTTGCTGATTTAGAAATTATTTTTGAAGTGGTTGCTTTATTGGGAATTCTAGTCTTGAAATTTGATTATAAGAAAACTGAAAAAATAGCGAATGAGGAAGCCTCCGATGAAACTGTTAATAAGACCTCGATAATAGGAAACTTTTTAGATGGCTTCCGTTATATGTTGAAGCAAAAACTGATTTTTCTTTTGACGTTATCTTCGGGAGCGTTAAATTTTTTCTTTGCGTCGATGAATATTGGATATCCATACTTGTTAGTTAAGACATTAAAGCTATCCAATGTACAATATGGTATGACTGATTCTGCGATGGCCATCGGAATGATACTTGGTGGTTTGATTTTAAGTAGAATCCATCTACGTTTCAATCCAATCATGTTTTCTTATGTGGCACTGATAATATTTTCCATCATCGTGTCAGCAGTCGGATTATCGACAGTAATGAACTTCGAGACTCAAATCATCACGATTATTTTCATCATTATCAATGCTATCAATGGCTGTCTATTAACATTTATGAATACACCGCTAGATACTTTCTTGCAAGAGAATGTACCACCGGATATGCAAGGACGAGTATTCAATATAGATGAGACCTTAAGTACTGTTTTAATGCCCGTTGGAACAATGTTCTTTGGGGTGTTATTTGATCATTATAATGCCGTTGTAATATTCTTCATGGCAGGGGCAGCTATGTTGTTGTTGGCAATAGTTACGATTGGAATAATTCTGAAGAAAAATTACTTAAAAGGTAATGCAGATACTAATGAGTAGAAAGATAATTCTGAACTTTATTAGTTAAATTTGTAAACTTTGTTTAGGACAAAAGGCAACTTTCATAAAATGGCTTCATCAAAGAGGGATATCTAATCGTTGCATTTTTTTCGATAATATAAGAAACTGGTGTCTAGTCGGTAGTAAAAAATCTGTGGGCCCTCAGTGGTGCCATTCTACTTAGCTTGCGTAGCAAGGTTAGTAGAAGACCGGACTTGGAGATCCATGATTTTTCACAGAGTGAAAAATTATTAGCTTCAAGCCGTGTCCACCACGTTCCAGTGGCCCACAGATTTTTTGCGGACGACGGCATATTTCAACTACATCAGTTAGTATTAATGCTACAACCAGGTTTGAGTAAGAAGCATTCCAACACATTTCCAATTTTTGTGGAGGACGGCAACATTAATATTTTAATCGCCTTTTTGGATAATCTAATATCAAAAAATTTACACGGTTATTATCCAGTTGGTATCATTCTCATAACCAGACAATGTTGGAGATGATACTATGGACAAGAATTCAACTTACACATTAAATAATGGTTATCAAATTCCTATTGTAGGTTTCGGAACGATTATCCCCAAGGGTGTGGAGACGGTCGATGCTGTTAAGAATGCGATTGCGAGTGGTTATCGCTTGATCGATACAGCCACAGCTTATGACAACGAAGAAAGTGTTGGTCAAGGAGTTCGTGAAGCCATAGATGAAAATGGTTTGAGTCGTGATGATATTTTTGTAACGACCAAAGTTTGGAATGATCACCATGGTTATAAAAAAACTAAGCAATCGATTGAAGATTCATTAGAACGTCTGGGGCTAGATTACTTAGATATGTACTTGATCCATTGGCCAGCCAACAAAATGTGGCATGAAGATTGGCGTGAAATCAATGCTTCAACTTGGCTTGCTATGGAAGAATATTATAAAAAAGGTTTAATTAAAGCTATTGGGGTTTCTAATTTCGACGGTTCACAATTGAGTTCCTTGATCGTGGATTCTGAGGTCAAACCAGTGGTTAATCAATTGGAATATCATCCCGGTTTTGCTCAAAGAAAAGCTGCCGATTATAGCCGTGATTTAGGTGTGAACGTTGAAGCCTGGCGTGCTTTTGGTGGACCAGGTAGCGGTGTTTTACATGATTTAGATATCATCAAGATTGGTAAAAAGTACAAAAAAAGTGCTTCTCAAGTTGTGATCAGATGGCTAGTGCAAAAGGAAATTATTCCACTGGCTAAGTCAACGAATCCTGATCATATTTCAGATAATCTGGATGTTTTTGATTTTGAATTAAATCCAGAGGATATGCAGATAATTGATGGAATTTCTTATCGAAAGACGACCTTTTTTGATCCAGAAACTTATCATTCATAGAAAAATAAAAATAGCGACTAACTAGAAAATTCAGTTAGTCGCTATTTTAGTGTGGTTAACTCAAACTTCCACCGATAACTTCAATATCATTTTTCCCATCACGTTCAACGATAGCTTTTATAGCAGCGGTGATTCCTTTGATATCATCTGCTAAAGATAAACAAGGGGTGTTTGGACGTTTTAAAACTTGATTGGGTAAGAAGGGAATGTGTATGAAACCGGCTTTTAAATCGGGAAATTCTTTATCAATCATATATTGAACTTGGTACATGATATGGTTGCAGACGTAAGTTCCAGCGGTTGTGGAAACGTAGCTAGGAATACCCGCTTCAATAATAGCTTGAGTCATGGCCTTAACCGGCAATTGCGTGAAATAAGCGTTTTGTCCATCTGCATGGATCGTTTGATTGAGTGGTTGGTAACCGGCATTGTCTTTAATACGGCCGTCATCGAAGTTAATAGCAACTCTCTCAGGAGTCAATGCAGAACGTCCGCCAGCTTGGCCGATATCCAAAACATAATCGGGTTTGTAATCAATAATAGCTTGATGAACGACTTCGGCACATTTGTTGAAGATGGTCGGAATCTCTACTTTAATAATTTCGGCGCTGGAAATGGTATCGGGTAATTTCTTTACTGCCTCGATGGCTGGATTAATTTTGTCAGTACCGAAGGGGTCAAAACCTGTTACAAGAATTTTCATAGACAACTTCCCAACTTTACGAAAAAACACAACCAAGAATGATTGTGTTTATCGTAATTTAATTTTAAAGGATAGGCGATAACAAACGAGAGAAACGTTGTTTGAAGTGGAGCCACATTCCTTGTTCTTTAATAATTTCTGGTGTTAGTAATAGTGAGTCGTTCATATCTTTTTCAAATGAACGAGCAACCTGATGGGCAACTTTGGCGTCGTAGATAAAGGCATTGGCTTCAAAGTTTAATGAGTAACTTCTGAAATCATGATTCATAGAGCCAACGGAACAGATCTTGCCATCGAAAACGGAAGTCTTAGCGTGTAAAAATCCCTTTTGGTAGCTGTAGATCTTAATGCCATAAGTTGTTAACAGATTGGCATAATATTGCGTTGCACGGTAAATGAAGGGATGATCAGGCATACATGGGATCATGATCCTGACATCGACTCCAGATCTGGCCGCAATTGTTAAAGCTGTGAACATCGCATCGTCTGGAACTAAGTAAGGTGATTGAATCCAGACACTCTTCTTAGCACTGACGATCATATCGATGAATCCATCTTTTAAAATTTCCTCACGGCTATCGGGACCATCAGAAATAATCTGAATTGGTAAGTTAGCATCGGAATTGAATTTGTCAGATGGAAAGTATTTTTCCAAGAAAGCTAGTGGCTCAGCGTTACGGTCGAGCGAAGCATTCCAATCACGAAAGAACCTCTCTTGCAAAAGTAAGGTAGCGGCACCAAAGATTCTAGAATGGGTGTCACGCCAGTAACCGAATTTTTCAGTGGTATTAACGTATTGATCGCCAACGTTGAATCCACCGATCCAACCAGTTGTACCATCAATAACAACGATCTTTCGGTGCAAGTGATAGTTCAAACGAGTTTTAGCAATGACATTTTTGGAAGTGATAAAAGGTAGGACTTCACCGCCAGCAGCCTGAAAGTCTTTGAAGTATTTTGGCTTAGTTCCACCAGAACCCCAAGGATCGTAAAGGATACGAACTTCCAAACCTTCTTTAGCTTTTTGTGTCAAGAGATCAAGAAACTTGTCCCCAATGTCACTTTTAATAAAGGCATAGTATTCGACATGAACGGTTTCTTTAGCTTGACGGATATCTTCGAACATACCTTCGAATTTTTCTTTTCCGTCGAAGTAAAGTTTTATTTCGTTATGACGAGTTAACGGTGCTTCCTCAGTCTCATTGAAAAATCTAATTATATGGTCCGCATAGTGTGTTTCATCGTAACGTGAAGCATTCTGTGGCCGTTTTTGAGCAGCTATCGCCATTCTTTTTAACTGACTTAAACTGTAATGCTCTTGTTTACTGATATTAAATATCTTTTCTTGAGCAATTCCACGTCCCAGAAATGCGTAGATAAGGAAACCTACGATTGGTAGTAAGACAAGGACTAAGATCCAGGCCCAGGTAGTAACAATATTACGAGGCCTGTGGAAGACAGTTATAAGTGCCGAGATGGTATTGACCGTTAAAATTATGAGAATTAGCCAGATGATCCAAGTATCAATCATAAAATAAATTCCCCTCTATTTATTTATAAGGAAAGTTTACTTCAAAATACTAATAAAATCTAATTTTTGCCTATTTATTTTGAAAACAAAAAAAGCCGCTTTCGCGACTTTGGCTTAATTTCTATGATCACCGAAAATCAGAATCAAACGTAATAGTTGTAGAGCAGTTGAGATTACAGCAGCTACATACGTTAAGGCAGCGGCGAAAAGAACTTGTCTGACCATCGGTATTTCATCACTATCAACTAGTGTACTGCCACTCAAGATCTTAACGGCACGGCCAGAAGCATTGAATTCAACTGGCAATGTAACAACTTGGAACAAAACAACTAAAGCGAATAACCAAATTCCGATTTGAATTAAAGTTTGGTTAGCACCTAAGATTACGCCTAATAGAATCAAAGGAATAGAGAAGTTGGAACCGATATTTACGGCAGGAACCAAAGCTGCTCTCAATCTCATTGGTGCATAACCTTTTTGGTCTTGGATAGCATGTCCACATTCATGGGCCGCTACACCGATGGCAGCGACAGACGTTGAATCAAAAGTAGATTCAGAAAGATTCAACGTTTTGTTGGTAGGATTATAATTATCGGTTAATTTACCGCCAACTCTTTGAATTTGAACATTTTGAAGCCCAGCGTTATCAAGAATAAATCTAGCAGCATCAGCACCACTAGTTCCGTGGTGACTAGGAACTTCATCATATTTTTGGAAATTATGATTTACATACCATGATGCCCAGAGACTGATAACAAGACCAATAATTATCAGAAAATAGCTGGGACCGAAGAAACCATATGTGTACATATATTTGTTAACTCCTCTTTATTAACTTGTTGTTAGAGATAGTATAACCATTATTTGTGAAGTTTTCTTGAACTAAGCGGTCTAAATCGTTAATTGAAATCTCTGTTAAAAGGATTTGGTCACGTAAGAAGACTAGTAATCTATCAGCGATTTCTTTTTTACCTGCGTCATCTAGATATTCATCTTTGAAGGTTACTAATAAAGCCCCGGAATGCTCACGTAAGTTAATGTCACTGACACTAATCAAAGCAGAAAGTTGTTCCATACCCTTTTTCTGAACGAACCAGTAAATACCGTTGTTCTTCATGATGACTTTTGCAGTGTTAGAAATATATTGGGTTGTCGGATCGATATCCTCATCGAGAAATTCACTAACCTCTTTTAGACTATAGCGGCTAGGGAAGTCCCAGCAGAAGTTGTTAGTGAAAAAAGGTCGATAGTCTCTCAATTTTTGATTTGTCATTAAAAAATTTCGTACGAGGACTGCTCGTATTACTTCTCTCCCTTTTTTTATATTTTTTGGATGGGATTCTGGATCTACGGGAATTTAGTTTGGTGGTTCTGTTGGTTTATAACCATTGTTCTATGTTGAATAGTGGAAACGAGCTTCGCAGGGGCAACTCCTTCCGGTTAAGTCAACTTTCTCTGTCGTCTGCTTCGCAGCCAACTGAGAAAGTAGTCTTAATCCTCGGGAGCTGAGCGACCCTGCTACGCTCTCTATTCAATAATCATGCTCTTTTTAGCGCTCTTATGTAATTTATGCATAAATGGTTTCAATGGTTCTGTACATAGCAATCCTAATAGATAGAATCCGATTCCGAATGCTAACAATATAATAATATCTTTGGTTGCATTAGGCCAATATATTCCACCAACGGCTTCTCTTATTAGATTTACCGCGTATGTGAACGGTAAGTAAGGGTTGATGACTCTGAAGAATCCGTCTGATAGTACTACTGGGAAGTTTCCTCCGGCTCCGGATATTGATAGCACTAGTATGATGATTCCTAAGCCTTTTCCGACGGTTCCGAACATCTGGACTAGTGAATACAATATGGATATGAAGACGAAGCTGACTAACATACAGAATACGATTAGCCAAATCTTTTCCTTAGTGTAAGCATGCAAGATGAAGAGGTTACCTAAAGCGGCTGAGATGGCTTGTAATTGGTTTAGGAAGCCAAATGTTAAGTAACGTCCGTTGAATCTTTGTCTGAATGTATAGAGATACTTCTGTTTATCATCTAGTTTGAAATGGACGGTGAAGACACTGGATAGCAATAGTGCTCCGACCCAAATACAGAGGGCTAGATAGAATGGGGCACTGGCTGATCCGTAATTTGGTACGTCATAAAGATTGTCTTGCTTCAACTTAACTGGGTTAGAGAAGAAGTCGGATTCCTTGTTGGCATCGGATTTCATTAAACGAATAATGGCACCGAGGTCAACGTCTTTCTTACCTTTCTTCAATAAGGTAGCAGAGTGATGAATATCTTTCTTCAACTGTGGCCAGTCGTTTTCGGCAAAGTCATTAGCAGTTGATAGAGCCTGTTCTAGTTCTGGCGTCTTTGAGTTAACTAAATTCAAAGTAGTTGTTAATTCATTTTCGATTGATGGCAATTCATATTGAACGAAGAAGGTAGCTTTGGCTAACTTGTTCTTCAATGTTGGATAGTCATTGTCGTAAAAGTCGTTCAACATACCAATTCCGGTAACAATATTGTTCATGTTACCGTTCAATAGTTGGTTGGCATCGTGAATCTCATTTCCAACGGCAGGCAATTGTTTTTGATACTTTTGTAGATAGCTGAGGGCAGTATTTAGAATGCCTTCGGTATTGTTCAAAAGTCCTGGGATTGTTGGGATGATGTCCGTGTTGAATGTTCCTAATGTGGAGCTGAGTTCTTTAAGGAAACTGTTGATATCGGAAATAATTGTAGAAACAGAACTCATGATATCAATGTTCTTGATTGTATTTACGCCGTCAGCAACTTGGTTTGCATGTGTTTGTAAATCAGTTAACTTACTTTGTAATTCGGTCGTATCTAAGCTGTCATAATTGTTCAAAATGTCATTAGCTTTAGCAGCTAAAGTATCATTTAACGTAGCTAAATCGTTTAGATGTTGAATAGGTGTATCGAGTAAGGTCAACTTATCTTTGCCTAATTGTTCAGCTAAGCGGTTGAAGAAGTTTTGGAGATCAGTTAAGGCTGAAGCTACCTGACGACTGACTTTTGCCAAATGGGTTGAGTCAGTGGCAATATTTTGAATAACTGTCTTCAATTGTTCTTTAAACTGTTGATTAGTTGGATCTTCTTTGATCTTGTCGATTAAAGTATTGATCATTTCGGCAGAAGAACTGATTTGCTTACCAAGGTTGTAAACCATTGATAAACCAGTATCGATAGTTGTCTTGATAACTGGCAAGGCTTGTTGAATCTTAGGAATCAATTCAGAAGTTGTCTTGTCAGTAGCGTTCTTAGCGTCTTCACCAAGTTTTTGAACTTCAGGCATGACGTTTTGAACTTTTTGAATAACTTGCAAGCCGTTTTCGACTTGGGTGATACTTGTGCTCATTAAGCCAGAAATCTTACTAAAGTCGGAATCGACCTCATTGATCTGAGTACCGGCATTTTGGATTTCTGGAATCTTATTTTTAAGTTGTTTAGCAGCTGTGCCACCAACATCGGCTAATGGCAAAACATTATTGACATTAACTAGTTTGTTAGCATCTTCGTTCAATAATGGCAAGTAGCCGTACATATCATTAACTTGATTCAATTTTTGATTCAAGTTAGGAACCAAAGTATTAGCTTTTTGTACTTTGTCCATGATGTCTTGTAATTCGGGCAGATTGTCATCAGTGGTTACTAATAGAGACTCGAATCGTCTTAACATTGGAAGGTTATCTTTGATATCCATTCCCGACTTATTCAAAGCTTGTGTAATAGTTTTACTGATGGTTCCTACGAATTCAGAAGAAATCGTATTCTGCAGCGTCGTCGCCCCGGTTTCGGTCAATTTCGGGGCTATCGCATTGATTTTCTGGTTTACCTTAAATACCAATTTCGGTTTCTTGATCGTTCCAGATAAGAAACTGATGATATCCTTAGAAAAAGTTTTTGGAATATAAATTCCAGCATAGTAAGAACCATCTTTGACACCTTGGTCTAACTCTTCTTTAGAGTTGACAAAAGTCCAACCTAGTTTATGATTCTTTTTAAGGTTGTCGATTAATTGATCACCAATTTCAATTTTTTGACCTTGTACTTCAACTGGTGTATCGGCTGAATAAACAGCAACTTTTAGACCACTAGTGTTAGAGTAAGGGTCCCATAGGGCCCAAACATTAAACCAGCAGTACAGACATGGCAAAATAACCAAAGCCAGCATCAATAACGTTGCAGGCTTGGATTTTAACGTCCTCTTTAAATCTAATTTGAATAATTCCCAAGCTTTGATAGAAATCCCCTCCAAATCTCTGTTAAAACTGTAGTCGTAATGTAATTATATAACGTTATGACAGCGGATTATAATAAATAAACCCGTTGACCATATTTAGAATCTCTGAATCATCGTGAAGCATTGAGTGTTCTGCATTGGAGCCCTTAATAAGATATTCGGTGTATTCTTTTACTCGCGGTTTGAGAATGTAAGAAATAGACTTAGCAGATGTAACGGAAATGTATTTGTCAGTATTAGAATGATCATCAACATTTCCAAAAATGTTCAAAACGCGTAAATCGTCTGAAATACTTTTTTCATTCATAAAAATTCTAAAGTAGGTTGGACTCATGAAAGCTGGACGTCCATTCGGCTTGATTCGGTTGATGTTGGGAAGATCTCCCAAACCAATAATGCCGTTAAATGGGGCAGCGATGAGTACTAATTTTTTCAACCTAGGCATATAGGGACGCATTTTCTCTTTCAAATTGACCAGTACCAGTGAAACGGCACCTAGAGAATGGCCAATTGCATCATAAGTTGTGAACTCGTGCTTTAAGCGCAAGTCAAATAATAGCTTGGCTAACCAATATGCCATTTGGTTACTACCAACCCATTTGTTTTGAAAAACAACTTGAACAATGGGATGTTCATCCTCAGTCCAAGTCCCTTCGTATGTGATTTTTCCCTTCCAATCAATGATTGCTTTGAGAAACTGACTTTTATCCTTACCGTTACACTTTAAAGCAGATTCGATCATTTTCTTGGTCGTATAGTCTCCACCACGGAATCCGTGGATGTAGAGAATTGGCCATTGCCCTTTTTTCATAAATTCACCCCAACAAGATATTATTATATAATTATTATTGAGAAAAATTAACCAAATGAGGTATGACATTGCAAAAATATTATGCAGTACGACGCGGTAAAAAACCAGGAATCTATTTAACTTGGGCTGACTGTAAGGCTCAAGTCGATGGTTTTGCCGGAGCTAGATATAAAAGTTTTCCAGATAAAACACAAGCACAAGCTTTTCTAGATGGAAAAGATTCTTATAATAGTAGAAAAACAACCACAAAGAAAAGTTCCAATAAAGTTTCGAATATTGAAGATTTTGACGTAGTTATTTATACCGACGGTGGTTCCAGAAATCATGGTAACTTTAAGGGTGGTCATGTTAAGAGTTCTGATAAAGCCGCTTGGGCCTATCACATCAGTAATCATGACCAGACATATGAAGGAACTGGTGGAGAATTCGGAGCGACAAATAATCGCATGGAGATAATGGCCCTGATTCAGAGTATTAAACGATTAAATGAGCTTAAAATCAACCAACAAAATGCGATATTTGTCTTAGATTCTCAGTATGTCCTTAACGCTATCACTCAGAATTGGCTCAATGGTTGGAAAAGGAGAGGCTTTAAAAAAGCTGATGGTAGTACGCCGGTGAATGTCGAATTGTGGCGTGAATTGGATCAGCTTTTGCCAACCGTTCCTAAGAAGACTTTTGAATGGACTAAAGGTCACGCAACTAATGTAGGTAACAATCGTGTTGATGCTTTGTTGAATAAAACTATGGATAATATGTAAAAGGCAATTTAAATGGTAGAAATACCGTTTAAGTTGTTTTTTTATTTGTAAACCACCTTATAAACTTCACAGACGCAGGGAAGTTCCTCATTGAAGGGATGATGCTCATCGGCATACTCTTGTTTGAAGAATTTCCAATGATCTTTACGCCATTCATCCAAACCCCGAGTTCCTTCACCTTCGTGATAAGCGTGTTCAGCTGAGACTTGTAGGAAGGGAACGATTTCTACGACAACTGTTTTAGTGATGCAGGTAGGTTGATTGTGACCATCTAAAATGATTCCGTATTCACCTACTTGAGGTAAAGGATCAGTTTTGTCTTGTTTATAAAGATCATAGGCTGATGTTGTGGCAGTTTTAATGCCATTTTTAATTAGGTTGGCTAACAAGTCCTGTTCCTTAATATCGTCTTCGCCACCTAGTGAGAAGGCTTCGTAATCGTTGGTTGTGACTTTTGGATGTTGTTTTTTGAAATTGTTCCAGTAAGTTTTAATATCCATGAATTTGTACTTCCTATACTTGTATTGATGTAATCATAGACTTCACGGGTATAAAAAAACAACATCTTCTAAATAAGAAGATGTTGTTTATAAATTATTTAAACAAACCGCTGAAGAATGAAACGATACTGTCCCAAATTCTTTGTAAGAAGTTACGATTTTCTTGAGTGTTTAGGTTGTTAAATACGTTTTTAGCCTTACTCATGATATCGCTACTTAGTTTTTGAGCTTGTTCCTTAAAGTTTGAATTCTTCAAAGCACCAGAATCTCTGATTTGTACCATTAAGTTAATGATTTGTTGCTTTTGGTTGTTGTTGATAATGTTTTGTAGATTGTTCTTTTGTAAATTATTATTAACGATTGTTGTGATTTGATTTACTGTGACGTTATCGCCTTTATTTGCTAAATCTGATTTCATACCAGCAACGGCATTGTTCAATTGTTTATCTGAATATCCATCAGTACCCTTATTCGCATCAGTAATATTACTTAAAACATTCATTTCCTTTTGCGCAGCGTTGACTTGGCTTTGATTTAAAGCGTCGCCACTATTTGCGTAGGCTGCGTAGATTCCGGCTAAAGCACCAGAACCGTCGATTGGTGTAGCTGAAGTTACATAGATATTAGCATCGCTGATACCAGCTGTAACGGCGGCATTACGATATTGATCGGCTGTAATAGTGGTAATGTTGTTCTTTCCATTATAATCGACGATCTTAACATTAATACCAGAACCGGATGAAGTCTTTTGAATCAAGGCTGATGACCAAACTCCGTTAGTACTTGTGAAATTACTACCACTAGGGTTCAAATATTTCACCAGAGTGTCACCGGTAACAGTGATGGTCTTATAATTTCCACTGACTTGTGAAGAAAGAGCATCAATTGTTCCTTGTCGCTGACTTGATGTTAATGAAGTTCCTAAAGTCATTACAGGCTGATCATTTAAATCATCCGCTTTGACGTTCTGAGTTGAGAAAATTCCAACTGTGATTAAAGAAACTAGTCCTAATAAAATGATATTTAACTTTTTCAAGGTTTTAAATCCTCCTTAAGTCCATATTAAACCAAATATGTATGAAGAATTCGAGAAGTTAAGAATAATTTTTGAAAATTTATGCGAATTTATCAGGGAATCATCAAAAAATGGAAGAATAATGAATTCATTTTGAACTAATATATATAGTTTAGTAAATTTGGTATATACCTATTGAATAATAGCGCTTACAAGAATATACTTTCTCTGTTGCAAGATCGTTCTACAACGGAAAGAGGGGTACGGACTTTTGAAAAACTTCATGGATTGGCTACAAAATACGATTATGCCACCGATGTCAAAAGTCGGTAATAATAAATATTTAGTTTCTATACGTAATGGGTTAGTGCTAACACTTCCAGCTATTATCAGTGGTAGTATATTCCTAATTGTTGGTAACATTCCAATAACGGCGTGGGAAAACTTCATTAAACCATATATGAATATGATTGGAGTAGCCGTTAACGGTTCTTTTGGAATAATTTCATTGCTTGCTGCTATCGGAATTGGTTATGAATTAGCTAAAGAGCTGGGGGTTGATGCTATTTCAGGTGCCGGACTATCAACGATGGCGTTTGTGATTGTTTCATTCAATGACAAGTTCAAATTAGATACCAATAATTTCTCATCATCTGGATTATTTACTGCTATTATAACTGCTATGATATCCGTCACAATTTTAAATTTCTTTATTAAAAAGAATATTATTATTAAGTTACCAGACGGAGTACCAACAGCCGTTTCCAATTCATTTGTTTCATTATTACCAGGATTCGTTATTTTAGTTCTATTCTGGTTTATCCGTATGCCATTGCATATTGATATTAATTTAGTAATTCAATCAATTTTCCATCCATTATTGTTTGCGATGAACACATTGCCAGGTATCTTGGTTTACACATTCCTAGTAAGTTTGCTCTGGGTCTGCGGTATTCACGGTGATATGACTTTGGAAGGAATTGCTGATCCAATTTTTCTACAATTTTTAGCTGCTAACGGAACTGCTTTTGCACATCATCAACCACTTCCTTATGCCACAGCTGCTGGATTCTCCAGTTTGATGGTTAATGTTGGTGGTACTGGTGCCACAATTACTTTAGTTGCATTAATGCTATTCTCTAAAAGTAAAACTTATCGAGATCTTGGACGAGTTGCTTTCCCTGGAGCCTTGTTTGAAATTAACGAACCAGTTATTTTCGGATTCCCTATCGTTATGAATCCATTGACAATGATTCCATTTATCGTAATTCCTTTGATCTTAGCTACAGGAAGTTATCTCCTAATTCAATTAGGTTTGATGAATGCACCTGTTGCCATGGTTCCTTGGACAATGCCTCCAATTATTGGACCATTGATGGCTACTGGTTGGGATTGGCGTGCTGCCGTTTGGTCAGCTGTCGAACTAGTTTTGGCCGGAGCTATGTACTATCCATTCTTCAAAGTTGCTGAAAAAGGTATGCTTGCTAAAGAAAAAGCTTCTACAGATGAACAAGTTGCTGAAAAGTAATTTGCATAATGTTATTAAGTTAAAAAGAACGATGATCAGTCAAAAGAGGCTGATTATCGTTCTTTTTGTTATCTAATTTAAAAGCGTGCGAATTGCTTGCTTTTTCGCACGCTTTTCGCACGCTTTTTTTATTTTAAATTATGCCTTACGCCAAAACACTTGGTATCTATGAATTTTTAACTTATATTAATAATTTGATTGCGAAAAACAATTGCTTGTTTTTTTACTTATCTTTTTATTTTAAATTATGTCTTGTAATAAGGTATCTTGTCTTAACTGATTTACCAGTTCGTTTGATGATGCCTTGATTTATTAGTATGTTTAACGATTTTCTGATATTATAGTTCGACATATTAAGATTTTGTTGAATTTCTTTTTTTGATTGACTACCATTCTGTTTAAGAAATTCAACAATTAAATCTTCATTAGTCTCTAGGCTGCTATTAGTCATATTAGATACGGTACTATTACTCCAATTAAGGTTAGGTAGTGTAACTTTGAATGAGTTAGGGCGCACCTCAAATATGGGCTTTTTATCAGTTCCATCGTAGACATTATACATTCTACGGATTCTAGTTCCATAGTTTTCAATGTATTTTAATTTATCCAAAATGTGAACCAACTGAGGATTTCGTACAGCCGTCATACCGTCCGTGATTTCTTCTAAAGATAAGCCATCAGGAATGCCACCAGGGGATAGGATTTCCATTCGATCATCAAATATTTCGACCTTTATAGTTGAATGAAGTAAGTAATCTCTATGAGCAAATGCATTTACTACAGCTTCCCTAACTGCAGCTTCGGGGTAGTCTTTCGTCTCATGACGCTGGGGAGCACCATCAATCTTTATTTTAGTGTGATTATTCAGACTAATGAAATATAACAATTCGTCAATTTGTGAAGTTAAGGCACCTTTGATTTCCCTTTTATCTTTAAACACCATTACGTTGGTGCCTTGATAAATGGCCACCTTAGTAATGATGTCATTTTCATCACTAACGAGAAATGCAGCATTATTATAGATGCTTGATTCCTTTAACATATGAAGAGCTTTGATACTGAAACTCACATTTTTAAGTGAAGATCTTTTCTTTAGTTCAGAGAAATTTAAATTTTGATTTACAGACATTTCCGAGTCAAATTCGTTATTATCACTGTTTTGTTGTAACATTCTTTTGATTTGTTCATTAGTGGCTTTAACTGCAGAACTACCATACCTGATATAAACACCTTTAGAAGTATATCCTTCACTGTCAATAGCATAAGGGACGTGTCGACCTGGTCTCACTTTAATTGTAAAAACTTTTTCATTCGGGAGAATATCAATGAGGCTAAATGGAGTAGGATAAAATGCATTCATATACCAATGGTTTAGTTTTTCTTCCCACTCATGTTTTTGAGATTCAGATACAGGTAATGGATTGTGTGTCTTGTCGTCAACACCTAAATAGATAGTTCCACCATTAGTATTTAAGAAACTAACAATTTCACGTTTTAGTTTATTTGTGAATTCACTTTTGTATTCGACGTTTTGATCTTCATTCATAGTCCAAGATTCACTTTCATCAATTTATATTAATTATACTAAATTTTTATTATTATGATATTCTAGATGGTTAGTTTTGAAAGTTACTGAAAAAATATATTTGCCAAAGGAAAAACTTTCACAAATCAATTTTATTTTTTCCTATTTATTTAATGATAAAAATGGAATTCAACGTTGTTTTATGCTATTCTGTAGGTTCTAGGATTACGCTTAAGTATAATTAAATAAAAAGGATTAGGTGAAACACAATGAAAATTGTCGTTCTTTCAGGTGGAAGAAGTACAGAAAGAAATGTTTCTTTATCTTCCGGAGTTAAAATCACCAACGCACTACGTAGTAAAGGTTACGAAGTAGCTTACGTTGATTCATTCTTAGGTAAGGATATTGAAGAAGATAAAATTGATGATCTCTTCACTACTGAACCTGAAGATGAAGGAAAATTAGTCATTGATGACGAAGTTCTTACTGATGAGAAGATCAATGCATTGAGAACTGATGGCACAAGAGGTCTTTTAGGTAGAAACGTTCTTAATATTTGTCGTCACGCCGATATTGTCTACATGGGACTTCACGGTGAAGATGGTGAAAATGGTAAGATGCAAGCGGTATTCGATGTCTTTGATATCAAATATACAGGTAGTGGTTCATTAGCTTCAGGACTAGCTATGGATAAGAAATATTCTAAAGAAATTTTTGTACAAGATAACATTCCAACAGCTCAATACACAACAACTAAAACTGCTAAGATTTTGTCAGAAGATATTCCATTCAACTACCCAATGGTTGTTAAACCTTCAAATGGTGGTTCAAGTGTTGGTACACATATTGTTAACAATGCTACAGAGTTGAGAGAATCAGTTGCGGATGCTTTGAGATTTGATGACGAAGTCTTGATTGAAGAATATATCAAGGGACGTGAATTCTCAGTTGCTATCGTTGATGGATTAGTTCTTCCAGCCGTTGAAGTTACGGTTGATACTGGTTGGTACGATTTCCAACACAAATTCCAAGCTAACAACGTAACACACTTCATTACTCCCCCAGATAACTTGGATGATAAGATTCATGCAAATATGCAAGCATTGACTAAGAAGACTTTTGAAGCCTTGGGTATGAGCAATTACGGTCGTGTTGATTTCTTATTACGTGACGGTCAATTGTATGTAATGGAAGCTAATACTTTACCTGGTATGACACCATTGTCATTGATGCCAAGAGAAGCCGAAGCTGCTGGTATTTCATACGCTGACCTATGTGAAAGAATCATTAAGAGCAAAGTTAAGTACTACGAAAAAAGAAAGTAATAATTAGTTTAATTCAAAGGCCATCTTCCTTAATTGGAGGATGGCCTTTTTTGTATAGATTTTTAGACTGGTTAAAGCGATTACAAATATAGAGTATAATCGGGATATGAACTATTCTTAAAAAATTTGATTGCGAGGTATGATTCATGACAAGAAAAATTGGAATTGTTGGAATGGGAAATGTTGGTGCTGCTTGTGCACATTATATTGTTGCCGGCGGATTTGTCGATGACTTGGTACTAATTGATAAGAACGAGAAGAAAGTTAAGGCTGACGCTTTAGATTTTGAAGATGCGATGGCTAACTTACCAACACATACTAATATTTATGTAAATGATTATTCTCAATTAGATGATGCCGATATTATTATTTCAGCCGTTGGACACATCAAGTTAATCGGTGGAGAACATCCAAACCGTTTCGGAGAGTTGAAACCAACTGGTGACTCTGTAACCGATGTTGCCAATAAGATTAAGCAAACTAAATTTAATGGCATTATGGTAGTAATCAGTAATCCAAATGATGTTATGACTTCAATGTATCAACAAATTCTTGGCTTCCCTAAGGAACGTGTAATTGGTACAGGTACATTACTAGATTCTGCCAGAATGAAACGTGCTGTGGGTAAGGCTTTTGATGTCGATCCACGCTCGGTTTCAGGTTATAACTTAGGAGAACACGGAAATTCTCAATTTACAGCTTGGTCAACAGTAAAAGTCATGGATCAGTCAGTAAAAGATTTGGCTGAAAAGAATGGCCTAGATTTAGATCAAATTAATGAAGACGTAAGAATGGGTGGTTTCACAGTCTTTGATGGTAAAGGATATACCAACTATGGTGTATCAACCGCTGCTGTAAGACTATCATTAGCAATTTTAAATGACGCTAATATTGAACTTCCTGTATCTAACTATCGTGAAGAATACGGCGTTTACCTATCATACCCAGCTATTGTTGGTCGTGACGGAATTGAAAAACAATTACAATTAGATTTGCCACAAGATGAGTTAGATAAACTTCAATATTCAGCTGATTATATCAAAAAAAATCTAAAGTAATTTAGAGGTATAAGTCATGAAAAGAACTATTGCAAATAACGCTCCTGCAGCAATTGGACCATACGTCCATGCCACAGAAGCTAATAGTATTATTTTTACTTCGGGACAAATTGGTCTGAATCCTCAAGATGGTAAATTGACTGAGGGAATTGAAGGACAAACAAAACAAACTTTGGAAAATTTAAAGAATATTTTGGAGTCTGCTAACAGTGATTTTGAACACGTTTTGAAGGCTACAATTTATTTAGATGACCTAGCCAATTTTTCTAAGGTAAATAATATTTACAAAGATTATTTCAATGGAGAATTTTCTGCTAGAAGTGCAGCAGAGGTTTCCAAATTGCCTATGGGTGCAAAGGTAGAAATAGAACTGATTGCGGAAGCTAAATAATAAATGTAAAGGGGAATTCAGAAATGTGAATTCCTCTTTTTACTTTTATAAAGCCATTCGCAATGTAAAATTTTAGATAAGTCGTCCTTTTTAACAGAAATTTTTGCTACCATGTAACTGGTACAGAAATGTATCATCTTTTTGTTAATAAAGTAACTAATCCATGTGGTATAGACCGATAAACAATGCTATAATGAGATTGTTAAAATTAGTAAGGAGACTAGATAATGTCATATTATATTCATGCTAAGAAGTTCTTTTTAAAAAACACTACTGAAAATGGCGGCTACTTAGAAGTTACTGATGACGGTAAGTTCGGTAAGTTCGGTAAGTTCTATCATGCTGACGAAGAAAAACCTGAAGGTAAAGTTGTTGATTATTCAGACAAATTCATCGCCCCAGGTCTAGTTGACACACATATTCATGGTCTTGTAGGTCATGATGTTATGGATGATGATTTCGAAAAATTAAACGAAATGTCAGAAGGTCTACTTAAAGCTGGTGTTACTTCATGGTTGCCAACAACTTTGACAGCATCACACGACCAACTAAAACATATTTGCCAAACAATTGGTGATAACTACAAGAAGGCTACTGGTGCTAAGATTCAAGGTATTCATTTTGAAGGACCTTTCTACACAGAAAAGCACAAGGGTGCCCAAAATCCTAAGTACTTCAGAGATCCAGATGCCGAAGAATTCGAAGACTGGCAAGAAGCTGCTCACGGCATGATCAAGAAGATTTCTATTGCTCCTGAAAGAAAAGGTTCAGTTGAATTCACTAAAGCTGTTGCTTCAGATGATGTTGCTGTATATCTTGGACACAGTGATGCTACATTTGAACAAGCAAAGGCTTGTGTTGAAGCAGGTGCTACAGGATTCACACATACATACAATGGTATGAGTGGTTTGAACCACAGATTACCAGGTATGGTAGGTGCAGCTCTTTCAATGCACTTAGTAGATGATGAATTAATCTGTGATGGACATCACGTTAACCCATTCGCAGCAAGAATCGTTGTTGAAAAGAAGGGTGCAGAACACGTTGCCCTAATCACTGATTGTATGCGTGCCGGTTTGATGCCAGATGGTGACTACGTACTTGGTGAATTGCCAGTTGTTGTTGCTAACGGAACAGCCAGATTAAAGGATGAAACACACAACTTAGCCGGTTCAATCTTGATGCTAAACGAAGCTATCAAGAATGTTGTTGACTGGAACATTGCTACAGACGAAGAAGCCGTAGAAATGGCAAGTTATACAGCTGCTAAGAGTTCAAAAGTTGCCGACAAGTGTGGTATTATCGCTGACGGTAGAGATGCCGACTTCATCGTACTTGATGATGATATGACATTATCAGAAACATACCTTGACGGTGTATCAAGATATAAAGCTTAGAAAAAGAGAGTGTAACAGGGATTGCCCCTGTGCAGCTCGTTTTCACTATAAAACATAGAACATTGGTTATTTACCAAACAAAGATAGCTAATCAATAATAAAACCAAAACTAAAAAACTGAGGCAACCAATAAAGTCACCTCGGTTTTTTGGTCCCTTGCATGGCTGTTGTATACTCTACATATCGGGAGGATTACTATGAATAAAAAAATTGTTGCTCATAGAGGAATACCAACATTAGCACCTGAAAATACTATGGCCTCATTCAATGAGGTAGTAAATCATGATGTTAAATGGATCGAGACTGATTTAAGCATCACTAAGGATGAAAAGGTTTTTGTCATTCATGATGACAAATTAGATAGAACGACAAATCAATCTGGTTCAATCGAAACTGTTGATAGTGAAACAGTCGCAAGTGCTGATGCTGGATATTGGTTTGCGGAGAAATTCCGTGGTGAAAAAATACCAACTTTAGACCAACTAATTGATTTTCTTAATATCCACAAAATTAATGCCAATATCGAGTTAAAGGGTGTTGTGGGGGACAATGCCAATTATTTAGCTGATAGATTGGTTGAAGAGTTTGTTAAGGCGTTGGATCGATTGGATGAGCATGTTGAGTTAATTATTTCTAGTTTTAATCCAATTATGCTGGAAAAGATGTACAAGTTAAGACCAGATTTGAAATACGCGGTCTTGTTCAGTCGAGCAACGCTTGGTGATGACTGGAATCTAGTTATGCAAGCATGTCATGCCAAAATTGTTCATCCAGATGGGGCTTCATTAACTGAGGCAAAAGTTAAAAAGATGAAGGATTATGGTTATGAGATCAATGCTTGGACGATTGATGATGTTAATCGTGCTCAAACACTTCTCAAGTGGGGCGTTGACGGAATAATTACTAATATTGCTGATAGAATGAGTTTCTTAGAAGAATAATACAAAAACAGCCTCGTAGAAGTTAACGCATTGACTTCTACGGGGCCCTTTTTGTCTAGACTAAGTTATTGTATCAGAGGATTCATCACGATGAATGACAATTCTGTAGTTCTCCAAGGGAAAAGAACTATTCAAACACATGGTACATTTAAAATCATTTATAGATACAACAAGATCTCTCACAAGTTTGATCTTGCGTCATCTCTATTTCAACCCATTCTCTTAATACTATCCCATTCAATTTACAAGTACCTTGACTACGATTTCTTTAAATCGGTGATGTTTTGGTAGATGTAAGCTCACAAATACTATGTGAGACTTCGAGAAATGAGGAAACAGTTTCTTTCCATTTCTCTTACCGATAAGTATAAACAGAATGAAGACTAATCCAAGAATGTACTGCTATTCATACCCTTTGTATAATGGGTTATTGGTTATGAATACTGTCGCTAAATTGCCAAGTTAATGCTGCACTGTATTTTCCCTCCATGAGATTCCCTTTATTTACATGTAGAAGTGGACCCTGGTTTTTGTGCCATTTAATGGATTTGAAAATTTCTCCAGGTGTAGTTTCATGAACAAGAACTGTATTATAAAGTGATTTAAAAGAATCTCCCTCATAATAACGTAAATCAACTGGCAGCTCCGTTGTACCATTTATGAAACTAGTATTTTGAGTTAGATAGAGTGCGATATGCTTTCGATCACGTCTTTGGTCATCAATAGAAATCATCTCATTGGGATCATTTTCTTCAGGTAGACGATGCTTTAAAGTATTCTGATCAAAAATCGTAATTGGTTCGAAATTCAGACTTTTAAGTGAAAAATTCAATTTATTGTTGATGTAATTAATATTTAAATCTTTACCCTGGCTAGTATATTCATCGGAATCAGGGTCTAAGCCGAAGAAATCGACTCTGGAATCAAATGACTCACGTTTATTGATGTTTTTAACAGTTGTTGAAATAAAGACTTTCTTTTCTTTATGAGAGTTGTCAAAATCACCTAATTTGATATTCAATAGTTGATTCTTTTCGTTTGTAGTCAGTGAATAATCAGAATTAGCGATTTCTATGCCATCAATTTTAATATTCTCAATTTGAGTATCTAAATGAAGTGGCAGAGTGATGTAAGAGTTGTGAATATCTCGTTTACTATTATTATATAAATCGATGTCATAATTTAACTCGTCATCATTAATTACATCATTTAATTGAGTATCAGTATTATTTTGAGACGATGTTTTATTAATCAAAGTGGTTGAAACTTCCAATCTGGGATCATTTGGTGGCAAAACTTTAAGTGTTGCTGGGCCAAGTAAAACGTTACTACTATTTTTTCCTTGTTTAGCAATGATTTCAGCGTAGTATTTTTTTCCATTATCTTTGGGATGAACGCGGGGAGTTTCATAGAAAGCCTTGTCAGTAGGGTTTGTCTGAGTTTTGACTAGTTTTTTTTGCTGCGAACCAATTTGTTCGTACCAGTTAACCACTACGTCGCCGACGGTATCTTCACGCTCATCATCATTTGATCCTTGAATTTCAAAATAAGTTTTTTTACCCTCGGGTACAGATTGGTTTAGTAAACCATTACCAACAATTATTTCTTTAGAGGCAGATACCTTAGTATTATCTTTGTTATAAATTGTTCCAGTAATCTTAGCAATACCAGAGTTGCCTTTAGTATTGGCAAAAACATGACCATCTTCGTCAACGGTCGCCAAATCTTTTTTATCGATATTCCATTGAGGAGATTCTGTTGCGTTAAGAGGGTCTGAAATTGAGTAGGCAAAAGTAGTATTGCGAGTAATATTGCTGTCGATGTTGAATAAATAATTATCTCTGGTATTAATTTCCATTCTTTTAGCAGCTACAGGTTGAGGTGAAACGTCAACAGTCGCTACTTTTGAATAAAAAGTACTTCCAGCAACGGTGGTATAAGGAATAACATAAGATGTGTCTAATTGGTAATATGCTCGACCTGTTCTGGTAGGAACAAAATTAAGTGAAGATTTACCATTTATTCCTTTCTCAACTACAAACCATGTTTCCCCATCGAAGGATTGCCACCAATGATAACGTGGCGAAAGTAAAAAATTAGACCAAGGTGTTCGATCAACTTCAGTTTTAATATGAAGTTTGTCACCAGATGTGATGTAGTAATTATCTCTAGGTTGTTCGGAGTAACCACTAACCCTTGTTATTCCTAGAAACCTTTTGAGATCAGGACTAGGATTAAACTTATGCGGTGTGTCAGGGTCTTCTGTCCCGGCGATTGTAGTCTGCTCATTGGTAATTAAAGAAAAACCAGCTGTGAAAAGTACAATGAAACCAAATAATAACCTGATTCTAAAATTTGTATAAATCATTATAAATTTCTCCCTGTTGTTCTAAACTATAATCCATTGTATAGAATGTTGAATTTTTAATAAAGCAAAATTTGCAAGTTTTTAGCACTGAAAAGTGATTAAAAATAATTATAATTAGGTATAAAAAAACACGGAACATTATCCGTGTTTTTTTATTGTTTAATATTTATAAACTAATCAAAATTTATTTGATTCTAGGACGTAATGAGTATGACATCAATAATGAAACAATTGATGTAACCAAGATTACGTAGAAACTAGTACCAAAGGAACCATTAGTTGTTACGGCAACTTGTCCGGTAATAGCAGTTGAGTTTACCAAGCCGGCATAAAGGGCTCCGTACAAAGCTGCATATAGGATAGTTGGTAAAACGGTAAAAATTCTTACTAATCTGATTGTGCCACGTTTTCTGAAGTTGGCGGCAATCAAGGTAATGATTGGCGACAAGAAACAGATAATACGGATGGCGGAAAATCCATTAGTGATCCAAATAGATTGAGCACCAATATTAGCTGTGTAATTAGCAGCGGTTGAAATAGTACTTGTTAGTGAAACTCCATTTAGGAATGGTCCACCGATAGAAGCAATAAAACCGATAATTGAAGAAATAATAATAACTTTTTGAGCAGTTGTTTTCTTATTAGTTTGAAGTTTTTCAGCCGCAATATCCCTCTTATTATGAGCAGGTTTTTGATATCTATCTTCAGTGTAATTATCGTCAGCACTGTCAGGATTCTTTTTCTTTAAAGAAGTTTCGCGCTTTAAAGCCTTATTGGCACCAGTTTCGTTACCATGACGTAATTGTGATAAGAGGAACCAAGCAATAAGGACGATGGCTAAGGCGATGAATCCATAGTTTCGTTTGAAAACTAATAGAATAGCCACAATAATAATAGCGATGATACTTACAAAAGCATTGTTCTTCGCAAATTTGATCATATTATGGATAAAACCATCGTTAGGATCTTCTTGCTCGGCCGCTTGTTTAGCCTTAGCAGCACGTAGTTCGCTTTCAGTAGGTTTGAAAGGATCACTTAATGGTTCTTTGATAGGATCATCAAAGGTATTAGCATTAGCCTTATATGGCTTTTGTGAAATAGGATTGAAATCATTTTTATTATAAACTTGTGTCCGGTCATCTAAAGGCTCGTCATTACTAGTGTTATTAAATGATGAACGGTCAGATTGTTTAAAAGTTTTCATCTCTGGTTCTGAATGTGGAACTTCTTGTTTGTGAGGTTCGAACTCAGGTTCAGACTGATTATTATCGTATTCACGTTTTTGAGCAGGAGCTTGTTGTAATACAGGTTTTTCCTCAGCTTTTTTAGTTGAGGGATCTTCCTGATTCAGTTCTTTTTCAATTTCGGACAAAGAACGGATTGAATCATCGTCTTTAGTCTCAGTTGTTTCAGCATTATTCTTTTTTAGGGCCCAACCACAGTTATCACAAAATTTCTGATCTGGATCAACTTTGTGGCCACAATTTGGACAAAACATTATTCGCATTCCTCCATTATGTTGACAAAATAAGTATACAAGACACTGATATGGATATGAAGACATTTGGTGAAAGTTCACAAAAAGGTCACATGTTATATACATCCGAACCTTAATTATACAAAATATTTTTAAAGTTTGCTTAAAAACATCCTAATCATCCATATTATACTCATTTTAAAGAAAAGCTAGTTCGAGAAAATTTGATAGTGGAAGGATGCCGTCGGTAGTAGAAAATCTGTGGGCCTCTGGAACGTGGTGGACACGACTTGAAGCTAATAATTTTGTACTTCACACAAAATTATGGATCTCCAAGCTCGGTCTTCTGGTAACCTTGCTTCGCAAGCTAACCAGAACTTCACCACTTAGGGCCCACAGATTTTCTACTACCGACTAAAGTTTTGATTCTATTGTTAATTCTTAGTATTGCAGTGTTTGAATAGTATTTAATCCTCTTATAATTAGGTGAAAATTATGAATTTGGGTCTAAAAGAAGAATTAAAAGCATTGTTATACCAAAATATCTCTCATCACACACTATTTTTACTATTTAACATTTGATAGTGTACAGACAAAAGAACAGGATTTAGTCCGGAGCAAAAATTGGGAATGCGTTCAGCTATGAGATCATTGTTACCGGCTTTGCCGGTTACAATGAGGCCGATTTTGGAAATCCATTATTTTGCACGGAGTGTAAAATAATTAGTTCCAAAACGTGCCCATAGCGTTCCAACAGCATTCCCAATTTTTGTGGAGGACGGGTATTAAAAAGACGTTCATATCAACCATAATGGTCAATATGAACGTCTTCTCTATATAAAATTAAGCTTCAACTTTAGTTTTAATCTCTTCAAGAACTTTATCAGCACCGATTCCTGTTAATAAAGGAACACCGTTGATAACTTTGCTTTGAATTGAACTTGGAACCATTGTTGTTGAAACAACGATATCGTATTCGTCATTGCCGATAGCACTAACTTCGTCAGCAATCTTTGATTGTAGGAAGTGAACTTCGGAACTTAATCCTTGTTCATCCAAATAACTTTTAATTTTACCTGTAGCAACTGTAGAAGTAGCAATACCAGTACCACAAACGACCATAAGTGACTTTGCCATGTTTTAAACCTTCTTTTTAATTATTTTCTGCGGCGACTTTCTTGTCATGGAATTTGTTGAGCCAAATCATCAAGGCAAGAACGATAATACCTAAACCTATTATACCTGTCCAAGTTAGTAATTTACCAAGACCAACGATCATTAATGTTGTCCAAGTACCACCATCGGAAAGAATAGAGATAGAAGTTGCACCTTTCATTGCAAAATGAGCTGATTTAGCAGTAATTGTTAACAATGGAGCAGCCCATGAAGCAATCAATAGGGAAATGGCGATATCAATAATACCACCGATAACGATTCTAAAGACGTTACCACCAAAGACGGCAGCCATAACGGCAACCATGAATGGAATTGTAGCCAAATCACCGAAAGGTAGAACTCTGTTACCTGGTAGGATAACGGCGATTAATAGTGAAAGAGGTACAAGTACTAGGGATGCAGACAAAACGGCTTCTTGACCAACGGCCAAAGCTGAATCCATTCCGATGTAAAGACTGCGTCCAGGGAATTTCTTTTGAACCAAAGCATTAGCAGCTTCAGAAATAGGTTGTAGACCTTCCATTAGAAGTGCAACCATCTTAGGCATCAAAATCAAAACAGCAGCTGTTGACATACCTAAGTTTAAAATCTTTGTAACGCTGTATTGAGCTAGAGCACCGATAACAATACCAATGATTAGACCCATAACGGCGGAATCACCGAAAATACCAAGTCTCTTTTGAATTGTTTCAGGAGTCCAGTGAATATTTTTAACACCAGGGATACGGTCTAGCAACCAGTTAATAGGTAAGGCTAGAACGAATCCAGGGGCTGAAGCACCTTGTGGGAAAGAAATACCAGCAAGGCCATAATGTTTTTGAATTGTTGGAGCAGCAAGATCAGCTAGGAAGTAGATCCACATTGCGTGAACGACCATTGTAGCAAGACCTAATCCAAATTTGTTTGTTGCGGCATAAACTAGTGAACCAGTGAAGGCAATATGCCAGTAGTTCCATAAATCGACATCTAGTGTCTTTGTAAGTCCGAAAATCAAGAGAACAACGTTTAAAGCAACTCCGATAGGAATAGCCAAACTTCCTAAGGTAGTACCGTAAGAAATTGCGGAAGCAGCTGGCCAACCAACATCAATAGTGTTCAAACTAAGATGGAAGTTTTTAACCATTGCTTGAGCGGCAGGTCCAAGATTATCAGTCAACAATCCGATAACCAAGTTCAAACCGATAAAACCAATACCAACCGTAATAGCGGCCTTGAATGCACGACCCGGTTTAATTCTAAGAATCAACGCGAAAACGAATAACAACATTGGCAAGAATACTGTTGGACCAGCACTCAATAACCATTTAATAACAGCCATAATGACATCTCCTCATAATATTTAACCCTAAAAATTAAAGATCATTTTCTTTTAATATATCAATGATGCTTTTTGAATCTTTGGCAGCAATTAATTCAGATACAGCAGTTTCGTTTTGAATTAGTGCTACTAATTTTTGCAATGTTTCTAGTTGAGCATGTGGTTCTTTTAAAGCTAACATGAAAATTAATTTAGCTTCGACATCAGCTCCGTCCCCCATTTGCAAGAATTTAACTGGTTGAGCCAATCTAGCAATAGCAATCTGTGGTTTGTTAACGTGAATAGCATCAGTATGTGGAATAGCGATACCAAGACTTGGTGCATTTAAACCAGTAGGAAACTCTTTTTCACGTTTAATAACGGCGTCTTTGTAACTTTCTTTGACGACATCTTTTTTGATCAATTCGTCAGCGACCATTCCTAAGGCTTCAGTGCTATCCTTTGGTGCAATATCAAGTAAAACAATTTCTTCGTCGAACATTTTTTTCACTCCTCTACGATTTTTTGTAAGTCAGCGGTGTTTCTACAATTGCGTAATTTATCCAATCCTGCATCATTTAAAATGCCACCTAAGAATTTTTCCAGATCCTTATCAAGATAGACAACGTTTAAAATTATAAACAAAGATGTGGCATAATAATAATTTATTTTGTAATTTACCAAAATAATTCCCTGCATTTGGCCATCATACTCAATGTGTGGTAGATCAAAGTTATCGCCGATTTGCACAGAACCTAACTTTTCTCGTTCAGTAACTTTAGTTAAAACTTCGTCAGCCTGAATATTGTAAAGCGAGGCAACCTTTTTACTAATGATGCGATTCAATTCCTGTTTTGAGTCTACATTGTCGATTTGGTAGTAATTGTACTTAAACATTTAAGAACGATTTAACCCTTTGTAAATCTAATTCATTTAATAAAGGACTGACTACGACGATGGGGACTTTACTTTGCTCAGGAATAGCAACGGTACTGATGATGAGATCCACTTCGGCATTGTATTTGGCCATATCTTCACGATAACTGTAAGAGGAAATCACATCAGTGATATTTAGATTAGGTATGGCATTCAACAACTTAGTTCTAAGCAATTGAGCCGTTCCGATACCGGTGGTACACATTAGTAAAATTTTATTTGTTTTAGCGCTTTCTTCAATAGACTTAACCACATACAGAGTAATGAAACTAATTTCATCTTCCGATAATTTCAATTGGTACCGCTTCGTTGTGTAACTATCAACTATCTGTTTCGTTTGTTGGAACTCTTGACTGTAACTGTCTTTTATTTCATCGACCAGGGGATTTACAACGACAAGACTTGATTTCAAACGATTGAGCATTGGTTTGATGTGGGCGCAAAGATCAGTTAGCAAATGTTGCTTATTGATGATTTTCTGGAAAGGATAACGGTTGATGATTTCGTTAGCAAAATCAATTACCGGCTTCTCAAATTGAGTAGTAGGCGCGGCGTTATTGATTTGCTGAATATCATTACTGTGCATGTATCGTAAGGATAACAGATATTGTGATAGGTATATGATCTCGCTGGCATCAATCGTACGATTCGTATAACGGGAAATGTTCTCAATAATCAACCGTGCGGTTTCGTAAAACTGATCGTATTTAATATCAGTTGTCTCAATTTTCTTAGGCTTATCCGCATGAGCTACTGATCGAATTCTTCCCATTAAAATGTATAAGTGAGAAAAAATATTTAAAGTATAGGGATCGACTAAGACAACGTTTAACTCATCTTGAATTAATGTTAATTGGGTAATCAAGAAGCTACGGTCGTTGTTATTGATGGAAGGGAAGATTTCTGAGATGGAAGTAAATCCTTCAGAAACAGCACCCTTGCGAATTAAGAAGAAATTCAGAGCCTGACGAATATTGATTTCACTACCATTGACGATTAAATGGGCGCTTTTGCGAGTGATTTTAATTTTAAATTTGTCGACGATTGAATTTATTTTTTGAATCTCTTTATTTAAAGCTGATTCGGAAAGATAGAACTTATCAGCCGTGTTGAAAAATTTTGGTCCAACTGGTTGATTAAAAAGAATGTAAACACCGATGGCATAAGTACGTTTCTTATTTTCCGTTAAGTCGTCAAAATTCTCAGCCCATTCGGAATCGTTGCCAGGTTCAATAGTGTAACCAAGACCACGTTGGGAAGTAATGATTTCTTTGTCATTATTTATCTTTTTAATGGTTCGATAAATTGTTTTAGTGGATACATTCAATTCTTTGGCTAAATCTGTGGATTTAATATAGCCAGTATTCTTAGAAAGAAACATGATAACTTTCTTTGCGAGTGGATCCATGGTAGCCCTCCTTCTTAACTATAAGTATATGACGATAAGTCTAATTATCTTATAATAGAATGTCCATTGGAACGGACATTTGGTCCCTCTTTAGTCCTTCTTTAGTCCCTCTAAGTGACAAAGTCAAAAAAGGAGCGTATGTGTTCTTCGAACACATGCATAAGTCCCTCTAGGTGGTGAAGCCACTGAGAGGGACTAAAAAAAACCTCATACATTTTTATGTATGAGGGAAACGATGTTTTGGTTTTGTTATTCAGTCAAATAAAGATAGATCATGCACGGGAAGTCTGTAGGATTTGTAGTCAGATAAATCAGTGAGGTTACGTCTTCCCACAAATATTATAACGAAATTTGTTTACTTCTCGCCAACTTAGTTTGATATAAAAAGATATTAGATTTATTTTTACTCAGTATAAATTCGTTTGAGTTCTTCTAATTTAGCTTGATCAATTCCTAAGGCTTTATCTAGGTAGTTCTCGAAGCTGCCGTAGTAATGTTCAATGGCCTCAAAAATGGAAGTGATACTTTCCAAATCACCTTTGGTCATGTTCATTTTGTTGATATCTTGATCACCATTGGCATCGTTTAAAGTGGCTTCAATTTCGTCACTGTCTTGATACATTAAGTTAGTTAATAGGTAGTCTCTGGTAATTGTTTCGTCATCAACGCCTAAAGCTTTTAGAATCAAGAGGGCACCGATACCGGTTCTGTCTTTTCCAGCAGCACAGTGGAAGAGTAGGGATTGATGTTCTTTATTATTTTCTAAAAGACGGTCGAATAGGAATTTATAGGCTTGTTGTCCGTGTTTGTCCAGAACAACGCTTTGATAAATTAAACCTAAATAGGAATAATCGCCACGGTTGATAGCTCCAGCTAGTTTATCGCCGTTACCGGTTAAGGGGTAGACGGGATCAGAATAGATGCGGTAAAAACTGGAAGGGATGTCTGACCATGCTTGTTGTTCGCGTTCAGAACGAAAATCGACAACATATTTTAAACCATAGTTTTTAAGGTAGTTTAAAGAATTAGTTGTTAGATTACTTATATCCCCTGAACGAAGAAGCTTATTATATTTAATTGTCGTACCATCCTTAGTGGGATATCCACCAAGTTCACGTAGATTTATGGCACCTTCAAGATTTAAGATACGTTTCATTTTTATCCTCCCCTGTCTTGTTGCGTATTTTGGGTCATTAGAAGTAAAATAATATTAAGGTGACTTATGGTGAAAAATAAACTTTCAATTATTATGACGGCTTATAACGTAGCTAGCTATATTTCTAGCTCGATTGA
The DNA here is from genome assembly GCF_036913655.1 of Companilactobacillus sp. HBUAS56275. Taxonomy (NCBI): domain Bacteria; kingdom Bacillati; phylum Bacillota; class Bacilli; order Lactobacillales; family Lactobacillaceae; genus Companilactobacillus; species Companilactobacillus sp. HBUAS56275. Next base: position 330,119 of record NZ_JAYKKK010000002.1, read on the forward strand.
ATCGGTAATCGCTCAGACTAATCGTAATTTTGATTTAATCATTGTGGACGATTGCTCCTCAGATCAAACTCAGAAGATAATTCGCTCCTATGAAAAAAAGTATGATTGGATCTCTGTTGTTTGCCACGAACAAAATGCAGGTGTTTCGGCTGCCCGCAATACTGGATTAGCCAATGCCGACGGTAACTTAGTAACTTTCATTGATGGAGATGATTGGGTCGAACCTGATTACGTCGAACACTTTCTTTCCAAATTTGAAGATTACGATGTAGATATGGTTACCTGCGGATTCTTTAATGAAGGCGAAAATGGCAAAGTAAAAAATAAAGTATCGAATCGTCAAACCTCAATTGTAGGGCGTGATGAAGCTGTTAAACAAATAATCAAAATGACTGGCACAGTGATGGGTTATACCTGGAACAAAGCCTATGTCCGTTCGATTATTGCTGATAACAATTTAAGATTTCAAACTGATTTAGATTTAATGGAAGATCAGGTTTTTAACGTTGAATATGCGACTGTTGCGCGTCAATTTTATTTAGACAATCTTCCTTTGTACCATTATATTTCTAGGAAAGACAGCATTACCAAACGTTTTGCCGTAGAAAATGTGCGTGACGTTGGAGTCGCTAGAATGAAAGTTTATAAAACAATTCGAGACAGCACTCGAAAAGAAAAAGATCAAATGCAGTAGTCGAGCTTAGCTCGGCTTTTTTTGTCCGAATTACAATTAAAGAATAGCACTTTAGTAAAGATTATCTGCGCTATTTGGCAATTTTGTAGTACTGAATAGGATAAAATAATTCTTCATTTTTTAGAATGTCTTTATTATAATCTTTTAAAAATTTTGGGGATGATTCCTCAGATTGCAATATACTATATATCATTAAGTTTCTTAAAAGAAATGCAGGATTTGTTGGGATTAATGGGATTTTTTTTGCTGGAAGGGTCATAAAGATTTTTTCTAAAGAACATAGTAATTCAAATTTTGTTGTTTTTGTAAGTTCTTGATTGGTTCTGTTGAACTCGTACCATCTTAGGAAGAATAGTTTTGCAGTTTTACTTAGTTTTAAGTTTTGTGAATCGTTAATATCTTTAGTAATAGAATATTGCGATATTAATTTTAAAAAATCTTCTGATGATTTTTTTGGAAGCAATAGTGTAGATTCTTTCTCACAGATATTGTAATTATTCCAGAATTCCAACGGAGTATTGCAATTTGATAGTTTGATAATTTCTCTGCCTAAGATTCTATAAAGTTCCTTCTCCTCATTAGTCATGGTATTTTCTTTAAGAAAGTAATCCATACTTTTGTTAAAAAATTGGGAAAGCAAATAACAATGTTTGGGCGATGGCAGATTTTTTCCAGATTCCCATCTTCTAATAGATTCCGTGGAAACTTGTATCTCTTCCGCAAGTTGAGCTTGTGTTAATTTATAAAATTTTCTGTTTTTCCTTAATTTTCTAGATAATCCCATTTTGAAATTTCCATTCCTTTCAAATTACTATTCTCTATAAACATTGCTAGGTCTTCGAGTATGTATTCTTTATTTTCTAAAATGTGTGTTATTTTTATTGGATCGCGTTTATCTTTTATACTTAAATGACCTGACGAATCAGTATATAAGTTTTTAATAATTCTATCTTCCTCCGACTCACCTTTAGAATTATATTCAGTTTGCTTCATCCATATTCTAGAACTTTGGTAGATAGAATCTAAGGTAAAGGGATTACCATGATCTACATTTAGGAGATAGTCGTAATAGATTCTAAATATAAAATCGTATTTGGGAGTTGCAATCCAATTTATTTTGTTAAAAATTGTATATCTTTGAAGAAAACCAGTTATGTCATGAATTCCACAAAGTTGTGATATTTGATATCCAAATTTTTCAAATTCTTCGTTCAGATCAATTTTTGGATCTACGTCTGGGTTGTAGAGATCATCAATACTTATACCATAAAAGTTGCTGACATCAATTAGTGCTTTGGATGATATTTCATGATTTTTTATTTCCCAAGAATTAATTGTTGATTTTGTATAATGATGATTAGTTTTTTGTTCTATTAGCTTTTGTAACCCTTGAATTGAGAGTCCGAGATGGATCCGTTCGTATTTTAATTGTTCGTTTAATTTTATATGTGTTTCCTTTCGTTGTTTATATTGATTATTATGATTAATGTTGGGTGAACATAAAAGGAACACAATTGGTACATTTCGTAATAATAAGGTTGTTATATTTATAAAGTGAATATTTTGCTTTCAAAAAAACTTTGAAACTATCCCTTGACTGTAACGCAACGTGACAGTTTAAAGTATTTAATTGTTGAGAGATAAATACATTAAGTACACGAGGAGATATTAAATATGAAAGCAGTAGTTATTCGTAAGGCCGGTGGCCCAGAAGTTTTGAAGATTGAAAAACGTCCTATTCCTAAGGCAACTGAAAAGGAGACTGTAATTCACATTCGTGCCTTTTCCGTTCACCGTTATGAAGTTTTAACTCGTGAGGGTGGTTCTCCTTCAGTTAAGTTCCCAAGAGTTATTGGAGTTGAAGCTGTTGGTGAAGTTTTCGAACCTTCAAAGAACAGTGATTTAAAGAAGGGTCAAAAAATCGTTATCATCAATGGTGGCTTTGGTCGTGAATTTGATGGTAGTGAACAACAATACGCTTTAGTACCTGACGACATCGTTCGTCCAGTTGAATTCGATGGTTCATGGGCTGATTTCGCAATTTACCCTGAAACATTCTATACAGCTTTTGGTGCTTTGAAGACAACTAAATTACAAGCTGGTCAAACACTATTAGTTCGTGGTGGTACAACTGGTGTTGGTATGGCTGCAATGGTTTTGGCTAACGCAATGGGTATCAAAGTTACTGCAACAACTAGACGTGAAGAGCGTCGCCAAATGTTACTAGATATGGGTGCAACCGATGTTGTGATCGATCAAGATGGTAAACTAGAAACTGAAAAAGCTTATGATGGTTTACTAGATATGGTTGGTGCTCCCGTTGTCAGTGATTCATTAGCTCATGTTAACCGTGGCGGTATTTACACAGTCGTTGGTTTGTTAGCTGGTGAATGGTTATGGAAGAACTTCGATCCATTTGAAAATATTGGTGGCAAATACATTACAGCCTTTGATGGTGTTGATATTAGTAATGAATTAGTAGCTGATATGTTCAGGTTGATCAATGACAATCACTTAACAATTCCCGTTTCTAAGGTCTTTAAACTTGATGACATTCAAGCAGCACAAGAATATGTAATGAAACATGATCGTCCAATGGGACAAGTTATTGTTACAACAGACTAAAAAGAATTTATACATCTCGTGAGAGGTGTATTTTTTTTGCTAATTTAGCATATAATTTTAGTAATATGAGGAAAACGAAATGTTAAAAATTAGTGAAATGGCACAATTGGCAAATACAACAAGAAGAACTTTGATATTTTATGATGAAGCAGATGTATTTCATCCTAAAGAACGCAGTGATAATGGCTATCGTTATTATGATTATGATCAACTGTACGATCTATTATTTATTTTAGGCATGAAGAATCTAGGCCTACCGTTGGAAAAAATTAAAGGATTGCAAAATAATTCAAGTACTGAAGTCATGGATGAATTATTAAATATTCAGAAAACAATAGATGGGAAAATTACAGAATTGTCTAAAATCCAATCAGTAGTTTCTAAAAAAGTTGGCGAGGGCGAACAACTTTTGATTCAACCTTATCAACCAGTAATTGTTAAACGTCCTAAGATTTCATTTTGGTGCTCGCAAAAATCAGTTTCCTGTACAGATGAAGAGATTGCGGAATTGTTTGGCTCATTTTACAAGGAACTAGATGCTCTTGCTTTAATGGATGGTAATCAATCAGGCTTTTTAACTGATTTACCTGATGCAAATGCTAAGGACTATCCAGATGCTTCTTTTCGAGTTATCAAAGAATGCTCTACTAATAATAGTGGTAAGGCTATGCCAATGATTGAAAAACCAGCCGGCGAATATGCAGTTGTTAAAGTTGGCAATGGTACTGACGAAGTCTGTCAGGGATTAGAAAAGCTGGAAGATTTCTGTCAAAAAGGAAATTTGAAGATTAATACTGATTTATGGCAAATGAATGATAACAGCGTTTTAACAAATCGTGGTGGATCAGATTTTATATTTTTGGAATATCAATTAAAAAATAAATAAAATGTTTTTTGCGGTACCTCTCAAATGTCATAATGTGGCGACCCTCAATGCTAAACTTTGAATTGTTATGAAGGTTAGGAGAGGGGGCCGACTGTTGACTAATAGCAAGGATAAAAATAGTCAAGAACGAGTGTTAACTATCATGGGGAGAATGATGCTCGGAGAAAAAATTGATATCAACAATGACGCTGAAAGATATGGTGTCTCTAGGCGCACAATTTTACGCGATTTGAGTACAATTAAGCATACGTTAATAGATAAAGAAGTAGGGAATTATCAATTACAGATCAAATATAACGAGAAGCAAAACAATTATAGTATGTTTGATCATGGAAAATTATCTTGTACAGAAGCAATAATCACACTTTTGCCGTTATTAGGTAGTGAGTTAAAGGCAGATAATAAGTTAATTAATAAAATACAAAAGAATATAATATCGTTAGTAGCAACTGATGAAAGAAAGGCTGTAGGCACTCTACTGGCTAGTTCTTATGAGTCTAATGGCTCAGCAAAGCGTAATAAGGATGTCTTAAAACTGATTCATCAATTTATAGATGCAATAATTAATCGAAAAACTGTTCAATTTACATACAATGGTCAAACGCAGGTATTGAAGGGTGTGCCAATATCGATATTTTCCAAAAGAGATCATTATTATATATTGACGTATGTGGAGAGCGGACTGAGTAAGAACGTTGTTTATCAAATAGATCAATTCAAAAATATCAAAGTATTAAATAACGAGATAAAAGTACCCCGAGAGAAGCTAGAGGATAGAAGTCAGATTAGCAATAAAAACTATGTTTCTAATAGCGGTGAAGAAATACACTATCGTTTCTTGTACCTTGGAGATCCGCAAGACGCTTTAAACAGATTGCCCGATTTTCATATTTCGGAACATAAAGAAAATGGAGTTATTATTGAGGGGAATATAATTTATGCTAAGGATTTAGTTTGGGTATTGGATCACGGCAAACAGGTGAAGATAGAAAAATAAATATATTTTGGAGGATATTTTCAATGGACGATGAGTTAACAGAAGAAGAAAAGCGTATTAAGGAATACGGAAGCCGTTATCGAATTGTAGAATTACTTCTTCAGTTGCTTTCTGGCGAAACCTTTAATATCGATGAAGCGATGGAACATTATGGGGTAAAGAAGAAAGCCATTCAACTAGATTTGAAATATATGAGATTTTTATTAGATAGATATATGCCTGATCGAAAAATTGTTTACGATCCGAAAGAACAAGTTTATCGAGTTGAAAATAAAGGCGTGGTCACATCGGCCGAGGCACTGATGGTCTTGAAAATGATTATTGGGACACGAACTTTCAGTAAAGATGAGCTAGAGGATGTTGAAGAAGGAATTCTTGACTTAGTTTCTTATAAAGAACGTTCAAGTGTGAAGACGTTGTTAGCAACGACTTTAGGTAAGTATTATCCCGTTAAAACAGAGGATAACTTAATAGAACGAATTGATAAATTTGCTAACTGGATTCTCAAACATAAGACGATTGAATTCACATATAATAGTAGTAGAAAAGACAGTGATCCCGATAAAACCTTTATAGGTGTACCAATCAATCTGTATTTTGATACTTCATTTTATTATGTGATGGTTTATTTGCTAGAGGATGAAGACGATAAGAGCAATCCACGTGTCTTTAGAATCGATAGATTTGATTTTCCGATTATGGAAAAACGTAAATCTTACAACATACCATTTAATAAAAAAGTCGATGAAGGCGAAGAACTTAAAAAGACTTATCTACTAAGAATGGGCAATGACGTACACTATAAATTTCAATATTGGAATTATCCTCAAACGGCTTTGGATAAGTTGCCAGGATCAAGAATTGTTGAAACCAAAGATGATGGTAGCGTAATTATTAAAGGTGAAATCTTTTCAGAAGGTGCGTTGTTATGGATTTTTAGTCAGGGAGATGGATTAAAGGTTCTAAAGCCTGAATCATTAGTTCGAGAAGTTAAGGAACGCTTGAAAAAGGCAGTTGAATTATACGATAACTAAAAAATCGTTTGGAAATTAATCCAAACGATTTTTCTAGTTGTTCAGGATATCTTCGATTTGACCGTGAACTTTTTCAGCTTTCCACCAGCCATTTGATCTTGAGTAATGATAGATTTTTTTAACATCACGTTTAGCAAATTTCTTTAGTGCGTCAAATGTCTTTGTGCCTAAGGCAATTATAGTAACATCGTCAGGAATGTTTAACTCGTCAAGATGTTTTTCAAATTTTTCAACATCATTTTGAGTTATTTTGACTTTGTCACTTTTACTTTCTATTGTAGAGGAAACATCGGTCATAAATGAGCCCCAGATCTCAGTATTGTAAAGAGCAGCTGCTAAGCGATAGTCAGCACTCTTTTTAGCACCATGAAAATTTGAAAATGGTTCGGCTGGCTGTTCAGAAGCCGCATTACCGGGATTCATTCCAGCAATAACATATTTTGAAGACTTAAGTTTGGAGTCTAAATCCTTATTTAGTTTTCCAGATGGGAAATGATTTGGTTGATAATTATCACCAAAAATACGTTGGCGTTCATCAGGTGTTTTATTTGTAAGATCAACGTCTGGAATATCCCAAATTGCCCAACTGTCCATAGAGTTAAATTTTGAATTTTTCATAGTAATACCTCTCTCATAAATTTATTTAAAACCTTTGTTATCATTTATAAATAAAGAATATCACTGATAGCCGTCATAATATGTCACTCTTTGTGTCTTCAAAATAAAATTTGTTTTTTATTAAAAAGTTTCATTGGTATGTAAAAGGTACATGCTATAATATTCTCATCTTGGGCAGTTGCAGGCGATACCCAGTCAAACATTGCCGTTGATGTGAAAGGATTTATATGAGAATCAATGTTTTACAGCACACTCCAAATGAAGGTCCAGGGATGATTCAGGACTGGTCGCAGTCACATAATCATGAAATGTACACCTATCATCCTTATCAATTTGGATATTTGCCAACCGCTGATGAGACTGATATGTTAGTCATTCTAGGTGGCCCAATGAGTCCCAATGACGATTTACCTTGGATCAAACAAGAGCGTGAATTGATTGCTAAAATGATTGAACAGGATAAGCCAATTTTTGGTGCTTGTTTTGGAGCTCAACAGATTGCTAAACAACTTGGCTACAAAATCAGTAAGGCACCGGCTAAAGAAGTAGGCTGGGCACCAGTTTATTTACAATCACAAGTAATTCCTGATTTGCCTCAACAAATGAACATTTTACATTGGCATGAGGAAATGTTTGAAATTCCTGATAAGGCTGAATTACTCTTTTCCAGTGATAAGGTTAAGAATCAGGGTTTTGTGATGAATCATCGAATTATCGGACTACAATTTCACTTTGAACCCAAAGCGGATAATGTCCGTGAAATGGTGGTAAACGATTTTCCATATATCAAAGGTTCAGTTTTGAATCAGACGGCGGAAGATATATTGCAAAGGCCCGTTCCAGTTGAGAATCGTGAAATTCTATTTAAATTGTTGGATTATATTAATATGAATTAAGTTCATATAAGTGAAGATTAGATTCTTCACTTATTTTTTTTGAGAAAAATTGAAATTAATCCTTGTCCTGAAGTCAACTCCAGGATATAAAATGACTTTATTCTTAAAAAAGAGGACAAAAAATTATGAAAACAATTAATTGGTCTACAGACTATTTACCAGGAAAAACAGATAATTTTGTTTCTAATGAAGTTATCACTGACAAAGTTAATATTGAGGATATTTGGAATAATCTGGTCGACACTTCCAAGTGGGAACAATATTACGACAATGCAGCAAATATTGATTTAAGTATTAAAAATGACTCTAAACTTCATTTTGCGGAAACATTTCATTTTGATACTTTTGGATTTCCAATTGACGCTCAGGTTATGGAATTGGTGGAGCCTAATGATGGGAAAGTAGCACGTTTAGCATGGCATGGATGGCAAGATGGCGATGCCGATACACAATTTGACGTCTATCATGCTTTCTTAATTGAAAAATTAGACGATGGTCGAGTTCGTTTGTTAACTCAAGAATCACAGATCGGTAAACCGGCAGCGGAACTGTCACAACAAGACCCTAATCCGATGCTCAATGGACATCAAAAATGGTTAGATGGTCTAGTCAAATTTACCAAGAATAATAATGTGGAGGAATCTAAATAATGAAAAAGACATGGTTAATAACAGGTACTTCTAGTGGTTTTGGAAAAGAATTGGCTAAAGTAGTCGCAAGTCAAAAAGACACTAATCTGGTTGCAGCAGCAAGAAAAATGTCAGATTTGGATTATTTGAATCAGTTTGATAACGACAAAATTGAAAAAGTGATCGTAGATGTGATGGATAAATCGGAAATTGAGACTGCCGTTTCGAAGGCAAAGGATAGATTCGGAACAATTGACGTTTTAGTGAATAATGCAGGACTAGGCTATTTTTCCACAATTGAGGAAAGTGATATGGATCAAGTTCGCTACATGTTTGAAGTTAACGTGTTCGGACTGGCCAATATGACTAGTGCTGTCTTACCAATTATGCGTTCACAAAAATCAGGTGTTATTGTAAATCTTTCATCAGCATTGGCATTGACGACTTTGCCTACAATGGGCTTTTACAGTGCTACCAAGTATGCAGTGGAAGGTTATGCGGATACTTTACGACAAGAAGTAGCCGATTTAGGTATTCAAGTTATGAATGTTGAACCTAGTGGCGCCAGAACCGATTGGTCTGGTCGTTCATCAAATAAGGTCACTCCTAAAATTTCTGATTATCAACAGTTTGGGGATTCAATCTCACACGTATCTGATTCCGTCACAAATGCACCTGGAGATCCTCAAAAAATTGCCGAAGTGATTTATAATCAAGTTACAGATAATGAAGATATTCCTAATCATCTGCCTTTAGGTCAATTTGCGTATGAAGGTGGTTTGAAGAATTTAGAAGGAATAACTTCCGAGATAAAGAGCCGTCAAGCAATTTCTTTATCAACAGATGACTAATAATGGGAGAAAATTATGAGTTATAGTATAGGACAGGTATCAAAAGAGTTAGGTGTCACGATTGATACAATTCGTTATTATGATAAATCGGGCTTATTGCCATTTGTTAAAAGAAATGATATTGGTCGACGAGAGTTTACAGATAATGATATCCATTTAATGAGAACGATTATTTGTTTGAAAAATGCCGGTGTTTCAGTAGCTGATATCTCAAAATTTATTGAGTATCGTCTACAAGGGGACAGCACTCTAGAAAAAAGATATCAATTATTGGAAGAACATCGTCGAGACCTGCAGCAACAAATTACGGATCTAGAAGATACAATGAGTTATTTAAAGTTTAAAGAATGGTACTATCAAACTGCTGTCGAGGCGGGAACAGAGACGATTCATTTTGTTCCAGGTACGAATGAGGTTATTCCAGATTTAGATAAAGAATATAGTCAGCATTTGAAGAATGAGGGAAATTTAAAAGAATTACAAAATTTTGCCAATGTTAAGGACTATCGTAATCGAAATAATTAAAATGAAGAAAAGAGTTTTTGTTGGAGGCCAAAGTTTGAGAAAAGTCATTATTTACGTTCACGGCAAAGGTGCGAGTGCGGCCGAAGCTGAACGTTTTAAAAAGATTGTTCCAGATTATGACATTGTCGGAGTGGACTATCAGGAATATTTGCCTTGGATCGTGGAAAAACAGATTAAGGAAGTCTATGATCAAGTGCGTCCTAATTACGATCAAGTTATGATATTGGCTAACAGTATTGGTGCTTATTTCTCAATGTTGACTAAAGGTATGAAGCTAACGAAAGCTTTGTTCATATCACCGTTATTAAATATGGAGAAATATTTATTAAATTCAATGGAAGAAAATGGTATTTCCGAAGATGAATTACAAAATAAAGGCGAGATAACTATTGGTCGAGAAAGATTTTCTTGGCAATCGTTACAGTATGTGAGAGATCACCCGATCGATTGGCAGGTTCCGACTGAGATTCTCTATGGAGAACGTGACGATCATACTTCAAAGGCAGTATTGAATGAATTTGTTCAGCATCATAACGTTGATGTAACGGTAATGAAAGATGGGCAACATAGATTTCATACCAGACCACAGGTGGCTTTTCTAGATAACTGGTTAAAAGAAAAATTAGAGAAATAAAAAAAGTCGAATCATTGCGATTCGGCTTTTTGTGTCGTTAAAGTCCTGATGTGTAAGGTCGAGTACTGTCAGCGAGAACTTCAGAATTATCGTCAAAGTACCAGGTGATATTTTCAAGATCAGGTTCAAATTCATTAACATTGAGATTAGATTCAGCAACACCAATTGTTGGAGCAGAACTGGTAGTTTTTAGAAGTTGACCAGTGACTTTTGAATTATTCAGAGCGTAGAGTTCGCAGAAAGCTTGGTTGTCATTGGAGTTGATGGTGAGATCAACAAATTTAAGCGTACTGTTATCGTCTAAATAAATTGTGTCATCGATAATTGCATTTTTCACGGAAGAATCAGTTTGTTTAGTAATCAGGCCAGCAACATGGGTGTTTTCAAGATAAAGTTGGCAGTCATATAAATCGAGGCTAGAGGAATTCAAGTTATCAATGTCGATTTTAGAATCGACTAGTGAAATATGAGCACTTTTACCATAGACACAGTCCCATTTGTCTTTCGAAGTGTGGGAAATGTGAAGATTACGACCAAATAATTCAGAATTATCGTACATCGCAATCGTGTTAAAGTGTTCACCACCGAAAGATAAAGCAAAGTTTTGAGCAATAAGAGTTGCGCCTTCGCCTAAAAGAAAGCCAAGGTTTAATTGGATAGCGTCAGGATTGTGCGTTTGACCAATTATAGTTAGATTATGTTTGATGGTAAAGACACATGGGCGAGATTGTGAAAAGTAAGTTCCAGGTAGAAGTTTGATAGTGTCACCCGACTTAGAATTTTCGATAGCATGATATAATTCAGTTTCATTGTCATTTTTGTTACCAATCGTAATAGTTGTCATATGACGACCTCCAATTAATTTATACCTTTATTCTAATCGGCTCAGTGTCAGAATATGGCATTTTGGAGGAGTGCAAAGAACTAAATGGAATAAAATAAAAATAACAGTTTCCATTAGGCATTCAAGACATATATATGCTTGGATAATTTTACGGAAACCGTTATTTATTTTGGTATTTAAACTTTACTTCTATCTGTTATATTTTCTTTTTCAAATGATAAGGAACTACACTCTTATCAGAGTCTTTAACGTTTGATTTCTCGTCTTTTGCGAAGTATACGACAAAAGATTTATTGTCACTAACATCCTCAGCAACGATAAGGGATGATTCATAAGGATCTTTAGCTTTGTAAATTTGTGCTCCACGGACGGCCTCACCAAAGTCTTTAGAGTTGGCAATGGCATCGCCTGGGTTAAAAAATACCATCTCATCCATAAGTAACACATCCTTTCTTTACACACATTATACAATTTTACGTGTCGAGTAAGGAAGAATTGTCATTCTTTTATATTATTACTTTCTCCGCTATACTATGACGTATGGAGGGTAAAATATGACTAACGTTGAAGATTATATAAAAAAGAATATTTTTGGCAAGCCACAGTTAAAGCCTGATGAGAAGAATAAGTTCTTGGGAAACTTTGCTGAGAGGGTAGCGATTGCTTTAACCGTTTCACAAGTGAAAAATCCAGACAATGTAAATATTGTTGAAAACGTAATGAAAAAGTATCCGGACTACCATTTGTATTTAAATGGAAAAATAGATTCATATTTACTGGATAATTATCTCCAATTGAGTGTAAAATTAAAGTATAAGTTTACAATAGTTTCACAATCGGGAGTTAGGACTAAAAATAAGTCATTGTCTGAAAATGACATGGGCTTAGTAATTGCTGACGAGAGTAAACCTGTTGGTAGACCAGTACTTATATAATTTTTTGGAGGACAAATATGTCTAATAGTACATTAGATAACGTTGCTTTACTTTCTTTAAATGGTAATAAACCATTAGCTAAGAGAATTTCTGACTACATGGGTATTCCATTATTGGATGCAAGTGTTTCACATTTCAGTGACGGTGAAATTAACATTCAAATCAATGAAAGTATTCGTGGAATGGACGTTTACATCATTCATTCTGTTTCAGATCCCGTAAATGACAATTTTATGGAATTGATGATTGCTGTAGATGCTCTTAGACGTGCAAGTGCACAAAACATCAATTGTGTATTGCCTTACTTTGCATATACTCGTTCAGATAGAAAGTCTCGTTCAAGAGAACCTATCTCTGCCAAGTTATTTGCAAATATGTTGGAACTAGGCAAGGTTGATCGTGTAATCGCCCTTGATATGCATGCTGATCAAATTCAAGGATTCTTCGATATTCCTGTTGATCACCTACGTGCTATGCCTATTTTCGCTAGTTACTTTGAAAAGAGAATCAAGAATCCTGATGATTTTGTTTTCGTTGCTCCAGATCACAATTCAACAAAACGTGCTCGTGCCTTAGCCGAAGTGTTTGGCTCACAAATTGCTATCGTTGATCAAAGATCTACTGAAGATAATAGTGTTGTTCCTGACATCATTGGTGATGTTGATGGTAAACAATGTGTTATCGTTGATGATTTGATCGATACTGGTACAAGAATGATCAATAGTGCCGAAGCTGTTAAAGTAGCTGGTGCTAAGACAATTTCCGCTGTCGCAACACATCCAATCTTTTCAAAAGATGCTGCTAAGAGACTTGAAGCCTCAGACCTTATGCAAGTTCTAGTTTCAGACTCAATCGTGGTACCCGATGATTGTAAGTTCGACAAGTTAAAGATCCTTTCTGTAACTGATCTTGTTGGTGACGCTATTAGAATGACAGAATTGAATGAATCAATTGATTCATTGTTTACCGTTCGTGATAGCTACACAGAAATCTAAAAAACTTAATAATAGATCCAATCGTAATTGACGATTGGGTCTATTTTTTTTGGATTCAATTGCTATTAAATAAATAAAAAATTATGATTTAAATATTAAATATATACGATTTGTATAGAATCATGAATAAAAAGGGAAAAAACTTGTCTAGTTTTAGTTTGGTTAAGCTCTCGGCGTTTGTAAACAACTTGTCTAGGTTTTTCCATAAATGCCTTTAAAACGTTGATGTAAGCGCTTTTTATTCATGCTAGTCTTAGGTCGTTGGAGGTCATATGAAAAAGTACTTGGTAATATATCACGATTTGTTAAGTGGTATTCAAACACAGAAATATCAATCTGGAGAACTTCTTCCCAGTAATCAACAGTTGGTCATGCGTTACCACGTATCCCGGGAAACAGTGCGTAAATCAATGCAGTTACTAGCGGATGAAGGATATATCCAAACCATACGAGGCAAAGGGAGTTTAGTTTTAAGTACGAAACGGTTTTCCTTCCCAGTCTCATCGATAAAAAGTTATAAAGAAATAGTTAAAGAGAATGGCATGGATTCCAAGAATAGAGTGATTAAGATTCAAAATCATGTTTTAGTGCCAGAAAACCTACTTTTTGGATCAGATCAAATTTATGCACAATTAATTGTCCGTGAAAGGATCGTTAATGGGATACCTACCATTCTAGATTATGATTATGTGAATGAAGACATAGTAAAAGATATTCCTGTGGAAGAGGCTGAGAATTCGTTGTTTCACTATTTTGAACACAACTTGGGATTAACAATTGATTATGCGATTAAACATTTAACCGTTGAGAACCCCGAATACGATGATTGTAATCAATTAGGAATTTCATCATCTGTACCAATGGTTGTGGTTCGAAGTGAAACACATCTCACAGATAGCCGGATTTTATCATATACCGAGTCAAGACATCGGGCAGACAAATTCAGCAGTGTTGAGTTTGCCAGACGTCATCATTAAGTACCAAAAATAAAATAAGTTTGAGGGAGTAAGAACAATGGCAAAGGGGAAAGATTATTCAGAGTTAGCTTCTCAGATCATCACTTATGTCGGTGGACCTGAAAATATTAATAAAGTCATTCATTGTATTTCACGTTTGAGATTTTACTTAAAAGACGAGAAAAAAGCTCAAACAGAGAAAATCACCAATTTAGATGGTGTTGCCGGTGCCTTATATAACGCCGGTTTAGGTCAGTACCAAGTTGTCATTGGACCAGCTGTTACTGATATTTACGATCAAGTAATTGCCCAATTGGGTGAAGAATTTTCTGATGAGGATGCTACTGAATCAGCTGTTGAGGAAACTAATGGTCAGGCCGAGTCTGAAAAGAGACCGACGAACCTTTGGGGCTGGATCTCTAAAGGGTTCCAAGTATTAATTGGAACTATTACTGGTTCAATGATTCCTATCATTGGATTATTAGCTGCTTCAGGTATTTTAAAGGGATTTTTAACATTATTTACATTTAACTTGAATTTGATCGATACCAAATCAACAACTTATATCATTATTAACGCTATGGGCGATTCAGCCTTTTACTTCTTACCAATTTTAGTTGGTTACACCGCTGCTAAACAGTTACGTTCTGATCCAATTGTTGTGGCTGCAATTGCCGGTGTATTGGTTCATCCTACGATTGCTGCATTATGGGCAGCACCAACTAAGGGAATGGCTACTTTCTTAGGTATTCCAATGAACGCTGAATTCTTTGGTATGCCAATCCATATCCCACAGTACACATATTCAATTTTCCCAATTATCTTTGCTGCTTGGTTAGCAAGACCAGTTGGTAATTGGCTCAAAAAAGTTCTACCACTTAGTTTACGTTCGATTTTCCAACCATTATTTACGCTATTCATCGTTTCCGCTGCTGTTTTAGTTATCATGGGACCAGTTATTTCCTTGATTTCAAGTGGATTAGCCGCTTTGATCAATCTATTAGTAACAGCTAATGAAGCCGTCGCTGGATTAGTAATCGGTGCTTTCTATCAAGTCTTAGTAATCTTTGGCTTGCATTGGATGGTCGTTCCTATCGTTTCAAACGATATTGCTATGACAGGACATTCAGTTTTGAACGCTTTGATCAACTTTACAATGATTGCTCAAGGTACTGGTGCTTTGGCCGTTTGGGCTAAAACAAAGAATGCTAGTGTTAAAGGTTTATCATTAGCTGGAGCTTTATCAGGTTATGCCGGTGTTACTGAACCTGCTATGTATGGTATTAATTTGAAATATGGACGTGTTTTCTGGATGTCTAATATTGGTGGTGCTGTCGGTGGTTTCTTAGCCGGATTAATGAAGATCGATATGTTTGGTTTCACAGGTTCATTGATTGGTTTCCCATCATTCTTCTCAAAGACAAATCCTAATAATATTTGGGCTTTCGTAATCGCTAGTGCTGTAACAATCGTTATCTCATTCGTTTGTGTTTACCTATGGGGCTTCAGCGATGCTGACTTGAGTAAAGTTAAAGCAGCACAAAAGAAGAACGTCTTTAAAGATGCTGTAAACTAGGAGGTCGTTATGACAGAAAACTGGCAAATAATCTATCAAGATACGCCAAAGGGCGTTAAATCCTATGGTCAAGAAGCTTTGTTAACTCTGGGCAATGGCTACCTTGGTTGGCGGGGTGCTCCATTGATGAGTCGTTATAACGATAATCATTATCCCGGTTTGTATGTTGCCGGAATTTTCAATCAAACAACGACTAAAGTTAATTCTCGAGATATTGTGAATGAAGATCCAGTTAATTTTCCTAATCCTCAATTGTTAAAAATTAAAGTTAATCAAACTGAAATTACGGTTCCGTATGACCAACGTAAAGCCGTGCTGGATATGCGCGAAGGTAATTTAACAGAAGAATTAGTTTATCCAGTTGATTCAGGACATTTATTCGTTAAGACAATAAAAGTTTGTGACCCAGTCTCATATCATCGTTTGGCTCTAAAAGTGGAAATATCACTAGATTTTTCAGCTCAAGTGAACGTTGAAATGGTATTGGATGGTAAAATTCAAAATCAGAATGTTGCTCGTTATCGCAAGTTTAACAGTCAAGAATTCAAAGTAGTCAAGACGTCGGACCATATTTTGCAGGCAAAAACTTTACAATCAAATATTAAGTTTGCTGTAGGAGCTAAAACTACCAGTCCCAATGCTGATTTTGAAACGACTTATAATCAGGATTCAATTGTGGATCGTACGACGTCTAAATTATCTGCTAAAGAAATTTTGAGCGTTGAGCGAGTTATGACAGTAGCGACTGACTATGAAAGTTCGAACTATTTAAAGATTGTCAAAGATGCTCTTGATCAAGGAACCTTTGATAAAGTCAGTCAAAATAGCCATGAGCATTGGTCAGAATTCTGGAAAACTGCCGATGTCGAAGTGAAAACTGATGATAAAGATATTCAAAAATTGATTCGATTAAATATTTTCCAATTACATCAGGCAGCACAAAAATTGGCCAATCCAGATTTAGACGCCTCAGTTGGTTCACGTGGATTAACAGGTGAAGGCTATCGTGGTCATATTTTCTGGGATGCATTATTCTTTGTTCCTTACTACACGACTATTGAACCCGAAACGGCTAAAGCTTTGATGAAGTATCGAATCAAACGTTTGCCAGCTGCTAGAAGAAATGCCGAATTACAACGAGAACATGGTGCCATGTATCCTTGGCAGTCAGCTAGTATCGGGGATGAACAAGCACAATTGATTCATTTAAATCCCATGACTAATGAGTGGTATCCGGACAATTCACGATTACAACGTCACGTATCTTTAGCTGTCGTGTATGATATTTGGAGTTACACGCAAATGACTGGTGATAACAGTTTGTTGAAGCAAGGCGGGTTAGACGTTCTTTTACAAACAAGTAAATTTTGGCTAGAAAAGGCTCAATACGACGGTGAAAACTATCATCTATCCGGTGTTATGGGACCAGATGAATTCCATGAAGCTTACCCTAATACGAATCAAGGTGGTTTGTCAGATAATGCTTATACTAATTTGATGGTGGCCTGGTCATTGACCTGGCTATTGAAATTACGTAAAGAAATGCCAGAAACTTTTAAAAAAGCTTGCGAGGAATCTAATTTTGACGAAACATTAATTCGTAAAGCTGATGAGATGTCTCATAAACTGAAAATCTATATCAATGATCAGGGTATTATCGAGCAGTACAATCACTATTTCGAATTGAAAAATTTGAATTTAGCTGACTATGAAAAAGAGTATGGCGATATTCATCGAATCGATCGAATTTTGACAGCTAAAAATAAGTCGGCTAATGATTATCAAGTTGATAAACAAGCTGATTCATTGATGATGATTTACAATTTAGGTCCACAAGTGATGCAAAAAACTTTAAAACAGTTAGGCAATAATTTACCAAGTGATTGGTTGAAAAAGAACCGTGACTATTATTTAGCCAGAACGGTACATGGTTCAACGGTTTCTAGACCTGTATATGCTAGTATCGATATTGCTTTAGGGGATGTCGATAAAGCTTGGAACAAATTACAAGTAGCAATCCGTTCCGATTATGACGATATCCAAGGCGGAACAACTGCTGACGGTATTCATACTGGTGTCATGGGTGCAGTACTAACTGTGATCATGCGTGATTTTGCCGGTGTAAGCTTTGTGGATGGTAAGTTGAATATTGATCCGCAATTGCCAAGTAAATGGCAGAAACTATCGTTTGCTCAACAATTTCAAGGTATAACGTATCGACTGACTTTTGAAGATAATACAATAAAGGTCAAAGCTGACCGTGGCTGTGTTGTGAAAGTACGTGGTCACGAATATCAGTTGGAAGCTAATAAAGAAGTTAACTATTAAAAAATATCCAGAGATCATTAAATTGATTTCTGGATATTTTTTATAGGATACATAATAATGGCAAAATTAAATACTTATTGTTAGAGTGAAGTTACTCGAGGAGGTATTTGTAATGAAAGTACTTATTATTGGTGCCCATGGTAAAGTGGGACGCTTATTGATTGATGAACTTCAAAACAAACAGATTCATTTTGTGGCTGGCTTGCGTAATGAAGAACAAATCAAGGCCTATCAAGCAGAGGATATTGCAACACAATATATTGATTTAACTGCACCGATAGCAGAAATCAAGAACTCGATTGAAGCTTCTGGAGCTGATACAATCGTATTTACCGCTGGTGCTGGTGGAGCTGGATACGATTTGACGATGGAAATCGATTTAGATGGTGCCATCAAGACAATGGATGTCGCCCAAACATTAGGAATCAAGCGTTATGTAATGGTCAGTGCCGTTTACAGCGATGATCCTAGTAAGTGGGAAGCTTCCGGAATCAGACCATATTACATTGCTAAACACTATGCGGACAAATATCTTCGTAGCACAAACTTGGATTACACAATTGTTCATCCAGGAATGTTAACGAATGATGATGCTGTTGGAAAAATCAATATTCAAAGCAATTATGAAGGTGGCAGTGTTCCAAGAGCCGATGTAGCTAAAGTTATTACACAAGCTTTGGAAACACCTTCTACAATTAAGAAAGATATTAACTTTGTTACTGGCGATGAAGATATCGTTAGTGCCGTTAGATAAATAATAAGGTCCAGAAATCAATTAAGATTTCTGGACCTTATTTATGTCCTAAGCGAGTAAAGTTTCTGGGACAGTGGTTGTCTTCTTTTGAAGACGACGAGAGATATTTCTTCTGAGCTGTTCATTTTCAAAAACAACTTGATCATAGTTGTTCTTAAGCAAGTAGCGGGCAACTTGTTTAGAGAAATAGTTAGCTTTGACAACGTTCTGCTTATTTGAGCGTTTCATAAAAGTATTGAAAAAGTTGTTCATCATTGAATTGAGAACATTTGTTAAAAAGGGGATTCTAATCTGTTTAGTGTTGGCGGTGTACCAAACTTTTTGATTATCGAGTGTGATGATAAGTTCATTACCACCGACATAGGGAATCTTCTTGGTATTCATAGCTACGACAGCAATTTTCTTTGGCATATTCAAGACTCCTTAGTTTGTTTAATTATTAGCATAATATCATGATAAAAAATATATTAATAAAAAACGATTTTTTTGCTTGCTGATATGATGCCCTAAGCCCTGTTAGGTCAAGTATAACGAAGTATCTGGACAATTTGTAGCGTTTATTCAATACTTATTAATTGACAACGTTTACATTATATTTGATCAATTTTTTGACCAAGATTATCTAACCAAAGTAAGTTTAAATGTGCCTTAAAAAATTCACTTTTTACAATAATATTTGATACTTTTATAGCTTAATTTCAAAAAGAGACTTGACGTCTTATAAAGAAACCGCTATCATGGTTCCTGTAAACGATGTGTGTTACTGATTCGATCAGGCATAAACCTACTAATATTGTGCATATTTTAGTGTGCAATTAGTGGGTATTTTTTTTAGGAGGGTAAGTCATTGAAATTTATAAGAAATTATAATAATAATGCGGCCCTCGTAGTTGATGACCATCATGTTGAATGGGTAGTTATTGGCAAAGGCATCGGATTTGGCAAGAAAACGGGTGATTTGGTGGACGCATCAAAGATAACCCAACGTTTCAAGTCGGAGAATACAGCAAACATTGATAATTTAGGGGAATATGATAAATCTATCATTGATGTAACTTCTGATATAGTTAACGATGTCGAATCTTTTTTAAAGGTTAAATTTAATGATTATCAATATTTAATTTTGGCTGATCACATCAATTTTGCTTACGAACGGGCAAAAGAGCACATTGAGTTTACAGATAGAGCAGTTAACTGGGAAGTAAAAAAATTATTTCCTAAAGAATATCAAGCAGCGTTAAGGTCAATTAAAATTATCGATAAGGATTTGAAAATTAAGTTTGCTAAGGATGAATTGGTCTTCTTGACTTATCACTTTGTTAATTTGGAGAATGAAAAAGAATCCCTTCAGGACACGATCCAAGTTTCCAAGATAATTGCCGATATCATCAATATTATTCAAATCAGTTACCACAAGACTTTGGATGATGAATCATTCAGCTATAGTCGTCTGGTATCGCATTTGAGATATTTCTTAATTAAAAAAATCAAATCCAACAAGCCTGCTGGTGAACAATTGGACCCTAGTTTGTTGAAATTAATGATTGCTAAATATCCTCAAGAGAATCAAACTGTTCAAAAGATTTCTACATTCTTACGAAATACTAAAGGGTGGGCGTTGTCGTCAAATGATCAAATGTATTTGATCTTACATGTTTGGCGAGTAACCCATCGGGAAAATTAAATACTAGCGTGTTACTGTTCGGCAGGCATTAGCTCAAGAAACCACATTACTATTGGTGAATAGTAGTGTGACCTCTTGAGCTTTTTTGTTTGCCTGGTAAAGGAGAAAATATTATGAAAGACTACGATAGTTTAGCTAAAAAAATTGTTAAATTAGTCGGTGGCAAGGATAACGTTAAAAGTGTTGTTCACTGTGCCACGAGATTACGTTTTAAATTAAAAGACGAAAAGAAAGCTAATACTGAAGAATTGAAAGATACTGACGGTGTCGTAACAGTTGTTCAAAGTGGTGGCCAATACCAAGTTGTTATTGGTAATGAAGTTGCTGATGTTTACGATCATGTCGTCAAAGTAGGTGGTTTCCCAGATGGTGGAACTGTTCCTGACGATTATGGCGAAGACGATGAAAAAACTAGTTTGTTAGATAAATTCATTGATCTGATTTCAGGAATTTTTGCCCCAGCTTTAGGTTGCTTGGCTGCAACTGGTATGATCAAAGGCTTGGCAACAATTCTAGTAACAACAGGATTGGTAACTAAAGCTTCTGGTACCTACGTTATACTTTACGCAATTGGGGATGCTTTCTTCTACTTCCTACCAATTATCTTAGGATTATCAGCCGCTAAGAAATTCGGCGTTGATCAGTTTATTGGATTATCAATTGGTGCAGCACTAGTTTATCCAACCATTGTTGCTTTGAATCCAACTGCTGTAACTGGTAAACCATTATTCACTTTATTTGCTGGTACAGCGTTATCTTCACCAATTCACATTACTTTTCTAAAGATTCCAGTAATCATGATGAACTATACTTCATCAGTTATTCCTATCATCGTAGCTATGTGGATTGCTTCTAAGGTTGAAAGATACCTGAAGAAAGTTATTCCAAGTGTTGTTAAAACTTTCTTAGTTCCATTCTTTACTTTGATTGTTGTTGTTCCATTGACACTTCTAGTTGTAGGACCAATTACTTCATGGATCAGTGACGGATTAGCCGCTGGTGCTTCAGCTCTTTACAACCTAAGTCCAATCATTACGGGTGCTGTTATTGGTGGTTTGTGGCAAATTCTTGTCATCTTTGGCTTACACTGGGGACTTGTTCCATTGGCAATGTTAAATATTCAAAATCTTCATTATGATCCAATTCTTGTTTTAACTGGTGCCGCATCTTTCGCTCAAATTGGTGCTGTTCTAGCCGTTATTATGAAAGTTAAGAGTAAGAAAGTTCAAGGCCTTGGTTGGTCAGCTTTCTTGTCAGGTATCTTTGGAATTACTGAACCAGCCATTTATGGTATTACTTTACCTCGCAAAAAGGTTTTCGCAATGAGTTGTATCGGTGCCGGTATTGGTGGTGCTTTAATGGGACTATTCGGTACTAAGTCTTATATGGTCGGAGGACTTGGTGTCTTCTTATTCCCTAGTTATATTGGTGCTAGTGGTATGGACATGTCAGTTTATGGTGCTCTTATTTCATGGGTTGTTGCCTTTGCGATTGCACTTGGTCTTTCATTAGTCTTTGGTTTCAGCAAAGAGGATCTTAAGAACGAAAATTCCGTTAAAGAACCAGTTTCAAATGATGCAGAACCACAATTAGCCACTGCTATGGCTAGTTCAGCAACAGCTACAACAACTGCTGCTCCAGAAACAGTTGAAAAAGAAGCCGTTGCACCAGAAACAATTATTAGTCCTATTAAAGGTTCGACAGTTCCATTAAGTGATGTTAAGGACGAAGTGTTTGCTTCAGAAGCACTTGGTAAGGGAGTCGCAGTACTTCCTGATGAAGGAAAAATTTATTCACCAGTTGATGGAACAATCAGTGTTGTTTTCCCAACTAAACATGCTATTGGTATTAATTCAAAAGGCGGCGCCGAATTATTGATTCATATCGGTATGGATACCGTTCAACTAGAAGGTAAAGGCTTCACTAGTCACGTTGAACAAGGTCAAGAAGTACATCAAGGTCAACTGTTAATGGAGTTCGATGTTGATGGAATCACTAATCAAGGTTATGACGTTACAACGCCAATTATTGTTACTAATTCGAAGAACTATAACGATGTTAAAGTCTTGGTTGATGGTCATGTTGAACCTGGTGACAGTATCATTGATTTAAAATAAACTTTAATTTTTATGCCAGAAAGCGTTAACATATAATTATATTGAAAATGAAGGAGTAAGGACTATGACAGAATTTCCAAAGAACTTTTTGTGGGGTGGAGCTACTGCCGCCAATCAATATGAAGGTGCCTGGGATGTTGATGGTAAAGGAGCTAGTACCGCTGATCTTTTGCTAGGTGGAACTTATGAAAAACCACGTACATTTACTAAAGAGTTACAACCTGATGGCTATTATCCATCACATGAGGGTAGTGATTTTTATCATCACTACAAGGAAGATATCAAGTTACTAGCCGGTATGGGCTACAAGACTTACCGTATGTCAGTTGCTTGGACAAGAATTTTCCCTAATGGTGATGACGCTGAACCTAATCAAAAAGGTTTGGATTTCTATCGTAATGTTTTTGAAGAATGTCGCAAATACGGCATTGAACCATTAGTTACAATTTCACATTACGAAATGCCTTATCATTTAACAGAAGCTTATGGTGGCTGGGATAATCGTAAGGTTATCGACTTCTACGTTAAGTATGCTCAAACTTTGTTTACAGAATATAAAGATTTAGTTCACTATTGGCTAACATTTAATGAAATTAATATCGGTATGATGTTCGGTGGTTATATGTCATTAGGATTACCAGTTAAAGATGGTGCTGCTCCATTTAACGGTGAAATGACTGATGAAGATATTCAAAATAATCTTCAAGGTTTGCATCATCAATTCGTTGCCAGTGCTTTAGCTGTTAAAATTGGTCACAAGATCAATGCTAAAAATATGATTGGTTGTATGATTGCTGGTAATGTTAACTATCCATTGACATCAAATCCGGATGATATTTTGAAGGCTCAACAAGCTAACGAAATTAACAACTATTACTGTGGTGACGTTCAAGTCCGCGGTGCTTATCCACACTTTGCACAACGTTTCTGGGATGAACACAACGTTAAATTGAACATCACAGCTGAAGATAAAGAAGTTCTTAAAGAAGGAACTGTTGATTACTACACATTCAGTTACTACTCATCAAACGCTTTGACAGCAGATCCAAGTAAAGCCGAAGCTGCAGGTAACTTCAGTACAGGTGTTAAAAACCCTTACCTCAAGTACAGTGAATGGGGCTGGGCAATGGATCCTAAGGGACTTCGTTGGTATCTAAATGACGTTTATGGACGTTATGAAATTCCCGTTATGGTCGTTGAAAATGGCTTAGGTGCTCGTGATACTGTTGAAAAAGATGGATCAATCAACGATGATTACCGTATTGAATATCTCAAGGGTCACATCGAACAAATGAAAGAAGCTATCAAAGATGGTGTCGATTTGATTGGTTACACTCCTTGGGGCTGTATTGATTTGGTATCTGCAGGTACTGGTCAAATGGCAAAACGTTATGGCTTCGTTTATGTTAACCGTGACGATAATCAAGAAGGTGACTTCAGCCGTACACCTAAGAAGAGTTACTACTGGTACAAGAAAGTTATCGAATCAAATGGAGACGATTTGGCAAATTAACAAGCGTCTTAATTGCGTAACTGGAAATTTGCTTTCATAATTAACCTAGAAGTTCAAAAGAGGTATGACATTATGAAAGATAAAGTTCCCAGAGTTACTTTAAGAATTTCAATATTAGTTTTAGTATTGTTAACAATTTTGTTGCTGATAATGAGACAGCCACATG
Source organism: Companilactobacillus sp. HBUAS56275 (assembly GCF_036913655.1). Classification (NCBI taxonomy): domain Bacteria; kingdom Bacillati; phylum Bacillota; class Bacilli; order Lactobacillales; family Lactobacillaceae; genus Companilactobacillus; species Companilactobacillus sp. HBUAS56275. Next base: position 354,376 of record NZ_JAYKKK010000002.1, read on the forward strand.
CTGTTTTAGCAATGTTTGCCGTGATAGTATTGTCCATCGTCTATTTGATGGGAATGCAAAAGAATCACAGTGAGTTTATGCAACATCATAAACATGAAGAAGAATTTAAATAAAAATAGAATAAAAAAGGGAGACACTTTTCTGAAAATGTGTCTCCCTTTTGCTATCGTAACTGCTATTCTAGAGGTGTAGATTCATATAAGAATATCAGGGAGATATGTTTTTATGAAAAAATATGAAATGGTAGCTTTAACTGGGGTATTGCTATCCGCAACAATTCTGGGTGCTAATACTTCAGTCGTTGAGGCTGCAAGTAAATCAAAGGAAATTCATGTCAAAAATGAATTGAAAGAAGACCCCGTAATTGAGGCAACCAGTTCTTTATCGGATGCGGTAACGACGGGTAAACAAAAGTTTTCTGATTTGAAAGATGGACAGACACTTGAGGTTTCACCAATCTTTCAAGAAGACGTCGATAGCAGCAATGAAAAATATGAGACTTTACTGCAAAATAAATTGGGAATTGTTGATGATAAGGGAAATCCATTAACAATGACAATTGAACAACGCGATAAAAAAACTAACTTTGCATCAAAAGTCAGTTATAAAAATGGCGAACAAACTAAAACTTTCAATTTGAAATATAATTATTTCAAACCAGAGTTAATTTCAGGACGAGCAGATCCGATGAACTTTAAAGGAACCAGTTTGCCAAGTTCATTTAATGATGCAATTACTAGTGGGGATCATTTAAATGATTCCAGCACTAATGTTTCCAAGTTATCGCGTAACAAAACAGACCTAAATGGACATAAAGCTGTTGTTGAAACTAAAATAACCCAGATAAGTCCGGATATAGATACTAAAGGTGGAGAAATTGTATTTGTTCCAACTGATACAACGTATAACGTGGAAGGTGCTCCTTTAATTCGTCATGTAAAAATTTTTCAAGAACCAAATTGGCAACAATTGAGTAATAGAACTTTACAGTTAAATGATAAAACTGGATTAGCTAAGCCAGTTACGATTACTGATTCTAATGGCAATAAGTACTCCGTTACTATAAAATCGGGTACGGTCGATATCACTAAGCCTGGAAAATATACTGTAACTTATGAGGCTACTGGAATTGATGATAATGGAACTCCAGTTATCGACGAAGGTAATCATGTTGTTGGACAAAATATTATTTATACAAAACAAAACCAATCAATAACTGTTTCAGGTGATACAACACAGGTTAATTACAATTTTATTATTAAGGATAAAAATACTGGTGATGTTATCGATACACAATCTGGCCAAGCAGCAGATGGTTCAACCATAACGGTAGACACATCTAAGCTTCCTAGTGGTTATACTTTGAGTAACGCTCAAAAGACGTTTAAAGTAGATGCTAAGAATCCATCTAAGACTATTGAAATTGCCAAGAGTGTTAATTACGATATTAAATATTTAGATAAAGATACTAATAAACAAATTGGTAAAGATGTAACTGGTACAGGGGATGAAGGAAGTTCGATTGTCTTACAGGTTCCAAGTGGTTACGACTTTGCGAATGCTTCAGATATGATGCTCACTTTGAACAGTAAGACTCCTCAGAAGACTATTTATTTAACTAGAAAGTCGATTCCTAGCATTCCGGCTGAAAGATTGGATTACACGATTCAATACAAGGATTCAAAGACTAGTGAAGTAGTTGATAAAACTACAGGCCAGGGCAACCTAGGCGATTATATCAACGTTAAAGCGCCAGATGGTTATAGTTTGGCCGACTTATCTTCATATGGGTTTTTGCTCAATAAGGAGAATATGACCTTTACTAGCTATGTAACAAAGGCTGATACTTCGTATAGAATTTCTTATATTGACGAGAATACTAATAAAGAAGTAGGAACTCAGACGGGTGAGGGTGCAGTTGGCTCAAATCTCAATTTGAAAGTTCCGACAGGATACACATTAATCAACGCTGATGATGCCATTTATCAGATTAAGAATGGTAGTAAAGATGTCCAAATCCTTGTGAAGAAAGCAGAAGACAGTGATGATTTAGGCTTAGTTTCAACCTATCCTGATGGTGGTTCCGTTCAAGTTTACGATGCTAACGGTAAAGCAATAGATGTGGATTTAGCACAGGCTAGCGATTGGGTAACCGATCAGCTAAAGAGTATCAACGGTGTTGAATATTATCGGGTGGCAACTGATAAGTATATCAGGACAGATAAAGCTTATAAGTACGTGCCATTCAGTGATGTAATTGTAACTTCGAAAGAGACACCAGTTTATGATTGTAAGGGCAAGTTGAATACTGAAAAAGTACTAGGAAAGAATACACCTTGGTATACAGATCGAATTGCCGAGATCAATGGAATTAAAATGTATCGAGTCGCCACTAATATGTGGGTTAAGGCCGGTGAAGTAAAAGATTAATAGTGGTAACAAAAAATCTCAGTCCAAAATGGATTGAGATTTTTTTACTTCCAATTAATTTTAGAAAATACTCTTCGACCTAAGACTTCACGCATGAACATGAATAGTGGCCAAGCAATCAAGAAGATGGCTACAAAGAGATATGCGTATTTCAAAGTCAAAATACTTTGCAATCCGAATGGTTTGTTTCCAAAGATAAAGGTAATAATGAATAAAACAAACGAGATAGCAATCATAACTTTCTTTCTTACAATCAATGGATTACTAATTGAGATCAAGGCACAGTAACCGATAATACCGATTGTGAAGACACAAAGAGTTGAAGTTGTCGCAAAATTATAATTAAAGTGTCGACCTAAAATTGAAATGGCCACGATGAAAATAATATTACAAATGGCAGACGGTAAAGCTATTTCCATAACGTTACGCATGAAACGTCCAGCTGGTGGTGTGTAATTTGGTTCCAAAGCCAGAATGAACGTCGGAATACCAACTGTTAGTGCATTGATTGGTGTCAGTTGTGATGGTTGGAAAGGATAGCCAGTTCCTAAAATAATGAAGAAGATCGACAAAACAACGGAATAAATTGTTTTGATCAAGAATAGTGAAGCTACTCTTTCAACATTATTGATAACTCGACGACCTTCATTCAACATGAAAATCATTGAATCGAAGTTGCGGTTTAATAAAACAAAATCAGCTGAAGCTTCAGCGGCATCACTTTCACCAGCAATGGCAACACTACAATCAGATTGGCGCATGGCCAAAACATCGTTGACACCATCCCCAGTCATACCGACAGTAAGACCATTGTCTTGCATGGCTTTAATTAAATCGGCTTTTTGATTAGGACGAACACGACCGAAAACTTTATACTTTTTAACCAAATCATGATAGTCTTCATCATCTTTGACACTGCTCATATCAATGTAATTATTCCCTGTGGAGATGCCAGCTTGTGCAGCTACATTGGCAACTGTCACGGGATTATCACCAGAAATGATTTTTAAATCGATTCCCTGGTTCTTAAGATATGAGAAGGTAGAAGGCGCTTGAGGTCTGACTTCATCAGAAATCAATAACAAACCTAAAAGGGTCTGTTGAGAAGTTTCTTTAAGAATAGCAATCACACGAAAGCCCTTTTCAGCAGCTTTCTCTACAGTCTGAGTAACTTCGGGAGCGGGGTTCTTGATAATGAATTCAGGAGCCCCCATAATGTAACGAACGTTTTCTTCATCTATAAAGCCAGAATATTTAGTTTCGGATGAGAAAGGAATAACTTTTTTAACTTCAGTCTTAAATACTTCAGCGTCTAAATTTTTAATCGCCAAGGCAGTCGCGTTAGTTTCCTGGGTTGCTTCGACAATTTTACTTACGATGGCCTGAACTTGAGCGGTACTGAAGCCGTTATAGGTGATGGTCTTTTTAACCGTCAACTTACCAGTTGTGATCGTACCGGTTTTATCGAGGCATAAGGTGTCGACTCGAGCCAGAGTTTCAATTGCACTAAGTGATCGTACCAAGATATTACGTTTGGATAAGTTGTAAGAACCAGTTGCCAATGCCACAGCAGTTAATAGAACTAAACCTTCAGGAATCATCCCGATAACGGAAGCGGAAGTTCCTAAAATTGATTGGGAAACATCGCCATTCTTTAAGAATGAGCGGAAAAATAAAAGAAGTCCAATAGGGATGATAGTGTATGTTAAAATTTTAATAATGTTATTAATTATTTTCATTAAAACGCTAACAGAACGTTTTTCCTTACCGACGGCTGATGACAATTTAGAAACGAAGCTCTCATGACCGACTTGAGTCAATTGAATTTTAGCTTGTCCAGCAATGGCAAAGCTACCAGAGAAGACTTCATCGTCAACTAACTTGTTGATAGTATCTGATTCACCAGTGATACTTGATTCGTTGATCTGTAATCCGTTAGAATAACGAACAATTCCGTCAGCAGGAATCGTATCGCCACGTTTAACCAAGACGATGTCATCTTCAACTAATTGATCGATAGTAATTTCTTGTTTGTGTTTGTCACGGATAACGGTGAAACTTTGAGTGTTGACGAGGCTTATTTTATCGACAGTGATTTTAGCTCTGATTTCTTGATAGCTACCGATAATAATGTTAGCAATTACTGGTCCTAAGAAGAATAAATTCCGATAAGAACCAGTCCAAAAAATCAAAATAGCGATGATTAAATTTAGAAGATTGAATAATGTGAATAAGTTATCGGCCAAGATTTTTGGTATTGGACGCGATAATTTTTTGATTTGTACGTTTGTCAGTCCCTTTTGAGCTTGGGTGGCGACTTGCTGACCCGTGAGCCCTTCTTCGAGGCTGGTATATGTTTTCGGTTTTTTAATTTTTACCATACTCTACCTACGACTGTTAGTTATTTTTAATTGAATGCTATATAATCTTTACATAACTTAAATTTAACATAAAAGGATGAATTTAATTTGAACAATTTATTTTTTGATCTCGATGGAACCATTATTAATTCTGAAGCAGGAATTATGAAAAGTTTGAGATATATGTACCAACATACTTTGGGATATATTCCTCATGATGATGAGACATTACATACTTTCATTGGACCAACTCTGGGTGCCTCACTTCAAAAATACGATCATTTAGCACCAGATGATCCGATGATTAATCAAAGTATAGCCGCCTTTAGGGAATATTATCAAGAAGAAGGCTGGATGCAGTACACTGTTTATGATGGTGTTCTGGATATGCTTAAGGAATTAAAAGAGGCTGATAAGCAACTGTTTATTGCCACTTCTAAACCTGAAGTTTTTGCTAAAAGAATTATTGACCAATTAAATATGAAAGAATATATCAGACATGTTTTCGGTGCAGCCGAAGATGAGTCCGTTCGTTCATTAAAAGAAGATGTTATTTCTTATGGAATCGACAAAACTTCCGTTGAATTAGATACAAGGAATCTTGTTATGGTTGGGGATCGTAGCAGTGATATTGTAGGGGCACATAAAAACAATTTGAAAGCTATTGGCGTTACATATGGATTTGGCGACTATGACGAATTAAAGGCCGCTGACTCTGAATGGATCGTCAACAAGCCTCAAGAGATTGTTAATCTAGCTATGGAGAAATAATTATGAGCAAGTCATTGTCTTACAATAGGCACGGTTTTACATTAATTTTGTTATCAATTTGTCTAATGGTAATTGTCTTTTTGGGTATCACTCTGTCTACTGTTCTGAATAGTAATTATGTGAAGAAAGTTGTCAGCAGTGAAGCTAACGTAACGTTGATCAAGAATTATACCAATCAGCGATTGGGACGACTAGTCAACAGTTACTCCATTTCGGCTAATTTATCATCTGTTAACTTAACTAATAAAGATGTCAAAAAGATAATCAATACCTCCGTGGATGAGGTGTATAGCGATGACTCGCAATTAACAATTGGTAGTGCCATCTTGGCTACTATCAGTACTAAATTAAAAGCTGAAGCACAAAGTTACGGTCTGAATATCGATAATGAAATCGATACGGTGATAAAAAGTAATGAAGATATGATGAACCAAATTGTCGATAACGATTTAGGGCCGATAGAGTCGGTGATCGTCAGAATTCAAACAATTAAAAAGTTGATCAAGACCGTTATGGTAGCGGCTGCCGGAATTTTTCTGCTGTTGGCGATACGGTTACGTTCCAAGGTTAGCTCGAATATGTTGTTCTTCCATCATTTGGGAACAGTCGGTATTTGTACCTCAATCTTGTTAGCAATCGTATTAGGTTGTATTTACTATCCGTTACAAGATATTATCGTAAGCAATATTGACTATAATGTCAGGGATGTATTATACAATGTCCTCAATGGGATATTTTTAAGTTACATAACAATTATATTTATGGTATTTATTCTCAGTTTGATCGATTGGGGAAGTACGATGAAGTATAAGTATTGAGTTGAGGTCGCTAATGAAAATTGAATTAAGCAATGAGGCACAAATTAAATTAAAAAAATATTTTGACGCTGGTAAGAATCTTTTGCTAGATTTAGATGATGGATTTGGACGTTTTTCAGATGAGGGTACTTGCGCACTCTTAACCAAATTTCGAATTATCGTGGTCGATTCAAATGAAGATTTATCAGATTATACAGTCCATTTGGACAGTGCTTTAGGAACGATTTATTTTAAAGACAGTGCAAAAGATTTTCTGGATGAACACTTATCATTGAAAGTTGATCCTAAAACACAGCTGTTAACTTTTAGTAATTCAAAAGAGTTAATCGATAAGAGTGTCAATATTATTGAAGAATAGAAAAATATCTTGAGGGAGTTTGAAGACTGATGTCTTTGAACTTCCTCTTTTTGTTTTAGGTATGAAACTATGAAAAAATTCTTTGAACAGCACAAAATGATTTCTATCTGGGTCTTATTTCTCGTTATGAGCGTGGCAATTATTTATACAACGGACTTGAAGAATGGTCATATTTGGTCTTATTTGGATATTGATACGGATGGTCGTTTTCACGTGTTGAGAATTGAAGGTTTATATCAAGCTCTTAAACAGGGACAATTATTTCCAGTTGTGAATATGGCATTCATGGGTGGATTTGGTTATATTTCTAATGTCTTTTACGCTGACTTGTGGCTCTATCCAGCGGCTATTTTAAGATTGATTGGTTTGACCACAGCCCAAGCTTTTGTGACATATTATGTCATCCTTAACTTTGCTACTTTTTTGATTGCTTTTTATGCTTACCGTTATGTTAGTCATAACGATGGTAAGAGCTTATTGTTTAGCTTTATTTATACGTTAAGTGCCTATCGGATCTTTGACATGGTACGACGTTTTGATATCGGTGAAACGCTAACTTTGACATTTTTGCCGATCGTTATTTTGGGAATCTATGAGATTTTTTACGACGACTCTAGTAAGTGGTACTTTCTAACTTTGGGAATGGTCATGGTAATTTATGCTCATGCCTTATCACCAATATTGATTGGAATGTTAATCTTTTGCGTAATTTTATTTAGAATCAAAATTTTAATTCGAGAACCACGGCGGATTTTAAGATTAGTCTATTCGGGATTACTAGCTGGAGTGTTCAGTTTGGCATACTTTTTGCCAATGTTTGAGCAACTTAATCAAACTAAATTTAAATTAACTTCGCCATTGGTGGATGTGGCACAGAGGAGTAATTCTCTTAAAGATATTTTCACGTGGAGTTTTAATAATGATCTCTATCAGGAAGGCATCGGTCTGGTTCTGATTATTGTTGCTATCGCCATTCCGTTTGTTGTTTGGAAAGTGAAGAATCCGGCTGTTCGAGATTTTGCCATTATTGGAGAAATATTTTTAATAATGACTAGTAAGCTGTTTCCATGGGGAATGTTGGAAGATACACCTTTGAGGATAATTCAATTTCCCTGGCGTTTGAATATGTTGATTACAGTGTTATTCAGTATTTTTTTGGCAGCCGATCCGTTACATCTCTTTGCTAAAAAGCAGTTAAAAGTTATTCTCGTCGGTTTTATATTAGTGTTGACGTTAAATTCAGAATTATTGTTAGTCAAAAATTATCCTCACGAATATGATACCTATACTTCGTTTAATCACTTAGATTCTTATAGTATTGGTAGTGGGGAAGAATATCTGCCTAAACAAGCTAGTTTGAAGAAATTAGAGGGAATGGCACACGTTCCCACTGTTGAAAAAGGTACCATTGAAATTACTGGATTTAAACAAAATGCCTCTAAAATTAGTTTTAATTTTAATGATGCAAACAACGCTAGAATCAATCTACCGATAATTGGTTATTATGGATATTCGGCTAAAAATTCACTTGGCAATGTGTCAGCTTTAAAAATGAATCCTCAAACTGGCTTAGGACAAGTAACACTGAACGGGAAGGGTACTGTCAGAGTTGATTATTATCAAACGTGGATTCAAAAAAGTAGTAGAATTATTTCGATATCTAGTTTGTTGATTTTCTTTTTGACTTTTTATAGTAAGAAAAAAAGAATGAAAAAATGAGTATCTTTTACAGGAAGCTAGTTAGTATAATAAACGTATTGTGTTTATTACTAAGAAAGGTATTTTGTTATGCAATTAACATTTTTGAATAAAAAGAACTGGAAAAAGATAGCAATTGTAGTCGCTACTATTGTTCTTTTCCTACTGGTCAGCATTTTGGCCGTCTATCAAGCACAGATTTTTCAAGATAAGATTTGGTCGTTTTTAGGAACAAGTGATGATCGGTTCCATAATATGCGAATTGAGGGACTATATCATTCGCTACTGCGCCACCAGTACTTCCCATTTATCAATATGTCGTTTATGAATGGTTTTGGATATATTGTTAATATCTTTTATTCTGACTTCTTGCTTTATCCAGCCGCCTTTTTACGTTTGATGGGTTACTCCAGTGCTCAAGCAATTATTAGTTTGAACATTTTATTAACCTTTTTGACGATGGGCGTGTCGTTCCTTTGCTTTTATAAAATTAGAAAAGAATATTGGAGCAGTCTAGTATTCAGTTTCGTCTACACGTTATCAACTTATCGAATGATTGACGTCTTGTATCGTCATGACTTAGGCGAAATAGGGGCTTTTGTCTTTCTACCGATAGCATTATTAGGTATTTATGAAGTCTTCTATGGTGAACATAAGAATTGGTTGTATCTAACTTTTGGTATGACGGGAGTAATTTATTCACACGCCATCACACCATTATTATTGGCTATTTTGATTGTTATAGTAGCAATCTGCCAAATTGCTGAATTACGAAAAACGCCAGCGCGTCTCTTATCACTTTGCTGGGCTACGATTTGTTCATTACTTCTAACGGTGGCTTATTTCTTACCAATGTTGGAACAGATGAAACATACCAAGTTTTTCTTAACGCAATCGAATCCAAACTTAGTAGCAACCGCACCAGATTTTTCTGATATGGCTCATGCTAGTTTGAATAATATTTATGATCAACCAAATCCGGGAATCGTAATGTTATTTGCGGCAATAGTGGTCTTTATTTCCTTAACTAAAATTGAGAATAAAGCCGTTCGTGATTTCTCATTGATTGGTGCAGGAATGCTGCTCTGCAGCACTAAGTTGTTCCCTTGGGAATTATTGAATAAAACACCACTTAAGATGATCCAGTATCCATGGCGTTTTTACATGATTGCTTCATTATTATTAGCAGTCTTTATTGCGGCTGATCCATTGGGATTATTTAAGAAACGTACGATGAAAGTTGTCTTGATGCTATTCGTTATGCTGATAGCAGTTTCGTCTGAATACCGTTTAGTAAATAATTCACCGCTTCAAAGAAATACTTATGAGACTTACAATCAAGCCGAACCTTATAGTATCGGCGGTGGTCAAGAGTATCTACCTGTTGGCACTAATTTAAGTAAGTTACAGAGAAGTAAACACAAGCCTAAGGTAATGACAGGTAAGGCTAAAATTACTGATTTCAAACAGTATGGAACACGTTTAAGCTTTAACTTTAAGAATGCAAAGAACGCCAAAGTCGATCTACCAATTATCGGCTACTATGGTTTCCAAAGTACGCAATCGAAGGGTAAAGTATCAGAACTACGTGTTGATAAGACCAATAATAACTTGGCCCAAGTAACTGTTAATGGTAAAGGTAAAGTAGTAGTTGATTACTTTGAAACGACGACGCAAAAAGTAGCTCGTCGAACTTCATTCTTATCATTACTTGTAATTATTGCAATCTTGTTTATTAATAAATTGAACTTGATCGATTTCAGTAAAATTGAAGGTTTGAAAAGTAGTAAAGAAAAATAATATTTAAGTAACCAGTCGACGCTATGTTGGCTGGTTATTTTTGTTGTTATAGGAGAATATTAATTCTATAATTATAGAAATTTTACAAGTGAGGGTAAAGCCAATGGATTATACAGATTTCAATTCGAAAATTATTGATCAGTGGGTTAAAGAAGGCTGGGAATGGGGCACACCTATTTCTCATGAAGAATACGTTAAGGCACAAAAGGGCGAATTCCGTATGGTTTTGACACCTAATCGAGAAATACCACGTGACTGATTTCCAGAATCATTAGTTGGCAAAAAAGTTTTAGGATTAGCATCCGGTGGTAGACAACAAATGCCAATATTTGCGGCGTTAGGTGCTGACTGTACAGTCTTCGATTACTCACAAAAACAATTAGATGCCGAAGAATTAGTCGCCAAGCGAGAAGGATATGATATCGAAATTATCCGTGGCTACATGACTAAACCTTTGCCATTTGCGGACGACAGTTTTGATTTAATTATTCAACCAGTCGCTAACTGTTACATAGAGGACGTTCAACATGTCTGGAAAGAAAGCCAACGTATTTTGAAAAAAGGTGGTCGCCTGCTAGTAGGGATGGATAATGGCATCAACTATATCTTTGATAAGACAGAAACTAAACTCTATCATGCTCTGCCGTACAATCCGTTAAAGGATGATAAGATCAAAGAAGAGTTCCCACTTGAAGAAGAAGGTGTTCAATTTTCACATACATTGGATGAACAATTACGCGGACAAATCCAAGCCGGTTTTCAAATTGTTGATTTGTATGAAGACACCAACAGTGAAGGTAAACTTCATGATTTCAATATTCCAACGTTCTGGGCTAGTTATTCTGTAAAGAAATAATATCAACCGATATGGTATAAGTATGCTGCCGGCAGTAGAAAATATTCAGATTCTATTATTATTTGCTAAAATTGCGGCAGTTAGATGGTTATATGTAATTAGGTGAGGATTATGAATTTTGGTTTAAGAAATGTTTATTAATTATAGGAACTTACCTGAAATCCCTAGTAGATGTTATCTTTACTATTTAATATTTGAAAAATATACAAGCAATAGAACAGGAAACTAGTCCGGAACAAAAATTGGGAATGCGTTCAGCTATGAAATTATTGTTATCGGCTTTGCCGATTACAATAAGGCCGACTTTTGAACTAATTATTTTGCACGAAGTGTAAAATAATTAGTTCAAAATCGTGCCCATAGCGTTCCAACAGCATTCCCAATTTTTGTGGAGGACGGCAAATTTATACTATATGGATTCAAAAAAATAACCAGCAACTCATAATTGAGCTACTGGTTATTTATCTAGTTTTAATCTTTTAAATCATCAACATCAGTAAGTGATGCTAAATTATCTTGCTTGGTAACGGCCGTTTTATCAACAGTAACTTTAAACCAGTTAACGAATCCGTGATCGAATTCAGCAACCTTAAACTTAAAGTTATCCATTTCGAACTCAAAATCCTTTTGAATGTTAGGATACTTTTCAATGATATAACCACCAACGGTGATAATATCGGAATCCTGGAATTCAGGAATATCGGATCTGAAGTAACGTTCAAAGTCATAAAGCGTTGTCTTACCAGAAACATTGTAAGAGCCGTCAGGATTTTTGACGATATATTCATCAGAAACATCATCAATTTCATCCTTAACAGTACCGAATAATTCTTCGTAAATATCCTTATCGGTAACGATACCACTGGTACCACCATATTCATCGACAACGATGACGATAGGTGTCTGTTTCTTGATCATCTTAGATAGGATATCTTGGATTGGCATTGTTTCAGGAACGGTATTAACTGATCTTAAAATACGGCTGATGCCAACGTTACCGTCAACTTGATTCTGACGGACAATATCGTAAGCATAAACGTAACCTAAGACTTTATCTTTATCGTTATCGGCTACAACAGGGAATCTTGAAAATCCTTGTTGTAAGTAATCCTTGATAACATCTTTAACTTTATCGGTAATATCGACAACGTAAAGACTAGTTCTATCAACCATGATATCCTTAGCAACTTTGTCGTTTAATTCGAAAGCACGTTGCATGAAGATAACATCGTCAGGTTCCATATCGCCACCCTTAATAGATGACTTGGAAAGTCTAAGAATTTCTGATTGGGAGAAAACCTCGTTTTCAGAGTCAGCGGGCTTCATTCCCATTAAACGGACGATACCTGAAGCAGATACGTTTAGTAACCAAACGAATGGATAAACGGCAATGTGGAAGAATCTAAGCGGTGTAACGACAAGCATTAACATCGTCATTGGCATATCGATTGAAATGTTTTTAGGAACGATTTCCGTTAAAACAACTTCTAGATATGTTAGTAAAAGCACACCGACAATGGAACTAACAGCATGCAAACCGCTACTGCCACCAGCTGAGATATGGGCGACACCCAATACTTCAACCAGTAGATATTCGATTGTACTTTCACCGATCCAACCTAAAATGATACCAGCGATACTAGTACCAACTTGAGTCGTTGATAGGTACTCATTGAGGTTATTGACCATCATCAGAGCACGTTTTAATTTTTTGGTATTACCATTGCCCTTGGAAATTGCATCTTCCAGTTGACTAGATCTGGTTTGAACTAAAGCAAACTCAGCAGCAACGAAGAAGAAGGCAAAAATGAAAGTAAGCAAAATGATAATGAAATTTGTTGTAATTGTAGAACTTGACAATATATGATTTCCCCTTCTGTTCTTGTAAGATGAATTATACACCAAAGAAAAACCGACTGTGTCGGCTAAGAGTAAATATTTTTGTTATTACGTCTTTAGTATATCCAATTTCAAGGTTAAAATATAGCAAGGATGATTTAAATTTGAACTACATTGATTTTGTAGTTGAACTTCACAATTATTATTTTTATAATGAAGAGAATGAAACAACCTTGGGGGAATCCTTTTGACTAAAGTAAAAAGCAACAATTTATTAACTCCTGCACAAGCTGCCAAAGATTTAGGGATAAGTGTAGCCACACTGCGTAAATACTCTTTGATCGTTGAACGCACGACTGAGAATAGTAAATATTTTGAACGTAATAGTCAAAATAATCGTTTGTATACGCAAAAGAACATCGAAGATTTTAAGGAAATGGTTAAGTTGAGCCATGGTCCTAAAATGACTCTGGAAACATCTGCAATGCAAATTTATCCAACCTCTGAAGTAAAGAAAGACAAGGCTGAAGTTGGACAAGACGCAGAAAAAGTTAAGGAACTACAGGTAACTGTTGCCAAATTAGAGTCTGAAAATAAAAAACGCGAACTTACAATTAAAGAATTGCAAGATGAGCTTAATGACGCCCAAAAGGCTAAAGAAGAATTACAAGTTGAGTTAGATACTTTGAAGCAACAAGATGCAGAAAAAGTTGAAACTACAACTTCTAATAACAGTGAAAATCTTAAAGAACGTGTTAATGAAAAAGTTAACGACGATAAAAAAGGTCACTGGTGGAACAAGTTCATGGGCTAGACAGCCAATTAAGTCTATGATATCAACCTTTCTAGCAATCGGGTCGTACCAAAATGTTGTTTTTGGTGCGGCTTTTTTATGTATAATTAATCCTTGTGATAACAAATTAGGAGGATTTATTTTGAAATTAGCAATGATTGGGTTAGGCAAGATGGGAATCAACTTAACAGAGAACTTGATTCGTAATGGAAATGAAGTAGTAGCGTTTGATTTAAGTGACGCTGCCAGAAATGATGCCTCAACACTAGGTGCACAAGTAGAACAAACTTTGGAAGATGCTATCAAACAATTGCAAGCTCCACGTATTGTTTGGGTAATGTTACCAGCAGGAAATCCTACAAATGAAACAATTGATAAGCTTAGCGAAATTCTTGATCCCAATGATATTGTAATTGACGGTGGCAATTCATTTTTCGAGGATTCATTGAAACATAACCAAATCTTGAAAGATAAACAAATTAAATTCTTTGACGTCGGTACTTCAGGTGGTATGAGCGGTGCTAATCGTGATGGTAACTTCATGATCGGTGGAGACGATGAAAAAACTTTTGAATATATCGAACCAATTTTCAAAGGAATTGCTCAAACAGACGGATACTTGTATACTGGTAAAGCCGGTAGCGGTCATTATTTAAAGATGGTTCACAATGGTATCGAATACGGAATGATGCAAGCAATTGCTGAAGGATTCGATGTCTTGGAACACAGTCAATTTGATTACAACAAAGAAGCAGTTGCCAAAGTTTGGGAACATGGTTCAGTTATCCGTGGCTGGTTGATGGAGTTAACACAATCTGCCTTTTCAAAAGATCCTAATTTGGACGAAATCAAAGGAATAATGCATTCATCAGGTGAAGGTAAGTGGACTTTGGAAGAAGCCTTGAAACTACAAGTACCAACACCAGTTATTGCGGCGTCATTGATGATGCGTTATCGTTCTTTAGAAGATGATACCTTTACCGGTAAAGTTGTGGCTGCCTTGAGAAATGAATTTGGCGGACATGATGTTGATAAAAAATAACAATTGAGGAAGCTTGCCAGTGACAAGCTTTTTTTGTTCTTGAAGGTGATTTTTTATGATGAAGGAAAAGGGAAAAGTATTCTTACTCCTCTTGATAGGGGCATTTATCGGGAGTAATTTGCGTTATGCAGAGAGTCTGATTTTCAAAACAAGCGATGGTTTTCCACTGGGGACCTTAGTAGCTAATCTGAGTGGGGCATTATTACTACCATTCTTGATTCACTATTTACAGGATAAGTACAATTTGTCATCGCAAGTTGTTTTGACATTAAGTACTGGTTTATTAGGATCTTATACAACTTTTTCAACATTTACAGCTGATACTTATCGACTATATGAGAATGGACAATGGCATCTTTTGTTGATATATCTGACATTTACACTTGTTGGAGGATTTTTGTTGGCACTATTAGGTAATTATTGGGCCGCAAGTGAGGCATTTAATGATTATGTAAGGAGTCGAAAACGACAATGAATTTTTTAATCGTAGGCTTTGGTGCTGCCATTGGCGCCTTCATCAGAAATGAGTTAACCTTATTGCAATCCAAAATACCAGTTGATTTTCCAGTAATTACACTATTGATCAATATCTTTGGTGCCTTGTTATTAGGAATCTTCACTGCACAAATTCATAATGGTGCGATATTATTACTGTTAGGTACCGGATTTTGTGGAGGCTTCACAACATTTGGAACCTTTAGTATGGAGTTAAGTCAGTTATGGTTTCAACATCGATTTGTTAGATGCTTGCTATACTTTGTCTTAACATACATTTTCGGAATTTTAGGATTCATTATTGGTATTCACATTTAGGAGAAATCAAATGCAAATGAAAGAACAAGTATGGAATGAAAGTTTTCATCCAGGAATAATTTCTTCCACAAAATTATATTTTCAAGATCTATTCGTAGGTGCAAAAAGAATGAGCCGTAAAGATTTCTGGTGGGGATTATTAGGAATGAGCATCGTATCCGGAATCATCATGGGAATTTTGACCTTAATAATTATAAAATTGCCAGTAACAGACTTTTACTGGAGTTCAATAGCAGGCGTAGCGCTAGCCATAACGATGGGATACTATATGATTTCCGTATTTACAGCCGTTATTAGAAGACTACATGATAGAAAAATGCGCGGATGGTGGGTATTGTTACCAATAATTCCATTCGTCGGCGATATAGCGTTATTAGTTTTATTGTGCTTACCACAAAAAGACTTTGGAAATTCTTGGGCAAAACAAATATAGAGAGCGAAGCAAGGGTGCCCAGCCTCCGAGGATTTGCCTAAGAACTGGAATTATCCGCCGAACTTGCGGATGATTTCAGTTCTGTAGCAAACCGGAAGAGGTTACCCTTGTGTAGCTCGTTTCCACTATTCAGCAAAGAACCATGGTTTTTTCGAATAGAACAAAGCAAATTATCAATCCAACCTAAAAAAATTCAATTCGAATTGGAATTGAATTTTTTTTAATGCATAATAAGTGAAAGATACAAGCAGGAGGAAAATTATGTGCGGACGATATATGTTTCAACCAGATAAAAATCCTGAAATAAAACGAATCTATCAATTAGCAGTTGACGCCGGCTATAATCCCAAAGTTGGCGAAGTTTTCCCTACCGATGAAACAGCTTTGATTGTTGCTGGAGAAAAGATGGTACGAGTAGTCGGTATGAAGTGGGGCTTTCCAGGGTTCAAGACAGGACAGTCCCTCATTAACGCACGTTCAGAAACAGTTCAACAAAAGCAAATGTTTGCGGACTCGTTTCAAAAGAGACGTTGTGTTTATCCAACAACGGGATTTTTTGAATGGAACAAGTCAAAGCAGAAATATAAATTCAATTTCAGTAATGACCCTGAAACACTTTTTATAGCTGGCTGTTATAATTATTTTGATAACGTTCCACAGAGTATTCTTTTTACGACTCAACCCAATGAATCAATGGTTCAAATCCACGACCGGATGCCATTGATCTTAGCCAAGAACCAAATTAACGCTTGGATATATAACGATGACTTTGCGCGAAATTTTTTGGATAGTGCAATGCCTCAGTTGATATCGAAAGCAGAAGAATAGGTGCTTTTTAATGAATGACAAGATTCAAAAATTTAACAACAGCAGTAATTTTTTTCAGTGTCCACTTTGCGGTGAAAAATTAACTTTAAATGGCAATAGTTTAACTTGTGATCAAAATCATACTTTCGATATTTCTAAAAAGGGATTCGTCGACTTCGTTTTGAACAGTAAACAACAAAAAAATTATGACTTGGAATCATTTGAAAACCGACATTTGATTTTGGAACACGGAATGTATGATCACATCGCTGATAAAATTGTGAAATTAGTGGATCAACTCAAGATTAAAAGTATTCTCGATGTCGGCTGTGGTGAAGGTTATTATTCTAAGAAAATTGCGGAAATGGAAAGTAAAGATGTCTTTGCTTTTGATATTTCCAAAGATTCTATTCAGTTAGCAGCTAAGGGTCCCAATACACCTGTAGAATGGTTTGTAGGCGATTTAGCTCATTTACCAATTCAGGATCAAACAATTGATGGAATCATCGATATTTTTTCACCAGCCAATTATCATGAGTTCAATCGAATTTTACAGCCATCAGGATACGTTTTGAAAGTTATTCCGAACGAATACCATGTTCAAGAACTTAGAGAGCAAGCTAAGGATCAACTAAAACAGGAAAAATACTCCAATCAGAAGGTTTTAGACTACTTCGAGGAGCATTGTACGCTGGTGGATCAAATCGACGCTACAAAGACGTATAACGTTACTGAGGAAGAACGCACAGCCTTTATCAATATGACACCGTTACTTTTTAACGTTGATAATAGTTTGATTGATTGGAATCAAGTAAAACAAATAACAGTGGGTTCGACAATCTTAGTTGGACAAATCAAAAACGCCAATTCCTAGGAATTAGCGTTTTTTTTAGATTTATTTACTATGTGGTGCTTTAGGGTGCAAGATTGATTCCTTGTGTGGAACGGTCTTGTCACGGCCTAAGTACATTGTGTAATATGGTGGGATATTATTTACATAGTGTAATAATTCTTCTGTCACAGCAGGGAGTTGATCTGGAGTTAACTGTGGCAACATATCAGGTGTGATCTTGCCTTTGATACCATTGAAACGTTTAACTCTTTCTAGCAAGTATCTGATATCGAATCTTGAAGGGTTAACTTCAAGGACATCTTTATCGATATCAAGTAGTTCGTAGACACTTTCCAAACCAGTTCTAACTGAAGTTTCAACGGTGAAGACAACATCGTCGTCTACTTCAACGAATTGACCTAAGAATGCTAGGTTCGTACATCCTTCAGGAACAACCTTAGGACGGTCGCCCAACTTACGAGGCATGAATTGGCTAGTTGCATAAGGCATCATAGCTGTAGACATGTAAGTATGTTTTAGTACCTCGTCTTTGATGTCGAGCATACCCAAGTGGTAAAGAAGTTCAGTCATAATTTCATCACCGGTACAGTCCCACATGCGTTTCTTGATGTAGTTACCAACATTTTCGCCGTAGAGACCATAGCCCCAACCAACTTCCTCATCATCAGCTTGGTATGGGAAGAATGGTTTGTGGTGAATTTCAAATGACATATCCCAATTGGAATCTTTAAATGTCATCAAACCACCAGTACCGGCTTTACTTCCAGATAACTCTTCGATACGTCTGAAGAATTCAGGATAACCTTTTACAGTTGGGAAGAATGAGATCCATTTTGTTTGGTCAATCTTGCCTAAGAACTTATCAGGATGACCAAATTTATCATCTTTTTTAGCCAAATTCTTCCAAATTGTGAAGGTTCCCATGTCCTCAGTATCAGTGTTAGTTTTAGCAACGGTGTTGTTGTCACCGAAGCAACTGTTTTCACTGATAGAACCACTAGTTACGAAGACTAGATCTTTGTTTGAGACAGGGACAGTCACGTCTTGACCGTTTTGATGAGCTAAGATTGCTTGAACAGTGTCGTTCTTCACATCAAGAGTTAAATCGTAAACAGAGAAGTTGTTAACGAAGTGAACTCCATGATCAATCAACCATCTTTCGATAGGTAAAATAATTGCGTCATATTCGTTATATTTAGTATGGATAAATCCTTCAAGATATTCATGACGGTTGATGAAAGTAAATCTTTGCCAGTAACGACGGCATTCAATGGCACTGTGATAATGTTTGAAGGCTAATTGACTGTGGAAGCAAGTCCAGAAGTTAGTCTTGAAGAAGTCTTTGTCGAAAAACTCATCGATACGTTTGTCAGCTAATTCTTCTTCTGTAGAAGAAATGATTTTTGCCATAGCGGTAACATAACGTTGAGGCATCTTGTAGTTATGATATTGTCCATCGATTTCTCCTTGGTTGACGATAACTCTAGCTTCAGTATGAATAGGTTCGTCACGGTTGAAGTCAACGACATCATCAAGAACGGTTCTACCTTCATTTTCGAGTGAAGGAATCTTACTGCATAGATACCAGAGACATTCCATGTAAGGCTCTAGTTCACGTTCAGCACGGCAAAGGTAACCTTCATTACCTTTAGTTCCGTCCATTGAACCACCCATAACAGGTTTTTTCTCGTAAATAGTGATATTACGAGCTGGCATTTTAGCATCGTCGATTAGAAAAGCTGCGGTAGCTAGTCCGGCGATACCACCACCGATAATGTTGGCCTTGCGGTCATCGATACCAGCTGGTTTATGAGGATGATACATTGTTTTATAAATGTTCATTGTTGTTGCCTTCTTTCAAAAATGTAAAAGGAACTTCGTCCTTGCATCCAAGATAAGATAAACTCAGTTGATGAACAATTGACAAAAAAATAGAAGTGTAAACATTATTTACACTTCCGAAAATTTGTAAAATTATTTGGCATACTTATTTAGTGCTTTTTTGAAATCGCCATGTACCAACACGCCAATCTGATCCACAATTTCTCTAGGATCATCTTTCATGTCGTTTCCGATCCACTCAAAAATAATGGCAATGAAGGCAAGACTGTAGAAATGAGCGATAAAATCCTTGTGTTTTTGTGAAACGGATATACCTTCGGCCTGTTTTTCAACAACCTGAATAATATATCCATAGAGGACGTTATAAATGTATTTTTCCATTAGATCACGATAAATTGAATGGTAAACGTTTTGTGCAATGGACTTGTTTTCTTTGATTTTGATCATGATATTGTAAAAGCCTTCTTGCCAATTGTCGTAATCGGAGGCCTTATCTAAATATTTTTTAGCATTTTGACAAGCGGAGTATTCCACTAATGCGTAAATATCAGAGAAATGATTGTAAAATGTTTGTCTGGTTAAGTCACATTCGGAAACGATGTCTTTTACAGTGATCTTATCAACCGATTTACGTTCTAAAAGTTTGTTCAGTGAATCAATCAAAATATCCTCGGTACTAATTTGCATGAAATACATCCTCAACTAAATTGATGATATTAATTATATTATTTTTTGATTATAAAAAGTTGCTGAGAAAGGTCAATAATTTAGCGAATCCTTATAAAATATTTACAGACAAAATCGAACGTATGTTTTACAATGTTAAATAGTAATTTACAGGAGGTAGTCTATGGCAACTAAAATTGGAATTCGACAGTTAGTTGAGTTTGTGCTGCGTAGTGGCGATTTGATGGAAAATAAGAATAGCCAAAATACAGCTCAAAACGGTTCACGAATCCACCGTAGACTACAAAAAACACGTTCAAAAAATTCTGAGTACGAAAGCGAAGTCTATCTAAAGACCGAAGTTACAATGAACGATAATCAGTATGTCATTTCTGGACGTGCTGATGGAATAACGACATCTGATAAAAACATCTTAATAGAAGAAATTAAAACTTCTGATCAACCTTTTGACGAATTGAGTGACAATACTTTGGAGTTGTATTGGGGTCAGGTCAAAGTTTATGGATATATCATTTTAAAAGAACATCCAAAGTTAGACCATGTGAACTTACGGTTGACCTATTTTCAAGTCAGTACCGAGGCAGTTACTAGTGATGATAAAACTTTTGATCGCGACGAATTGAATGAGTTTTTTCAAAATTTAATTGATGAGTACGAATATTGGCTGGTGTTACGAGCTAAATTACGTAAAACTCGCAATCAATCGATCCAACAATTGAATTTTCCATTTGATAATTTTCGGGCTGGTCAACATGAATTGGCCGCAGCTGTTTACAAAACTGTTTATTATCAAAAACGTTTATTCGTTGAAGCGCCGACAGGAACAGGAAAGACAATCTCTACTCTATTCCCAGCCATCAAGTCGATGGGAGAAGAGAAAATCCAGCGTTTATTCTATCTGACTGCCAAACAGAGTACTCGCCGAGTCGCTGAAGAAACGATTGCTTTGATGTCCAAGAAAGGCCTGCAACTAAAGAGCATTACGCTGACAGCTAAAGATAAAATACGTTTCAAAGAGCAGGATGTACCACCGGAAAAAGATCCTTATATGATTGGCTATTATGATCGACTAAAACCGGCTTTAGCGGATTTGCTGACGAATGAAGATGCAATTACCCGTGAAGTTGTGGAAAAATACGCTAAGAAACATACAGTTGATCCATTTGAATTTTCCCTCGACGCTTCATTGTTCTGTGATGTTATTATTTGTGATTACAATTATCTATTCGATCCGCTAGTTTATTTACAACGATTCTTCGTTGAAAAGGATACGGATAATTTCTTCTTGATCGATGAAGCCCACAATTTGGTCAGTCGTTCACGGTCAATGTATTCTGCAGAAATAAGTGACTTTAAGATTGCCCCATTATTGAAAGCAGCCAAAAAGATCGAGACTAAGGCTAGTAAAGACTTTCAAAAACAATTAAAAAAAGTTCGCCGTGTTTTCAACCAAATCAAGAAGCAGTTACAGGTTGATGATTTAGAAGAAAGAATAACTTCAGATGCACCGGATGATCTTATAAAAGTTTTAGGAAAATTCGATGACTTTATGGGCGAATGGATGCAGGATCAACAGCCTTCAGATTTCTTGGATAACGCTAAAGATTACTTCTTTGATTGCTTAACGTTTGTGAAGATCGGTGCGTTATATAACGATGCCTATAAGACGCGAATTGTTATTGAAAATAAGCGTTTGACCGTCAAACAGTTATGTCTCGATCCGAGTCATTTCATTGATCAGTCATTGGATCTAGGATTAGGAGCAGTTCTGTTTTCGGCCACATTATCGCCAATGGATTATTATCAAAGTGTTTTAGGTGGTGAAGACAATAGCTTAGCCTATCAATTGCCATCACCGTTTCCGATTAATAATCAAGCCATTTTGATAACGCAGTATATTCAGACCACTTATCGTCAACGTGAATTCAATGAAGAGAAAATCGTCAAAAGTTTAAAGACCTTGATTGATGGTAAAAAAGGCAATTATCTCTTTTTCTTCCCGTCATATGGGTATTTAGAACAAGTAAGATCAAACTTTGAAAAAAGTTATCCACATGTTAATACAATCGCTCAAACTGGTGAAATGGATAACACAGCTCGCCAAGAATTTTTGGATCAATTTGATAACGAGACAGATGAGACTCTAGTTGGTTTCTGCGTTTTAGGTGGTATTTTCTCTGAAGGAATTGATTTAAGAGGCGATAAATTAATCGGTGTAGCTATTGTCAGTGTCGGTTTACCAGGATTGAGTGCTGAAAATAATTTAATTCGAGATTATTATGATGATAAGAATGGTCATGGATTTGAGTATGCTTATCAGATGCCAGGGATGAATAACGTTTTACAAGCAGCTGGTCGTCTGATTCGTAGTAGTCACGATCACGGGATCGTAATGTTAGTAGATCAACGTTTTGGTAGTATGCGGTACACAAAACTTTTTCCACAGCATTGGCAAAACTATCGTCGGATTGCATCGTTACAACAATTAACAGGCACGGTGGATAACTTTTGGAAGGAACAAGATGAAAACTAAGTTAACGAAAAATTTAGAGAGTACGCTCTATCAATATTGTAAGGAACAAGGTTCTTACGTTGTTGAAGAAGTCTCAATGCCAGACGATAAAGGAATTGTCGACACCTTGAGTTATCAACAATTGAGGGATGGCCAGATTGAGTGGCGTTGTTACGAATTGAAGGTTACTAAGTCGGATTTTCATTCAAAAGCCAAGCTGTCTTTTATCGGTAATTACAATTATTTCGTATTACCCCAAGAATTATTTGAAGAAGTTAAGGATGAGATTCCTAACCACATTGGTGTATTGATGTATCGACCTTTTGATGAAAAAGCTATGGAAGCATCTCCACAGACGTTAGTGGCTCCAGGCTTTTTAACAGTGGCTAAGAAGGCCCAATTTCAGGAGTTACAAGTTGATGAAAAACAATTAACTAGCCATTTTGTGGCTTCATTATTTAGAGAAGTCGATAAGGCTAAGAAAGTTGAAAAAGGCTTGCAGTTGTACTCTGAGGATCGACTGTTTAAAGAATTAAAGAAGCGTCAAAAGGCTGGTTATGACGTTTATAATCCAGATCATAATTTATATGATCGTTTTATTGAAGAGCTTCAAGCAGATGCCGTAACGGCGTTACAAGATGAACTAGATGCTAGAAACGCTGAATATCAAGAATTGAAATTACAATTACAAAAGTTAAAGGAACCGAATTTGGAGGATAAGATATGATCTATTATCCTTATTTTCGTGGCCGAATGTATGATTTATTGGCCTTAAAAGAGTTGTGTGAAGGTAATTGGTTTAATTCGCAAATCGTACCAATAATTGAACCAGTGCGAGATTCAAAAGAATTACAAAAGACGGTACAAATCTTTATCGATAAAAAACAACCGTTCAGTGTGATTGCTAATCCGCAGGTCAGCGTCTATGGATTGAATGATACAAAACTTTATCCACTACCAGATGTGTATAACTTAGATTTTTATGTACCGAGTGCAATTTTGGCAGCGGATTTTCGAAGTGATTT
This sequence comes from Companilactobacillus sp. HBUAS56275, assembly GCF_036913655.1. NCBI lineage: Bacteria > Bacillati > Bacillota > Bacilli > Lactobacillales > Lactobacillaceae > Companilactobacillus > Companilactobacillus sp. HBUAS56275. Next base: position 378,113 of record NZ_JAYKKK010000002.1, read on the forward strand.
CGTTAAAACCTTGCCGCAACAACAATCACTTTTGATCGCCAACAACTATGAATTGCTGAAAGCATATCAAGATACTGACGTTTTAAATAATGTCGATAGAGTATTAATTCCAAATGTCGCAAAAATGCATCGTTTAGTAAAAGACAAGGCAGCCAGTTTAACTGATCCGTTCACCTTTCATCATCATGTAGAAGATTATAGCCAGTTAGATGATGAATTTTTTGAAGCTGCCGAGTGGTATGAACAGGTGGATAACTTTCAAGGCTTTGGCGACTATTCAATGTTGGGCCATGTTTATTTTGATAAAGGAATGTTTTCCAGAGCGATTGCTATTCATATTATCTATGTAACTAAAGACGGCAGTTTACGAGTGCACCATTTTGTTTCTGACAGTAATGAAAGCATGCGTGGACAGAAACAAAAATTCTTTGAAGCTATGAATAAAATGGTTATGTGGGTGGATAAAAATATTAATGGACTTAATTTAACCCCTGCATTAGAAGAGCTACTAAAATACAGTCAAGGAGATAAGTTTCCAGGATTAGGAGTCGTAAAGAAACTCTCAATCATGCATCATTTGGAGTTAATGAGTTGTTTATCGGAATTAAAGTAGGTGGTGTAAGGATGCCGTCGGTAGTAGAAAATCTGTGAGCTTGGAATGCGGTGGACGCGGCTTGAAGCTAATGATTTTACACTTCGTGCAAAATCACGGATCTCCAAGTCCGGTCTTCTGGTAACCTTGCTTCGCAAGCTAACCAGAACTTCACCACTGAGGGCCCACAGGTTTTCTACTACCGACTAAATTTCTGAGTCTATTATATATTTACTATATTGCAGTATTGATGGTTCCTGATCTTCTTCCTTTAATGGTAATGGTCTAAGAGAGGCGTGAAATTTAAATTGAGAGTACAGATATATCTAGATATATCTGATTAAATGCCATTTAACAGTTAATGGTGTATGAGCAATAGAACGGAATATTAGTCCGGAGTAACAAGCCCGATTGGTCTCAGCCGTGAAATTTTACTTGGTGATTTATCACCTAGTAAAAGACCTGAATTTGAGACAATTGTGAACTTCAATTGGCTCAAATCAGCGTCCACAGCGTTCCAGACCAATCGAGCTTGTTGCGGAGGACGGGCAAGTAAAGCAAATTTAACTAGCTATTTGTATTTTTAGACATCAAAAATAAAGAACCTAATAACTGACTAAGTTATTGGGTTCTTTTCTCTAGATTATTAGTTTGTAAGTATTACCACCACAATTTAATGAGACCTTGAGTGCCGTCGTTGCCTAAGTCCTTCTCATCAACAAGCGTTTCATATAATTTTTTGGCCTGTTTAGTAGCAGGTAAGTCGAGATTCATTTTTTCACTTTCATCCAAGGCAATTCGTAAGTCTTTCAAAAAGTGTTTGGAGTAAAATCCGGGTTTGAAATCACCCTTCAAAATACGAGGTCCGTAGTTTTCTAGACTCCAGTTATCGCCACTGCCACCACTAACTGTCTCTAAAACAGACTGTAAATCGAGACCGGCAGCCTTAGCGTAAACAAACATTTCCGTTAAACCAGTCATTGTGCCAGCAATCATAATTTGATTAGCCATTTTAGCATGTTGGCCAGCACCATATGGACCAAAGTAGTGATTGGCTTTACCAATGATTTCAAAAATTGGTAGCAGTGTCTGGTAAGCCTCTTTGGAGCCACCGACCATAATTGTTAATTTACCATCACGGGCACCGACATCGCCACCAGAAACAGGTGCATCCAAGGCTTGTACATCAATTGTTTCAGCCTTTTTACCAATTTTCTTAGCTAGTGTAGGTGTGCTAGTTGTCATATCGACAATAATTTTACCAGTTGATAAGCCGGCAAAAATACCGTTATCTTTGAAATAAACATCTTCAACATCTTGTGGGAAGCCGACCATTGAAAAGATGATATCAGCACTTTCAGCCACGTCTTTAGGATCAGCGTACCATTTTGCGCCACTGTTAATTAGTGGTTCAGCCTTTGACTTTGTTCGTGTATAAATATCGACAGGATAGCCTGCCTTTAAGAGATTGTTTATAACGCCACTACCCATGACGCCAGTACCGATGAAACCAATTTTTTGCATCATTAACATCCTCCAATCGTTGGTTCAATTATAATATATACAAAAAATTTGTCAGTAGTGATATATTTGACCTGTTTTAAGTAGGATTAGGTCTGCTATAATTCATATAACATATAATATGAATATATATTTACAGAAAAGGAGGGGGAGTTTCATGAAATTTGTTAAAAACTATTATAAAAGTATCTTTGCAGCTCTTTTCTATGGAATTACCTCGGCTTTAGGAATTCAATTATTGCTACAGCCGGCAAAGCTTTATACCAGTGGTGTCACTGGTGCAGCACAGTTGATCGTCAACTTGCTCAATGAATTTGCAAAAACGAGTACACCAGTTTATTTCTGGTATGCCTTGTTGAATCTGCCATTGGTAATCTTGGCTTGGTTTAAATTAGGTAAGAAATTTACAATCTTGTCGATTATTTCCATCGTTTCGGCATCGTTATTCATTTTAATAATCCCATTACATCCGTTGACAAAAGATCCACTATTATCAGCCGTTTTTGGTGGAATTCTTTCTGGATCAGGTATTGGCCTTTGCTTCCGTTATGGATTCTCAACCGGTGGAACAGATATCATCGCTTTGATTGTTCAAAGAAGTACTGGTAGAACTGTTGGACAAGTTAGTTTTGCAGTTAATACTGTTATTATCACGATTGCAGGATTTACATTTGGTTGGGAATTGGCTCTATATACAATTATTTCTATCTATATTACAAATATGGTTATCGATAAGATGTACATTCAGCAACAGAAGATTACCGTTACCGTTTATACGCACAAAATTGATCAGATTTCTCAAGAATTACTCAAATCACTCAATCGTGGTTTGACCCTGGATTATCATTTGAAGGGTGCCTATTCTGGTGAAGAAATCGGTTCTATTACGATGGTTTTAACGAAGTATCAATTATTCTTTGCCAAAAAGATAATTCTTGACGTCGATCCAAGTGCCTTCATTAATATCCAACCAACAATGTCAATTGCTGGTAAGTTCAATGATAATTAAAATCAAATTAGAAAATAAATTTAGGTATTAATTGATGACTAAAATCTCCTCAGAGATAATATACTGGAACCAATAAATCATGAGGAGATTTTAGAGATGAAAACAATTATTTATACTCATCCGAGTGCAAGTAGTTTTAATCATGAGATTCTAAATACATTGTCGAACTATTTTTCCCGAAATGATGCAGAATTTCAAGTAATCGACTTGTATGCGGATAAATTTGATCCGATTCTTTCAGCTGGGGAGCTGAAAGTTTATAGTCAGGGACAAACAGATGATGAACTAGTAAAGAAATATCAACGTCGAATAAATAATTCTGACGAATTGTTATTTATATTTCCAATTTGGTGGCACAATATGCCAGCTATGTTGAAAGGATTTTTTGATCGTGTAATGTTGAGTGGCTTTGCTTATGATGAGAGTAACGGTTGGAAAGGCTTATTAACACATATTAAGCGTGTTACCGTAGTCACAACTTCAACAACGACTAAAGAGTATTTGATCAACAATTGTGGTGATCCGATTCAATCAGTTTTCATCAATCGAACGCTAGCTGATGTAGGGTTAAATCCCGCTAATACAACTTGGATTCATTTTGGACAAGTTAACGTTACAACCGATGAGGCTCGGCAAAAATTCTTAGTAGATTTAATAACGGAATACGAAAGTGCAAATTCATGAAAGTGAGTTTGCACTTTTTTAGTTGGCATTAGGTGCCAACTGTAGTACCAAATCAAATAATAAAAAATGAAATTAAAAATTATGACTGTTTTATAATGAAAATAAGGATTAAAAAGTATATCGAATAATTTTTTTTTGAATTTAATTCAAGTTAAACCTAGATATAAATGTAATTTGGTTTAATATATAATGTAATTATATTGAGGGATATTAATGAGGACATTTTAAATGCAAAAGAAATTTAACATATTGGGGATAGTGCAATTTGTTTTCATAATTGCATCAGCTTTTTTGGTCGGCTTTATTTTGAATTACGCCCAAACTGGCGACATTGTTTTCTCCAAACAGATTGTTTTTCAAAGTAATTTGAACACCTATCTATTAACGGTGTTGATTCTATTTTTAATTTATTTAGGTTTGTATGGTATATGTAACCGCTTCTTTTATGCTTCAGCCATTTTCTACGTATTTTTTGCAATTTACGCAGTCGCTGACCGTTTAAAGGTTAAGTCTCGTTCTGAACCGATTTTACCTAGTGATTTGAGTATGTTGAAGAATATTAAAGGCTTGTTGTCGATGGTGACTCCTAAAGTAATCACTATTGTCGTGGTGCTATTAGTATTCTTGATTGTAGCGGCCATCTTGTTTGAAAAGTTTTTAGGCAAAAAGATGCTTCGCTTTGGTTACATAACTAGATTGATTTTTATTGCTTTAGCAGCTGTCAGTATCGGTTGTTTTTACACGGCTAGTGATAATAATTCCTTTACCAATAAGGTTTTAGCCAAGGCAGGATACACTAACTATGCCTCTAATATCAATCAATCGGCTAACAGTAACGGACCGATGTTGACCTTCTTAGGTAATATGTATGTCGATGTGATGGACAAGCCTAAAGGTTATAGCAAGCAAAGTATGGAAAAAATTGTTAAAAAGTATCAAGGTGTTGCGGACGATATTAATGAAGATCGTTCTAACAATAACTTGAGTAAGCAGACACTAATTTTTGTTCTGAGTGAAAGTTTTGCGAACCCTAATCGAGTTCCCGGCGTGAAATTGAATCAAAATCCAATTCCCAACATTGAAAATATTAAACAGAATACCACCTCCGGTTTGATGATGAGTTCCGGTTACGGTGGGGGAACTGCTAATATGGAATACATGGCTTTAACAGGTCTAGCCATGAACCAGTTCTCGGATTCTCTGCAATCACCTTATACGCAGGTCGTTAACAAGCAAGATAATCCAATCAATATTGCCAATAGTTTCAAGACAAGTGCTGCTATTCATCCGTTCCATGGTAATTTCTACAATCGTAATTCGGTTTATAAAAATTTTGGTATTCAATCATTTAGAAACTTGGATACTGCCAAAACTGAACCTTTGAAATATACTGATACCTTGCCAGAAATGGAATATGTCAGTGATGAATCAGCTTATAAAGATACTTTATGGCAAATTAATCAGGCTAAGGGTGGTCAATTTATTAATTTAGTCACGATGCAGAATCACATGCCTTACACCAATAACTACACTAATAATCCATTTAAGGCCAGTGGTTCAGGTGTCAGCGATACTTCTCGTACACAAATTGAGAATTTTGCTAAAGACATTAATATTACTGACAATTCAACTAAAAACTTTTTGGCAGAGTTAGATAACATCAAGAAGCCAATTACAGTTGTTTGGTATGGTGATCATTTACCAGGTATTTATGATGGAGTAGATATTTATAAATATAATGTTGAAGAACATCAAACTGATTACTTTATTTATAGTAATAAGTACGCTAGAGAACATGGTCAAGGGACGACTAAATTAAATAAAGCTACTAAGGTAACTGATCCAAATGGTTTCATTCCATTAGCCTTAGAACAAATGGATCAAAAAGTGACTCCTTACTATGCTTTATTAACGAAGGTTCAACAAGAAGTACCAGCGATGGCTAAGAGTATTGATGAAGGTACTAACAATCTCTATGTCAATCAAAATAGTAAGAGTGTAGATAAGTTAACGAAGAAGCAACAAAAAATCGTTGATGATTACCGGATGGTTCAATATGATTTGACCGCCGGTAAAGGCTATTCAAAATCCGTTATTAATAAGTAAAAGGCGAGAGAGCGAAGCAGGCCTGCGTAGCTCGTTTCCACTATAAAACATAGAACCATGGTAATTAAAAAAGACAGCTACTAACTCAGCAGAGTTATTAACTGTCTTTTATTTTCTAAAATAATAAATGAGTTATTATTAATATAATGTTATATATCTACTAAAGGGATGTTTTTTTTATGAAAAAGAAAAAAATTGCATATTTAGGGCAAGGACTATTTATTGTTTTATCAGTTTTCTTGATGGGCTACCTATTAGATTATGCACAATTATCGTCAGTTTCATATAGTGCTCAGATGGTCTTTAAAGATAATCTACCAGTATATCTGATAACAGTCATAGTTTTGTTGATCGTATATTTAGGACTATATGGCCTAACCAATCGTTTCTTCATTTCTACAACAATCTTCTATGTCTTTTTTGGTATCTATGGCATAGCGGATCATTTGAAAGTTCAATATCGTTCTGAACCAATTCTACCCAGTGATTTAATGTTTTTGGGTAACATTAAAGAACTGTTATCAATGGTTAAGTTGAGCTTGATTATTTGGGTTATTGCCATAATTTTAGTATTAGCGGCTCTTTGTTTCGTACTGGAAAAACAATATGGTAAAAATCTTATTCGTTTTAGACCAATACCTAGAGTTCTACTGGTCTTATTAACAATTTTAAGTTTAGGTAGTTTCTATACGTCTAATCGTGAGGGAACTTTTAATCATTTCGTTCTCAACAAGGCTGGTTATTCAGACTTTGCGGCCAATATTAATTGGTCGGCCAATAGTAATGGACCATTGTTGACGTTTTTAACGAATATGCATATCGACGTTATGGGCAAACCTGCAGACTACAACAAAGTAACTATGCAACGCATCGTTACAAAATATCGTAACGAAGCAAATAAAATTAACCAAAATCGTCCTAATAACAATCTACAAAAACAAACGTTGATTTTTGTTTTGAGTGAGAGTTTCTCTGATCCTAGTCGAGTTCCCAATATTAAGATGAATCAGGAAGTAATGCCTAATATTAAACAAGTTAAGAAGAATAATACCTCTGGTTTAATGATGAGTTCTGGTTATGGTGGGGGAACAGCCAATATCGAATATATGACTTTAACTGGACTAGCTTATAATCAATTTTCCAAATCGTTGAGTTCACCCTTTACGCAATTGGTTATTAAACAAAAACAGCCACTCAATATAGCCAACAGTTTCAAAACTACTGCCGCAATTCACCCTTATTACGGTAATTTTTATGATCGCAGTACAGTCTATCAAAAATTTGTTATTCAAACTTTTAGGAATATCAATACTTCGGGTAATCTTGGCCTTCATTACACCGCTACGGCCGATGGTGGCCAATATATCAGTGATGATTCCGCCTATAAAGAGGCTTTGTGGCAAGTTAATAAGGAAAAAGGTGGTCAGTTTATCAATCTTGTAACGATGCAAAACCACATGCCCTATACCACTAATTATGCTGGTAACCAGTTTAAAGCCAGTGGTAAAGGTGCCGGCAAGAATTTACAACAAGTCGCTAACTTTGCCAAAGGTTTGAATATGACTGATGAAACGACCAAAAACTTTTTAGATCAGATTGATAAGCTTAAGAAGCCAATTACAATCGTTTGGTATGGTGATCATTTGCCTGGTATTTATGATGGGAACAAGATGTCGCAATATAACGTTCAACAACATGCAACCGATTATTTTGTTTACAGTAACCGTTATGCTTTGAAACATAATTATGGTACAAAGAAACTTTCCAATGCTACTGAAGTCACAGATCCAAATGGTTTTATTCCATTAGCTTTAAGACAAATGAAGCAACAAGTTACACCTTATTACGCCTTGTTGACTAAAGTGCAAGAAGACGTTCCAGCCATGGCCAGAAATAGTGTTGGTGGAAATGAGAATCTTTACGTTAATAATAAGGAAAAACAAGTTACGCCTAATAATTTGACCAAGAAACAAAAGCAAATCATTCATGATTATCGTTTAGTTCAGTACGATTTGACTGCTGGTAAAGGTTATTCTCGAAATGTTATTAATAAGTAGATTAAGAAATGCAGTTCTTATTTAAGTTTGGTTGTAACGAGATGCTACCAACTGAATCCTTGGCTCTATAGAAAATAAAACGATAGTCTCTATTTGTTATTTAAGACACATATATATGATTGAATACGTATGTTGTAGAAAAGATACTGGATAAATAAGCAAAGTACTCTTTAGTCCGGAACAAAAACTGGGAATGTATTCAGCTATGAAATTATTGTTATCGGCTTTGCCGATTACAATAAGGCCGACTTTAAAAATCCATTATTTTGCACGAAGTGTAAAATAATTAGTTTTAAATCGTGCCCATAGCGTTCCAATACATTCCCAGTTTTTGTGGAGGACGGGAATTTAAGCACATTCTTTTTTTAGATTGGAAACACTTTCATTCAAATAGACCCCAAAATCAGGAGTACACTTAGAATATTGACTTGCAAAATTGGGGGATGAAATTAAGTTTTGAATTTAAAGAGTTTCTTTTATATATTGATACCAACATTTCTATTCAGTTCTATGGAAATTGCCTTGAAGATCGCCGGAGGCCAATTTAATCCTATTGAATTGAATTTTGTCAGATTCTTAATTGGTGGTTTGGCATTGTTGCCTTTCACTCTGATGTACATGAGAAAGCACAGTGTTAGATTATCCAAATCTGATTTTGGACGTATCGCTCTAACTGGTTTTGTTATTGTAGTTTTGAGTATGACGTTGTATCAATTATCTATCGGGATGACCACTGCTTCTGTTATCGCTATTATGTTGAGTGCTAATCCTATCTTTGGTTTGATTATTGGTTTCGTGTTCTTAAAAGAAAAGCTATCTAGAACTAATGTCTTAGCTTTGGTTCTAACTTTGATCGGACTTTTGATCATTATTAATCCGCTACATTTAAGCGGTGCTATGGGTATCATGTTAGGATTATTGTCATCAATTCTTTTCGGTGTTTATGGTGTTATGTCACGTGTAAATGGTGGAAAAATTGGTTTAAATGGTCTTTCTATGACTTGCTTATCATTCCTATTCGGTTCAACTGAACTAGGTATCTTGATGGGTCTAAGTCATTTACCAATTGCACAAAATATTCCAAGTAACTATTCTGAATTTGTTAACATTCCTTTCTTCAAGGGAATTAGTTTACAAACATTGCCATTGATTCTATACATTTCTGTTTTGGTTACTGGTGTAGCTTTCGGATTGTACTTCCTATCAATGGAAAAGGTTGGTATTCTTCAAGCTTCATTGATCTTCCTAGTTAAACCAGCCTTGGCTCCAGTCTTGGCTTTAATCATTTTAGGTGAAGCTATGAAAGTCAATACCATCATTGGTATTGTTGTTATCTTGTTAGGTTCATTCGTTACTCTTATGGGTGAAAAGATTGCTTACAGTGTTATGGCTATTTTCAGACGTAACAACCCTGAAGCACACCAAGAAGTCGATGAATTGGCTAAAGTTAAAGAAGAACTTGAAAATGGTGAACTTGCTAAACGTGGACGTGCTACTGAAGAAGCAGTTCGTGAATCAATTGAAGAAAAACGTCAGGCACATGAGTTACCATCAGAAAATTAAAATATAAATTTATCAAAAATAAGATTACTAATTAGACGTAATCTTATTTTTTTTGGCATAATTGAGCTATTATAAAGGTAACGGTTTCAGAACAGCGAGGTGAACGTATGACTGATTTAGTAAAAATTGGTAGCACAGATGTAGTAAGCAAAAAACTTGGCTTAGGAACTAATAAAGTTGGCGGCCATAATATTTTTGCGGGTTTAAATGATGAAGACGGTTATGCGGTAGTAAAAGAAGCTATCGAAAGCGGAATTACTACTTTGGATACTGCTTATATGTATGGCTTGGGCCGTTCTGAAGAAATTATTGGCGATGTTATCCAAAATTATGATCGTCATAAATTGATTATTGCTACAAAGGCAGCACAGGATTCTAGTAATGGAACGATCAATAATAGTCCTGAGTTTTTAAAGAATGCAGTTGATGAAGCTTTAAAGAGATTAAAGACAGATTATATCGATATTTTTTATATTCATTTTCCAGATGAAAAAACACCTAAGGATCAGGCAGTTCAAGCTTTGAATGAATTGAAAAAAGCCGGCAAGATCAGAGCAATTGGTGTATCTAACTTCTCATTGGATCAGATCAAAGAGGCTAATAAAGATGGTCTCGTTGATATTGTTGAGGATAATTACAGTTTGCTGCATCGTGATGCTGAAGCAGAGTTATTCCCATATTTGAAAGAAAATAAAATTTCTTTCGTTCCGTATTTCCCACTAGCGTCGGGCTTATTGACTGGGAAATACAGATTCGGCGATAGTAATAAGTTCAATCAATACAGTCGTGAAAGATTTGGTGATATCATCACTTCATTGGAAATCGTAGAAAAGATTGCCGATAGATATGAAGCGACAGTTGCTCAAACAATTTTAGCTTGGTATATGCAAAATCCTAACATTTCAATCGTGATTCCAGGTGCAAGAAAACCGGAACAAATCGAGCAAAATGTTAAGTCATTAGATATTAAATTAAGCGATAGAGACTATCATACAATTGACGAAACTTTTAAAGATGTCGAATCAACTTTTGACTAATTGAAAGAGGGATAAATTATGACTAAAAAAGCAGTTATTTTAGGAGCAAACGGATTCGTGGGCGGCGAATTTGCCCAACAATTATTGGAAGATGATTATACAGTTACAAGTATTTCTAGAACTGGTGAACCGGTAGGTAATGATGCTTGGCACCGTAAGGTCGACTGGAAGATTGGAAATGCTCTATCAAAGGGATTCTGGACACAATATTTGAAAGATGCCGACGTAGTAATCGATACAATTGGCGAATGGCGTGAAGACCCTAATGAAAATCTTACTTTTGAAAAAGTTAATTATGAGAGTGCTGTAAATATTGCCAACGCGGCAGAAGAGAACAAGGTTCCGGTATTTGTTTACTTCTCAGTTGATGACATTCCTAACGCCAATAAGAGATATATTCAAACAAAACGTGACGCTGAAGAAGATATCAAGAAACGTAGTTTCAGACACGTTATTTTAAGACCAGCTACAATGGTTAGTGACGATGATGCAGTTGATAGTGATGCGCCACACAGAAGCTTACCTGTCAGCATGGTTGTTCTAGCAGCTTTAGATGCTGTTGATAATGCCAAAGAGAGTGTTACTTTAGGTATTGAAGATATTGACCAATAAATTAGAACCACAAAACAGGCAAATCAAAATGGTTTGCCTGTTTTTTGTGTTCAAAAATAAACACCTTAACAGTCAATTATGACCACTTATCGACAAATTAAACCACAAGAAAAATTTTCTGGTTATAATGACCTCACTTAATTAAGGAGGTCGAAATCATGTTCTTACAAGTTCAAAATCTTACTAAAAAATTCAACCATAAGACAGTTGTTAATAATATTAATTTATCAATCAAAAAGGGTGACTTAGTAGCTTTTTTAGGACCAAATGGAGCGGGGAAATCAACTACGATCAATATGTTGATTGGCATTATTCAGGCAACTCAGGGACAAATTTCTTTAGATGGATTCACCCCTCAGGATAAACAGTACCATCAAAGGATTGGTGTTGTTTTTCAAAAGAGTATTCTGGATGATGATTTAACAGTCAAGCAGAATTTAACGATTCGTCAGGGTTTATATCAACATTTAAATCGTAATTTAAATTATTGGATTGAAAAGTTTTCTCTACAAAAGATTATTAATCAAAAATACAAAACCCTATCCGGTGGTCAAAAGCGCCGCGTAGATATTGTCAGAGCTTTATTGCATGAACCAGAGGTCTTGTTTTTAGATGAACCAACGACGGGATTGGACATTCAGACACGAGAATTGATTTGGGGAGTGCTTAATGAATTACGCCAAGAAATGAATTTGACCATAGTTTTGACAACTCATTATTTGGAAGAAGCCGAGGAAGCTGATTTTGTCTACGTTATTGATCACGGAAAAATTATTGCTTCAGATACCGTGGAAAATTTGCAAGCTAGATTTGCCCAAAATTGCTTAACGATGCAAGTTAAATCCGCAGATGTTCAGTTGCCAAGCGGTTATCAATTTCAATGGGAGGGAGATAAGGTTTCTGTATTTGTTTCGACAACGGACTGTTTAAAAATTTTAAATCAGTTGGCGGACCAGATAGTTACCTTTGATTATCGACGGGGCAATATGGATGATATCTTTTTGAATTTAACGGGAAGGGAAGTTGAATAAAATGAAAAGTTTAATTGAACGTAATCTAAGATTGTTTTTCTCTAGCAAAAGTAAGATATTCTTTTCGCTGTTAGGAGCATTGATTTCATTTGTACTGTACTTAGTATTTTTAAGACAAAGCATGGAACAGAGTTGGTCTGCCATTAAAGAGTCACAGAAAATACTGGATTACTGGTTAATTGGCGGAACTTTGACGGTTACCGCAATAACTACTACCGGCGGGGCAATGACCAATTTAGTCAGTGATCGTGAAAGCAATCGATTGGCTGATTTAGTTTTGACCGATACATCCTATACAAAAATCACGTTGTCGTATCTATTGAGTGCCTGGATAATTGGATTTATTATGCAAGTTTTCATGTATGCTATTATGCAGATCTACTTTATGATTCAGGACCAGATAATTTTTGATGGAATAATTTTCTTAAAACTATTGGGATTAATGATCTTAAGCAGTTTATTGTGGTCGGCGATTAACCTTTTGATCTTTACCTTTGTGAAGACTGCCGATACTTTTGGGAAAATTAATACCATTATTGGTACTGCGGCCGGCTTCTTTGCAGGAGTTTATTTCCCCATCGGGGCGATGCCTGACTTTGCAAAATCTCTGATTAAATTAACACCAGCTCCATATAACGCCGCAATGTATCGTCAGATAATAATGGGTAAAGCACTAAACAATTCACTGAAAGGATTACCTGTGGATAAAATTTTAGATTTCAAAAAAACTATGGGAGTCGTCATTGGCAAAGGATTTTCCACAGAAACATTGAATATGGGGATAACTTTTATAATCGTATTGGCCTTTATTCTGGGATTTTACCGATATAATAGGAGCATAGTTCTAAATAAAATCTGACGGGGAAACTCATGAAAATAGAGATTAATTATCAACAGAAAGATGATATGCCAACCGACAAAGCCAAAGTAATCGTTGAAGCACGGAGCTTTTCTGATGATGTGCAGAGTTTATTGAAGACAATCGAAAAGTTGGATAGTCACACTGATGTTGTGCCGTTAGCGGTAGATGATCGTGTAGTGATGATTCAATTGGATGAGATTATTGCGATTGAAGTATACAAAAATGAATTAACCGTTTATACACAGACTAAGGTGCATAAATTAAAGGGAAAGTTAAAAGAAATATATCAGCGCCTGAATAATGGTGACTTCATTCAGATTTCTAAAAGTGCACTGATAAATTTGAATCATTTGAGCTCGTTGGAAGCATCGTTTTCAGGTAACATGCTGGCATTTATGGATAATGATGAGAAATTAACCGTTAGTCGCAAGTACTTGCCACAATTAAAAGAAAGTTTGGGGATGTAAGGATGCTTAGAAAACTTTTTCGTCATGGTCTGATTGGAATTCTGATTGGATCATTAACTTATTTAGCAATTCTCGTTATTCAAGGCACTACCACAGTTACGCCTCAAAATATTATTAGCATTTGGCTGATGAGTCTCTTTATTGGATGGATATCGATGATATTCGAATACGATTGGAATTTTTGGCTAGAAATAGCGATTCATTTTGTGGTGACATTAACGTTAGTAATATCGATGACTGCCTACAATGGCTGGCTTGATAATTTATCCAAGCATAGTTGGGTTAATCTGTTTAGATTCGTTATTATCTACCTCTTTATCTGGTTAGGAATATATCTCAATCAAATGATTGATGCTAAAAGATTAACTAGGTTAGTAAAAATGCGTAATAAAAAATCTTAAGCGTAATGATTTAAGTTGTTACTCGAATTTGGTTGTAGCGTTAATAATAACTGATATAGTTGAAATATGCCGTTGTCCGCAAAAAATCTGTGGGCCGCTGGAACGTGGTGGACACGACTTAGAGCTAATAATTCCGCACTTCGTGCGCAATCATGGATCTCTAAGCTCGGTCTTATACTAACCTTGCTGCGCAAGCTAAGTATAATCTCACCACTGAGAGCCCACAGATTTTTTACTACCGACTAGATTCCTAGTTCTAATATTATCGGAAAAAAATACAGCAATTAGATATCATCTAACCTCACATGGTAAAAATAGCAACTTTTAAATTCTAAACTAAAAACAGACCCATTAAGTATTTCAAGACATGCAAATATGTCTGAATCTCTTAATAGAGTCTGTTTTTTAATATTTAAATTTTACAATAACTGATAAATAGAACCGGATTTAGTCCGGAGCAAAAATTGGGAATGCGTTCAGCTATGAGATTATTGTTATCGGCTTTGCCGATTACAATAAGGCCGACTTCGGAGATCCATTATTTTGCACGAAGTGTAAAATGATTAGCTCCGAATCGCGCCCATAGCGTTCCAACAGCATTCCCAATTTTTGTGGAGGACGGCAGTTTTACACCACAACATGTTTGAGAAGAACTATTTAGTTACTTTCTTCAATTTACCATCCTCAATTTGCCAAAGCGTATCGACTAAATCGAGAACACGTTCATCGTGCGTTACCATTACGGCAGCCTTGTTTTGTTCATGAACGGTTTCTTGAATAATTTGGACCACTTCACGGCCACGTTTTGAATCTAAACTGGCTGTTGGTTCGTCGGCTAAGATTAAATCTGGTTCATTGATAAAAGCTCTAGCAATAGCGACACGTTGTTTTTCCCCACCGGATAGAACGTTAGGATAGCTGTCTAAACGATTGCCGAGGCCTAACTTTTCCAAAATGGCGATGGCGTCAGCGGGTTTCTTTTTGGAAATTTTTTGAATAAATTGCAGTTGTTCAGAAATTTTTAGATATGGAATCAAATCAGAGTTTTGAAAGATAAAGCCGATTTCATTTAACCTAATTTGTGTTTGTTTCTTCTTAGAAAAATTACTGATATCTTGATTATTCAGTAGAACGGTTCCGGAACTAGGTGAAAGCAGAGCCCCCATAATTGTGAGTAAAGTACTTTTACCAGCACCACTGGGTCCCATGATAGCCGCAAATTCACCTTTTTCTACTTGAAAAGAGATATCTTTTAACACTTCATTGATATTTTGTCCGTCAGGATAATTCTTTATAATATTTTTCAATTCTAGAACTGACATTATTTGTTACCTCCAATAGCGGTGATAGGGTCAATTTTGACAACTTTGATGAGCGACAAGAGAGCACTCAGAATGGCGATGGCGAGAAATAGTAGCCCAGTACCTAATAGTGTCGTTAAACTGAGACTGAACGGCATTGAAGCCGGCATCTGTAGTTTTATCAGATAAGTTACTAAGAATGAGACGAGGATAGCACCAGCCGACAATAGTCCCATTTCTGTAAGAACGTGTCTAACTAAGTAAGAAGTAGTAGTTCCCAAGGCTTTGAGTGTTCCGAAATCGCTGATTTTTTGTAGGTTGATGATATAGAAGAAAACCGCGAGAACAAATAGTGAAATGAGATATAGGAAGCCAATCATCAGGTAAAGGGAGCTTTGTTCAGCTGAGTAACCGGGAATATTGTTGATCAATGTTTGTTTGCTGATGACTTGGTAGCCGGATCTCTTAGTTAGATTCTCCTTGAGTGCGACAGCGTTGAAACTTTGAGAATCGGGAAGAATATTTTGCGCCTGTTTGTTGTTCAAGTAAATGACAGGAGAGTGAGAATAGGATTCGTTACTAGTGAAACCAGCGATTTTAAAAGTTTTGCCACTGTTGGAATCTTTGAAGTTATCACCGACTTTGTATCCGTCAGCTTCTAACTTACGACTGACATAGACTTGATTGCCGGTCATATTTTTAACAGTGTTAGGAGCGAGAAAACTGTTCTTATCAATTACAAAATAAGCAATATCGGTTTTCTTACTGGCATTATTTTGTCTTTGGATCGTCATTTGCGCAATACTTAGTTTTGTAGCGGCGTTATGATATTTATTTTGAAATTTTTGCCAATCTTGGTTAGTTAATTTAGATCGATTTAATCGAGCTTGTGAGCCTTTTTGTAGAATGAAGGTTTCGGCGGGAGTCTCTTTAATGGCAGAACCACTGTCGTTGGCTAGGCCATTGGCTAATCCTGTGATAAAGAGCACGAGGAAAACAATCAAAAAGATGATCAATCCTAACGCACCGAATTTCCATTTATCGTGTCTGAGTTCTTTTAAAGTTAAATACATGATATGTACCTCCTTGACTAATGGCTATATAATATTAAGAAGATGCTTTGTGAACAATAAACAAAGTTATTAATTTCGTGTCTTAATACACGAAAACAACAAAGTTGTGCAGTAAAGGAGGGGACAAATTGAACGAAAATGATCGTCGAACTAGACGAACACAGAAATCGATCCGTGATAATTTTATTGATTTGATGTCAGTCATGCCAATTGAAGAAATAACGATTCAAAAACTCACAGACAAGGCTGATATTAATCGTCGTACTTTTTATCTTCACTATGAAGATATTTACGATCTACTCCACAAGACCGAAGATTTTGTCATGAACCGATTTGGTGAAATACTGAAGGATTTTGAACCTCCCAATGAAGAGCGTGATATAGGGCCTAAATTCTTTAAGGTCGTCATGTCTTACATTGAAGACAATCAGAAAATGATTGGTGTCTTATGCCGCAACCCTGATTCAGAATTGATGCAAAAATTGATTCAGTTGACAGTTACCAATGGTGAACAAATAATTCCTTTTTCAAATCAAGAGGAAGCCGAATATATTTTGAATTACTGCTGTTGGGGAATGGTAGGAGTATTGCACACGGCGATGCGTAAAAAAGATTTTGATATCACTCAGTTGTCGAATTTGGCAGATAAATTATTAATGTCGACGATTGAAATTGATAAATAATAAATAATTTAATTAAAGAAAACGTTTTTAGGCTCTATGTATATAAATTGAAAAGTGTAAAATATAAAATTGTGCTTAATATGTATATAAATTTATAGGAGCTTATTATGGAAGATTTAGAACCAAAAAAGAACTATATAAGCTGGCCTATTCTTGCCTTAATGGATTTCGTTACCGTAATCGGTTTTGATGACTTAACTTATAACTTCCAAAACCAAGGTATGGGTGTTATCACTTCTTGGGTTATCATGCTATTTCTATATGTTATTCCATATTCATTAATGGTTGGTCAATTGGGATCAGTTTTCAATCATGAAGGTGGGGGACTTACTTCATGGGTTCGTGGTACAAGTGGCGAATTTCTAGGTTACTTTACTGCGTGGACTTACTGGGCAGCTTCAATTCCTTATGTTGTTGATACTGCTAATTCAATCGTTGTTGGACTCGGATGGGCCTACAACGGTAATGCCAAGATGCAAAGCCAAATGTCAAACGGCTGGTTCGCATTTTGGACATTAGTAACTTTTATTGTCTTTATTTTTGTACAATCTCGTTTCAAACGCTCACTCGAAGTTTTGAGTACTATTGGTGGTATCGCCATGTTTGGAATGACTGTATTGTTTGTGTTAATGACTTTTGCCGGACTTGCTGCTGGTGGTCATATTGCAACACAACCAATGAATCTGCATACAATCGTACCTAAGCTCGATTTGCATTATCTAACAACTATTGGTTTGTTGATTTATGCGGTTAATGGTGCGGAACTTATTGCACCTTTCGTTACAAAGATGCGTCATCCTAAGCGTGAATTCCCTAAAGCTATGATCATGTTAGCCGTTATGACGGCCTTCTTGACTATCTTTGGTTCATTCTCATTGGGTGTGTTCTTTGATGGATTTAACTTGCCAAATGACTTGAAGATGAACGGTTCTTACTACGCCTTCCAAGCATTGGGTAAACAATATCACATGGGTAATACTTTGATGTACATCTTTGCTTGGACCGAAGTATTCTACCTAGCAGCCTTGTTAGCCGTTCTATTGGACGCTATGACAAGAATGTTGATTTCTGACACGGGTGCTAAGTACATGCCTAAGGTCTTACGTAAAACTAATTCCAACGGTCTACCAGTTAATGGTTACTTACTAACTTGTGGTTTGAGTGCTTTCATTATGTTACTAGGTATTTTCTTACCAAGTATGAATGATATCTTCAACTGGCTATTAAACTTGAACGGAATTATTTCACCAGGTGTTACTTGCTGGATCTTCTTTGCTTTCATCAAGATCAGACAAGACAGTCAAAAATTCCCTTCAGACTATGTCTATATTAAAAATGATAAATTAGCTCTAGCTGTTGGTTGGTGGTGCTTGATCATCACAGCCGTAGCTACGATCTTTGGTATCGGACCTCAAGATGTTAAGTTTGCCTCACCAACATGGTGGTACGAATTAGTAATTAACTTCGTTGCTATTATCGTCTTGATCGGTTTAGGTGTCGTCTTGCCATACGTAACACGTCGTGAGGGTAGAAGTACAACTGGTTCGGCCTTTACACGTCTACAATGGACAGGAATCCTAGCAGCTTTGTTCCTAACAATCGTTGGTGACTTGGCTCTAGGTGGTTCTAATTACGAACATAATATCGTTTCAATCGTGCTTATCAGTATAATCGGAATTGCTCTGGTTATTGCATTCGGTTGGAAAGAATATAATCTGAAAGAATCATAATAAGGATTACGGATTAAGTTTGGTTAGAGGAAAAATGGATTTAAAATTCCGCCTTCCGCATTTTCAATTTTTACTCCAGACTAGTAAACATTTCTACTTATTATCTTCTTTCTAAATTTTTAAGATAAAAATAAACGGTTTCTGTTTAGATAAACGTATTTATACGTTTCTAACCAGAAGCCGTTTTTCATTTTTGAATAAATGATATTAGATTAATTCAATATGTTTATTAAATTTTTTTAGAACAGTTTGATCAATGCTGTGAGTTATTACAAATAAGGTCAGTTTAGTGTTGCTGGTCAAAATGTTCATAACTTGTTCCGCATTCTTTTTGTCCAAGGCTGAGGTACCTTCATCGACAATTAGAATCGGCTGTTGACGGATAAAAAATCGAGCTAGAGAGACCCTTTGGAGTTCACCACCAGAGAGAACGTCACTATCATTACCGATTATTGTATCTAAACCTTGAGTTAAAGAATTTACCTTTTGATCTAGTTGGGCTGATTTAATAGCAGTTATTGCTTGATCCTTGCTGAAATCTGGATTGTGCAAGGTGATATTGTTGAGAATCGTGTCGTTAAAAATGTGATAGTGTTGCGGTTGCAATCCGATGATATTGAGGAAGGCATTTTTTGAAAAATCTGTGTAGTCGTGATTATTGAGTTTTAAAGAGCCTTGATAATTGGAAAGATGACCAGTTAGAAGATTGATAAGAGTAGTTTTACCACTACCACTAGGGCCGGTAATTAAAACTTTATCGCCAATATTAACCGAGAAATCGGGATAATGAATAGATTCACCATTTTGATATTTATATGATAAATTTTTAGCCTCAATGGATTTGAAGTTATTTAATTCCAATTGATCGACGTTAATATCTTTTTTATCGGTTGGCTTAATTGCGGTGACAATTTTATCACGTAGGGAAGTTCCCGACTGTAACATGATAATACTGTCAGTGGCGACGGAAACAGCGCCAAACATTTGAAAGGCAAAGTTACCAGCACTAACAACGACACCAAGTGAAACAATATTTTTAATAGCCAAAATACCGGCTAGGGCTATCACCGCAGCTTGAGAGGCCACATTGATGTAGGCTTCAAATTGGGAAACATTTTGTTGAGCCTTTTTTTGTTCGATGTAGGAATTCTCCAAATTATTAAAAGCGGGACGTGTTTGATTCCATATCTGGGTTAATGCCTTATTCCAAAATAAATCTTGATAACCTTTGAACCAATCATTTAGAGTGTGTAACAATTGGTCGTTGTTGTTAGAAATATTTTTAGTGGTTCGTTGAAGTCTCTGCCCCATCAATTTAGGTAATAACATTAAAGCAACCGTCATTATGACTGACAGTAAAAAGAGGGACCAGTGTAAAGTGATTAGAGCAACAGATGAAAAGACAACACTGAAAACACAGTTAAACAGTTTGAAGAAACCTTTTAGGTATTGTTGGTCGAACAATAAAATATCGTTAGTTAGAAGGTTGATGGACTTATCAGGATTGATAGTGCCATTCATGGCTAGCCGTTCCTGCTTTTGAATATAAATTTTTCTAATGTGATGGTTTTCATTTTGAATCAGCTTTTCTTCCAACACATTGGAGAAATAACCAGCAATCGAACAAACTAAATAAGATACCAGCATCCCTAAAATCAGTAGAATAAACAAACTAAGTTTTTTATCAGTAATGGCATTGATGGCATAAATCAGAATTAGATTGGCGAAGGTTGTTAAGGCGCTTGTAGCAACTGCCAAAATTAAAGTCAATAAGGTTAGTAGTTTATGTCGATTGATGAGATCTTTGATCATAATTTTTCTCCCAAATTAAACATCTTTAATTACATTGATAATACTCTAATGACTGTTGAAGGAAATGTTTTTGATTGGGGAAAATTTTGTATATCCAGCTGATGGCTTTTATGGTAGAATATTTCGAGTTGCTAACTTTCCAAATTGTACACAAAATAGGCAACAGTTACTGTTGCGGTCATGTCGGGGAAGTAAGCGCTTAAATTTTTTTATATTTTTGAATCATTTTTTAATTTATTTCGCAAAAAATATTGTATATTTTAAGTAGCCGTTTGGTGAGTAAATTAAGAAAGTATGATTTATTTTCACTGAGGAAAACGCCATGACAGATTTGGGAACAAAGAAGAAGTATATCAGCTGGCCAGTGCTAGCTTTAATGGATTTTGTAACTGTGGTTGGATTCGACGATCTAACCTACAATTTCCAAAATCAAGGGATGGGCGTAATTACGTCCTGGATCATTATGATTCTACTGTATGTTATTCCATATTCATTGATGGTAGGCCAGCTGGGTTCGACCTTTGATGATGACGGTGGTGGATTAACATCGTGGGTCAGAGAGACTAGTGGAGAATTTTTAGGATATTTTGCAGCCTGGACGTATTGGGCCGCTTCGATTCCTTATGTCGTTGATACAGCTAATACGATTGCTGTAGCTATGGGCTGGGTCGTTAACGGTAGTGATAGAATGCAGACACAGATGTCGAACAGTCATTTTGCACTATTTACATTATTGATTTTTATTTTCTTCATTATCATTCAATCAAGATTTGAACGTTCGTTGGAAGTACTGAGTACAATTGGCGGAATTGCCATGTTCGGTATGACTGTTTTATTCGTAATAATGACCGTTACTGCTTTAATGATGGGAGGCCACATTGCGACTAAACCATTAACATTCCATACAATTGTGCCATCGTTCAATCTACATTATCTAACGACTCTAGGATTCTTGATCTTTGCTATTAATGGAGCCGAAAGAATTGCGCCATTCGTTACAAAGATGCGTAATCCTAATAAAGATTTTCCTAAGGCTATGATTATGCTGTCAGTAATGACTGGCTTTTTGACAATCTTTGGATCATTCTCTTTGGGAGTGTTCTTTAACGCTTATCATCTACCAGACGACTTGAAGATCAATGGATCATATTATGCCTTCCAAGCTCTAGGAAATAAATTTCATATGGGTAATACGTTAATGTACTTATTTGCCTTCACCGAAATTTTCTACCTAGCAGCCTTATTGGCAGTCCTATTGAATGCGATGACTAGAATGTTGATTTCTGACACTGGTAATAAATACATGCCAGAATTCTTGAGAAAAACTAACTCAGCTGGATTGCCTATTAATGGTTACCTACTAACAGTTGGTTTGAGTGCTTTTATCATGTTCTTAGGCATCTTGTTACCAAACATGAAAGATATTTTCAATTGGTTATTAAATCTGAACGGAATCATTTCACCAGGAGTCACTTGTTGGATCTTCTGGTCCTTCATCAAAGTTAGAATGAGGAATGATATCTATTCGTCAGGATATGTTTATATTAAGAATAAAACCATGTCATTGATCGTTGGCTGGTGGTGCCTAGGATTGACAGGAGTAGCTACAATCGCTGCTGTAGGTCCACAAGACGTTGCTTTCGGATCATCAATGTGGTGGTATGAATTAGTTATTAATTTTGTTGCTATCTTTGTATTGATTGGCTTAGGTTTTGTATTGCCATACATAACTAAGCGTGAAAAGAGAAGTCAAACCGGAACAGCCTTTACTAGAACTCAAAGAATTGGTATTTGGGTCACAGTTTTAGGAACTCTCTTGGGAGACTTGTATCTTGGAGATACCAACTTCAGTAGAAACGTTGGTTATATCGTCTTATTGACAGCGATTGGCATTATTATGACCGTTGCTTTTGGTAGACGTGAATATAATTTGAAGGAAAGTCTTGAGTGATTTAAATTCTTGCTCCAGACTAAATCCAAATACTAAATGAAAACAGCCTCTATTAAGAGATTCAAGCATGTCTTGAATTTCTAATGGGGCTGTTATTTTTTTACAATCCGATATGGTCCCAAATCAAAATATGATATTCTATGACTACTAGGGAGGGGATTATTATGTTTTATGATTTTTTGATTTTGACGCTGAAATTTGGAATACTATCGTTCTTGCCAATGATTTTAGCGATAGTTTTTGATAAGAAACATACAGCTTTTTATGTTGGCTTACAGTTAATCATTTTTTTGATCCAATATCTATATGTGTTTATATTCTTACCAGGAGCTTATTTGTATAATATAATTTTTTACAATCTTATTAATCTATTACTATGTACAATTATCTTTGGATTACTATTCTTAATCTTTAGTCCAAATAAGGTTAGTGTCAGAAGTGCGCATGGTGGATCGACGGTAAATCTTAAATATATTGCTAAACCAGGGTTCGGTATTATTTTGGCCTTAGTTATTGTGGTTGCACTGGGTACTATCGTCAATATGGGACCTTTTGCAAAAGCAATTGCTAAGACAACAAACGTCCAACAGTCGCAACAAGTAAAAGATGCACCGATGCCGGTAATCAGCTCCAGCAAGAAGGAAGTTCCGGTTGTTAATTCGAACAAGACTGTCAGCAGTCAGTTGCAAAATTCTCTTTCCAACGTAAAAAACTCAAACGTTTATAGCTTGAATCATTTAAGAGTTCAGTTTTATCATGGAAAATTAGTTTACATTGCACCACTAGACTTTGAAGGGGATTTCTTTAGGTATGTACACTATAAGAAAGTACCTGGATATTTTATTGTCGACGCAACTTCAAAGAATTCTCATCCCAAATTTGTAAAAAAAGATATGGCTTATACACCGTCAGCGTATTTCGGACATGACGTTAACAGACGTATTTATTCAGCAATTAAAGGTTCTAACTTAGTGCTGACAGGCGGGGATGCTCAACTAGAAATCGATGAAAAAGGTAAACCATACTATGTAAAAACACTTTACAAAACGTATGGAATCACTAGATCGCCTAACTATAAAAAAACTTGGTTAGGTATGGTTGACGCAGAAACGGGAAAAACACGAATCATTGAACAAAAGAATGCACCTAAATGGTTAGATGTAACATTTGATCCCGGCATTGCCTCAAGCAAAGTTGAATCCTTTAGCAGCGACAGAAATGGTTGGTGGAATGCTCATGGAATCGGCGGTTCAAGAACCGGAGTTATGGAAGCCGTTGATGATGTGGGAACAGAAGGAGTAAATAAAGAATTTACACCGATTTCCTATAAAGGTCAGGTATATTATTTTGCTTCAATGACAAGTAAGAATAAGAAACAAACCTCAGTATTAGGCTACATTTATGTTAATGCTAGAAATGGTAAAACGTATTTCTATCGTGAAAAAGAAGATGCGATGACACCAAATAGAGCCAAGAGCCTCGCTGAAAATAGAATGAAACAGACCCAATGGAAAGCAAGTATGCCGCTACTTTATAGAATTGACGGCAAACCAACCTGGATCGTTTCAATGATAGATTCAAATGGTGCCTTCATGTCGTATGTTTATCTTTTAGCAAATGGTAACGGAACTCAAAGCAGCGTTTCCGTAGGCAACGATGCTAAAACCACTTTGACAAAATATCGTGCATTAGTTTCCAACGGACTGACCACAGCCAGTTCGTCCGATACAAGCGTTGAAAAGACATTTAGTGGAACCGTCAAACGAGCAGTTATTGATGGCGACAATATCATTTTCTTATTGACCAATAGCGATAAAGTTTTCTATGCTTCAAGTAAGAATGATTCTAAAAATATCTTTGTGAGAGACGGAGACAATGTGAAATTCTCAGGGTCAGTATCAGGAAATACAGTTAATATCTCATCGTCAGTAACAATCAGTGGATTGGATGATAAGTAAAAGGATTGTGGCAAAAAAGAATCATTGAGTACTAAAGAAACGTTCGTGTTTACCTATATAAGGTGATACGGACGTTTTTTGATATGGAAAATAAAGCATTAAGATATTTATTCCAAGTGAACAATCGAATTACTATTTAGTCTGGAACAACAAGAAAATTAGCTCAGCCATGAGGTTTACCTTAGCAATTTATTGCTTAGGTAAAGGCCGAGCTTGAAGATCCATGAATTTGCACAAAGTGCAAATTTATTAGCTTCCAGGCCGCCCTGCGTTCCAGCCAAATTTTCTTGTTGCGGAGGACGGCAATAGAACACTAACTTTACCCACTCATCTATCTAGTTTTGATTACTAGATTGCATAGTTTTAATAATTATGATAAATTATATTGGTAATTACAAAAGGAGTGCGTGTTCATGGATGAGTTACAAGAATGGTTAGATAAACTAGAAAATTATCGATTACCAAGGTTTGAGGATCTACCCGAATTGGACCTGTATCGAGATCAACTACTAACATTAGTTGATAAGTACATTGGACCAATTTGGTTAGAAGAAGGACCAGTTGTAACAACATCGATGGTCAATAATTACGTCAAAAATGGCCTATTGCCACACCCCGTCAAGAAACGTTATACACGCGAACACTTGGCATATTTGATTGCAATAACTTTTTTGAAACAAGTAGTGTCGATCAATGAAATTCAATCAGGTTTGGAAGTTCAAACTAATTTGAATGGGGGCATTGCCAAAGCCTTTGATTTTTTCTGTGATAAACAAGAATTAGCCTTAAAAATGCTAAATCACCGTGAAGAGGGGCAAATCCTCTCAGAAAAGAATCAGTCCTCAGCCTATTTAATGGTTGAAATGGCAACAATGGCTTTCGCAACGAAATTAATTACTAAAAAAATATTAATGATTGAATGTAATAATCAAGACGAAAAGAGCGAATAAAATGGAAAAGATTGCTGTATTGGTAGATTCTTGTTGTGATTTACCGAAAGAATACCGTGACAAAAATGGCGTTTATGAGTTACCAATGCAAATCGCATATCATGATAAGACTTATCTTGATCGTGTCGACATTTCCGCCGAAGAAGTTTATCAAGGCCTCTCAGTTGAAATCCCAAAGACTTCATTGCCTTCAGGTGAATCAATTCAAAAGACCTTAGACCAGATTGCTGAAGATGGTTACACACACATTATCTCTATATCCGTGTCATCGGGATTGAGTGGAACCTTTAACTTTTTGAAAGTCTTTTTAGATGATGATGACCGTTTTACGGCTAAGTATTTTGATACAAAGCAAGTTGCTATAGCTTCAGGATTAATCGCTGTCGGAGCTAAGAACCTAATTGATGAGGGCAAGAGTTTTGATGAAGTGGGCGCTCAAGTAGAAACTATGATCAAACACGCTGTCGTTTACTTCTGTATTCCCACACTAACTTATTTAAGAGCGGGTGGTAGAATCAGTGCTGCCGCTTCAGTCGTTGGAGGGATGTTGAAACTAGCACCAATCATCAGTTGTAAGGAAGATGGTTCTTACACAATTGCCGCTAAGGCTCGAGGTATGAAAAAGGGTCAAAAGATGATGTTAGATTTTGCTCAGAAATTTATTGAGGAAGACGACAACTATCTTATCGGTATCGGTCATGGAGCTGACGAAGTCGGTGGCAAGAAGATGTTAGACTTGTTGCACGACAATGGCATCCAAGGAAAACAAGAATTTACAGAACAAGTTGGACCAGCCTTAGGAGTACACACAGGTCCTGGTTTGATTGGCGTTGCAGTAGTTAAAATATAAAACAAAAGCGATAGATCATCATTTTGGTGACCTATCGCTTTTTTGATGGAGATGATAAGCTTAAAGAACAAAAGGGGAGCTGTAAATGGATAAAGTAAAGAAACTACCAGAAGATATCAAAATGATTTGGCGCTTAAATGCACTGATAGATTGCATGATTTCGTTGATAATTGCTGTGGCAATATTCATTGGTAAAATGTTTGCACCAAAGGGGATGCAGACATTTTTGTTAATAGCCGGAATAATTTTTTTAGTATTAACCGCTCTTGTACCTCTAATTGAAATATTATTAATTAATTATCACTGGAATTATTGGACCTATTACATAGATGATCAACAAGTTGAATTGCATCATGGATTCTTCTTTAGAAAGCAGATTATTATTCCTATTGCTCGAATTCAAAATGTTACTTTGAAGCAGGGTCCCATTTTAAGATGGAAAGATCTTCAGAAAGTTATTGTCGAAACAGCTGCTGGGGCCAGTGATATTTCAGGAATTAAAAGTGCTGAAGCCGATGACCTCAAGAAGTTAATCATGAGATTAGCACGGGAGGCTCGCAATGACCTCTAATCCGCAGCGAATGCATCCCATATCACTGTTAATGTTTGTCTATGAATCAATCAAGAAAATGGCTTTTCCACTAATCATTGTACTTTTGGGGATTGGCAGATCATTACCACTAGTTTGGATAGTTGCCGTCATAGTAGGCTTAATAGTTTTGATTGTCGCGTTAAACCTTCTCAGTTATTTGATGTTTACTTACCAAATTCTGGACGATGAGATCATTATTAAATCAGGCGTATTCGTCAAAAAAATCAATCACGTTCCTTATGACCGAATTCAGAATGTAACGACGAATCAGTGGTTCTTTTTGAAGCCCTTTGGACTAGAAGAACTGGAAATTGAGACGGCAGGACAATCAGAAAAAGCTGAGGTTGCATTAAAGGCTGTCCCAGATTCACTCAAAAAAGAAATCAATCAGTTGCGGAATAACGATACCGTAACGGTGAATAGTGATCGACCACAAGAGAATATCTATACGATTGCTTGGCGTGATTTGTTGAAATTTTCGCTAACTTCACCAGCTTTTTTTAGTGCTTTGTTAGCGGTAGCTGCTGTGTATGGAAAAATAAAAGATGTCATCAATGACGATCTTTACCAGAATGTGACGAGTCAAATGACTCATTTAGGAGTTCTATTTATAACGGTGGGTGTTTTATTGATATTAGCTGTTTTCTATCTGATTTCAACGTTGATTCTGATTTCAAAATACTATCATTTTCAGTTAGTAGAACGTAACGGGCAATTGGAAATGACGCGCGGATTATTTCAATCGATAAAGACTAGTATTTCAATGAAAAGAATTCAAGCAGTTGTGATTAAACAACCGTTATTGAGAAGCTTCTTGAAGATTGCCACGATTCAGTTAGTAATAGTTTCCAATTCGACAGAAGGCGACACTGAAAAAGATATTGTCATCATGCCAGTGATTGCGACTAACCGGATTGAAAAATTTCTGAAACAATTTTTGCCACAGGTACCAGTGACGAAGATAACGTCCAAACCACTTGGCTGGACTTACTATTATGAATTACGTAACGCTACTCTTTGGGCTATCCCGACAATTGGTTTTCTTGTTTGGATTGCCTTTCCCAATCCTTGGCTTGTCACGGGCGTAGTTATTCTAGGATTGTTCTTTTGGTATGTGCCTGCAATTTTGGTGGCAAAACGTTCTAAAGTGCAAATTTTAAATGAGGAGTTTTTAGTGCTTCAGAATAATAGGTTTATGACTAAGGAAGTTAATTATATTCCCAAATCCAGGATTCAATATATGGAGCGACGTTCGAGTCTTTGGTTGGATCATAAGGGACTTGCTAGCTTATTGATTTATGTTCGTTGCGGTAATAGTCAGCGTACTTTTGCCATTAGTTATCAGGATGAAAGGGACGTCTCTTCAGTTTGGAATTGGTATAAATCTTAGAGAGTGGAGTAGGCTGTTAAGATTCTGAGCATTTGCCTAAGTACTGGAATCGTACGCGTACTTTGCGTACAATTTCAGTGCTGTAGCAAAGCACAGGAATCTAGCCTGCGGAACTCGTTTTGACTATGTTGCAAAGTATTATGGTTATTCAGAAGAGTATACAAAAATAGCAGTTAGACAACTTATTGAATTGTCTGACTGCTATTTTTTTGTGTTTTCTTCTTTATGTGAATAACCATGGTTCTATGTTTTATAGTGGAAACGAGCTGCACAGGGGCAACCCATTGCGGTTTGCTACAGAACTGAAATCATCCGCAAGTTCGGCGGATAATTCCAGTTCTTAGGCAAATCCTCGTGGGCTGACCGCCCCTGCTTCGCTCTCTATTCTGATCTTAAAGCGGTGGCTGCATCTTTTCTTGCTGCCATTCTGGCTGGAATATGTCCACCGATAACCGTCAAAATTGTACTGATAACTATTAAGACTATCGCATGGACTGGGTTTAATTGAGCTACGCCGTTAAGATCGGTTAGTCCTTTCAAAATTGCATTGATAGGGAAGGTTGCTAACCAGGCTATTACGATACCTAATACACCTGAGGAGACTCCTAAGATGGTTGTTTCGGCATCGAAGACGCGGGTGATATCTTTCTTTCTAGCACCTAAGGCTTTCAAGATACCAATTTCTTTAGTTCTTTCAAGAACGGATGTGTATGTGATAATACCGATCATTATCATACTTGTTACTAATGAAATTCCGGCAAAGGCTACTAAGACATATGTGATAGCGTCCATTAGACCACCGGTAAGGGTTGAAACTTGTCCGGCTAAGTCGGTATAGATGACTTTGTCTGCTTTCTTCTTACCCTTATTGTATTTATCAAGATAACTTAGAACTTTATCTTTAGTCTTGAAGGTACTTGGGTAAATTAGGATGCTGGATGGTGTAGCAGAACCACCTAGGTAACTAACTAGGCTTTCTTTTGCAGTAGCATCATCAATACTTGCACCGGTTAAGACGTTGTTATCGCTACTCTTTTGAGCAGTAACGATATCAGAATTTTTGTTAGTGTCAACGATATCCTTAGTTAGTTTGTCACTATAAGCGATACCAGATGAAAGAATATTTTCTGATGATTTAGATTTAACTTTTAAAATACCTGAGATCTTCAAAGTCTTGTTATTGGAATTGTCGTAAAGGCTTGTAAGGTCAGAGTTTGGTGTGTAGAGGTTAGTTGTTACTTGTCTGTAGTAATCGTTGTTAGAAACAACTTTGAATTCTTGTCCAACAATCTTGTTGAAATCTAATTTTTGATTGTCCTTAACTTTCATACCGATATTCTTCAAAGCATTGATATTAGTAGAATTATCACGATCAACGATTAAGACAACATCATTCTCACTCTTAGGAAGTGAGCCAGAAATCACTTTGTAGTGTTTTTTTAAAAAGTTAGTTCCGTTGTTATTTGAAGAAGGGTAAACAGAACTGCCAATTCCTGTGGATGAAGCCATAGCGGCGGACATGCTACTCATTGAGTTTGAACTGCTTGTATTTGAGAATTGAGCTGTTTTGACTTTGCCATCAACTTTACTTAAAAGATTCATCCCAGTTGAATAATTGTAAGTGATATCCTTACTCAATTCGGGGTCAAGTTTCTTAATGTAGTTGACGTAACTCTTATTCAACTTGTTAGTGTGAGTCGATTTTTCTTGTTGGCTAAGTTTAGCAGTGACTTTTTTCGAATTAGAACTCTTGACCTTAGTGTCTGGAGTTGTTTGCTGAGAAGCTGTCTGTGAAATAGTTACCGGGAACTGTGCCAAAGTATTACCTTGAGTCTTATCGATTTGTTTTTGAAAACCAGAAGATAAGGCTAAAACGATGGCGATACTGATGATACCGATACTGGAAGCAAAGGCTGTTAAAGCTGTTCGAGCCTTTTTCGTCTTTAAGTTAGTGAAGGATAATTTCAAAGCGGTCCAGAAGGTCATCTTAGTTTTCTTAAGTTCGAAGTTATCTTTAGTAGTATCTTCAACAAAAGGATTAGAATCGTCTAAAATTTTTCCATCGGCGAAGTTGATAATTCTATCAGCATATTCTTTAGCCAAAGTAGGATTATGAGTAACCATGATGACAAGGCGTTCTTTTGAAAGTTCCTTGATCAATTTCATGATTTCTTCACTGGTCTCAGTATCTAGGGCACCGGTTGGCTCGCCACAAAGCAGAATTTCAGGATCATTAGCAATAGCACGGGCAATGGCAACACGTTGAAGTTGACCACCAGATAATTGATTAGGCTTCTTGTTAATGTGAGGACCTAAGCCAACTCTTTCCAGTGCTTCACGAGCCTTACGTTTCTTTTCATCCCCGTTAACACCACTAAGTGTCATTCCCAATTCAACGTTATCGATAATACTTAAATGACCGATAATATTGTAACTTTGGAAAATGAAACCAACGGAATTATTACGATAGGCATCCCAATCGGATTCGGAAAAATCTTTGGTAGATTTACCATTGATGACCAAGTCACCAGAATCGTAAATATCCAAACCACCGATACCGTTCAGCATAGTAGTTTTACCGGAACCACTAGGTCCCAAAATAGCGACGAATTCTTGTTTTCTAAAGGAGACGGAAACATCGTCTAAAGCTTTAGTAACTGAATCGCCGACATAGTAATATTTTTTAATATGTTTTAATTCCAGCATTTATTGAACTCTCTCTAATCTCTAAATTTTTAATGGCATTAAATAAAATTTCTGTTAGAATGTCATTATTGCAACACTATGTTTCATATAATAAAAACAATTTAATAGATTTTCAATCATCAATTTGAGACAAAGTGTCATTAATTAAACGAAAACTATTTATTTGTTGCACTTAAGGAGAAGTCATGGTCGGAATAAAGAATAATCGTCGGGCCCAATATACCAGAAAGATCATTAAAGAAACAGTTTTATCACTTTTACAAACAGAATCGATCGATTCTATAACTGTTACAGAAGTATGTAAGGCTGCTGATGTTAATCGAACTACTTTTTATCGTTATTATGATGATGTTTATTCATGTGTTGATAGTATTGAAACAGATTTTTTAGACAACTTAAAAATCCCTCAAGGCACTTCAATGATAGAAGGTTTGAAAATCATGCTTGGGGAATTTTATAAAAGTCCGGCTTTGAGCAATTTAGTTTTTGTGGAAGGCAAAACGAAGTTATTGGATCGTATGAGTCATTTCCATGATCATGCAGAACTAGTCAAGTCGACAACGGATGAATATGAGGCCACCTACATCATGTTGGGTGTGCAAGGAATCATGAAACATTGGGTTAAGCGAGGAATGAAAGAGTCACCAGAACAGTTAACCAATATTATTGTCAAAGTTGTTTTTGCGGATAATTTACAGGATAAAAAGTCTCTTTTTGATTTGCATGAAGTTAAAGAGGAACAGACTGATTTCTCTGAAGCTTAGTTGGAGTGAGAATAGATCTAAATTCCCGTCCTCCACAAAAATTGGGAATGCTGTTGGAACGCTATGGGCGCGATTCGAAGCTAATTATTTTACACTTTGTGCAAAATAATGGATCTCCGAAGTCGGCCTTATTGTAATCGGCAAAGCCGATAACAATAATCTCATAGCTGAACGCATTCCCAATTTTTGCTCCGGACTAAAGAGTAATTCAATTGTTTGGTTTAAGATAAATTATTTAATCTAGTATCTTTTTTATTTTGAATGTTACTTTTAAATCAAAAGGTAGCTACTGAATCTTAGGTTTCTAATGTCATTGACCAGGGGTGCATTATTTGGGAATTCTTATCCACAATAAAATAGAATTTTTAAACTAAAAGGACGACCACTATTGGGTATTCAAGATATAAATGTATGTTTGAGTATCTTAATAGAGGTCGTCCTTATTTATTATTTAAATATTACAATAATTAATCATTAGAGTTGGATTTAGTCCGGAACAACAAGAAAATTGGCTCAGCCATGAGATTTACCTTAGCGATTTATCGCTTAGGTAAAGGCCGAACTTGAAGATCCATGAATTTGCACAAAGTGCAAATTCATTAGCTTCTAGTCGGCCCATGGCGTTCCAGCCAAATTTTCTTGTTGTGGAGGACGGCATTTTTAGTGCTACAAATTCTTTGATTCAGAACGCCAGAGTTTCAAATCTGATTTCTTGTTGGAGAGTTCTTTTTGAATGATCAATTCTCGTCCGAATTGTTCGGGATGATGAACTACTTCGGTCAATTCCAACTCTAATTGTGCTACTTCTAATTTTAATGTCTGTTGTCGTAACTCTAGTAGTGGTTTCAAAATGTCGGTATGTTCCTTGCCTAAAAAGTGAAGGCGTAAGATGAAATCGTCGTTGTTTAATTGAGTTACTTCCGGTGCTAATGGTAGTTTTAGCCATGCTACAAAAGTATCAGTTCCTAATTTAGTTAGTTGATAAACTTTTCTCCGAGAATTGTCTTCGGTTGGTTCTACTAGACTGATCAATTCCTTCTTTAGGAGTCGATTCAATTCGGGATATATCTGACTGAAGGGTGCAGTCCAGAATTCAGCTTTTTCTGTATCAAAAATTTGTTTGATGTCGTAACCGGTCATTGGTTGGCGAGTTAATAAGCCTAAAATCATATATTGCAGAGTATTAGAACGTGCCATGGGATGCTCCTTTACAAATTTTAACTATGTATTAAACTATATATATTAATATATAGTATAGAGGATAATTATGGAAACTGTTCAAAAAAAGAATTTAACGATGATCCTGATTGGTGTCGGGATCGTTATTTTTATGTCTACTCTTGATAGTAGCATTGTCACTGTGGCGCTACCAGTCTTGAGTAAGGCACTTAATACTAATATGAGTTTGATCAATTGGGTCGTGACGATGTATCTGATCGTGATGAGTAGTACTCTGATGATTTTTGGTAAATTGGGTGACAAGTACGGGAAAATTAAATTTTTTCAGTGGGGGACTTTGTTGTTTGTCGTCAGCTCAGCATTATGTGCGTTATCTGTTAGTTGGTTGACTTTGATTATTGCCAGAAGTTTACAGGCAATTGGAGCCGCAATGACAATGGCTACTTCCAACGGTATCATTGTCGAAGTTTTTCCTGATGATCGTCGTGGTCAAGCACTAGGCTGGATGGGATCATTCGTTTCCCTAGGTGGTATTATCGGACCAAGCTTGGGTGGTATCTTGTTGAATTTCTTCCCTTGGCATATCATTTTTTGGTTGAATGTACCGATTGGTTTTATTGCTATTTTTATTTTATTTAAGTATTTACCAAGTAGTTTGGATAAAAAGTTTGCCAGTGCTAAATTTGATTTGTTTGGCTCAGTCTTATTGATTATCGGATTCACTAGTATGTTTGTCGGTATTCTCTTGAGTCAACAATTGGGCTGGGGTGACTGGCGTATCTTAACTTTAACGGTTGTTGGAATTATTTTGTTAACGTTATTGTATCGTTATGAAACTAAACAGAAAGAACCGATTTTGCCAGTAGAATTGTTTAAGAATAAGTGGTTCTCAGTACAATTGTTAACTTGTTTCATGGTCTTTATCATTGATTTCTTCTTTGATGTGATCGCACCGTTTTACTTACAAAATGCTCGTGGATTCAGTCCACTATTCAGTGGCTTTTTCTTATTGATATTCCCAGTTGTGCAATTGTTTGTAGCCCCAATTTCCGGAAGTTTAGCTGACAAACATGATCCGTTCAAGATTACGTTGATTGGTTTAGCAATTATTAGTTTTGGTCAAATATTCTACGTTCTCAGTGGATTACAAAATACCGTCTTGATTTTTGCTTTCGGAGCCGCAATGGCTGGTTTAGGAAATGGGTTGTTCCATTCACCAAATAATGTATTAGTCATGAGTACCGTCGATGAAAAAGATTATGGGTCAGCTGGTAGTATTTATAGTTTAGCCAGGACAGTAGGGATGGTAGTAGGTTCTGCCATGTCGACAACCTTGTTATTCGGTTCAATGTCGATATTGAAGGGCTCACGAGTAACGTCTTATTTGCCAAGTGATCCACAGTTATTTATAGATGGGATGCATTTAACCTTTGGATTATCTTGTGCTATCAGTGTTCTATTGTTAGTCGGTATCTTTTTGTGGCATCAGAAAGTGACAAAAGAAAATCCATCAATAAAATTATAATTATTAGAGTTAGAATTAAGGCAGCCACTATGGCTGCTTTTTTTGAATAATGACAAAAGGATGGAAAGTATGATACTAGAAAGATCCAATACTATTAATTTGCGGGAATTAAAGTCACAATTAGGGGATTTGGATAACCGACCTGATGTACAGGAACTATCTAAAATGATTAAGATGTACCAACTTTATCAATCAGGTCAAAAAGAAATCAGTACTAAATTGGAGAATTTGGATTCAGAATTTCAAGTTAATTACGACTACAATCCGATCCATCATATGGAATCACGTATGAAAAAGATTCAAAGTTTGCTTCAAAAGGCTGAGCGTAAGGGGTACGATTTGACAGCCGAGAGCATTCAAAAAAATATTTATGATATTGCCGGTATTCGTGTGATCACCAATTATATCGATGATATTTATAAAATTGAAAAGTTGTTAACTAGTCAGACGGATGTCACGCTACTAAGACGTAAGGATTACTTGAAACATCCTAAGGAGAGTGGATATCGCAGTTTGCACATTGTTGTTAAGGTACCAGTTTTTCAATCTAAGGGACCAATCGACGTACCAGTCGAAATTCAGATTAGAACTGTTGGTATGGATATGTGGGCTAGTTTGGAACATAAATTACGTTATAAGACTAATAGCGATAGTAATTTGGTTGATAAGTACGGTGATCAATTGAAGGGTTACGCTGATGAATTAGAGAATATTGAACGTGGTATGCAAGATATTCATAAGGATTTGATTTAAAACAAAAGCAGGTATCTACTAGTTGTTTGGGCTAGTGGATACCTGCTTTTTTTGTGGTTGTTCTTTATGTAAATAACCATGGTTCTATGTTTTATAGTGGAAACGAGCTCCGCAAGGGCAACTCCTTCCGGTTAAGTCAACTATCTCTGCCAGCGCTTCGCTGCTGACTGAGATAGTAGTCTTAATCCTCGGGAGCTGACCGCCCTTGCTCCGCTCTCTAAACTGCGGGTTCTTGTTCCGCTAAATTCCATTCTTCTTTATCTAGGGCATAAGCCATGATATAAATCTCATCTTCGGTATCTGCGTTGCGTGTTTCTACGATACCTAATTTGTGCATGCCCATCTTTTCCATGACCCGTCCAGATCGTGGGTTTAGATGAGCATAGTGGGCTTCTATTTGGTCAAAGTGTAAAGTGTTGAAGCCATATTCCATCATTGCACTGCCTGCTTCGGCTACATAACCGAATCC
Organism: Companilactobacillus sp. HBUAS56275; assembly: GCF_036913655.1. Lineage (NCBI taxonomy): Bacteria > Bacillati > Bacillota > Bacilli > Lactobacillales > Lactobacillaceae > Companilactobacillus > Companilactobacillus sp. HBUAS56275. The sequence continues at coordinate 413,741 of NZ_JAYKKK010000002.1, forward strand.
CCAAGCATCTTGGCTGAGCGCATACGATAGGATTCCGACACCATTTTCGGGATGAAATTCGTAGAATCCTATTAGTTTATGACTTGTTTTTTCCTCAATTCCAAAGGTGAAGCCGAACTCCTTTAGGAAATGATCTTTAAATAGTATTGCAAAGTTAGAGGGAGTCTTGACGTCACGGTATCTCATATATTTCACGATAATTGGATCTAAAATAATTGCTTGTAGTTCGTCGTAATCCCTCTGATTAATCGGACGTATGATTAATCTCTCAGTAGTAATTTGACGCATCCTCTTGTTCTCCATTATTTAAAGTAGAACAAAAATATAAACTATTTTTTTGCGAAAGTAAAACATTTTATTTAGAAAAAATCGTTGACTTTTTAAATTTTTACGATTAATATAGTTCGCATACGAACAAAAGAGGAAACGAACATGTTAAATTTTAAAGAGACGATTGTTTACAATGTTAGAGATTTATCGATTCATATTTCCCACTATATTAAAAACAATGATGAAGAGAAGGTCGGTGAGAATGTGTTTGCTACACATGGAAGTGAACGTATTTCACGATTACAAGGCATGACAGCGGGCTTTTTGTACACTCATCAAGATGGACAAGTCATTCAAAAGGATTTAGAAAAAGCAATGTCGATCAGTAAATCAACTGCTAGTGGCTTGGTACATCGTATGGTCAAAAATGGATTGATCTATACGACGCCTTCACCTGATGATGCTAGAGTTAAATGTCTTAATCTGACAACTTATGCCAAAAATGCTATGGAAGCAATTAACGCTCAAGCTGAAAATACGGAAGAAGTACTGAAACAAGGCATCTCACCAGAAGACTTAGCAACATTCTTTAAAGTTATCGATCAAATACGAAAGAATACAAAGTAAAAAAATTTATAGTTATAGTTCGTATGCGAACCATAGGAGGAACAATGATAAAATTATTTAAAAAACTTAATAAAAAAGAATATTCAATGATTTTTATTAGTCTAATTTTTATCGTCTTGCAAGTTGGCTTGGAACTAGAGATTCCTAGTTACATGTCAACAATTACGGAAAGATTGGAAAAACAAGGAACAACTATCAACCAGATTTTGCAACCAGGGATGATGATGATTCTCTTATCAATTCTGAGTGTAGTGGCTTCAATTATTGTTGGTTATTTGGCAGCACATGTGGCAGCTGGATTTACCGCGCGTTTGAGAAGTCAGATCTTTAATCAAGTTATGGATTACTCGACACAAGATATTAAGAAGTTTTCCGTTTCAAGTTTATTGACACGTTCAACGAATGATTTGACCCAGTTACAACAATTTATCGCCATGGGTCTTCAAGTTATTATCAAAGCACCGATCACAGCTATTTGGGCAATTACTAAGATTGCTAACAAAGGTTGGCAATGGACGACTGCAACGGCTGTAGCGGTCATCGTTTTAATTGTAATGCTGACATTTATTTTGGTTATGGTCCAACCCAAGTTCAAGATGGTTCAGAGTTTGACTGACCGTTTGAATTTAGTAACAAGAGAGAACTTATCTGGTATTCGTGTAGTTCACGCTTATAATGCTGAGGATTATCAAAATGATAAATTCAATCAAGCCAATAAAGATTTAACTGATACCAATCTGTTTGCCAACCGAGTTTTAGCTTTAATGAACCCTGGAATGAGCTTCATTTCTAGTACCTTAACCTTGTCAGTTTATGCTATTGGTGCAATTATCATCAATCAAGCAACCGCCAGTGCCACTAGATTGACGCTCTTCAGTAATATGATCGTGTTCTCGTCATATGCCATGCAAGTTATTTTAGGATTCTTACTATTGTCGATCATCTTTATTCTGTTGCCTCGTGTAACAGTTTCAGTTTCCAGAATCAACCAGGTCCTAGATGTAACACCATCAGTTGTTAGTGAAAAGGAGACAACTGAAGATGTTGAACAAGCGGGAACAATAGAATTTAAAGATGTAAGTTTCAGATATCCACACGCCGAAGCCGATGCCATTCACGATTTGAGCTTCAAGGCAGAACAAGGACAGACTATCGCTATTATCGGATCAACTGGTAGTGGTAAATCAACCGTGATGAATTTGATTCCTAGATTGTACGATACAACTGCAGGTCAAGTTCTCGTTGATGGTGTCGATGTAAAGAACTACGCTACCGAAGATTTGAATAATCGTTTAGGTTATATTCCTCAAAAGGCTGTGTTATTCAGTGGTTCGATTCGTTCCAACATTGATTTTGGGCAAACAGATGCAACTGGCAAAAAGTCAGACGGACAGATCAATCAAGCTTTGGAAATTGCGCAATCACGTGATTTCGTTGATCAAAAGAAGGAACAACTAGATAGCAAGGTAGCGCAACACGGTGACAATTTCTCTGGTGGCCAAAAACAACGTTTGGCTGTTGCCCGTGCTATTGCTAGAAAACCGGAAATTCTGCTTTTTGACGATTCATTCTCAGCTTTGGATTATGAAACTGATAAGAAATTGAGAACAGCCTTGAAAGAAAAAGCTGCCAAGACAACTAAAGTTATCATTGCTCAAAGAATCAGTACCATTATGGATGCTGACGAAATTATTGTTCTAGATAACGGAAAAGTCGCCGGACAAGGTACTCATCAAGAACTACTTAAGAATAATAAAGTTTATCAAGAGATTGCTTATTCACAATTGTCAAAGGAGGAACTCGCTTAATGGGAGTAATTGAAGGAATTAAGAAGTATGGTTCTGAATACATCAAGCCACTGATCATCGCAATCATTTTTGCCATGGCTGGTAGTATTTTCACAATTGTGGGCCCTAGCCAATTGAGCAAGATCACGGATTTGATCAGCAAAGGTCTATTTGGAAAAATTGATTTAACGCAAGTAATGCATATTGTGGTGATCCTGGCCGCTATCTACGTAGCTGCAGCTGTTCTGTCATATGGTCAGGGCTACATTATGGCTACTATTACACAACGTTTTACACAGAAATTAAGAACGAAGATAACTGAAAAAATTAATAATTTACCGTTACAATATTTTGATACACATAACGAAGGTGACACTTTAAGTCGAGTAACTAACGATTTGGATACGGTCGGACAGTCATTGAACCAAAGTTTAGGCCTATTAGTTTCAGCCGTAACTTTATTGTTGGGTAGTATCGTTATGATGTTTACAACGAATGGAAAATTAGGATTGACAGCTGTTTTGTCAGTACTATTGGGATTTGCTTTAACAATTCTATTGATCTCGAAGTCACAACGTTACTTCTATAATCAACAGAACAAACTAGCCGATGTTTCTGGTTACTTGGAAGAAATCTATGCTGGACATGACGTTGTTAAAACCTATAACTACACAAATCAAGCCAAGCAAGAGTTCACTCAAATGAATGATGAGTTACAGACTAATGTTTGGAAATCTCAATTCTTATCAGGAATCATGCAGCCACTGATGAATTTCATCGGTAACTTTGGTTATGTAATGGTCAGTGTTGTTGGTGCCTTATTAGTTTTGAAAGGCCAGATCAGTATTGGTGTGATCGTCGCCTTCATGATTTATGTGCGTCTATTTACACAGCCTCTATCACAAATAACCCAGGCTTTTACAAGTTTGCAGTCAGCTCAAGCCGCCATGAAACGAGTTTTTGATTTTCTTGGTGAAAAAGAAGTTGAAGAAGAAAAGAGTAAACAAACGTTGGACGGTACTAAAGGTAATGTCGAATTTGATAACGTTGAATTCGGATACTTACCAGGCCAAAAGATTATTAAAAACTTCTCTATGAAAGCTAAAGCTGGTCAAAAGGTTGCCATAGTTGGACCAACTGGATCAGGTAAAACAACGACAGTTAATTTATTGATGCGTTTCTATGAGACAAATGCTGGGAATATCAAGATTGACGGTGTCGATATTAAAGATATGAAACGTTCTGATGTCAGAAAACAATTTGATATGGTACTTCAGGAAGCATGGATCTTTGAAGATACAGTTAGAAATAATTTAGTTTACAATCAAAAGAACATCACAGATGAGCAAATCAAAGCCGCAACTAAAGCAGTTGATTTGGATCACTTTATTGAAACACTACCAAACGGTTACGATACCGTTTTGGACGATTCTGTGAGCCTCTCCGTGGGACAAAAACAATTGTTAACAATTGCGCGGGCCTTGATCAGAAATGCTCCTATGTTGATTTTGGACGAAGCAACCAGTTCTGTGGATACCAGAACCGAGGAACAGATTCAAAAGGCAATGGATGTTTTGACAAAAGGCAGAACTTCATTCGTAATTGCGCACCGACTTTCAACTATTAAGAATGCTGATTTGATTTTGGTGGTTAAAGATGGTGAAATTATTGAACGAGGAACACATGAAGAATTAATGGCGGAAAATGGTTTCTATACTAATATGTATAATAGTCAGTTTACTAAATAGGAATGGTTCAGTTCTCTAGTTTAGCTAGTGCTGGATGCCCGTCGGTAGTAGAAAATCTGTGGGCCGCTGGAACGTAGCGGACACGGCTTGAAGCTAATAATTTTTCACAAAGTGAAAAATTATGGATCTCCAAGTCCGGTCTTCTACTAACCTTGCTGACGCAAGCTAAGTAGAATTTCGCTACTGAGGGCCCACAAATTTTCTACTACCGACTATATCCTGGTTCTAATAGTTATAATTGGAAATACAAGATGGTGATTTGTCTCTAAATAATCAAAAAAGAGGGAACTTGATATATAAAGTTCCCTCTTTTTTGTGATTTTATGGTTAATAAATGAAATTAGATGAATAAAATAAGTGAATCACTTCTATTACTTTAAAGATTTAGAAAACAAAAATAAAGAATAGAATAAGGATTTAGTCTGGAGTAAAAACTGGGAATGCGTTCAGTTATGAAGTCATTGTTAATGGCTATGCCATTTACAATGAGGCCGACTTTTGAGATCCATTATTTTGCACGAAGTGTAAAATGATTAGCTCAAAATCGTGCCCATAACGTTCCAATGCATTCCCAGTTTTTGCGGAAGACGGCATATTAAACACACCAAATTAATCTAATTTCTATAAAAAAACAGAATATATATAAATTAATTTTTCACCTGAAAACAGTGCAGGAATAGTCATGTTTGCTATATTCCATTATTCCATCCGGTATAGAACAATTGACAGATGTATAAACATATTATAAAATTGCGTCGTTAAGTGAGGACCTATTTAATATTGAGGAGTATTAAAATGAAGGAATGGCAAAAAGAAACTGTTTATCAGATCTATCCGCGCAGTTTTCAAGATTCTAACGGGGACGGCATCGGTGATATCAACGGTATTATTTCGCGTCTCGATTATTTAGAGAAATTGGGCATTGGTTTGATTTGGTTAACGCCAATGTACCTTTCGCCGGGAAATGATAACGGCTATGATATTGCTGATTATTATAAGATCGATCCTGTTTTCGGAACGATGGATGATTTTGAAAGATTGTTGTCGGAAGCACATAAACGAGATATAAAAATTATCATGGATATGGTATTGAATCATACTTCAAATGAGAACCCATGGTTCCAAGAGGCTTTGAAGTCAAAGGACAATCCATATCACAATTATTATATTTGGCGTGATCCAGTTGATGGACATGAGCCTAATAACTGGGTATCAAAATTCAGTGGTAGTGCATGGAAATATGTACCGGAATTAGATCAGTATTATTTGCATCTCTATGATGTAACGATGCCTGATCTTAATTGGCGTAACGAAGGTTTGAGAGCTGAAATCTTTAAAATGTTGAAATATTGGGCTAATAAGGGGATCGATGGTTTCCGTTTGGACGTCATCAACAATATTTCTAAAGATAAAGATATGCCTAACGATACTTTTGACACACCTTTAGATGATGGACGAAACTTCTATACTAATGGACCACATGTACATGAGTATATTCATGAAATGTACGAAAAAGTCTTTGGCCCTAATAACTTCGTGACGGTTGGTGAACTATCATCAACCCCTATTTCGGAGGCAGTTAAATACACTAATCCTAAACGTCAGGAATTATCGATGGCTTTTACGTTCCATCATGTGAAAGTTGATTACACTAATGGTAAGAAGTGGACATTGGGTCATTATAAGTTAACTGATTTGACTGGTATTTTGAGTGAATGGCAAACACAAATGCAACGTCATGGCGGTTGGAATGCCTTATTCTGGAATAATCATGATCAACCTCGTGCTATTTCTAGATTCACTAATGATGATAAATATCGTGATGAATCAGCTAAATTATTGGCAATGGTAGAATTCGGTCTTCAAGGGACACCTTATATTTATCAAGGTGACGAAATAGCCATGAAGAATGCGTATTTTACTGATATCAAACAGTACAAAGATCATGAGTCGATCAATGCCTATCATGCCATGTTGAAAAATGGGATGTCTGAAGATTTAGCAATTAAAATTTTGCAACAGAAGTCACGTGAGAATTCACGACTACCAATGCAATGGAACTCTAGTAAGTATTATGGGTTTACTACTGGACAACCATGGTTGAAGCCACAACATCATGATGACTATTCAGTTGAAAAAGTTTTGAAGACGAAGAATAATATTTTTGATTTTTACAGAGCTTTGATTTTTCTACGTAAACATAAAACAGTACTTGTTGATGGAGAATATAAGTTATTGAATCCTAATGATAATAGTGTTTACAGCTATGAAAGATTTAATAATAAGCGTAAAATTTTAGTAATGGCTAATTTTACTGAGCAAGCACAAAAACGTGATATAGCTACTGGTTTCGATTTAATTTTGGGGAATTATGGGGATATGCAGCTTAATCGTGGAGAAGTAACTTTGCGTCCATATGAATCAGTCATGTTAGAAAAGAAGTAATCTTCAAATAGATGAGGTTATTGCTTGTAAGCAATTATATTGAGGAGAAATTATGCCAAAAAATTTATATTCAGACATATATCACATATTGAAAGGTGAAATTGATAGTGAGGTATATCCGCCTAAAACAATTTTGCCTGGTGAAGAAGAATTATCCGAACGTTTTAGCGTTACCAGAAATACGATTCGTCGTGCTTTGAAGAAATTACAATCCGAGGGTCTGGTTTATACAGTTAAAGGACGTGGAGTCGTCGTATTAGAACCAGTTACTGATAATCGAATGGTTTTCTCAGCCGCTAATCACTTTGGATTCCAAGATTTGATGAGTTTTCCACAAAACAAATCAATTAGAGAACTAGCTACTAAGGTTTTGACCTTTGAGGAAGTTGAAATTGATAGTGACCTATCCGAACATACATCCTTTAGTTTAGGTGAAACGGCTTATCATATTGAGAGACTAAGAATGGTAAATGGTAAAGCTATGGCATTAGATATCAGTTATTTTAGAAAAGAAAATATGCCTAACTTAACTGAGAACGATGCCCAAAAGTCAATCTATCAATACATACGTGATGGTAATTTATTCAAAGTTGCGGCTGCTCGTTCAGTTGCGACAGTTGAAACCGTTGATGAAAAAACAAATGAATTGTTAGATCTAGGTGAGGCCAACTGTGTTGGTGTATTGAAGAAGTATGTTTATACCGACCTAGGTAGTTTATTTGAATGTACCGAAACTAAATATATTCCTAACAACTTTTCATTAGTTGGATTTGAATCATATTAATTGAAATCAAAAAAGTGCGTATCCGCTATTGGGTACGCACTTTTTGTTTGTTATGATTAGAACTTGATGATCTGATTAAAAATAAAGTTGTCAGGGATGAAATGTGATTCAGTATATTCGAATTGTTTACCATTATCATTGAAGGCAAAACTGATCATGTTACCGACACAATTGTTAATTCCTAGATTGAGATGTTCGTAATCGATTTGTGAAGCATGCTCAATTCGTAATTGACGCTTGACGACAGCAATTTTCATTTCCAAATCATTTTTAATGTAATCGTAGATGGAACCTGAAGCAATTTCAGGTGTAATGTCAGGAACAATCTGAGCATTGAAATAATTGATGTCTAATACTGCACTCTTAGTATTGATCCTTCTAATACGTTTGATTGCATAAACTGGGACACCAACAGAAAAAGAAGTTTTACGATGGAGTTTTTCGTCAACAATGACCTGCTTAAAGTCGGCGATAATTGTTTTATGGTCGATCTGTTGATCACTATTGAGAGATTGAAGACCGTTTATTTTTGCCAAACTAAGATTGATCTCTTTAGTTTGAGGAGTCTGTTCTAAAACGACTACTCCCTTACCTTTAACACTGTAAACAAGGCCCTCATTGGCCAACTGTTTAATAGCTTTTCTGATTGCATAGCGACTAACGTTGAATTCTTCAATCAGAGCATCTTCAGTTGGCAAACGCATCTTAATGTTATATTGCCCGTTTAAGACACGCTCTTTTAATACCGTATAAATATCATTGTTAGTAGTTTCAACCATTATTAAATCTCCAGTAACTATAATTGATCAATATATACTATTCATATTACATTATATTAAAAATGATTTAAACATATTACCTAAAAACTTAATTATAAACATAAGAATATATTCCAAAAATTGGTGTGATTTATATATCATGGAATATTAGCTAAATCATTTTTTTACGGATCAATTGCTCTTCTACGAATTTGGCAACTTGCTTGCCGCCTTCTTTAGATATGTGCACATGATCTCCGTAATCAAACTCTGCTTTAAGCTTATTATCTTCACCAACGAAACTAGCAATATCAATTACATTGGGCAGTTTTAAAAGTTCATGGTTGACTGCTAAACGAATTTTTTCCTTCTCGTCTGACCATGCAAAGACACCACCATTGATATTTCCAAAAGCTGGGGTAATGGTCATTGGAATAAAGATAATACCGTGTTTTTTACACTTCTTCTTAAGCAGGTGTATGGCCTTGATCAGAGCCTCTGCACTTGGTAATTCACTAACTGGTGAACCGGTACCGGGATGAAGCAGGTCGTTGACACCTTCCATAAAAATCACAATGTTGGGTTGGTAATCCGCAATCATATGATCAAAACGTGTAAAGCCAGCTTCTCCAAAGCTAGTCGACCATTGAGAAGTACTGTGGCCAGGGTGAAGAAGACGATTTCCCGAAATACCATAATTGGCAGTTACACAGTGAAATATTGTTTCCAAGTCAGTTGATAGTGGAGCAGCATAATTACCTTGATTGGTTAAAGAATCACCAAATAAAGCAATTCTTTTATGAGAATGTTCAGTCTTGACTTGAATTTCAGAAACTCCAAAGAAATATTTCGTTTCTACAGGGTCAGTGTTTTCAGTTCTTATTAAGTCGTTAGAAATTGTTAAACCCAGAGTATGGATACCCTTAGTGGGAGAAACAATGTCAATTGAAAGAAATGATTCTGCTGGTAAGTTGAAGTCTATCCAGTCAGACCATTCGACTAATCGAGGTTCGATGGTAAAAGATTCTTTTCCATCTTTCGTGACCAGAACTTTTTTCTTGGAATCGGTATAAATTTCTAAACTTTCGATTTCTAGTGGTTTTTCGTCGTATAAGTTATTTAGCTGTAATCTGATTTTCTTGCTAGCGAAAGGTTGGAATATTTGTAAGTGTTGATGACCGTTAGCATTAATGTGATCAAGGTTGATATAGTTACTGAAGTTATGTTTCCATGTGGTAGTTTTGATCATAAGGAATCCCTCTTTTTCTAGTACCTTTTAGTATTATCATAGCATGTTTAAACAATTATAGTTACAGATAAATTCGAGAAATCAAATGGTATAGATGAATTATTAGACTTATCCATACCGTGAGTTATAATTACTTATAGATCAAGTAAATATTTGTTATGACAAATATTGGATTTAGTTCGGAGGCAAATACATGAAAGAGACGCCCAAATATGTGATTGTGGCGAATCGTTTGAGACAGCAGATTTTAGAGAAAGAATATCAAATTAATGAGCAGCTTCCTCAAGAAACATCCATTGCAAAGTCATTAAATGTAAGTCGTATTACTGTTAGAAAAGCGCTAGATATTTTGGTAAATGAAGGGTTGATTTATCGGATACAAGGTTCAGGAACTTTTGTCAAGGATAATCAACCGGGCGAGGGCGTTCAGAATAAGCAATCTCTAGAAATATTTGATTTTAATAAATATTCCGTAAAGTTAATCAATTTTGGTGTGAGTAAGCCTAGTCCAACGGTGATGGATCAGATGAATATCAATCAGTTTGATTTAACTTATGAAATTGAACGTTTGATTATGAACGGCAAGACTATCGTTGCTTTGCAGAACATTTTTATGCCAGTAAAGATTATTCAAGGTATGCAGATGGATTCTTTAATGGGCTCAATGTATGACTTTGTTGAGAAAGAGTTAGATTTGAATATTGATAGTGCCATTAGAACCGTATCATCGGAAATATCAAATGATGATACATCTAGATTATTGGACCTAACAAAACCTGAACCCTTGCTAACAGTGGAACAGCGGTCGTTTCTAGACAATGGGCAAATCTTTGAATATGCGTATACTTACATTCGATCATCACAATTCTCGTTACATGAGTCAATTTAAGACAAATATTAAATATTAGAAAGTGCAAATCTTCCAAATGAAGTTTGCACTTTTTTTGTCGCGTATATAATAGACCCCTTGGTAATAGTATCTTTACGGACTAATGCTGGGAAAATAAAAGTAAATAGGGATCTATTAAATGAGAATGTTAATCAAATATTTGTTATAACAAATTTAGAAATGGTATTGACTTCAAATGTATATGCTTTTATACTGAAAGCGTTAACAAATGAAGGGGGTTTCATTATGAAACAATTAAAGATTGCGATTTTCTGTAGTGGAGGTTTTTCCACAAGTCTAATTGGCTCAAAGATGCAGAAAGTTTATGACGCCGAAGGTGCCGATGTAAAAGTTGATGCCTACGACTTCGGTATGGTTGATGAAGTTGGAGATGATGTTGACGTTATCTTGCTAGCTCCACAAATCGGTTGGGCATACGACCAAACTAAGGAAGCTCATCCAGATACAAAAGTGATCCTATTGACTATGCAACAATTTGGTAGCATGGATGGACAAGTTCTTGTAGACGTATTGAAAGAGAAGGGAATTGGCTAAAATGGGGAAAAGCAAAGGAAGCGGAACACAAAAGTTCCAAGCAAACTTTACTAGAATAGCTGGTAAGATTGCCGCTAATAAATTGTTATTAACTTTACGTGATTCATTTATCATTGTTGCTGCAACATCAATGATTGCTGGTTTTGCTATTATGATTCAAAATGTTTTCGTTGATCCAACTAATGGTTTGATCTTCGGTAAACAAGGTCTAGGTTTAGGTCGTTTGATCAGTGGTTCATGGTCTGCATGGGCTACCTCAGGTTTGTTTAAAGGTCTAACGACTACAGGTAATTTAATTGGACTTATTTCAAATGGTTCATTGAATACCTTTGCTGTATTACTAGTTGTTATTTTTTCACACACATTTTCACGCAAATATTTCCCAAAGAGTAAGGAACATATGACTTCTGTTCTATACGCTCTAGGTGCATTCTTCATCTGTATGCCATGGAAGTTCCAATACACACCTGACGGCGCTAAAAAGCCTATCGATGTTTTGAACTATATGGATACAACATTCTTTGGTACTAAAGGTGTTTTCGCCGCATTACTAATCAGTGGATTCGCTGTTTGGATCTACAATAAGGTACTTGAAAAGAATATTACTATTAAAATGCCAGATTCAGTCCCACCAGCCGTTGCACGAAGCTTCGAATCATTGATTCCCGGTGTTATTACAATGGGTGTCTTCATTATTTTGACAGGATTAAGTACAACATTCACTGGTGAAACAATGCCAGAACTACTTTTGACAGCTCTACAAAAACCCGCTATTGCTATTTCTGGTACTGGACTATTTGCCTTTGTATCACAAGCAACATGGAGTTTGCTTCAATGGTTTGGTATCCATCCAACATCAATTTGGGGACCAATCTTCGGTTTAACATGGAATATCAATGATACTCAAAATATGTTAGGCCAAGCACATCACATTTACTCAACATTATTTATGAACTTCTCAACTGTTGCTGCTGGATCATGTTCAGTATCACCAGTACTAGCTTTGATCCTATTTTCAAAGAGAGCCGCTGCAAAGAAAGTTTCTAAGATTTCTTTGATGCCAGCTATCTTCAATATTTCAGAACCTGTTACTTTCGGTTTACCAATTATCTTGAATCCTTTGTACTTCATTCCATGGGTAGTCGCTCAACCATTGGCTTTCTATATCGGAATATTGTTTACAAAACTTGGATTCATCGGACCTATTGTTAATAACGTTCCATGGACCGTACCAACATTGCTTTCAGGACTTCTATATACAGGATCAATTAATGGTTTGATTGTTCAAGCTGTGATCGTTGCAGTCACAACAGCCATTTACTACCCATTCGTTAAGATGGATAACAAGTTGAATCCAGATGTTGTTAAAGAAGAAGAAATGAACGCAGCACATAAAGAATCAGAAAAGGAACTAAAGACAAGTCAAGCATAGGAGATGTAATTAACTTGGATGAAAAACAATTAAAACGTGCAATGGAATTGATCTCAGTTGCCGGAACTGCTAAATCAATGTGTATCAATGCTATGAATCAAGCAGAAAAAGGTGAGATCGAAACTGCTAGAACAACTTTGAAAGATGCCAAAAAGACTTTACACGAAGCACACAATATTCAAACTAAATGGATGACTGATGAAATGAATGGTGAAAAGGTTGAAAAATCAATTATGTTGATTCATTCTCAAGATCATTTCATTTCGGCTGATATTATGATGACCGTTGCCGAAAAAGTTATCAATTTGCATGATGAAATCGCTCAATTAAAGGCTAAGGAACAAGTAAATGGATAGAGTTTTACAAGTAGACGGCATCTATACTGATAAGATGGTTGTTCCCGAGAATAAAGCCTTTAAAATAAGTGGTCGAGCCATTCGCAATACGACCGTTACTGCCAAAGTATTGAATCAAGTTTCTACTACTAATACTGATGACGATGGCTTATGGACAATTGAGATTTCAGCTTTACCAGAAAAGACGGTAACTAATATTGAGTTGAAAAATCTAGATGAGACTTTAACACTCAATGATGTTAAAACTGGAAAAGTTATTCTTCTGACCGGTCAATCCAATATTGAATTCAAGTTTCGAGACGATGCTGAATATCAGGATCAAATTGACCATTTGAATTTGCAGAATGTTTATTTCTACAATGTTCCGCAACTAGAATATCAGGATGAGAATTTAACTTTGCCCAAAGGCTTAACAACATCGAAGTGGCAAGCAGCTGATAAAGACACGCTTTGGGAAATGTCCGATATTGGATATTGGATTGCTAAAGAACTGAACGGTTCTAATCCAAATGAAGTAGTTGGTATCATCGACTGTTATAAAGGCGGGACGTCAATTTCCTCATGGGTTCCGGAAGATGTTTTGCAAAGTGATAAAGAGCTGGTAAAACGTTATATCAAGCCTTTTAAAGAAGCTACAACTGGTAAAACTCAATCGGACTATGATCAAGAATTTGCTGACTACAATGCTTCAGTTGAAAAACATAATACTGATTTAGCTAAGTTTCAAAAAGAAAATCCTAAAGTTTCATTGAGTGATGCTAAAGATCAAGTTGGTCACACACCATGGCCACCTCCAATGACACCAACATCGTATTTACGTCCCAATGGATTGTTCCATACGATGATCGAGCAAGTACGTAACTATTCTTTCAATAAAGTTGTTTGGTACCAAGGTGAAAATGACGCTGATAATCCTGATGTTTATGCCATTATGCTTCGCGGTTTAGTCTCAAGTTGGCGTAAGTTGTTTATGGATCAATCATTACCGTTTTATATTGTGCAATTACCAGGCTATTACGACGAACCAGAAGATGCTTGGCCAATTATTCGGCAACATCAATTAGAAATTACGCAAGTTTTGAATGATGTTCACTTAATTTCTATTGCTGATACAGGTGAGAAACATAATATCCATCCCACTCATAAACGCATTGCAGGAACAAGAATTGGTAAAATCCTCTCTGATAAAAGTTACAATTCAACACCATACGTTTATCGAACACAAGCAGCGGGTAATCAGTTAATATTGTTTGTCGCCTCAGTAAGCGCTTTAGTTCAACGTGGAAAAGCAGAAATGGAAGTAAGAAAGGCCGGCAAGTGGTCGACACACGAAGTTTCTGTAATAGGCAATGTTATCGTAATTAATAACGCTCAAGATGTTGAAAAGATTCGCTATGCTTATGCAAATTATCCAACATGTACCTTATTTAATGAATTTGGTGCTCCACTGGCACCTTTTGAAATGGAGATTGAATAAAAATGAGTAATCTAGGTTTGATTGATATTGGTGGAACATCTATCAAGTTTGCGGTAATGAAAGATGGTCAACTAGAGAAACTAGAACCAGTTAAAACGCCACAAACGCTTGATGAGTTTTATCAGGCTTTAACAACTAAAGTGGATTTGATGAAAAATCAGTATCAAATTGTTGGTGTTGGTATCAGTTCACCAGGTGCCGTGAATAAGAAGACCGGTGTAGTTGAAGGTGCTTCCGCCATCCCTTATATCCACAATTTTGAGATTCAACAAGCTTTGAGTGAACGTTTCGGTTTACCAGTTAGCATGGAAAATGACGCCAACTGTGCAGCCTTAGCTGAATTGGATTCAGGTGCGGGTAAGGATGTTTCGAGTTTGTTGTTTTTAATTATTGGTACCGGAGTTGGTGGTTCAGTAATTATTAATCATCAAATTTGGCACGGTGCACATTTATTCGGTGGTGAGTTTGGCTTTACTTTAGTTGATGATGAAAATACATTGAGCAATTTGGCTACGTCAGTTGGTGTAGCTCAAAGATACAATGCCAATTCCAAACCGGTTACGAATTACAGCGGTAAAGAAGTATTCGATTTGGCTGATCACGGAGATGCACGCGCACAAAAAGAAGTACAGACGATGTATTACTCCTTAGCCAAGGGAATCTATAACTTGCAATATAGTTTTGATCCCGAATTGATTGTTCTGGGGGGAGCAGTGTCGAATAATTCACATCTGATTCCCGAAGTTGATAAGGAAATCGAAAAGATTCGTAAAGTTGTTAAAATTGCTTCGATCAAACCAAAAATCGTACCTTGCAAGTACACTGATGAAGCTAATCTGCGTGGTGCAGCAGTGGATTTTGCTCAAACATATCCAAAGGAGAATGCTTAAATGATAAAATTTCCAGATGATTTTGCCTGGGGAGCAGCTACTTCAGGTCCACAATCGGAAGGTAACTTTCACAAGCCTAATCAAAATGTTTTTGACTATTGGTTTGAAAAGAAACCGGATGATTTCTACGAAGGTGTTGGCCCTGATGAGGCCTCTAACTTTTACAATGATTATCAAAAAGATATTCCGTTAATGGCTAAAGCTGGTATCAAAGCTTTAAGAACTTCGATTCAATGGACACGTTTGATCAAAGATTTGGATACTGGTGAGGTCGATCCTGATGGCGTTGATTTCTATAACAATGTCATTAACTGTTTGATTGAAAACGGAATTGAGCCATATATCAATTTGTTCCATTTTGATTTACCAATTCAGCTCTATCAAGAATTTGGCGGTTGGGAGTCAAAACATGTGACTGATTTGTTCGCCGACTATGCCGAAAAATGTTTTGAACTATTTGGTGATAGAGTGAAGAACTGGTTTACATTCAATGAACCTAAAGTTATTTTGGATGGTGAATATTTGTATCAATTCCACTATCCACTAAAAGTTGATGGTCCCGCTTCAGTTCAGGTTGCCTATAATTTGAATTTGGCTTCTGCGAAAGCCATTAAGAGATTCAGGGCATGGAAGAAAGCTAACAATTCAGATGCTAAGATTGGTACAATTTTGAATTTAACGCCGGCTTATCCGGCCTCTAATGATCCTGAAGATGTTAAAGCAGCTAAGTTTGCTACTATGTGGGATGACAATATGTTCTTGGACCCTGCTGTTTTAGGACATTTTCCAGAAGAGTTAGTGCAGATATTAGATGAAGCAGGGGTGTTGTTCCAAAGCACTCCAGAAGAGTTGAAACTGATTGCCGATAATACGGTCGATGTTTTAGGAGTTAACTTTTATCATCCTGAACGGGTTAAGAGACCTAGTGTTTCGCCAAAGAGCTTGCAAGATTGGATGCCAGATATTTACTTCGACAATTATGAGATGCCAGGTCGTGTTATGAATGTCGATAAAGGTTGGGAAATTTATCCACAGACGCTTTACGATATTGCAATTAATATTCGTGATAACTATAAAAATATTCCATGGTTCGTTTCCGAAAATGGTATGGGTGTTTCAAGAGAAGAACGTTTCATGAAAGATGGCGTTATTCAAGACGATTATCGAATTAATTTTATTCATGATCATTTGGTTCAATTGCATAAGGGTATCGAGGCGGGTTCTAATTGTCACGGTTACTTTGTTTGGACGGCGATTGATTGTTGGTCATGGAAGAACGCCTATCGTAATCGATATGGTTTGATTCGTGATGATATCCATACACAAACGAAGACCTTGAAAAAATCAGGACACTGGTATGCTAAAGTCAGTGCTGACAATGGATTCTAAATAAAAAATAGCGATAGTAATCAAAGAAGATTACCATCGCTATTTTTTTGTATTCGAAATTTTAATTAGTTGTTACAGTTGGTTTTGCGGTTAAAGTCCAAGTTACTACTGCATTCATATCTTTAGAAGACTTGTCGTAATTGATATTCGAATCTTTAGGAAGAGTCATGCTTGCGGAATCGGGTGTATTGAAGTTAGCTTTAACAACACCAGGATTGTATGCCCCCTTATCTAAATTTATAACCGTTGAAGTAGTACCAGTTTTGGAAGAATCCAATGAAGCTGATTTAGTGAAAAGATTTGAAGAGCTGCTGGATACGTTATTGTTATCAGCGTCTAATAAAGGTACTGGGTTCAAGTCAAGAATAGCATCGAGAGATGTTTGACTATCTTGACTAACTAATGGACTCATTTTTGCAGTCAAAGTGAAGCCAGGGATATCTTCCTTGGCTGTTAAATTACGTGAATCAGTGACTTGAAGAAGGCCCTTGCTGTTACCATCCTCTGCGGAGCCAGTTGCTACATTACTCTTTAACTTAACCGTAGATCCTAAGGAAATGTTACCAAAATTGAAATCAGGTACAGCATCAAGTGTCAAGATACCTGAAAGAACTGTTACATTAACAGTAGAGGTCTTAGAATCAGTTATAGTACCATCACTAGCTGCTTCAGTAGAAGGATCAGTACTGCTTACGGTAATAGGGGTAGCTTCGGCAGCCTTAGCAGTTGTTAGGGGAGTTAAAGGCAAGCTAAGACTAGCCAAAGCTAATACGCGAACAATATTTTTAAGTAATTTCATTAGCTAACCCCCTAACTATATTAATATGAATCTATTTCATACTTAGAGTTTATCAAAAGAAGCCATACGGTTTGTATCTAAATTTATAAATGTTTTTTATCTAAATTGAAAAATGATTATGAATAAAAATAAAGATTATTCTACTTAGAAATTATAAATAGTCTTTTTTTATGTTTAAACATCATTATATAACAAAAAAATGTTATTTTTAACGCTGTTGAACGTTTTGTCTATATCTATGGTAGTCTAGAAGTATTAAATGAAAACGATTGCACTGGGAGAGATAGAAATGAAAGATGTTGCTTTAATTGATGTTGGTGGTACTAGTATTAAATATGGACTATGGGATAGTCAAAAAGACCAATTAGTTGAGAAAGGTGCTTTTGATACACCTAAAGATCTTGCTGGCTACTATGCAGGCCTAACAAAGGTGATCGACAACTATAAAGCTAACCATGAATTGGCCGGAGTGGGGATGAGTACTCCTGGAGCTGTGAATAAGGAAACTGGTGTTATTGAGGGTGCCAGTGCGTTGCCTTACATTCATAATTTTAAGATACAAGACGAATTGGAAAAACGCTTTGGCTTGCCAGTAAGTATGGAAAATGATGCCAACTGTGCGGCACTAGCTGAAATGGATCGAGGAGTAGCTAAGGGTCTAAAGAATTTGATCTTCATCGTTATCGGAACTGGTGTTGGTGGCTCAGTAATTATGGATGGTCACGTTCATCATGGTAAGCATTTATTCGGTGGTGAATTTGGTTACACCATTGCTGAAGGCTACAAGACGTTAAGTAATGTTGGTACAGCTGTTTCATTAGCCAAACGTTACAATGACGCCAATGGAACTAACTATTCTGGTAAGGATATTTTTGACTTAGCTAAGAATGGTGACAAGTTGGCTCAAGAGTATGCTCAAGATTTGTATCATCATTTGGCTGTAGCAATTTATAATTTACAATATGGCTTTGATCCAGAAATGATCGTGTTGGGTGGAGGCATATCACAGTCTGAAACTTTGATACCTAACATTGAAAAAGAGATTCAAGTAATACTGGACAAAGTGGAGATTGCTCCATTTATGCCAGTCATCAAAGCATGTAAGTATCGTAATGATGCTAATTTGATTGGTGCTTACGTTGATTTTAAGCAAAGCATTTGAAAAGCTATGTAATTGCTGATACTTTGGAAGTGACGTAGTGGGCAAGTGTAAGTCCATACGTTTCGAGAAATCATCAGTAATGACTTCCTAACATTTTTAAAAAAGAGGTTAGGTTAATATGGCTCGTAAAGCTAAAATTGAACGTGAAAAAAGATTACAAATGACGGTCGCGTATTATGCGCCCTTACGTAAGAAATTAAAAGCTGAACATAATTATAAAGCTTTAAGCTTGTTGCCTCGAGATGCTTCACCAGTTAGGTTGCACTCAAGGGATAAGATAGACGGACGTCCACACGCATATCTCAGAAAGTTTGGGATGTCTCGGTTGAACTTTCGTCGTTTAGCTCATGAAGGTAAGATCCCAGGCGTTAGAAAAGCTAGTTGGTAAAAAATATAAATAGCATCTACTTAGAAAATTTATGGTACGTATAAAATTACGTATAAAGAATTTTTAAGTGGATGCTATTTTTTGTTTTCAAAAATACCCGAATAAACAAATATGAGAATTGTGATTTTTGTTATTTCATGTAAATAAACTAAAAAATATATCGTTGTATTGTAAGCGCATTATCTTACAAAAATGTCACATGAGACTAACACTTTAGTAATTGTGGCGATGATTTATTTACTTTTGATTTGGGTTGTTCATAATGAAAAACGGTAAAGCAATTTGAAATCATAATTTATTAATCATAAAAGGACTAATTTGTTGTGAAAAAGCTTACCGATTACGAAGCGTATATTGTGGAAAGTCAATGTTAATTCAATTATAATAAATTTGTTTAAACAGATAATTAATCAATCCTATGTCGGCGTTGCGATTGGTCAAAAAGCAATAAATCATTTTATAAAAAAAGCCTACTTATGATATGGAAGATTTTATTATAATGTTTATACAAATGATATAGAAATAAAAATAATCAATTATTTTAATTAATTTTCTAGTTTGACACCATTTATATAGAATGGTTAGATAGTTTTCGCATAAAGCAAACTCTTTTTTAACGAGGTGTTAGTTATGAAAAATAGTCTACTTGTTTTTCTAAAAAAGCCAGCAACGGTTTTTGTCATTAAAACAGTCGTATTTTTTGCTATTTTCTTAGTGCTTTTATACATATATGGATATAACGGTGTTGGTAGTGCCAAATTTATTTATAACGAATTTTAACGGGAGAAGGTAATATTAATGAATAAAATCATTGAAAAAATAACCACCGTCGCATTACAAAACCCTAACAAAGTTTGCTACAAGAATGGGTCAGAAACACACACATATCAAGAACTTATGCAGGAGTCAGATCGTGTAGCAAGTTTTATTCAAGAAAAATTCTTACCTGCAAAAAGTCCATTGATCGTCTACGGTGGACAACAATTTGAAATGTTAGTAATGTTCTTAGGCTCAATCAAAGCGGGACATGCTTATATCCCAGTCGATGATGGATCAGATCCACAACGAATTGTTCAAATCAATTCAGTTGCAAAGCCTTCTTTGATTCTTAACTGGAGTGATGTTACTGATTTTGGAGTTGATACTCCACAAGTAAGTAAGGCTGAACTTTCTGAAGTATTAACTTCAGAAAATAACATCTATGACAACAACCTCAGCGTTGGTCCAGATGATAACTTCTATATCATTTTTACTTCAGGAACAACAGGTACTCCTAAGGGTGTACAAATTAGTACGAACAACATTCTAGATTTTGTTCAATGGGCTGAAAAAGAATTTAATTATTCAGACAAGATGAACATGTTGTTGCAAGCACCATTCTCATTCGATTTATCAGTCTTTGATATCTACCCAGGCTTGATAAATGGCGCTACATTGAATGTAGTTGACAAGAATACAACTCAAAACTTTGGTAAGTTGCAAGAAGCTATTCTTAATTCAGATTTCAATACTTGGGTTTCAACACCATCATTCTTCGAAATGTGTCTACTATTTAGAGGATTTGATGAAGAACACATGCCACAATTGAACAAATTTATCTTCTGTGGTGAAGAATTAACTCACGCAACTGCTAAGAAGTTGTTGAAGAAATTCCCTAGTGCTGAACTTTATAACACTTATGGTCCAACAGAAAATACAGTTGCTATTACATCAATTAAGATTGATCAAGATGCTTTAGAGAAATTCGACCGTTTACCAATTGGTTATTTGAAGTCAAATATGGACCATCAGATTCTCGGTGCGGTTGATGAAAAAACTGGTCTTATGACGGGTGAATTACTAGTCAGCGGTCCAGATGTTTCAAAGGGTTATCTCAATAATCCTACACAAACTGAAAAAGCTTTTGAAGAAATTGACGGCAAGATGTTCTATCACACTGGCGATATGGTCAGTGAAGCCGATGATGGCTTATTGTTCTATCATGGTAGAACCGATTTCCAAATCAAGATGCATGGTTACAGAATTGAATTAGAAGAAGTGGATTCAATGCTTGGTAACTTGATGCAAGTCAAGCAATCATGTACCGTTCCTTTGTACAACAATAAGAAACAAGTAAGTAAGATGATTGCTTGTATCGTCTTGGAAGATGAATTTAAAGACAACGATGCGAATGATTTAAATTCTGATATTAAAGATTCCTTGAGAGAAACGACAATGGAATACATGATTCCTAACGTTTTGAAATTCGTAGAGCAACTACCTATTAGTAAAAATGGAAAAATTGATAGAAAGACTTTAATAGGTCAAATTAATGAATAACATTACACCTTACAGTAGTCCTCATTATTTTATCTATTTAATGTTGCTCTTGTTACCGATCATGATCGGATTGTGGTTCGGTAAACGTTTCAGAGTTTATGATTTCTTCGCAACGGTTGTTATCTTAATAATAACGTTCTTTGGTGGCAATATGTCACAAGGAATATCACTGATCTTCTACGTTCTTTACGAAATGTTGTTGGTCTTCACATATCTGTCGTATCGCAAGAAGCACAACAATTTCTGGATTTTTACCGGTTATGTAGTTTTGGCAATTATTCCACTAGTTTTCGTAAAGCTAGACCCACTTCTTAAGAATCAAACAATTTCACTATTTGCCTTTTTGGGTATTAGTTATTTAACTTTCAAGGCTGTTGAAATAATTATGGAAATCCGTGATGGTGTGATCAAGGATATTAAACCTTACGAATTCGTTCGTTTCTTACTATTCTTCCCAACCATCTCATCTGGACCTATTGATAGATTCAGACGTTTCCAAAAAGATGTTGATAATGTTCCTAGTCGTGATGAATATGTAGAACTTTTGCACACTGGTGTTAACAGATTGATGCAAGGTTTGTTGTATAAGTTTATCATCGGTTATTTCTTTGGAACATTGTTATTACCAAAAGTTGAAGTTTTGACTCTATCATATAGAGGCGAAACTCCGTTAGGACTTTCTTGGGCACTGTTAGCCTACATGTATGTATATAGTATGTATTTGTTCTTCGACTTTGCTGGTTACTCACTTTTTGCGGTAGCAATCAGTAATTTCATGGGTGTTAAGACACCGATGAACTTTAGAGCTCCATTCAAATCCCATAACATTAAGGATTTCTGGAATAGATGGCATATCACTTTATCATTCTGGTTCCGTGATTTCATCTACATGCGTCTAATGTTCACCGTGATCAAGCACAAATGGTTGAAGAATCGTGTCACAATCGCCAATGTCGGATATATTACTTTATTCCTAATTATGGGATTCTGGCATGGTGAAACTTGGTACTACATCGTTTATGGTATTTTCCATGCCGGTGCAATGATTACCAATGATGCTTGGCTAAGATATAAGAAGAAGCATCGTAAACAGATTCCAAGCAATAAGTTTACTGAAGCATTTGCTATCTTCTTAACGTTCAATATTGTATGTTTCAGTTTTATGATTTTCTCAGGAATTTTAGATAAATTATGGTTCGTTTAAATATAAAGGAGAATTTTAATTATGGATGATATTAAAGAAAAAATTGTAGGTATTTTGCAAGATGTTACAGGTTTAGATAATGTTGGACAAGATGCTGATCAAGATTTATTCAAAGATGGTGTTTTAGATTCAATGGCAACGGTAGAAGTACTAGTAACACTCCAAGATGACTTTGACATCCAAGTACCAGTTTCAGAATTCGACCGTTCACAATGGTCAACAGTTAATAAAATTGCTCAACGTGTACAAGAATTGGGCTAGACTATGAAAAAAAAGTTATGGATGATTTTTGGACCTGTTATAGTTGCCATTGCTGCTTTACTGCTCCTTCTCTGGGCGCCAATCAACTTTAAGACGGTTACACCGCAAAAAGTTAAACAGGCCGCTACTTCATTGGACATCCGTGTTTTGAAGGGTGAAAGCGTGAAGAATGCTGCTGAGAAGGAAAACTATATTCCTATTATTGGTTCGTCAGAGCTTTCTAGAATGGATCCGTTCCATCCATCTTCCATGGCGCAAAAATATCATTGGAAGAATAAACCATTTTTACAAGGTAATCCTGGTACTGCTTCATTGACACAAGCAATCAATGTCGGTGGAATGTCCAACCTTGCAGGAAATAAGGCCGTATTCATTATTTCCCCACAATGGTTTAGTAAATCCGGTGTACAAGCTGATGCTTTCAAATATTTCCTATCACCATTGCAATTGACAGGTTTCATATTGAAATCCAACACTGGTGATAAAGCAATGAACAAATATGTTGCTGGAAGGATTCTTGATTTGGGAGTCAGCAAAGGCCCCATCGAGGATGATGCTCTAGAACGTATTTCCGAAGGTAAACAGATTACTAGTTTCCAACGTTTCTATATTGAGACATTCGTACGTTCAAGCTTGCAAAGTCAAGATAACCTCTTCGGATCATTATCAATGAATGATCATGAAAAGATGATTGACGATGCCTCAGCCAAGTTACCAGATAGTTACAATTACAAAGATTTAAATAAATTAGCTACTAAGATGGCGAAAAATAATTCACGTGATAATGATATGCAAATCGGTGATTCTTTCTATAGACGTCAGTTGAGAAAGAGAATTAGAACTTATAAGAATACTCACTGTCACGTAAAATATACTAGCTCACCAGAATACAATGATTTTCAGGCACTACTTTATATGTTTGCTCAAAATAAAGTAGAAGTAATGTTTGTTATTCAACCAATTAATCCACATTGGGTTAAATATACAGGAATGCCAAAGAGTTCTATTACTAACTTCGATAAGAAGATCAAGTATCAATTAAGAACTCAAGGCTTCAATAACATTGTCGATCTTTCCAATGTTAAAAATTCCAACTATATCGCTGAAGATACTATCCATATGGGTTGGCGTGGCTGGTTGATGCTAGATCACCACTTAAAAGACTATTATAAGGATAAGAAAGCAAATCCAAAGAATACACAGTATAAGATGGATAATTACTTCTTAACCAATGAATGGGCACAAACTAAAAACGTTACAAAATAAAAAGATGCAGAATTTTGCATCTTTTTTTGTTTTTCAAGTTTTTAATGGTAACATCATTCTAATACCTAAACTTAGCTTTAGGTCAAAGGCATATGGAGGTTTTTTTATGCAAGAGATGGAGACTACTTATTCAATCGGAGAAGTAGCGGAAAAATTTGGACTCAGTTTACCAACAATTCGTTACTATGATAAGGAAGGCTTAATTCCGAATCTTAATAAAAATGAGGCTGGCGTTAGACGTTTTACAGATGAGAACGTTGGCTCATTACAAATGATTGAATGTTTAAAGAATGCAGGGATGCCAATTAGAGACATTAAACAATTCATGCAGTGGACTCTTGAGGGAGATGCTAGCTTGGATAAGCGCTATAAGATGTTCCAAGAGCTACGTGTTTCGGTTTTGAAACAAATGGAAGCTATGCAAAATACACTCAATACGATTGATTTTAAATGTAAGTACTATGGACAAGCTAAAGCCGATGGAACAGAGAAGTATGTAAAAAGCAAAATGCATTTAGAGAGACCCTAGCAAGCAGTTTTAGAAATTTATTGGTCCAATATAGATAAATGGGAATTTTAACTCCTGAATAAAAATAACAGCTTCTATTAGGTGTTCAAGGTATGAGTATATACTTGAATGTCTTAATAGAAGCTATTTTTAGTTAATGTTTGAATTCTTACAAGGATTTGTTTAGCGCCAATATTAATAAAATAGATGTAATTAACCATCTTTCATTTTTTTCGAACTAAATATTCGAATTAAATAATAGAAGTACTCTTTAGTCCGGAGCAAAAATTGGGAATGCGTTCAGCTATGAGATCATTGTTACCGGCTTTGCCGGTTACAATGAGGCCGACTTCGGAGATCCATTATTTTGCACGAAGTGTAAAATGATTAGCTCCGAATCGCGCCCATAGCGTTCCAACAGCATTCCCAATTTTTGTGGAGGACGGCAATTCACAACAACAACCAATCTCGAATAAGAACTGAATTTAAATATAAGTGCTATCCTTTTTGTTCAATGAAAAAATAGAATAATATTATGAAAATTTTAGATTATTTTTTCATAAATTTTTCTGATGACTTTGTGAAAGCTCTTAAGCCTATACGGTAATTGAGGTTGAACGATACTTGAAAATGCCGAAAATTGGGACTTTTTAGTTGTTTAAACGGCTTACATAAGGTTCAAATATTTGCACAAGCTCGAAATATTTGTTAGGGTTATAAAGGTCGCTGTTATTTATTTGTTAAATAATAGCTTTTTTATTTCTAATTAATGAGCATAGGAAAATATGTTTATTTCAATTCCAAGAATGGGGGATTTAATGAGTACTAATAAGAGTACAAAAGTAGAAGTCAAAAACTTGACGAAGATCTTTGGTAAACACATCAATAAGGCCAAAGAACTAAGTAGGCAAGGTAAAGATAAATCGGAAATTCTCAAGGAAACAGGTGCCACACTTGGTGTAGACCGTGCAAACTTTAAAATTTATAATGGCGAGATCTTCGTTATTATGGGTCTATCTGGTAGTGGTAAGTCAACATTGGTAAGAATGATCAATCGTCTTATCGACCCCACTGAAGGGGAAGTATTGATTGATGGCGAGAACTTAATGAAGATGGATAAAAAAGAACTTCGTGAAGTCCGCCGTAAGAAAATGAGTATGGTTTTCCAAAACTTTGGATTATTACCTAATAGAACAATTTTGGAAAATGCCGAATATGGCTTGGAAATTCAAGGTGTAGATAAAGATACACGTGAAAAGAAAGCCAAAGAAGCCTTGGAAACTGTTGGTATTACTGGTTATAACGAAGAATATCCTGATCAATTGTCAGGTGGTATGCAACAACGTGTCGGTTTAGCCCGTGCTTTAGCCAATGATCCAGAAATCCTATTAATGGATGAGGCTTTCTCAGCTCTTGATCCGTTAAATAGAACTGATATGCAAGATCAACTTTTGGATATCCAAGAGAGATTGCATAAGACAATTATCTTTATCAGTCATGATTTGAACGAAGCCTTAAAGATTGGTGATCGTATCATGATTATGAAGGATGCTCGAGTTATTCAAACAGGTACACCGGAAGATATCTTGACACATCCTGCTAATGAATATGTTGAAGAATTTATTGAAAATGTTGATAGAAGTAAGGTCTTGACTGCCGGAAACGTAATGATTCGTCCTATGACAATCAATATTGAAAAGGCCGGTCCTCGTTTGACATTGAAGATGATGAAAGCTAACGAAGTTTCAACTGCTTATATCGTCAACAATGAACGTAAATTACTTGGCGTAGTCGATGCTAATGATGTTATTAAACTAGTTCGTGAGAAGAAAGGGGATATTACACCTATTATTCAAACTAAAGTTCCAACAACCGAAGAAGATACACCAATTTCTGAATTAATGGATGATATTTCGCAAACAGGTATTCCATTTGCCGTTATCAACGATAAGAAGCAATTGAAGGGAATTATCGTTCGTGGTGCCGTTCTAGGTGCCTTAGCCGGAAATGAGGTGAGCGATTTTGAATAGTCTTTTATTAGGTAGTATTCCACAAATTCCGTTAGCACATTGGATCGATGGCTTTGTCGATTGGTTAGTACAATTCACTGGCTTCTTCAATGCCATCACTAACTTTATTGGATCAATTAACAATGCCTTTCAATGGGTATTCGATATTATTCCAATCTGGCTCTTTATTGTTTTAGTTATCGCTTTAACTTATTACGTTAATCGAGATAAACAAAATTGGGGCTTACTGATTTTTGAATTCTTAGGTCTCTTATTGATCTGGAACTTGAATTATTGGCGTGATATGACGCAAACATTAACCTTAGTATTAACTTCAAGTTTGATTGCGTTAGTTATTGGTATTCCACTAGGAATTTTGATGGCCAAAAGCCACATTGCCGAAGTTATTTTGAAGCCAGTTCTTGACTTCATGCAGACAATGCCAGCCTTTGTTTACTTAATTCCAGCCGTTGCCTTGTTTGGTATCGGTATGGTTCCTGGTATCGTAGCTTCAGTTATTTTCGCTATGCCACCAACAGTTCGTATGACAAATATGGGTATTCGTGAGGTTCCTGATGAATTGATCGAAGCAGCTGATTCATTTGGATCAACTGAATGGCAAAAACTATTTAAGGTTGAATTGCCAATTGCCAAAACCAGTTTAATGGCTGGTGTTAACCAAAGTATGATGCTTTCACTTTCAATGGTTGTTATTGCTTCTATGATCGGTGCTATGGGACTTGGTACTAAAGTTTACTTCGCCGTTGGTAGAAATGATGCTGGTAATGGTTTCTCAGCAGGTTTAGCTATTGTTATCTTGGCTATCATCTTAGATAGATTAACTCAATCATTAACTAGAACACGCAGAAAGAACTAGGAGGGATTTTTTGAAGAAACAAAAGTTTATTAAACTTTTCTTGTTAGCAATATTAATCATCCCAATTATTTCCGCATGTAGTTCCCAAACAGCTCCGTACAATAGTAAGGAAAAGTTGGGCCAACAAATTAATTACACTATTACAGGTATTGATGCCGGTGCTGGTGTAATGGCTTCAACCCAAACAGCTTTAAAAGATTATGGTTTGGAAAATAAGAACTGGCAATTACAACCTAGTTCAACTTCAGCCATGACTAGTACTTTGGATAAAGCATATAAAAATAAACAACCAATTGTGATTACCGGTTGGCAACCACATTGGATGTTTACAAAGTATAAATTGAAATTCTTAAAAGATCCTAAAAACGTTTATGGTAAAGCAGAACATATCAATACCATCGTTCGTAAGGGTTTGAAAAAGGATAAGCCCGAAGCATATACTATTTTGGATCGTTTCCATTGGACACCTAAACAGATGTCGAGTGTTATGTTGAAGGTCAATGGCGGTATGGATCCAGATAAAGCTGCCAAACAATGGATCAAGAAGAATCCGAAATTAGTTCAACAATGGACTAAAGGTGTTAAGAAAGTTAATGGTAAGTCGCTAAAAATCACATATGTTGCATGGGATTCTGAAATTGCTTCAACTAATGTGATTGCTCAAGTATTGAGAAATCAAGGTTACAAAGTAACTATTCAAGCTATGGAAATGCAACCAGTTTGGGCTTCTATTTCTACTAAAGCTGCTGACGCGACTGTTAGTGCTTGGTTACCTAAGACATCAGCTAAGTTCTATTCTGATTACAAAGGTAAGTTTGAAGATCTTGGAGCTAACTTAGAGGGTGCTCAAGTTGGATTAGCAGTACCAACATATATGACTAATATTAATTCCATTAATGATCTAAAAAATAAATAAATCACTTAAAGATTGGAAGAAATTCCAGTCTTTTTTGCTTTAAATAGCTTTTTAATATATATATGGAATAAAATTGACGATTAATCAGGGATTCAATTATATAAAATAATATTGCTAACGTTGGTCTAGACATTATGACAACTTTATAGCAATGACACACCTTAAATAAGGGTATATAATTATATTAATTATATATAAAATTATTATACAGGGGCGATGGCGTGGATATTCAAGCGTTTATTGATAGAAGAAAAGAATTAGGTCTCTCACAAAAAGAATTAAGCAACGGTATCTGTACTCAAGCAACTTTAAGTAAGTTTGAGAATAATGGTAAAATTCCATCATTGAAGATTCTAATTAAGTTATGCAATCGTCTTGGATTATCTTTAGACAGCATTATTGGCGTAAATGATAGCAGCAGTAAAAAGGTTGCTAAAGAGATGAGTCAAGCAGAGTTTAATTTGATTATTCAAGAATACGATGATGCCTGGACAATTATCAAGAAGATTGATCCGGACATGTTGAACAATGATAAAAACCTCTTAATGCAATATTATTATCTAAGAGGTTATTTGAACGTGCTAGATGATGGCGATCTATTCGATGCCGTATTTGATTTTAATCGTATTTTGTCCGAATTGGATATTCGGGGCGAAACGATTTTTACCTTCTTGTCATATGTAGGTATGGGAATGGTTTATGGCAAGCAAGGCGATGATTCGAAGAGTGAATACTACTTCAGCAAGGTCTTCAATAATATTTATACAATGTCAATTGATGATGTAAGCAAAATTTGGCGTTATATCAATATAATTTTCTATTGTGCAATTTATTATTCGGAGAAACAGGATTTGGAAACGGCTAATACGTTGTTAAATTACGGTGTGAAAATTTGTGCTGAGAATCATGTTACGTATTATATTGCTCGAATTTATGCGCAGTTGGCAATGAATGAGAGTCGAGTTAATGGTAACAATGACAAGGTGCAGGATTTCATCAACAAGGCATTAGTTTTCTCAGAGTTTAATGGCAATAAGAAAGAAATCGAAGTTATCAAGCGTTGGGTACAAGCTAATAAGCTTTAAATAAAAAGAGACGTCTGTATGACCAATATATGTTGGTTGATATGGACGTCTCTTTTAATATTGATGATAGCTGCGTCCACCGCAAACATTAGTGAAGAATAACCTAAATACCATGACATCCTCTTTTGTGATATATTAGTTAAACTAAGTAAATAAGGAGTATTCTATGAATCTAAGTCGAAAAAAGTTGATTCAGTATGGAATAATCATCGTTCTAGCGCTGTTTATCTTGATATACCCAGTTCAAATTTATAATATCCTTTTAAAGATATTTGGAATTGCTATGCCATTGATTCTGGGTGCTGTGATGGCGTATGTCTTGAATATTTTGTGTGTTAAGTTGGAAAAATATTTCTTTCCTAATACCAAAATCAAAATTTTACAAAAGAGTCGTCGTGGACTGGTTATCTTGAGTACGCTGGTTATTGTTACATTGGTGATGACAGGGGTATTTCGTTTGGTGTTGCCACAATTTTTCAACGCTTTGGCTGACTTTTTCAAGAATATTCCTTCGTTTGTAGACGGACTTTCGAAGCTATTAGAAAAAATAAATCATAATTCAGTTGTCTCTGATCAATTGGAATCACTCAATATTGATTGGTCATCAATTCAGAGTCGGGTTATGAAGTATCTAACTAGTGGGGTAGGTGGCGTCTTTGGTTCTACCTTTAAGATAGTTACAGGAATTACTAAGGGTTTTGTCAACTTTATTTTGGCTTTAACGTTTGCTATTTATATTTTAGCTACAAAAGAAAAGCTTGCTAGTCAATTCAAAAAATTAGCTAATGCTTACATGAAAGAAAGTTATCTAAAGAGAGTTAACTACGTTATTGGAATTGCTGACAACATGTTTAGCCACTTTATCGCTGGGCAAGTAACTGAAGCGATTATTCTAGGAAGTCTTTGTTCATTAGGAATGCTGATTTTTAGATTTCCTTATGCACTGTCAGTTGGAGCTTTCGTCAGTATCACGGCCTTGATTCCAATTCTAGGAGCTTGGTTAGGCGGAATCGTTGGTTTCTTATTGATTGCTGTTAAATCTCCAATAGAGGCGATATTCTTTATCATCTTCTTACTGGTCTTGCAACAATTTGAAAGTAACGTAATTTATCCAAGAGTCGTTGGAACGTCAATTGGCTTACCAGGGATTTGGGTTTTGGCCTCGATTACCGTCGGTGGTGGTCTTGGTGGAATCGTCGGAATGCTTTTGGGAGTGCCAGTCGCCGCAACTATTTATCAAATACTTAAGAATGATACAAATCGCCGATTAAATACGGCAGAAAAAGTAAAATAGTTATATAATTTACAAAATTGCACTAAGGAGAGATTGCTTTGTGGAATAATTATTTTGATTTTGTGTTAATTTTCGTAGCTATTTTTACTTTAGTTCCGTACTTAACATCGCTAATAACTTCTTGGTTAGGACATCTTTCTAAAATCACCTTGGTGAATAATTTAGGAAACAGCAGCCAGTTAGTCGTTGGTGGAGTGGGTGTCGTTATTCATGAATTAGGACATGCTATATTTGCCTATTTATTTGGACACCAAGTAACAAAAGTTCAGCTATTGAATTTAGATTATCGTCAGTCAGGCTCATTAGGTTCAGTCGACCATCGATGGAATGATCGTAATGTCTACCAGATGTTGGGAAATTTCTTTATTGGCTTGGCACCTTATTATATGTGTTCGTTAGCGTTGTATTTATTGCAAAAGTTTTTATTGAGGGCACAATTTAGTTTTAGCACTTTGATCCAGAGTTTAAATGTTAATAGATCAGTATCCATTGGTGTTATTTTTGATTCTGTTTTAGATAATATGAAATCCAGTTTTGCCAATGCTTCGTGGTGGATGATCTTAATATATGTAATTTTAACGATCATGATTGCCAGTACGGGATATGATTTAAGTAAGAATGATTTTATCACTGTTAATAAAGGTATTTTGCCTTGGGTCGTCGTTTTAATTGTTTTAGGATCAGTGCTTTACTTGTTCAATTTGAGAGCAGCTGTGATGACTGGAGCAATTTATTTCGTAGCCTTTTCAATTTTGTTTATGTTCCATGCCATTATTAGTATTGTGCTAGCGATGGTAGTTATTAAAATCTTAGGATTTATCTAAATTAAGAAGCATCCATTTTTATTAATGGGTGCTTCTTTTTTATCCTAAAATGACTGTACGGTTTGTCTCATGCAAACAGTTTTATTTATAAAAGTGATTTAGTTTGTCGATAAAATCATCTTGTACAGCGTAAGGACAGAATTTGCTGTCACAGTTATTATTGCTTTTTAAAACTTAAGAAATTAATTTTTTGACTAAATAATAAACGTAGTTGCATTTTCGTTTTTGAAGAATTGGATTATTTGAAGTTCGACTATAAATATCAGATTATTACTTTTGCAATAGTATTATTCTTTGAAAAGGAGATTCAATTATGACAAAAATGATAGCCGGACAAGCTTTAATTAAGGTTCTGGAAGACTGGGGTGTAGATCACGTTTACGGTATTCCTGGAGGTTCGATTAATCATACTGTTGAAGGGTTGTACTTAGAAAGAGACAAGGTAAAATACATTCAAGTTCGTCACGAAGAGGTCGGTGCTATGGCTGCCTCCGCTGACGCTAAATTTACTGGCAAAATCGGAGTATCATTTGGTTCTGCAGGCCCTGGTGCTACTCATTTATTTAATGGCCTATATGACGCTAGACAAGACCACATTCCAACACTTGCTCTAGTAGGACAAGTGGGACAAGGTAAGATGAATAGGGCTTCTTTCCAAGAGATGGACGAAGATCCAATGTTTGCGGATGTGTCAGTCTACAACCGTACAGCAACGACTGCTGAACAGATTCCTTATATTGTTAATCAAGCAATTCGTGCCGCTTACGAAGAAAAAGGACCAGCTGTGGTTATTCTTCCCGAGGATTTGACAGCTGAAGAAATAGATTACGAGCCAAGAAAGACTCCAGCAATTAGGGGACATAAGTATGCTGAGAGCGTCGACCCAGAACAAATTGCTACGGTCGTGAAGATGATAAAAGAAGCTAAACATCCAATCATTTATGCTGGTCGTGGTCTTTTAGGTGCAAGAGATACATTGACAAAGTTCTCAGAACAATTCAGTCTTCCTGTATTCAATACTTCAATTTCTTCAGGTGTCATTAGTACCGATCATCCTAACTTTATTGGTACATCCGGACGCTTAGGCAATAAGCCAGGCTATGAAGTTTTAGACCATGCCGATTTAATTTTATTTATTGGTTCAGAATTTCCATTTGCTTCATATTGGTCATCGAAGATCAAAGTTATTTCGGTTAACAATAATCTCTTTGATATTGGTAAAACAGTCGATGCAGACTACGGTGTTTTTGCTGATGCTAAGACGTTCTTGCAAGGGATGATTGACACAGGCGAAAGTATTCCTACAACGGATTGGTTGGAAGCTAACCGAGAAAATAAGAGAAATTGGGATAAATGGTTGGATAAATTAGCCGCTGATGACAGTGATGGCTTGCATCCAGAAGCCATTATGAAGAAGATCACTGAAATCTCAGGTCCAAATGATACTTTTGGCGTTGATACAGGTAATGTTACTGAATTTAGTGTCAGGGGGTTACCAATGAACAAGAATCAAAAACTAGCTATTTCCGGATTGTTTGCGACAATGGGATTTGGTTTGCCAGCCGGTTTATCTGGAGCTTTGAGTGTTCCCGATGCACAATCATGGTCAATTTCCGGAGATGGTGGCTTTTCAATGGTCATGCAAGATATTATTACTGAAGCTAAGTATGAGTTACCAGTAATCAATGTTGTGCTAACCAATGAAATGTTGGGTTACATTTATTATGAACAGTTCAAATCAAAACAACATATTTTTGGAGTTGATCTGCAAGGTGCTGATTGGGCTAAAGCAGCTGAAAGTTTAGGTGGAATAGGTTTCACAGTTTCGACTGTTGCTCAAGTTGACAGTGTCTTTGATAAAATCATGGCTCTTCAAAAAGCAGGCAACAAGAAACCAATCGTAGTCAATGCACTCATTCGTCATAATGATCCAATTGGAACAGGCTTCGTTCCTGTTGATCCTAAGTTATATGACCAAAAGGTTATTGATGAATACGCAAAACGTTATGAACTTGATCCTAAGGAACAACCATCATTAGGTGAAATTCTCAGAGCTAAAGGCGATAACGAGTAAAAAAATAATCTCAGTCCATTGGAATGGATTGGGATTATTTTAGTTATAAAATTAAAAATACATATAGTTTTAGATTAGGCATGACTAGTAACGGTGCCGTGAATAACATTATCGCTAGACTGGTTGGAAGCATTTAGTAAATTATCACCATGTTCAATTGCTTGATTGGATTTTAGAATACTTATATTTGTAAAATCATTGGAGTTGGTGATGATGATTGGAACAGTGATATCATAACCATCTTTTTGAATGGCCTCATAATCAAACTTCTCCAGAAGTTGACCAGCTTTAACAGTGTCTCCTGCCTTAATCTTTGTATCAAAGTGTTTACCTTTTAGATTAACAGTATCTAAACCAATATGGATTAATAGTTCTACACCGGAATTGGATTTTAAACCGATAGCATGTTTTGTAGGAAATACCGATACGACTTCTCCGTCAAATGGGGCATAAACCTCACCGAGACTAGGACTAATGGCAACACCTTTGCCCATAAATCCTTTTGAAAATACTTCATCATTTACTGATGAGAGTGGCATAACTGTACCTGATAGTGGTGATTCAATATTAGAATCTGTTACTTCAGTAGTTTCTTTTGTATCTTTTTTACTTGGTTTAACACTAGGAACTAAAATCAATGTTAAAACTAATGCGATTGAGAATGCTACTACTAATGAAATTAGGAAACCGATGAATGCGGAGTTAATACCATGGTTACCAATGAACATTGGGATACCAAAGACACCACCTGATGCAAATCCACCAAACATTTTAGCACCAGAGAATCCAGCAATAGCACCACCAAAAGCAGAACCGATAGAAGCCATTAAGAATGACTTCTTGTGTGGAAGTGTAACGCCATAAATAATTGGTTCTGTAATTCCAAGGAATCCTGAAATTGTTGCTGAAATAGATAATTCTTTAAATTTAGGGTCTTTAGCTTTAATGGACATAGCTAAAGCGGCACCAACTTGACCGAAAACGGTACAGTAAAGCATAGCATTAATTGGATCAAATCCCTTTGTAGCAATATTGTTTAGGAAGATGGGAATGAATGCCCAGTGTAATCCCAAAAGAACTGCTAATTGCCAAATACCGGCTAGTAGGAATCCAGCAATAACTGGGGCGACTCCATAAATCCATAAGACTGCGTCGGCTAACCATTGACTCAAAGTACTTGTAACTGGACCAACGATAAGAAATGATAGTGGGACAACGATAACTAGTGATAATAATGGGACAAAGATACCCTTCAATTGTTTTGGAACAATCTTATTCAAATACTTTTGAACGATGGAGAGTAAATAGACAGCGGCAACAATAGGAATTAATGTTTGGGTATAGTTCATAAGAATAACAGGAATTCCCATGAAATGTAGAGCTTTGCCGGCACTGTATGCACTCACCATAGTAGGGTAAACTAATGCACCACCAATAATAGCTGAAAGAAATGGATCTGTTTTGAAAGCTTTAGCAGCAGAGAAGCCCAAAACAATTGGTAAGAAATAGAATACGGCATCTGAAGCTGCATATAAAATCATGTAGGTGCCTGATTTTTCAGTTAGAAGACCTGTAACTGTACATAAAACAAGAATACCTTTTAGAATACCAGCTGAGGCTAAAGGTCCAAGAACAGGCATGAAGAGGGATGATAGTAATTCAACCAACGAATTCCAGATATTTTTCTTCTCTTTCTTTTCGTTAGTGGATGCACTTGCACGATTTTCATCGACCTTTAAACCTAATATAGGCATTACTTGATCATAGATGTCTGCAACTTTATCACCAATAACTACTTGATATTGGCCACCACTTTTAATTACGGTCATTACACCGTCCAGATTTTTAATATCATCCGTCTTGGCAATATTTTCATCTTTTAATTTGAACCTTAATCTAGTTACGCAGTGGATTAAACTATTAACATTATCTTTTCCACCAACTAAATTAACAATTTGTTGTGCTAATTCTTTATCAGTCATGATCTTACTCCTTTGTGAGAATAATTATGCAATCGGATTGAACATTACTCATATTTAGAGTTTTGGGTTTAAACCAATCTAAAATTTTAGTGTTATGTGTTAATAAATCGATAACTTTTGCTTGAGAATTTTCCTCACTGAAATCAAAGTCTTTCAAATTTACTTTAGTGTTAGTAGGTAAATAGATAATCAATTTATCTTTTTTAGAATTTGTTGCTGAACGAATGCTATT
Source organism: Companilactobacillus sp. HBUAS56275 (assembly GCF_036913655.1). Lineage (NCBI taxonomy): Bacteria > Bacillati > Bacillota > Bacilli > Lactobacillales > Lactobacillaceae > Companilactobacillus > Companilactobacillus sp. HBUAS56275. The sequence continues at coordinate 449,597 of NZ_JAYKKK010000002.1, forward strand.
TTCATTGTTAATTTTGATATTTGTTGGATAGCAGCCATTTGGAAATTCTGTTTCCATAATTTGTTTTAAAAATGCAATGTCATTAGCGCCATTGAAATGAATTGCATCATGCCAATCAAATGGAGAATCAAATCCTTCACCCTCAACTACACCAAATGTTGCACCAGTGTGATGCCAACTCCAAATTCCGTGTGCACCATAGGTGATACCAGCATTAGCACCTGATAAAACGGAACTCCAAGAAGCGGTTCTGACGTCTTTAGCAGAATAACGTCCATACATGTTACGACTATAACTAATTTGTTCATAACATGGTTCTGTGTTGATTATTGGCTTGTCAAAACCTAGAGACCTTTGATGCATTGGAATGTCATAAGCAGTATGTTGACCTTCAAAGTTATGACCAGATTGATAACTGAAGAAATCAATATCTTTTTTGAATTCTTCAGGTAATTCTTCAAATCTTCCTTTAATGTGGAATGTATAGATTGCATTAGGATCAGTTTCTCTAGCGACTTTAAATACTTTTCTATAATATTTAACAGTTTCGTCGGTTGGAAAATCAGTATCGCCACTTACAAAATAAATTGGATTGAACTTCTTAAATCTGTTTGTAACATATTTAACGTAGCTTTCAATTTGTTCATATGGAAATTGATTATTAATGGCTAAGTGTGAAGCCCAAGTTCCAGGAACATAATTACACCACATAAGAACTAAAACAGGGACCATGTCACGCTTTTGCATTTCGTATAACATCTGTTCAGCACGATCAAAATATTCTTGATTTATTTCTGAATAATTAAATGAATAACTTCCATCCTCATGTCTAGTGATGGGAAATGGATATAGATTTAAATCATCTCCACTGGCATCCCATTGTTTAAGAACGTTTATTTGTATTGCATTAAATCCTTGTTGTTTACGGTAGTCCAAGTAATATTTCCAATCACTATTTGAAATATTGGTAAAAGCACTCCAACAAGTGTCTGCTAAGTAGAAAAATGGCTTATCATCTTTGTAAAGTTGATGATGATTTACTTTAAGCATTGTTGTCCTCCTTTTTTTGTATCCGCTTTCTTTTAACAGCTTTAAATTACCACATAGATTATTAAACATCAAGTGTATTTTACTAAAATAAAGCTAAAACAAATTAACTAATTTATATAATCGTTGATTTAACCACGGTTTTAAGCAATAAAAAAAACCAAAACTTTTTGTTTTGGCTTAAATAGAATTGCGTTTAATTAGTTTAGTTGAGATAAGAGTTTTTTGTGGAGACCAGTTTGGAGTAAACAATCGTCTTTGAAGTTGGAACAATGCTTGTTCAGCCATTTGACCAACTGGCACGTGAATTGTTGTTAGTTCAGGACTGATCAGAGAACTTTCATAGATATCATCAAAACCAACAATTGCTAATTGCTTAGGAATTTTAATATTCTTTTGTTGAGCAGCTTTGATCAATCTTATAGCAATATAGTCATCTTCACAGAAAATTACTTCAGGCAAATCTTTTTTTGTTATATCTTCAATATCTAATCCCTTAGGATTAACTTCTGTAGGTGAAACAGAATAGAAGTGATCATTATTGATTTTAATATTAGCCAATTTAAGTGCATCACGGAAGCCACGTCTACGTTCGATAAAATTAGAAATTATTTTATCAGAAGCAAAGTAACCGATATCTTTGTATCCCTTACTTAAAATATAATTTCCAGCTAACATAGCACCTTGATAATTATCCATTGTGACAAAGTCAGCAGTGATGTTGTCAAAGTAAGTATCAACAAAAATGACACTGCCTAGCTTACTGTTTATTAATTCTGCCTGAGTAGCATTCAAATCAGTCCCCAAGACGATAGTACCATCGTTTTGATCCTTTTTGATCTCATCTAATGTTTGAGGGAGCGATTCACTGTCGGTAGTAATTATTTTTAAACTTCCACCAGTTTCACTGACTTTCTCGGATAAGGATGAAATAAGACTGTCAAAGAAGGGCAGCGAACGATAATTTCCACTGACCAAACCGGCTGCTTTAACAACTAAGAAATTAACGCTGGTAAGGACTTTGTCAGTATTTTTTCTGTTCTTTCTTAAAGGTTTGTAACCATATTTGTTTACTACGTCAAAAATTTTATCTCTAGTTTCCTGACTTACACCGTCTTTACCATTTAGGGCTAAGGATACGGCCGACTTAGAAACGTTGGCGAGGCGGGCAATGTCATCCATTTTTACTGTCATGAGATGACCTCCTATCATCTAAAATAATACTAAATTAAAAACACTATTGCAAAATTTATTATGCTTTTTATGTAAAATAATCTAATTTGTTTAGTAAAACGTTTACAGGAATGCTTAATTTGCGGTATCATTACATTAAATAATTTATTTTGAGGTGAATCTAATGACAGAATTTCCTAAGAACTTCTTGTGGGGCGGTGCCACAGCTGCTAACCAACTAGAAGGTGGCTATAAGGAAGATGGACGTGGTCTATCTATCGCTGATGCTTTACCTGGTGGCAAGAAGAGATTCCAAATTGTTCAGAGTCCAGACTTTGATTGGACAATTGATGAGAGTAAGTATAAATATCCTAATCACGTGGGAATTGATTACTATCACCGTTTTAAAGAAGATATTAAATTATTCGCCGAAATGGGCTTCAAGTGTTATCGTTTCTCCATTGCTTGGTCCAGAATTTTTCCAAATGGCGACGAAACAGAACCAAATGAAAAAGGCTTGGAATTCTACGATCAAGTAATCGACGAATGTTTGAAATACAACATTGAACCTGTAATTACTATTTCTCACTATGAGTTGCCATTGAACTTGGCTAAAAATTATGGTGGTTGGAAGAATAAAAAATTAATTACATTCTTTGAAAGATTCGCCAAAGTCGTTTTGACTCGTTATTACAAGAAAGTTAAGTACTGGATGACTTTCAACGAAATCAACAGTGCTGCTCACTTCCCAGTTATGGGCCAAGGCTTAGTTCCATCAAATGGTGCCAATGATAAGAAGAATGTCTTCCAAGCATGGCATAATCAATTTGTTTCTAGTTCTAAGGCTGTTAAAATTGGTCACGAACTAGATCCAAATTTGCAAATTGGTTGTATGATTCTTTACGCTACAACTTACAGTTACGATGCTAATCCGGTTAATCAATTAGCTACTTTGCAACAAAATCAAGATTTCAACTTCTTCTGTGCTGACGTTCAAGTTCGTGGTAAATATCCAAATTACACGAAGAGATTATTAGACAAGTACGATTTGAAGTTCTCTGACTTAGACATAACCGATGAAGAATTGGAATTGCTCAAGAAGTATACCGTTGATTATATTGGATTCAGTTATTATATGTCTTCAGCAGTTGAAACAACGCAAGTAAACAACGAAACTGTTAGTGGTAATTTGCTCGGTGGAGTTAAGAATCCATTCCTTGAAGCCAGCGAATGGGGTTGGCAAATTGATCCCGCTGGTTTGAGAATTGCTTTGAATCAATTGTATGACCGTTATCAAAAACCATTGTTCATCGTTGAAAATGGTTTGGGTGCTATCGATAAACCTGACGCAAATCATTATGTTGAAGATGATTACCGTATTGAATACTTGAAGAAACATATTAAGGCAATGGCTGGTGCTATTGACAATGGCGTTGACTTAATGGGTTACACTCCATGGGGTTGCATTGATTTAGTTAGTGCTTCTACTGGTGAAATGTCGAAACGTTACGGCTTTATCTATGTTGATTTAGACGACAATGGCAACGGTACTATGGACAGATACAAGAAAGAATCATTCTACTGGTATCAAAAAGTTATTGAATCAAATGGACAAGAATTGTAATTAGAAGATTGGGTCAAAATGGCTCAATCTTTTTTTATTTTGGAAAACAAAAAGGTGATGACTTTTAAAAAGTACATCACCTTTTTGCATGTCTGGATTACTTAATGATTGAAGAAGTGTCACCACGAAGGTAGGCTTTAACATCATCTTCGATAGGATCGTAGAAGTCGGGTGTAACACCTAAATACTTACATGCTTCGTAAAGAACAGGCACAACGTCATCACGAACAGCAGCCATGTGATGGATATATGGTCCATAAACTAGTTTAGTTTCAAAGCGGTTGAGGTTAGCAAATTGTAACCAGATATAAGTACCTTGTTCATATGGTCCTTCACAGGTTTTGGCATTGCCCATTAGCATTGAGTACTTGCCATTATCGCCATCGAAACGGCAGAGAGTATAGTTACCATCTTGTGCTTGGAAGCCGACTGACCCTGGGTAATCGAAAACAAAGTGAGATTTTGGCAAATAAGGTTTGTTCTTAGCAGTTGAGTAAGGAAAGACGCCCAAGTGTTGTAGTAATTCGCCATTAGGATTTTCGGGATGACGACAGTTAACATCAGCAAAGATAGCTCTGTGATCACCCATAGTTGCGGCCTCAACTAGCAATTCAGAAATAACACCATGAATATCAGTTTCACAAGTTACAGGTAGGCCTTCATCTTGGAGCAATGATTCAGAAGCATAAGGAAGAATACCAATCTCATCCTGAAGAGCAGTCCAGCATTGGATGGCAGCAGAGTTACATCCATATTCCTTGGCAAGTCTCTTGATGGCGACTTTAAGAGCAGCTACCATTTGCAAATCTTTATCAGAAATTTGAACATCAGCGACTGAATTTAGAGTATCTTCAGTTTCGACAATTTCAGGATCTTCTTTATCGATCAATTCGTGGATCTTCTCAACTAGTTCAGTGATAGGAATAGGTGATAGTGAAATATTGAATTTCTCTAGTAATTCGCCTTCGTTGACCATTGTGCTCCAGAAATCGAAAGGACGAGGTCCAATTTGCAAGATACGGGTATTCTTGAATGTCTTAACAACATTACATACTTTGATGAAATCATTGACTCCTTGTTCAAAAGCAGGGTCGTCAAGGTCACAATTTTTTACATATGTGAATGGGATTTGGAAGCGACGTAAAACTTTACCGATTGCAAACAAACCACATTGAGTATCTCTTAAACGTGAGCCATCCGGTGCGGGTGCTTCATCTTTTGGTCCCCAAAGTAAAACGGGAACGTTCAACTTCTTAGCTAGACGAGCACATTCGTATTCAGTACCGAAGTTTTCATTAGCTAGAAATAGTCCGTCAATATTGGCATCTTGGAATTTCTTGGCAATCTTATTCATACCTTCATCATCGTAGAGAAGACCGTCATCATTAACATCTTTGATATCTACGTAATCAACGCCCATATCATCAAGCTTCTTACGTGTGTAATCAGCAAACTCAATAGCAGCGTCAGCTGAGAAAATATTTCTTCTAGTAGGTGCGAAACCTAATTTGATTTTATCTACACTCATAAATAATTACTCCTTAATTTAATAAATTAATTATTTGGAAAGCGTTTCCACAACTAAACTATAAAACTGATTTAACTATTAAGCAATAGTTTATTAAAACTAATTACTAAACATAAATGAAAAATTTACAAGCAAACACTGTTATAACAGTACTCTTAAACAATAAATTAAAAATGAATGATGCTTGAATATTCGTATCTCTTAACTAAACTATTGAAAAATTTAGGTAAACGGTTTAGTATACTTGTTGAAAGCGATTGCTGAAATTGACTGTAAGGAGAAATTACTATGGATGTCGAACAACTAGAGAAAAAAGCTATTGAAATGAGAAAGGCAACGTGGGAAATGATTTATCGCGCCAAGACTGGACACACTGGCTCGGATCTTTCATGTACAGATATTTTAGTTGCCCTCTACTATAAGGTACTGAATCAAACTCCAGAGACTTTTAAGAATGAGGATCGTGATCGTTACATTCAATCAAAAGGGCATGCGGTAGAAATTCTTTTGAATGTTTTAGCTGATCGTGGATATTTCCCTAAAGAAGATCTTCTAACATATTCACAATTCAAGTCACCATATATTGGTCATCCCAATAATCACATTAAAGGAATTGAAATGAATACTGGTTCACTTGGCCATGGACTAGCTTTGAGTGTTGGAATTGCTAAAGCAGCTAAGATGGATGACAAAGATTATCATACCTATGTTTTGATGGGTGACGGCGAACAAGCTGAAGGTTCTGTTTGGGAAGCAGCAATGGCAGCCGGAAGTTTCAAACTTGATAATTTAACCGCTATTATTGATCACAACGGACTTCAAATTACCGGTAAGACTAAAGATGTTATGAACAGTGAACCTTTGAAAGCTAAATATGAAGCTTTTGGTTGGAACGTGATTGAAATTGATGGTAATGACATGTCGCAATTGGTTGATGCCTTTGACTTGAAACCAGTTCAACACAAGCCAACATTGATCTTAGCTGATACTGTTAAAGGCTGTGGCGTTTCATTTGCGGAAAACAAGGCTGAATGGCATCACAAGGTACCAACTGAAGAACAATACAAAGAAGCATTAGCTGCATTTGATAAAGAATTGGAGGAAAGAAAATAATGTCAGAAGAAAAAGCACGTAAAGTTGGAGAAGTAATTTGTGAACAATTAGTAGATGCTGGAAAGAAGGATTCTGATATTGTTGTCCTAACTAGTGATTCTAGAGGTTCAGGTTCTTTAGTTCCTTTTGCCGAAGAATTACCCAAACAAATTGTTGAAGTAGGTATCGCCGAACAGGATCTTGTTACGATCAGTGCCGGTTTAGCTCACAGTGGCAAACGTCCTTTTGCCGTATCCCCAGCCGCTTTCTTAACGATGAGAAGTATCGAACAAGTTAAAGTGGATGTTTCATATTCAAATACCAACGTTAAATTGTTAGGTATCAGTGGTGGTAATTCATACAGCGTTCTAGGCAGTACCCACCATTCACTACAAGATTTGGCAATCACCAGAGCTATTCCTAATTTGGAAGTTTACATGCCTTGTGATCAGTATCAAACAATTGGTTTGTTTAAGTATTTAGTTAAATCAGATAAACCGGCCTATATCAGAATTGGTAAGAAAGCTTTGAGCAATTGTTATAACAATCCTGAAGAAGCTTTTGTAAAACCAGGCAAGGCTAATGTTTTGAGAAATGGTAAGGACGTTGCTTTAGTAGCGATGGGTGAAACAGTTCCCGAAGCCTTGAAAGCTGCCGATTTGCTTGAAAAAGAAGGTATCAAGGCTACAGTGGTTGATTTAGTCAGCTTAAAGCCATTGGATACGGAATTATTGAGTAAAATCAGTAATGAGTTCTCAGATATTTATACAATCGAAGAACACAGTATTTATAACGGTATTGGTTCAGCTGTAGCTGAAGTAGTTGCTACATCTGGCAGTGCTAAACTACATATCCTCGGATTCCCAGATGCTCCTGCAATTGCTGGTACTCAAGATGAAGTCTTTGGTTATTACGGATTAGATGGTGCCGGAATTGCCAAAAATGTTGAAAAATCAATTTCTTAATTACGAGGAGAAATTATTATGAAGTATTTGTTGGGGATTGATCAGAGTACGCAAGGTACCAAAGTAGTTTTAGTCGATCAAGATGGTCAAATTTTGAGAAAAGTAACAAGAAATCATCAACAGATTATTAGTAAACAAGGTTGGGTCAGCCACAATCTACGTGAAATCTATCAAAATATTTTGTTCTTAGTTAGAAAGTTACTCGATGATCCTAAGGTGGATTCCACCAAGATTGTTGGGTTAGGAATCACCAATCAAAGAGAAACGGCCACCGCTTGGTCGAAATCAACTTGTGAACCACTGTCAGAATCAGTTGTTTGGCAATGTTCACGGGCGAAGGATATCTGTGCTCGAATCGAAAAAACAGGTGTTGGAAAAGCCGTCTATGAAAAAACAGGAATGCCGCTATCACCTTATTTCACAGCCGCTAAATTTACGTGGATGTTGGAGAATGTTCCAACCATTCAAGAGGCAGCCAAAAATGATGACCTATGTTTGGGCACAGTCGATAGTTGGTTGATCTATCAATTAACCAAAGGTCAAAGTTTTAAAACGGAACCTTCTAACGCTTGTAGAACACAGTTGATGAATTTAAATAGCGGTGATTGGGATGATGATCTACTTAAAATCTTCGGCTTGAAGAGATCATATCTAGCTAAAATTGTTGACTCAAATGATGAGTTTGGAATGACTGATTTTGAGGGGATTCTAGATCATCAAATTCCAATCTATGGAGTTTTAGGTGATTCGCAAGCTGCTTTATTTGGTCAAAGATGTATTGATTTTGGAGATGTTAAATCTACCTATGGAACAGGTTCATCTATCATGATGAATATTGGTTCTAAACCAGTTATGTCGTCAAATGGTTTGATAACTTCGGTTGCTTGGAGAATTAATGGTCAGTCAAATTATGTTTTGGAAGGTAATGTTAATTATTCAGGAGCAGTCATTAAATGGTTGAAAGACGATTTGGGTTTAATTGAACATAGTGCCGAAACTGAAGAAATGGCCTACCATGCTAATAAGAGTGACAAAACTTATTTAGTCCCAGCCTTTACCGGATTGGGTGCTCCTTATTGGAACGACAACGCTACAGGAACTATTGTCGGCATGACTCACAAAACACGTAAAAACGAAATTGTTAAAGCAGGTTTGGAGAGTATTGCTTATCAAATTAACGATATTTTGCAGCTGATGAAGAAGGATACTGGTGGTCAGATCAATCTTTTGAAAGTTGATGGTGGTGCCACATCGAATAATTATTTGATGCAATTTCAATGCGATTTGTTACAGGCAACTTTACAGATTCCGAATGTAGAAGAATTAAGTGTTTTGGGATCGGTCTTTTTAGCAGGATTACAATTAAACTTTTATGATGAAAAGATTTTGGAGAATGCCATCGAATATCGCAGCTTTGAACCTCAAATGGCAGTCGATGAATGTAATGAAAAAGTTGAGGGATGGCAGAAAGCTGTCTCATTAATAAATGTTTAAGCATAATAAAAAATCACTCAAATTGATGAGTGATTTTTTTAGCTGATCATTTCATGAGTCATCTTCAAATGAGGAGTGTGGTTAAAGAGGAATGGGGCACCTTGAGTTTGAAAGTGGAATTTTTGATAAAATTTCTCTACTTGAACTTGTGCTTCAATCTCGACTTCTTTATTAGGAAAATCTTTTTGAATAGTATCGAGAACATGTTTCATCAATTCATTGCCCAGACCTTTTCCACGATAAGCGGGATTAGTGAGTACACGACCGAAGGTGACATTTTCATCTTGCTTGAAAACTCTAGCATAAGCTACGATTTGACCATCCTCCATGTCGAAAACATGAATAGATTCAGGATCGTGTTCATCAACTTCTTGATAGACTCGATTTTGGTCAACTACGAAAACCTTTGTGCGTAAATATAAGATTTTGAATAATTCGTCGGTACTTAATTCGGAAAATGTTTTAGAATACCACATTAGAAAAGCCTACTTTCTATTGAATAATAATTTGTCTAGTACTTCTACGGCACTGAAAAATTCCTGTTGCTGTGGGGGAGTTAAATCAACTAATAGATCTTTGATCTGTTGATCAGAACTTTCATCTAATTGTTTGGCCAATTCAAGACCTTTGTCGGTTAGATGAATTTTTTTTGAGCGGAGATCAGTGGATGATTGTGATTTATAGAGTAATTCATTTTTTTCAAAACGTTTGAGGATTCGACTGGTGTAACTTTTGTCGAGATTTAGGTGGTTGGCGACTTCGATTGGCGTTTTATCTTGGTTGAAATAAATCTCTAAGATGACACGACCCTCGGTCCAACTGAGCGGTGTATCGAAAACTTTTTTGTTAAGGATGCCTAGTAGTTTTGTGTAGTCACGGTTGAAGCTACGGATTGAGGTGATCTCATTTTGGTTTAACAATTTAATAACCTCCTGTTTGAATTGAGAATAGTATAGCATAATAGTGGACTTTGTCCACTAGTTTATCAAAAAAATTCCAGTAACTAGTTTTTTTTATTAGTTACTGGAATGGTCTTTATGTAAATAACCATGGTTCTATGCTTTATAGTGGAAACGAGCTTCGCAGGGGCAACTCCTTTCGGTTAAGTCAACTATCTCTGCCGGCACTTCGTTGCCAACTGAGATAGTAGTCTTAATCCTCGGGAGCTGACCGCCCCTGCTCCGCTCTCTAGACTTCTGTAATTCGTCCTTCTACGTCTGCACGAATCATTTCATGATAAAAATCACTTTCAACGGGTGTTGTATGTGTGAAATCAACATCTGTAATAGCGGGGAAGGTTTCTAAATATGTTTTGTCATTTTTTTCTTGAGAACACATGATGATCATTTGGTCATCATCGATGTCTGTTGAAGATACTAATTCACAATCGTCGGGATGAAATTTTTCTTCGAGTTGTGTTGTTTGTCCATTTCCGACGTTTTGCATGAATTCGTTGTACATCTTCGTGTATTCTTTACCATTTGTGATGCCTAAGTCTTTAAACTTACCACCGGCCCAAACTTTTTTAACAATCTTGAAATAATCGTCTGATGAAATTTCTGCCATAATATTTACCCCTTGAATAAAAGTCTATTAGTTTTAATATTTGTTATGACTATTATAATAATACTTTCGATTCAATGATAGGGGAGGACTGAGTAAATGAGCGGTAAAACTTTTCATTTTGCTTTTGGATCTTACGGTATCATTCATAGATCTAAGGAGCTGTTAGTGATCAAAAAGAATGGCGGTCCATATATTAATCGTTATGATTTGCCTGGCGGTAGTTTGGACGAAGGGGAACCTTTGGATAATACGGTGATTAGAGAAGTTGCCGAAGAGACAGGGTTAAAGATTACAAAATCATAATTGGAAAGTTTTATCGTAGACTTTTCACAAAATCTTCAATAAATGTTGACGGAATGTCAACATTTTTTTTATATCGTAAAAAGGTTGAGAAATTATTTTTTTATTGAGGAGTAATAAATGAGGAGAAAGAAATTATTTTTATTGGGAATAATTCCACTAATATTGTTGATTTTGGTGGGATGTTCTAACAGTTCTAAAGATTCAGAAGTTTTATCGACTGCGCAGATTAAAAAGAATATTGGTTCTAAGTTGATTTCGACGAGAGAGGATGCTCAAAAGAAGTTAACTAAAAAATACCAAAGTGCAACTAAAAACAAATCGTATACGTTGAGTGATCCATACGTGAAAGTCAATCCCTACAAGGATTCACCGTTAACAGCTTTAGTTATTTTTAAAACTGATAAAGCTGCTAAAGTCAGTTATACCGTTACAGGTAAGACTGATAAAACAAGCATTACTAATCAGGTGAAAGGTTACCAAAAAACACATCAGGTTCCTATTGCTGGATTATATGCTGACTATAATAATACCGTCACGATGACGATAACCTATAAAGATGGCACTACCGAACAAAAAGTTTTACATCTACAAACCGAAGAGTTACCTAAATATATTAAGAATGCCAAAATCAAGGTTTCTAAAAATGACAAATCTAAAATGGATATTGGCGACAATAAATTAACTTTGATGAATCGAACAACTAAAGAACCATTTGCGATTGATTCCGATGGAGAAGTTAGATGGTATTCGACGAATTATTCGCAACACACAATTGAACAAACTAATGACGGACACTTTTTGATTTTGACTAAGAAAAATGTTGATTCAACTGTTTATAATGACTTGATTGAGACCGATGTATTAGGTCGTGTTTACCATGAATATAGTTTTAACAGTAAAGTGAAATCCAATGACAGTGGTAATGCCAAAGATGAGACAACAGTAATTCATCATGATCTTTTGGAGTTACCCAACAAGGATATTTTGGCAACTGTAAATGATGGTTCCAAGTATAAAGAAGATGTTATGGTCCAGATTTCGCATAAGACTGGGAAAATAGTTAAAGTGATCGATTTGAAGAAGATTTTACCTAGTTCAATGTACAAAGATTATAAAGCTGGTTCAGATGGTAAAGTTGACTGGTTCCATCAAAATGCTGTTGATTACGATAAGACTGATAACACAATCATGATTTCGGGACGTAATCAAGACATGATTATGAAATTAGATTATAAGACTAATAAAATCATTTGGATCTATAGTGGAAAATCCCAGAAGAGTTGGCCTAAGAAGTATCGCAGTAAATTGTTGACCCCAACGAAGGGAACAACGATAACCGGTGGACAGCATGGACTCTATCAATTAAGTAAAGATAAGAATGGCGAGAATATTTTACTTTATGACAATAATGTCGATGTTACTAATGGAAATAAAAAGACATCAGGTAAGTATTCTCAAGCTGTTCAATACCATATTGATACTAAGAAGATGACGATAGATCAAACGTGGGCCTATGGGAAATCTCTAGGTAAGACCAATTTCACAAATATTATTGGTTACGCTGAACGAGAGAGTAACGGCAATACGTTAGTTGATTTTGGTTATAAGAAGAATGGGTCCGAAAGCAATATTATTGAAGTCGATTCCGATGGTAATCAAGTATTCAATGTAACGGTCGAAAATGCTTCTTCCAAAGCTTATGTTTATCGAGCTTATCGATTAGAATTTTATCCACAAGGATATGTCTTTAATGTTAATAAATAAAAAAGTCGACCAGATGGTCGGCTTTTTTTAGTTATTCATTCGTTTATCCATAATTGAACGCAAGGCTTTTTCACGAAGAGAAACAGCATCCACACCGTTTTGTCTTTCATAACCACGAATTAAAACTTCACAAACATAAAGTTGCGATAGTTGACCGGCTAATGAACCACCGTTAAGGAATTCCTCAATTGAAGTTCGTAGCGTTATATCGCTAATTTGTGCAATAGAAGAAAGATTGTTGTTGGTAATTGAAATAACATGGGCGCCACTCTTTTTAGCTATTTGGAGTGAGTCGTAGGTATCTTTAGTTTCACCAGATAAAGAAATACCAATAACAAGATCGTTATTCGACATCATAGCAGCCATTTGTGATTGGAAGTGAGGATCAGTTTCAGCTTGCACAATCAATCCGATTCTCAACAGCATCTTTGAAAAATCTTTTCCAATCTCGCCACTATGTCCGACTCCAAAAATATAGAGTTTACGACAATTGGTGATTAATTGGATAGCCTTATTTAAATCATCAGGATTTATAAGCGAGGCAGTGTCCTTGATTGTTGTGATCAAACGGTCAGCAATATCATCGTAATAATCGTGACTGGAGTCAATATTATTTTCCTCTAACTCAGTTTTGGCTAAGTCAATTTTTAAGTCATTGAAACCAGAGAAACCTAATTTTCTTGAAAAACGTACTATTGTGGCATCACCCACAGAGACGTTTTTTTTGATAGTTTCCATTGTCCCATAAATAATGGATTTCTTATTATTCATAATATATTGGGCAATTTTCTTTTCTGACTTAGTTAATGTTTCATATTTATCTTTAATTAAATTATCAATATTCATTTTGAAAATTCTCCAATTATATTTCGGCTTTTGCTTAATTTGGTGGAGGATGCCCGTCGGTAGTAGAAAATCTGTGGGCCACTGGAACGTGGTGGACACGACTTAGAGCTAATAATTCCGCACTTTGTGCGCAATCATGGATCTCTAAGTTCGGTCTTCTACTAACCTTGCTTCGCAAGCTAAGTAAAATTTCACCACTTAGGGCCCACAGATTTTCCACTACCGACTGTATTTCTGGTTCTATTATTATTGGTCAGATTTGCAGTATTTGGAGATTCTCTAATTTCATGTAATCAACAAAGATTATGAATTCTAATTTAAATGAAGAACGATTTTAATTACGCGTATGAGTAATGTTTGGAAATCTCCCAGTGATACTATTTAGTATTTAAAAAATAGACAAGCAATAGAACAGGACATTAGTCCGGAGCAAAAATTGGGAATGCGCTCAGCTATGAAATCATTGTTACCGGCTTTGCCAGTTACAATGAGGCCGACTTTGGAAATCCATTATTTTGCACGAAGTGTAAAATGATGGATTTCCAAATCGTGCCCATAGCGTTCCAGCAGCATTCCCAATTTTTGTGGAGGACGGCAAATTAACCAAATTAAAGCAAAACCTGTATTCACTTGATAATTATACATTTTCTAGCAATTATTTAGAATCTTAAAAAAGAAAGGGTTTACAAATCTTAAATAATGTTTTATATTTCTTTCTGGAGAATATAATCCAAATTAATTAATTTTGGAGGAAAAATGAAGAATGAAAAAAGAAGATTTTGTAAAACAAATTAAGGGCGGTTTGATTGTTTCTTGCCAGGCACTTCCCGGGGAACCACTTTATACAGAGCAAGGAGGAATCATGCCACTAATGGCAGTTGCCGCTAAGCGAGCTGGTGCCGTTGGTATCAGAGCCAACTCAGTTCGTGATATTAAAGAGATCCAAGCAGCGGTTGATTTGCCCGTTATTGGAATTATCAAAAAGGATTATCTACCAGAAAAACCATTTATCACGGCCACAATGAAAGAAATTGATGAACTACACGAAACTGGAGTCGCAGTAATTGCTTTGGATTGTACTTTACGTAAACGTCACGATGGCAAAACAGTTTCTGAGTTTATTAAAGAAATTAAAGCTAAATATCCAGATCAATTATTGATGGCTGATACTTCAACGTTTGAAGAAGGCAAGAATGCTTATGAAGCTGGTGTTGATTTTGTGGGAACAACTTTGAGTGGCTATACCGAAGAAAGTAAAGAACAAGATGGTCCTGACATGGATTTGATCAAAGCCTATATCGATGCCAAGATGCCGGTAATTGCTGAAGGTAAAATTCACACTCCAGAACAGGCTAAAGCAATTCAAGATATGGGTGCAACTGGAATTGTAGTTGGTGGGGCAATTACAAGGCCAATGGAAATCGCACAAAGATTTATTTCAGCACTTAATTAAAAATAAGGGGTAAATAAAAATGTTTAAAAAATTCTCTCAGTTAGGAAGAGCCTTCATGCTACCGATAGCGATTTTACCGGCAGCTGGTCTTTTATTAGGTTTAGGTGGTGCGTTAACAAACGAAGCCGCTGTTAAGGCATATCCATTCTTATCAATGCCGTGGTTACAAACTATTTTGAAGATTATGAACTTTGCGGGTAGTGCCGTCTTTAACAACATTGCGTTAATATTTGCCATTGGTATTGCGGTCGGATTGGCGAATGGTGATAAAGGTACTGCTGGTTTGGCCGCTGGTGTTTCTTTCTTAGTTTATACAGCTACAATTGCCGGATTTATTCAAATGTTCTCGCCAAAGGGAACCACAATTGATACCGGTGTAGTTGGTTCAATCGTTATTGGTGGTATGGTTGCCTATCTTCACAACCGTTATCGTAAAATTGAATTGCCACAATTCTTAGGATTTTTCGGTGGTTCAAGATTTATTCCTATCATTACATCTTTTACAGCAATTTTTATCGGAGCATTATTCTTTATGATTTGGCCACCAATTCAAGGTTGGCTAGTAATAGTTGGTCATAACATTGCCAAAATGGGTAGTATTGGTACTTTCTTCTATGGCTTCTTACTTCGTTTACTAGGTGCCGTTGGTTTGCATCATACTATTTATCCATTATTCTGGTATACATCACTTGGTGGGACTGCATCTGTTGCAGGACATACCGTCGTTGGTGCACAAAATATTTTCTTTGCTCAATTAGCAGACGCTAATCACACTGGTTTATTTACATACGGAACACGTTTCTTTGCTGGTCGATTCGCCACTATGATGTTTGGTTTGCCAGCTGCAGCTTTAGCTATGTATCACTGTTTACCAAAGAAAAATAGAAAGAAAGATGGCGGACTTTACTTGAGTGGCGGTTTGACATCATTCTTAACAGGTATCACTGAACCACTTGAATATACTTTCTTATTCGTTGCTCCATGGCTCTATGTGATTCACGCCTTTCTAGATGGATTATCATTCTATTTTGCAGATATTCTTAATATCAGAATTGGTAACTCTTTCTCAGGTGGATTAATTGATTACTTACTATTTGGTGTTTTACAAGGTAAAGATAAAACTAATTGGCCTACTGTACTTTGGTTTGGATTGATTTGGGCTGTCGTTTACTATGTAGTCTTTAGATTCTGTATTTCAAAATTTCATGTAGCAATTCCTGGTATGGAGGACGACGATACACCTTCTTCAACTACTGAATCAGCTGCTGACAAAAACTCTAGTTTGCATGATCAGTCACAACAAATTATTGGCGCATTAGGTGGAGCTGAAAATATTCAAAGCGTTGAAGCCTGCGCTACTAGATTACGTATTGCTGTTGACGATAATACTAAAGTTGATAAAAAAGTATTGAAAGATTTAGGTGCCACAGCCGTCTTAGATGTGAGTGGTGGCTTGCAAGCTGTTTATGGTGGAAAAGCTGATCTATACAGTCAAGAAATTAATGGTATTTTAGGAACCGATGAATAGAGGTAAAGTAAATGGGACTATTTGGATTTGGAAAGAAAAAACTTACTGAAACAATTTATGCTCCAGTAAGCGGGAAGTTACAAACTTTAGAAAATGTCAGTGATCCAGTTTTTGCACAGAAGTTAATGGGGGACGGATTTGGAGTTGTACCAACTCAAGAAGATATTTATTCTCCAGTAGAAGGTACAGTTACTTCAGTTTTTAAAACTAAGCATGCTTTAGGATTAAAGACACCAAACGGATTAGAAGTTATGGTTCATATGGGATTGGACACGGTAGAACTTAACGGTAAACCATTTGAAATTTTAGTAGGAGAAGGAGACAAGGTTAAGGCTCAAACTCCAATTGCTAAAATGGATCTAGAACAAGTGAAGGCTGCCAATAAAGATACTGTAGTTCTAACGATTATAACTAATACGGCAGATAAACTTGATAAAGCTGATTTGTCTGTAACAAATAATTCGGATTTGAAAGTTGGTACAGAAGTACTCGCAGCAACGCTTAAATAGAATAGCAACAAAAAAGCCGACCGTTTGGTCGACTTTTTTAGTCTGTAAATGATTGATTAAATTTGTTCAATTCGGAATCATTGAATCTGATATCATCCAGTTTGTCAGCATTTTCGTTAACTTTGTCAGCAATATGATTCTTCAATTGATCGGCATCTTCTTGACCAGCACCATCAGGCAATACACCAACGATCATGTAGTCAACAGGAACCTTGTCATTGCCCCAAGCAATAGGATCTTTGAAAGTTAAAGTCATTGAATGGGCCTTATGTTTCTTGTCACTAGTAACGAACATATAAACGACACGATTATTTAGAATAGTAGGTTCCTGAGCAGCACTAGCAAATAAACTACTTTGAACCGTTTGTGCGTCCAAACCGAACTCATCGGCAGTCTTTTCAGCGGCCAGTTTCAAGGCACCCAATTGATTGTTATCCTTTAATTCGATGTTAGCAGTAGTATGGTTTTTTCTAAAAATTTTGAATAGCATAATATTATATCTCCTCTGTTTTATTTAACGAAGGAGCTTCGACATGTCTCACTCTCTTTACAATTATTATGTTACTTTATCGAACCCGTTTCATATCAAGGGAAAAGCTCAAAATTTTTGAAAAAGTTTAATAGCTACATTGCTCGAATTTCCGAAGGTATTTCAGTTGGATCTTCTAGAATTGATTCAGCGCCGGCATCACGGAGTTCAGCGTAATCTCCAAATCCATATGTGATACCTAAAGTGTGGACATTATTAGCAATTCCACCTTGAACATCGGTTGAACGATCACCAATGATAACAGATTCGCTAGCAGAAGCATTGGCACTTTCAAGAGCATATTTGAGGATATCCGCTTTGGTTGAACGAGTGACTTCATCTTCTGAAGCACCATAAAGTCCAGTGAAATACTTATCTAACTTTAAATAAGTGATTAATTTTTTGATGAGTGATTCAGTTTTAGCAGATGAAATGTAGAGCTGATAACCATCATCTTGTAAAGCAGCCAGAACGTCAGCAATTTGTGGATAAAGTGTCAATTGATAAAGGCCTTTATTTTTATAATATTCATCATAAGCGGCAATAGCTTCTGAGAAACGTTCCTTAGGAAGGTCAGGATAGTATTTGCCAAAACTTTCAGTAATAGCAGGGCCAATAAATTTTTGGTAAGTATCGGCGCCTAAATCAGTGATATTCAGTTTTTTAGCCATATACTGAAGGGCTTTGATAGTTCCAACTTGCGTATCGGCAATTGTGCCATCGAAATCGAAAAAGATATATTTCATAATATTAAATCCTCATTCCTTAATTGGTTTGTGACGTGCAATAAAAATTCCTGATAATGTCAGTAAAATTGATAATAAAATTAAAATAATAATTATTAGGCTCCATGACTGCGTTGTGCTCTCTAAGAAACCAAAGAGCGTGGGACCGATTGCGGCCAATAAGTAACCAGCAGATTGTGCCATTCCGGAAACCTCAGCGGTTTGGATAGGATTGGTCGTTTTTTCAGTGAAGAAAACTACAGCCATGTTGAAAGCTAGACCAGATCCAAATCCAGTCACGACGGTGACAATGATTAGAAAAACTAAATTACTAGTGGAAATCAAGTATCCTAGTGGGGCTATAGCGTAACCAATGAAAAGCATGGTTAAAAGTTTTTTGAGACCGCCTTTTCTAACTGAAAGAAAGGGAACGATGAAGGAGCAAGGTAGGCCACTCAACTGTAATAGTGTTAGTAAATTACTAGCCGTGATACTGGCGAGACCGTTACTTTCAAGAATTGATGGTAACCAAGTGATGAAGGAATAGTAAACAATGGATTGGAGTCCAAAGAAAGCTGTAATCAGCCAACCCAAGGATTGATTCCAAACACTACGATAGTTTTTTGACTCAGTCTGTTGGCCACTGTCTCTTTGATTATTTTTAAGATTAGGAAGCCAAAAGACAGTTGCGATGATTCCCATAATTGAAAGTAAACTTAAAGTCATTTGTAGACTAGTTTTAGTAATCAAAATGCCTGACAAAGCTGTCCCAA
Organism: Companilactobacillus sp. HBUAS56275; assembly: GCF_036913655.1. Lineage (NCBI taxonomy): Bacteria > Bacillati > Bacillota > Bacilli > Lactobacillales > Lactobacillaceae > Companilactobacillus > Companilactobacillus sp. HBUAS56275. The sequence goes on from NZ_JAYKKK010000002.1 coordinate 468,516, forward strand.
TAGCGCCAATCAATAACATCGAAAGAGTATATAAACTAGTCCCCAAAGGAATTTCGTTTGGCATCCGGTCTTTAATGATAGCTGGAACTAAGACATTACCACTATCAATTCCGATTCCAACTAGAAAAGTCCCAAACAATAAAGCAGCGATAGTTGGAACGATACGTAAGTAACTACCGATAATTAATAGTAGAAAGAAGATAAAAATCGTCAGCTCGTTGCCCAATTTTTTAGCGACTTTAACAATTATTGGTGAGAGAACAGCAAAAGTTATCAGTGGAATAGAGGTGATCAAACCAGCCATAGATTTAGGCAGTCCCAACTGACTTTCAATTGTTTTGATCAATGGAGGGATGATCATGATTGGCAAACGTAAGTTAGCAGCAATCAACATCATACTTAATAGGAAATATTTTTTAGATTTGGTATTGGCAGTTTGCATCAGATTTTCCCCCTCGAAATAAACACAATATTATCATTCTAAAACAGAAAAAGAATTGTGCCAACATTAGACACAATTCTTTATTGTAGATTCTTACTAGATTGGGGAATGTGCTTAAATTCCCGTCCTCCACAAAAATTGGGAATGCTGTTGGAACGCTATGGGCGCGATTCGGAGCTAATTATTTTACACTTCGTACAAAATAATGGATCTTCGAAGTCGGCCTCATTGTAACCGGCAAAGCCGGTAACAATGATTTCATAGCTGAACTCATTCCCAATTTTTGCTCCGGACTAAAGAGTACTTCTATTATTTTGTTTGAAGTAAAGTATTTAATCTTTAAATTGCGTTTAAATCAAAAGAGGCACCCACATAGCCGACGTAGGTGCTTCCTTTATTATTTATATTTGGATATTAGTTAAAAATGCAGAGAATTACAAAATTTTTAGTAGATGTTATTTTTGCTACTTAACACTACAACCGCATTCTCACTTCGACCATTTAGCAAAGATGCCTTCAGTAAAGTCGATAAATTTCTCGTAGGAAACGTTGAAATCATTATCTTCTAGGTACTCTACTAAACCGATTAAGCCACCAACGATGAAACTGATCATCAACTCTGGAGTATCGGAATTAGTTATCATTTTTATCAATGGATCATTTTGACTTTCGGGATCCTTGCTTTTTGCTTTGACAATATCTCGTAGAATACTTCTGAATTCAGGATAAAGGTTAGCTTTAGTTTGATATTGTGGAGAAATATGATGCATGAATTTAGCATTCTTTTCCATAAAATCAGCAATTTGGGAAACAATTGTTTTGGCGTTAGAAGTATTATTCAATAAATCATCTAATAAATATGAAAAGACAGAGTGCAATAGGGAGTATTTGTCGTTGAAGTAACGGTAGAAAGTACTGTGGTTGATCAAAGCCTCATCACAGATATCGCCAACAGTGATCTTTTCGAATGGTTTCTTTTGAAGTAGAGAAATCATCGCTGTGATAATTGATTTTTCTGTTCTTTTTGTTACTTGTGACATATTTCCCTCCTAAAGTACCTTTACATTTTCATATCTTGTCATTAATTTATTGAAGTCATAATCTTTAATTTGTTTGATACTTTCGGCTCCGTTAAAGAATGCTGTTAAACTACCGGCAAGCATTAAGTTAAGAGGTTCGTCTTCAACATTTCTGACACCGATAACAGGAACATTATTGGCTACTGCATAACCGCATTCCCACATTGTACCAGAGTCTGGTTCTAGTTCGTTTTCTTCTATTTTATAATCTAGCATTGCTACGACAACGTCAGAATTATTGATGTTATTGATATCATGTTTATAGACGGCTGTTTGCCATTCAAATGAGCCAAACTCGGCTGCAGTGTATTCATCGTCTCCGGGTCTAAATACATCACCAATTGTAGGATTGGCCTCTAGTAATTTTTGTATTTCATTTAAACGTTTAATTTGATTTTCACTAAAGAAAGGTCCAGCCAAATATACTCGATTTGTCTTATTCATGGTTAAGTCGATAACTCCTTTGTGTTTATAGTTTAATTATACTTAAATATTTGCTTAATAAGTGAAAAATAATATTGAGATTAAATATTTTTGAAGTTAAAATGTAGTTTAATCAAAAAACGAGGAAATATTATTGATATTTTTTTCAGAAAAAACCTTTTCATAGTGGAGATTAGATGATATAACGAAGATGGCACGGAGGAATGATACTTATGGATAAAAATGGATTGCGAAAAATTCATGATGATAAGAGAAAGGTCAGCATGCTAGCAGTATTTGGCATTTTCCTGGCGTTTATTTTATTGATCTTTTAGGATTATACGTGCTATAGATGGGATAGAAACTCTAAAATATAAATGATAACTGAGACTGAATTTATTTTGGTCCCAGTTTTTTTGACCGGAGATGCAATTATGGAAGCTAATCTAATAAAAAATATTTTGTATGCAGGTATTGTGGGTGATGCTTTGGGTGTTCCCGTGGAATTCAAGAAACGTGATACTTATTATCTTGACTCAATGATTTCTGGTGGAACTTGGGAACAAGAAGCTGGCAGTTGGTCAGATGATACTTCTTTTACTTTACCTTTAGTAGAGAGTTTAACTGAAAAAAGCGATTATGAAGCTCTGATGCAAAAATTTGAGAACTATATGTTTCACAATGAGTACACACCTAAGGGAGTAGCCTTTGGAATTGGAGCTACTTGTGCAAAAGCTGTGCGTAATTGGTCGATCAATCATTATCCAGCATTGGAATGTGGTGATCCGAGTGAATATGCTAATGGCAATGGCGCTTTAATGAGATTGGCACCTTTAGCTATCTATTTACAGAAGGAATCCAGTTTAGAAAAGCGTCTAGAGTTAACCAAAAATTATACTAGTTTAACTCATCGTCATCCAAGAGCCATTATGGGAAGCTACATTTATTTAGAAATTTTACATGGATTGTTGAATGATAAAGCTTTATCTGAGGTTTTGAGCGAGTTGCCAAAACAGTTAGAGCATGCGTTGCAAAATAAGCCTGGGGAATGGTCAGAATTTATCTATTATAAGGATATTTTCACACCGGGTTTCAAAAATGTTAGTCGTGATAATATCAAGTCAACTGGTTATGATGTCGATACCTTGTTAGCCTGCGTTTGGAGTGTTTTAAACTCTAATTCGATCGATGAGGCTATTCTATTGGCCGTAAATTTAGGTGAAGATACTGATACGGTTGCAAGTATTACTGGGACTTTGTCTAGTTGTGTTTATCAAAAACAACAAGTTGATCCGAAATGGGTAGCACAATTACAGAACAAAGAACTAATAGATAGCATTATTGATCCATTTGTGAAGAAGAATTCTGATCGAAAATTCTGATTAATAAAAAAGCTGATCAAATTTAATTGGTCAGCTTTTTTACTTTGGCTCGATTAAGGAATTATCGGAATTCCCAAACCATTTCTTATTTATCTTTTGAAGTTCTCCTGTATTGGCGAGGTGTTGTAGGCCGTTATCGATTTTTTTCTTAAGGGTCTTATCACCTTTACGCATACCAACGGCGAAATCTTCTCCTGTGAATCCGCCACGAGTTATTCGATAAGATGCGGGATCTTTTTCTTTACTGATGTAGTAGCCGGCATAGACACTGTCGATCAGTAGACCTTGGATTCTTTGATCATCTAAATCCATTAAGGCATTGTTGAAAGAATCGTAAAGGACAGGGGTTCTATTCTTGATATAATTCTTCAATTTAGTGGGATGTTCATCTAAGAGGCTGGCACCAGAAGAGCTGGTTTGAACGCCTAGAATTTTATTTTGCATATCTTTAAATGAAGTGATGTTCTCGTTTGTTTTGGTAACTAGAACCTGTTGATTAGCCATATAGGGACGTGAAAAGGCCAACTGCTTCTTTCTAGCAGGAGTGATAGTGTAGCCGTTCCAAATCAAATCGATGGTTTGATTACGTAACTCAGTTTCTTTCATATTCCAGTCGATTGGTTGAAAGTCGGCTTTAATACCATACTGTTTAAAAACAGCTTTGGCTAAATCAATATCGTAACCAACTAGTTTTCCGTTCTTTTCACGAAAGCCCATCGGTACAAAGGTATCGTCTAAACCAATAATGACACGTCCACGTTTCTTGATGTGATTCCAAGTGTCCGTAGTGTTGGCTTCTTGAGCAACTGATTTTTTGTTGTCGCTACAACCACTTAATCCTAAGGCAAGTAAGAATAATGCCATGAATATTAATAATTTTTTCTTCATATTTACTCCCCTTCGTGATTAGTTATTGATAGGTTTAACTTCGAGCAATTGATCAGCAATCTTTTTGGCAAAATCGGGATCATGGGTGATGACGATTTGTGTGATACCAGTTTTTTTCAAATCTAAAATTACTTGGGCAACTGTGTCACGCAAACTAGGATCAAGTGCTGAAGTTGGTTCGTCGTAACAAAGAATTTGTGGTTGCATGGCTAAAGCTCTGGCGATGGCAACACGTTGTTTTTGACCGCCTGATAATTCAAAAGGATATTGATTTTTCAAAGAAGTAAGTCCTAATTGTTCCAAAAGTTTATCCACATTTTTTTGCACAGTGGCTTTGTCTTGTTTCAAAACTAATTTAGGAGCCAAGGAAATATTTTCCATAACTGAAAGATGAGGGAAGAGATTGAAGTCTTGGAAGACAACGCCAATGATGCGTTCTTTAACTGACTCATCGAAAGGATCAAAAGGCTTATCGTTGAGTATGAAAGTTCCAGAATCAACTTTTTCCAAACCGGCGATACAACGTAGTAGAGTTGTTTTACCAGCACCACTAGGGCCAACAATGCTGAGAATTGAGTTGTCTTTAACTTCAAGATTTAAATTATCTAAGATGGTTTTACCATCAAAACTTTTAGTGATATTTTCTAATTTCAACATAATTTTTCTCCTAACGGTAATAACTGAAACGTTTTTCTAAGACCTTCAAAATCCAAGTACAGATCAGGGTCAACAACAGGTAAATGATTCCGACCAATACTAATGGCAAGAGTGTGACATCCCTTGAACTAGCAATATTACCAGCACGAAGCAAGTCGCCTAAACCGATAACATAAACTAAAGATGAATCCTTAACTAGATTGATTACTTCGTTACCAATTGATGGCAGCACGATTTTAACTACTTGTGGAATAATAATTTTTCTTAATGTTTGCCAATAATTAAGACCTAGAACTTTAGCTCCTTCAAATTGTCCCTTGCTGACGGTGCTGAAGCCACCACGGAATATTTCGGCGAAGTAGGCTGTATAGTTGAGAATGAAGGCGAATAATGCGGCATCATATCTTTCGAAAACGATATGAACGAATGGCATGTTTGGTAGGCCGTAGAAAACAAAAATTAATTGTAGTAACAAAGGTGTTCCACGCATAACCCAGATATAGAAAGAAACCAACCAACTCAGTGGCTTGAATTTCGAACTACGTCCAAGTGAAACAAGAACTCCTAGTGGCAATGAACAGATCAATGTCCAAAAGAAAACTTTTAAAGTCATGGCTGTACCGCTTAAAAGCGATGGTAAAATTTCAAAAATATAATTCATCATAATCTTTTTCCCCTTTAACTAAAGACACAAAAAAACGTCCTTCAGCAAATTTGCTAAAGGACGTTTTTAACGTGGTTCCACCTTAATTTGTTAATAGCTCACGATATTAACCTCAAGAAGTTATTGTCACTAAATAAGGGTTATCCCAAATAAAAAACCCTCTCGATCCAAAAGGACCAAGAGGGCGAATATTCGCGGTACCACCTCTGATTTCTAATATCTCACAATATTAGACTCATGAAGTTACAATAACTTCAGCTGTAACGGTGCTACCGAAATGACCTACTTGTTTCAGTCATTCAACTTACAGATGTGTTTCGCTGAGGATTAGGTTAACTTCACATCATCGTTAACTTTCTGGACTAATTAACTCAGTTACTCTTCTGTCGTCGTTTTTAGATTTGTTTTTAAAATGTTGCAATTATCGTACGACGTAGAAAAAAGATTGTCAAGTCTTTAATGTTGAATATTATTTTGTTAAACGTAAAGATGCCCGTCGGCAGTAGAAAATCTGTGGGCCACTGGAACGTGGTGGACACCACTTAGGGCCCACAGATTTTCTACTGTCGACTATATTCTGTTTCTATTTGGTTTTAGTCAGGAATACAGTGGTTGAAGATATTCTTGTTATAAGGAATGGAAGACTCACACTATTGGATTTGGTGCCGACAAGATCGTACATCAACTACTGAAAAGTTATTCTTCAAATTGACTTATACTATTTTTTATCATATATTATTAATTGAACGATATTATACGTCGTATAATATAACGGAAATGAGGAGATAATATGGCAATTCAAGTTTCAACTGAGATACTTGAGGGTTCTGTTTTAGCTCTGCTTACAAGTGAAGATTATTATGGGTATGCACTTACTAGGAAAATCCAGATGGTATTTCCTATTTCTGAATCAACTATGTATCCAATTTTACGTAGATTGAAAAAGGAAGGCTGGTTGAGTACCTACGATGAGGCTTACGAAGGTAGAAATCGTCGATACTATAAGATTACTGATTTGGGTAGAGAACAATTAGAACGTATTAGAAGTAATTGGCAAGAATTAAAGACAGCGACTGATACTATTTTGGAGGGGAATAATGAGTAGCAAAACAATCGATTCATACATTGATGAATTTAAAATATATCTGCATCAATTGAGTGAAGATGAACAACAAGATGTGATTGAATTCTATCGAGAATATATAATCGATGCAAAATTGAACACATCTGATGCGATAATCAATGAACTGGGGACACCAAAGAACTTGGCTCGTAAAGTATTAGCGGACTATTCGATTAAAATGTCTGAACAAAATTATCAGAATGTCGATAATGGACATATTTCGAATAATGATCGTTTTAAGAGAAATTTAACGATGATTGGTTTGGTCTTATTAGCACTGATGGCCTCTCCGATTGCTTTGCCAATTGCATTCATCGTAATTTTGATGTTGGCATTAGTGATTGGTTTAGGAGCGTTGTTTATTTTCCTATTCCTCTTTTTGGTCGCTGTTTCAGTGGTCTGTGGTATTGGGGCTATTTTCATAGGGTTCTCAGTTATTTTGCAATCATTTGCCACGACTATTTTTTATGTAGGTGCAGGATTGTTGATTTTAGGTGTCGACTTCTTCTTGATTCCTATCACAATTGCTTTATTCAAGTGGTTCTTTAGCGTAGTTGTCATTTTCTTCCGTTGGTTAGGTAAGAAGTTACTTCACGGTAGAAAGACTCCAATGAAGGGGGAAAAAGAGAATGCGTAAGTATTTTGTGACTGGATTTTACTTATTAATAATTGGTGGTCTACTGCTGCTGGGTGGCTTCATCATGGGTGGCAACAAGTCGGTAGTTTGGAATCATGGTTTTAAGGTCGTTGAAAAAATTGATGAGACTTATCCTTTAGATAATTTCAAGAATGTTTATATCGAAGGTAGAAACGCCAATGTCGTGATTCGTTTAGGTGACCGTTATAAGATTCGTATCGATGGCGAAAAGAGTTCAGTACCTAGTTATAAAATCAAAAATGATACTTTAACGGTTACAGGCCAAGAGAGAAAAGGTCATGTTGGAGTAGATATGTTGGATGAGAATAACGTAACGATAACGATCCCTATGAATAAGTCATTGGATAATGTTAACGTTCGCCTAGCGGATGGATACATTAGAATGAACGATGTAACGATAAATAACTTAGTTAAATCCGCTAAAGACTTGGATTATGACTCTAATGTTTACTTGAATGACGCAACGATAAATAATATTGAAAAAATGAATTTATACGATGCTACTTTAACAATGAAAAATAGTAAAATTTCTAACGCTAATCTGGTTGCGAGTGCTTATTCAGGAATTGAAGCTAATAATTCAACTATCTTGAAGTCTAGTTTTAATTTGGATGAATCTAAGATGAACATCAAACAATCTAATATAGATACTTTAAAATCACTAGCTAATCACAGTAAAATTAATATTTCCAAGACAACTTTGATGAATCATAACGAATTCAGAATGTTTGGTTCTGGTCATTTCGTTGGTTCCGCAATTAGTGTTGAGGGAATGGATCTAACTACTGAGAATGGTTATGTTCGATATTTTGATAAGAAGTCTGGCAACGCCTATCAAAATAAGGTTGATGCCAATAATTTGTTAATGGTCAAGACTACTAAGGCACCAATTACGATAAAGTAAATTAGTTTAGATAATATATCTTTGTTATAATGGCGTTATCTAATGTGAGGGATGTTAATGAATAACGCTAATTACAATCGAATATCTGCTTTTGAGGTCAGACGTGAAGCACATCGTGCTTTTAGGAAGGATATTAAGGGAAATGTGGCGCTTAATATCGTTCCGATTCTGTTGAGGTTTCTAGCAGTGTATTTTGGAATGAAAATTTATACAACTTGGATGGCTAATATAAATGTCAATTTAGCTGATCCAGAACAGGCTAGCCGTCGTCTGTCAGAGATTTCAATGAGTATGGCAAATGATCCGGGTTCAGCATCACAGTACATGTTGAGTTTAACTCCACAAAGTAACGTTGCAGTTTATGCTTTCTTTTTCTTTTTCGTGATGGTTTGTGCCGGTGTTTCTTATGCTTTGATCGATAAGTTAAGAAATCCTGATTATCAAATCAACGCTATCAAGGATAGTTTACAAGCTTTTAGTGGTAAATATTTCTTCCCACTGCTTTTCATAACGGCGTTATTAGGACTGTTCTTGGAAGCTGGCTTCATGCTTTATATTCTTCCGGGAATTTGGTTCTTAGTGATTTTCTCGCAGTCATTCTTGGTTTTCAAAGATGATCAAGCTGACCAAGGAAGATGGTCGTTACGCATGGCATTTGCCAGTTTCAGTTGCAGTACTATCGTGATGCGAGGCTACAAGTGGACTTACTTCTCAATTATTTTTGAATTTTTCTTCTGGGAAATTCTTAATGCGATGACACACGAACTGTTATCCGTTTGGTTACAACCATATGAACAGCTAGTTATGGCTGTTTTCTATAAAAAGATCGATGAGAATAATCGACTAACACAAAAGAAATAACAAAAAGCAGCTAATTCAATTGAATTAGCTGCTTTTTAGATTCTATTAACGTAATTCTACGAAAATGTAGTCGATGGCTTTAGCACCGATAGTCAATTTCGAGCCGTCTTCTTTTTCAACAACGAGTGAATTATCGAATTTTTCATGTTTAAGAACGGTAATTGTATCATCGATTTCAAGAGTTAAACTGCCGAAATACTGTAAAAAGTCATAATTATCAGAAACTCTGACAATTTGAACCTTAGTATTATCGGGAATCATGCTTAACAATTTATCGTCAGCATCAGTTTCACCTTGACCATTGCCAGGAATAATCCCACCATGTGGACAACGTTGGGGATGACCCAAGAAATCATTTAGGTGTTCGACCAAATCATCATCTGAAGAATGTTCCAATGCATCAGCGTTATGATGGACGTTATCAACAGGATACTTTAAACATTTGTTCAAAAATACTTCCCAGAGACGGTGCGTCTTAACTAACTTTTCGGAAACCTTATTTCCCTTAGGAGTTAAGACAATCTTATTGTAAGGGCTATGTGTTAAATAGCCTTCACTTGATAAAGCATTCAACATTTCGGTAACTGATGGAGCGGAGACGTTCATGATCTCAGAAATACGTTTATTCGTAATTTTAGTGAAATCATAATTTAATTCGTATATAGTTTTTAAATAATTTTCTTTGTTAGGTGACAATTTTTCAACCTTTCGTTTAGCCTAATAATTTTATTAGCCATTCTATTATAGCGCATATCATTCAACTTTGATAACTCTTAATGTTAAAATATTGTTGTTATTGGAAGGGAGGGACAAATATGAGTCAACCAAAGAAGCGTTTTGATTGGTTTGGTTTTATTATTGGCTTGCTTTCGTTGTATGCAGGCTATTTAGTAACATGGTATCCATTGAGAAGTTTATCAACCATTGCCGTATTATTCGGATTTTTCGCCATTTTACGTGGAGTCTATCAATTATGGTTCGGTTCACAAATGACTAAATATTTAGGTGTTAGAAGTGGATGGACGATTTTTGGAGCAATTGTTGATATTATTATCGGTATTATTTTTATTGCCCATGTTCAAGTTGGAGTCGTAGCAATTGTTTACATGTTTGCCATTTGGTTCTTGCTAGATGCAATTTTGCAAATAATGACATCACGTTTTTACCATTTCTTCGGTAGAAAATATTACATCTTTATTGTGATCTTAGCGTTCTTGAACCTATTGTTTGCGGTAATTCTATTGTTTAATCCAGTACTAGCTGGAGGATTTATCGTCTTCATGTTGGCATTCTTCTTCTTTGCCACAGGTATCGCAGAAATTATTGAAGCATTTTAGTTAAAAACATTTTCTACATGAGCTAAATTTGATAAAATGTAGGAGATGAATGCCGTCTTAGCTCAGATAGGTAGAGCATCACCATGGTAAGGTGGGGGTCGTCGGTTCAAATCCGATAGACGGCTTTTTAAGAACATCGATTAGTAAAATTTATAGCATCTAAATGTTGATATAACAACGTTTAGGTGCTTTTTATTTATTTGAAAGTATCAAAATATTTTGCATGAATTTTGCACGGAGGACAGTTTTGAAATGATTAGAAAAGATGTTGTGCAAACTAAATCGCTGTAACCCTTGGGAATTGCGGATTTTGCACGCACGGCTGTGGGGGTCAAAAAAATACCCACTTAATCAAAGAGGGTACGGGCCAATAATGATGAACTCTGTACAAAACTTTAGATTTCCGAATTCGATCTTTGTATAAAATCCAAGAATCTTCTACGGATGGATATATGATTACATTTCAATTCCTATTTACTATTTACCAGTTGCTATTTTAAAGGCAGACAAAAAATAGAACAGAACATTAGTCTGGAACAACAAGCCCAATTGGTCTCAGCCGTGAAATGTTACTTGGTGATTTATCGGTTCTTAAAAAGGTTTAGTTAAAACACATATTAATAAAATAGGTGTAATTCACTATCTTTCAATTTGTCTCAAATTAAACAAGCGAAGTACTCTTTAGTCCGGAGCAAAAATTGGGAATGCGTTCAGCTATGAAATTATTGTTATCGGCTTTGCCGATTACAATAAGGCCGACTTTTGAAATCCATTATTTTGCACGAAGTGTAAAATAATTAGTTCAAAATCGCGCCCATAGCGTTCCAACAGCATTCCCAATTTTTGTGGAGGACGGCAAATTTAAACTATCTCTCCATATAAAATAATTAGCGGAAAGAATCTAAATACAACATCTATACTATCTTTTACTGTTATTATGAATTCAGTAGATACAATGTATATTATTTTGATAAATGGTAATATTATAAAATGAATTTATAAGAACCTTTAGGGGGTCGTAAAATGTATCAAATTTTAACTGATTCAGAATGTGATTTGCCAGCAAAATTTTTAGAAGAAAACAATGTTAAGGCAATTTATTTTCACACAGAAATCGACGGGCAGGAACTCGTGAATGATTTCGGAAAGAGCTATCCATTAGATAAATTTTACGAACAGATCAAGGCGGGGACTTTACCATCTACAACTCAGGTTAACGTGGGTGAGTATTTGGAATTCTTTAAGAAATACGTTGAAAAGGGAACACCAATCGTCTATGTTGGATTTTCAGGCGGTTTAAGTGGTTCTATGTCCAGTGCTCGTCAAGCTAGGGAAATCCTATTGGAAGACTTCCCTGAAGCTGATATTCGTATTGTCGATACACTGGCTGCTAGTGGTGGTGAAGGTCGTTTGGTCCTCGAAGCCATCAGGTTACAAAAAAGTGGTGCCAGTTTAGATGATTTAGTTGCCTGGTTTGATCAAAATAAGCTTCGTCTACAACAATGGTTTACAGTAGATAACTTGTCGTATTTATATCACGGTGGTCGAATTTCTAGGGCTTCCGCAACATTAGGTACATTGTTGAAAGTAAAACCTCTGCTAGATGTTGATCCCAACGGAAAGTTACGTTTTGTCTCTAAGATCAGAACACGTAAGAGATCATTAATAACTTTGGCTGAGAAAGTAGTTGCGGCGATGGAAAATGATCCTAAGCAACCAATTATTATTACTACTAGTGGCGATTGGGATGCAGCGGAAACTGTTAAAAAGCATATTGCTGAAAAGATTTCCGACGCTGATATTCAGATTAATCCTATTGGCATGACGATTTCTAGTCATACCGGTTTCGGTTGTGTGGCCGTCTTTGTATTAGGGACAGAAGACAGAAAATAAGTACATTTATAAAAGTTCTAACTAAATAAAAGTATTGATAAAATCAGTTGCGCCATTTTTTTGAAATCGATAATGTTAAGTTATCAAAAACATTGGAGAAAAGCGCATGTCACTTTTATATACATTATTTCTGATTTTATATCCATTAGTATTGATTTGCTTAATTGATCGTCATTTTCACGTTATGGATATGAAGACACAGAAATTCGACTTAGATTTAAATCTGATCATCAGTAAAAGCTATGTTTATACAGTTGTTTATCTTGTCATTATTATTCCAATAATTTTTGTCTATTTCTATTTTTCCCTAGGCCTGATGAAGGATATGTGGAGTACAGTTTTGATCGTGTTAAAAGGAGTCGACGTGTTGTTGACAGGGTTGATTTTAATTTTCTGTGGTTCACAATTGTTGATCTTTAATCGAAGTATAAAAAAACTGATCTAGTCGGTTCTATCCAGAGCTTCCAAATATACTTGACCCCAGTTATCCATAGCTTTGATGATCGGCACCAGTGACTGTCCTAAGTCAGTTAAGTGGTAACTGGTTTTGATTGGGACAAATGATGTGTCGATTTCTTTTTTGATAATGTGATCATCTTCTAATTGAGCTAGTTGTAGGGATAACATACGTCTTGTACAACCGGGCAAAGTTTTGAGAATCTCACCGTAACGCATCTCTTTTTCCATCAAACGACAGAGAATAATAGATTTCCATTTACCATCAAGAATCTTGAGGGTACTGTCTAAAGGACAGCGCTCACCGTGTCTAGTGCTCATGTCAGCTGCAATCATAATGAACCTCCAGTGGTTGAATTCAGCTGAATTGTATCATCAGAAAAGATGAGAACCTAATAATTTGAAAGTGCAATATGGGAATTTTTTGATACCTAGTATCATTAAATTCTCGTATTGTGCTTTTTTATTTCTGGATTTATATTGTTATAAAATTTGGAAAGAAGTATTGATCATGAAGCAGAATAATACTTATAAAATTAAGGATATCTTGTTGGTGATTGGCTTATTCTTGGTGGTTTTTGTTATCGGTGCCGATTCGTTTATTATTTCGCCATTGTTACCAGCAATTGAGAAGGATTATGTAATTACAACCGCACAAGCAGCCTTATCGGTAACCATTTATGCCTTGTGTTACGCCGTTGGCAGTCCTTTCTTCGGACCTTTGGGAGATAGATTCAATAAAAGAAAACTTTTAATAGTGGGGTTGTTGGTATTTCTAGTAGGTAGTCTTGTCTGTGCCCAGGCTACTAACATCGTAGTATTTTATATCGGCAGAGCTGTAGCAGGAATTGGTGCCGCCGTGACAATGCCTAATATCTGGGCTACGGTCGGCGGCTATTTTACCGATAAAAAATTAAATACTGTAATGGGAATTACTATGTCAGCTTTATCTTTGTCAATTGCGGTTGGTGTGCCTATGGGAACTTTGTTATCACAATTATCTAATTGGCATATGGCCTTTTGGGGTTCAATCTTGTTAACTTTGTTAGCTTTTGTCGTTTTGTTATTAGTTGTTCCCAATTTAACGGGCAATCAGAAAGAACTAAAATATTTAGCTAGTTTTCAAACTTTGATCAAGTCGAAAAAAGCTCTATTGTCTCTATCAGTTAATCTAGTTTGGATGTTTGGATTTTATTTGATCTACACTTTTTTAGGAACATTCTTAAATCAGAATTTTCATTTCAATACTGCTCAAACCGGTAATATCTTTATTGCTTATGGTTTAAGTAATTTCATTGCCAGTTTTTGTGGTGGTCAGTTGCTATCTAAAATAGGAGCCATGAAGGATGTCATTCTCAATGGTTTCTTATCAATTATTTTCATTCTTGGCTTGGTGATTTCTCAAAACCATTTATGGGGAATAATAATTTTTCTTATATTATTGGCACTGGCACAAGGACTAGGTGTAACAGCCTTGACGACGTACATTGTTGGTGTTGTTCCAGACAAACGTTCAACGGTAATGTCATTTAACAGTTCATTTCTCTACTTAGGGCTGACATTTGGTTCATTAATTGGAGCAATTTTATATTCCAAAGTAGGTTTTACGGGATTAGGGATTATCTCTGCCATGGCGTTGGGAGTCGCAATTTATCAAACCATGAGACTAAAAAGGTAATAAATTCTCATTAAATAAATCGCTATTTGACAATAAAAAACAGTAGCGTAATAATCGATATAAATAAAATTATTACCAGGTTTATTAGATAATAATAATTATTCTAAATTCAATGAGGGAGATTTAGTTAATTATGTTAATGAGAAAAGGGAAAAAATGGGCTTTGTCGTGTGTGGCTATAAGTGCGGTAGTGCTAACAGGGATGAGTGCTACAACTGTCAATGCTGATGAAACTGACAGTGCAACGGCAACAACTCAAAGTACTGGTAATCAAGATCAAAACCAAGCAAATGATAATAATGCACAAGCTGATAAGGGAACAGCTACACAAGCTGCAGTGCAAAGTCAAAGTCAAAGTGCTACAAATGCAACACAAAATGTTTCTACTCAAGATTCAAATGCAAATCAAACACCAGTTGCTACTAGTGGAGTAGCTACACAAGCTGTTAATAATGATGTTCGAGATGGTGGACATGTTTCTGATGATTTCCCAGACGTTTCCAATAATATGCTAGGTTATGCGTCAAAATTCCATATCTTTGCTAATGAAGCTACTTTAAACACACATACCAATGGTAACGTCGCTGTTGGAACATTAAATGGTAAAGTTAATTTTGGTACTAGTGTACACGAAGGCTTAGTTAGCGAGGATATTTCATATATTCAAAATGTTAATGATTTAGCAAATAGTTCATTCGTTAGTAAAACCGATGGTAGGGTAAATAAGATTATATTTGGTGCTAATAACGATGTTAATGTCACTGACAGTACTCGTACTAACGTTAATGGAATAAATATTGATCATCTAACTAAGGATGAAACTTATCAGGACAAAAATGGAAATCAGTACATCAATTTTGAAGAATATTTTAAAGAATTAGAATCTCAATCAGTTAAGTTATCAGAAATGGATCCAGCCGTAAGCATTAAAAATAGTGATTTTCCAGATTTTAATACAAGGGTTATTAGTTTGGAAAAATATGAACCTGACGAGAATAATAGAATCGTTATCAATTTGGATCCCGATGTTTTGACATCAGGAACACCAATAATGATTGTTGGTTTGTCAGGCGATGCGGGTGGAACTAATGTTGTTATGAACGTTGATACCAAAGGACAAAATCCGTATACTGTTACTTCACAAGTGAAGTTATTCTTCAACGATGGAAAACATTATGATGATGATAATTATTATGGTGATGAACGCCCTAATAAGGAAACTGAATATTTTGACGATAATCATTTATTGTGGAATTTCTATGATAGTACAGCTGAAGATAAACAATTTGCGGGTGATTTGAATATTGACCGTCCTTTCCAAGGGAGCGTATTGGCACCAAAAGCCAACACAACCGTTAATGCTAACTTAGATGGTAATATTGTTTCGGATAAGGTCACAATTAAGGCCGAATCGCATAGATGGGATCTTCAAGATCATTCAGAAATTGAAACCGAATATGAAAGACCTATGATTCTTCCTGGTTTGGTAGATTCTCTTCCTGGTGAAGATGATAATGATGGTTCAAATATCGATAAACCTGATGAAGAGGAAGAAATGGAGATCGATGAGGACGGTAATTGGACTGAGAAACCTGATGAAAACAATAACAATGAGGGTAATGAAGGAAACACAACAGATCCCGAAAATCCAGAAGAGCCAAATGGTGGTAATGAAGGAAATACTACGGATCCCGAAAACCCAGAAGAACCAAATGAAGGTAATGAAGGAAACACTGTAGATCCTGAAGAACCTAATGAAAATAACAACGAAGATAACGACGATAAGGAACCTGACACTGACAAGCCTGGTGAAGAGGATAACGGTGGCAACACGACATCCCCAGAAACTCCAGATACTGACAAAGAAGAAGATTCTGATTCTGAAGAAGCAACAACTGATGAAGATAACAATCAAAATCTAATCACTAATGGTGGTTCTGAGAGCAATCAATCTGAAAACAATGCTGAAGAAGGTTTACTACCAAATACTGAAGGCAACAAGGGTGAATCAGAAACACCTGCTGCTGGTACAACTGACGAAGCTGGAACATTGCCACAGACTGGTGAGGCAACAAGCATCTTTGCAACAATTGCAGGAGTTATTTTAATTATTTTTGGTTCTTTCTTAAAGACGACCAAGACTAAAAAAGATTAGTGCATAATAACTATGTTTATCTATGATATTGCAGCATAAATGCGGAACAAAAGTACATCATCTTCCGCTTAATTCAAATAAGGACGGTAACTCAAAATAGAGTTATCGTCCTTATTTTTTGAATATTAATACTCGGAAGCTGAACGTGTTTTGTTCCGCTCTTTTTTTGACCTTGTGTGACCGATGAGTAAATAGTTAATACCAGGAATGAAACTAATCAGCCAAATAATTACAGTGGTGATGATAATCACAACAATGTAACGTAAGAAAGTTGCAGGGATGCCACGGAGATCAATATTTTTGAAAAACCATGGTTCAACGAAAAAGATAACTAAATAATGTAATAAATAAATTCCAAAGACTAGTGGTGACAAAGCTTCGAAAAATCTAATTGTTCCTCTTGAGCGGATGCTGCTGCCCCACTTTTGCAAGAGAATGAAGGCAGCAATCGACATGATAGGGATGAATAAAGATGTCACATAGTAACTATTGTTAGTGTCAAAGGTTTTAGGCACAGATTCAGAAAAGAAATTACCGAAAGTTCCAATTCCGATGAACAAAGTCAGAAGAGCAAAACTACTGATATTTCTAAAATCCATTTGGCTCAACAGATATCCCAAAATGAAGTAACCAGTAAAACCACCAATCAGTAAAAAGTTAGAAACTGGTGAAAGCTGAAAAACATGTTTCATATCTTTAGACATCATGACGTTGACAGATGGTATCAATGAACAAGTCACCAACCAAACACTGGTAACGTAGAATAACATTTTGAGATTAGCATTATCGACAAAGGTTTTAATGATTGGAGCCAAAATATAAATTCCAATCAAAGGGTACATAAACCAGAGGACTGGTATAGTTGGTTTGCCAAGAATAAATTTCAGTCTTCCCCAGACATCCTTAGTCGACAACAAATTGGAAGTTAAATTAATAACTGTGGGTAAAATAATTGACCAAAGGATAAATGGAATAACAACTCGAGGTATTCTTTTTTGCCAAGTGTACTTTAACGATAAAGTCTTTTGACTGTTGAGAATTAAAGTGCCAGAAATCATGAAAAAAATAGGGACACTGATATGGGCAAAATAATTAAGCATTTTAACGATTTGCCAATCAGTTGTTCCAATATGTTTAGTAGTGTCAATCGTTGATACATGGATGAAAATAACTAAAAGAATGGCGATGACACGAATAAAATCTAAATAAAAAATCCGTTGCTTTTTATTCATGAGCAAAACTCCCCTAGGTAACTCTCTTCATAATAATGTAAAACGCCCCTAAAATGAAGTATTACCGTATGATATAATGGCAAAGTAAAATTATTGATTGGAAGATATTAATTATGCGTGTAGGAGAATCCCCAAGTACAGATTTTGTCAGATATATAATTTGGATAGTATTTTCTGTTGTTACCTTAATGTTTAAAAACGCAGCCGCAACCCAAAAGGGATTGAATATACCGATTACGGTAATATTCTTCCTAATTGGACTTTTTACTTTGTTTTTAATGATTAGAAAATATGTCCGTGAAGAGAATTCATTTTCAGATACAGCAGAGGGCTTTGCCTATTCACTAGTTTCAAACATTGGTTTAGTTAGTTTGATGATCGTGATGGTTTGCTTGTTAAGAATCATGGTTAGTTATTTACAAGTAACCGGAAAATTACCAAGTTTCCAAAACGATGATATAGCTAGTTCTGATCAAAAAGTATTTGTGTTCAATATGATTGCTAACGTCTTTATTGTTGCAATTCAACAACAGTTAGTACAAACAGGCTTTTTCTTTAATTATTTCTTCAGAGAAAGCTCAGCATATAGCGCCGTAATGGGAATTATTTTTAGTGGAATTATAGCCGGATTAATTAGTTTACCAGGGTCAATCTTACAATTCTTAATGATGATGGCTCTAGGTTGGTGTTACGCTTTGACATACCTGTATACCAAAGATGAAAAAATGGCAATATTCGTTGCCATGGTAAGTGCCGCAGTCGGTACGATAATAATATAGAGAGAGCGAAGCAGGGGCGGTTAGCTCCCGAGGATCAAGTCAACTATCTCAGTCGACAGCGAAGCGTCGGCAGAGATAGTTGACTTGACCGGAAGGAGTTGCCCCTGCGTAGCTCGTTTCCACTATTCAGCAAAGAACAATGGTTAATAAAATAAGAACGAAAAAAAGTCGACCAACAATAAATTGGCCGACTTTTTGTTAGGAAAAATTTAGTTAACAGAAATCAATTTTTGAGGTTCCTTTTGTAACAAAGGAGAAACCTCACTGTCAACGCAAAGCGTCAAACTATGCATAGCACGAGTACAGATAGTATATAGAACATCGGTACTACGAAGATCCGGATAATTTTTAGCAGAGATATCATGACCAATAACAGCGTCGAATTCCAATCCCTTAGCTAAATAAATCGGTAAAATCAGAATTCCCTTAGGAATAGAACGGAAGTCAGCATCTACCAGTGTGACGATTGATTCATCACTAAAGTGAGTATAGATTTGTTCCGCTTGAGCCTGATTACGGGCCAAGATAGCGACTGTATCATATTTTTTATTCAAATCTTTAGCAGTTTCTTTCAAACCTTGATAGTAGTTATCATCCTTGAAAACTTTAATAATTGGATCTTCACCTTGACGGGAGAAAGCTTTGACCTCATCGCCATTAGGCAATAATTTTTTAGCAAAATTAGTGATCTCAGCAGTTGAGCGATAACTCTGATTCAAAGTAATAGTAGTAATACGTTTCTTTTTAAACAATTCGTTAACTTCAGTAACTAAATCATTTTTACGATAAGAACTAGTTAAAACATCCTGTGAACGATCGCCTAACAGAGTCATCTTCGCATTAGGGAAAGCGTGGGAAATATATTTTAGCTGGGCCATCGTGTAATCCTGAACTTCATCAATGAAAATATGTTGGATAGCGTGATTGACACCACCATCAGTAACGAAGTCACGTAGATAAAGGACGGCAACAGAGTCACTCAAATTCAATTTATGAGTTTCAATTTGATGGTCGATAGATTCGATCATAGTCTGCCAAATGCTATCGGAAACGAGTGTTTGTTGCATCTGATTTAACAAGAAAAGATACTCTTTATATGGGTTGAAGAAATAGTTGTTGATCAAAGCGTTATAAATCGGTGCATAGCGTTCACGTAGGAATTCTTCGGCAATGATTTCACGCTGGTTGGAAGACTCTTCTATGTTGTGATCGGTAATGATCTGTTGGAAATCTTCATCAGATAAGTTGTCGATTTCATCTTGAACCCAATCCTCGTTACGGTCCTCATGAATTCGTCTTTGTAGACGTTTGATTAAAGCATTTTTAGTTTGTAGGAAACGGTCAGGAATATGATAGGCCGGATTAGTAGCTTGATAAATTTCAGCAATCTCATCACCTGTGAAAAATGGCTTACCTTCAAAAATAATATCTTCGAAATATGGTGTGTGCTCGGGATGGTCGTTTTCAAGTTGTCCCAAATGTTCTAAGAAATCGCCGCTTTCTTTGTATAAACGCATCTTAATAGTTGCTTCTGGCAGATTGCGTTCATCTTTTTCGTAACGTTCGAAGAGTGTTTCTACTTGAACGCCACTTAAACGTAGAGAAATGAATTCATTAAGGGTAACTTGGCGCATATTTCTTTCACCTAAACTAGGTAGAACTTCAGAAATATAATTACTAAATAATTTATTAGGTGAGAATAAAACAATATTGTCGGCATTCATTGTTGAACGGCTGTGATAAAGCAAGTAAGCTACACGTTGCAAAATAGCAGATGTCTTACCAGATCCAGCGACACCTTGAACTAAGAGAACATCAGAACGGACGTCACGGATAATGACATTTTGTTCATGTTGAATGGTTGCGACGATACTTTTGAGATATTCATCACTGTATTCACTCAAGACAGATTGTAAAATTTCATCACCGACAGTTTCGTTGGTATCGAACATATTACGAATCTTATTGTGGACAATTTGGAATTGACGTTTCTTTTTCAATTCAACTTCAGCGGTCCCGTTAGGAGTAGGGTAGGTAACATTTCCTAAAGTCCCGTTGTAGTAAATACCAGAAACAGGAGCTCGCCAATCGTAAATTAAGAATTCTCCGTCATCATCTTGAAGCGTTGAAGTACCGATGTAGAGGGTATCTTCTTCACCATCTTCGACAATATCGATACGGCCAAAGTAAGGGGAGCCTTGGAGATTTTGTAATTTGAGTCTATTAGAATTTAAGATGTTTTCATTTTCAACAGCCAAAGCAACCAATTGTTTCTGTTGTTGAACAGAAGCGTTAGTTTCCATTTGGTCATCGACTTCAGTCGTATTAACTTTGGTATTTTCACCGTAGTTTCGTTCGATACGACTAGTTTCTTTATGTGCCTGTTCAATACTGGCATCGACACGTTCAATTCGTTGGTCGATTTTTTCAGCGACTTGATTGACACGTGTTTGTTCTTCGTCTTTAGATTGATTAATCGTCATTAAAATCCCTCTCGTTGACAATTTGTCGTTTTTTAATTATGCTAATAGCAATTAGAGTACATTAAAGCATAAGCATTTTTGAGTACTAATTCAAGTAGTTGAATCTAGAGAATAACTTCACGGCTGAAAAAGTTATCAACCTTGTTTTAGGAAATGGGTATGGTTAGTTACCTTATAACTTCAAGTGGTAGAATAATATTCTACAAAACA
Source organism: Companilactobacillus sp. HBUAS56275 (assembly GCF_036913655.1). Classification (NCBI taxonomy): domain Bacteria; kingdom Bacillati; phylum Bacillota; class Bacilli; order Lactobacillales; family Lactobacillaceae; genus Companilactobacillus; species Companilactobacillus sp. HBUAS56275. The sequence continues at coordinate 489,820 of NZ_JAYKKK010000002.1, forward strand.
GGTGGCACCACGTTAAAGCGTCCTATTATTTTGATATAATAGGACGCTTTTTTTATGGAGAGTCATTATACCACCTCAGAAATGTTTTTGCATTAATGAAGCCAGGAGGAGAAGTATGAAAACAAATACTATTTTGACAGGGGATCGTCCCACAGGAAAATTACATATTGGACATTATTTAGGTTCATTGAAGAATCGTGTTAAGTTACAAAATGAAGGCAAGTACAAGATGTTCATCATGATTGCTGACATGCAAGCTTTTACTGATAACGCTAGAAATCCTGAAAAAGTTCGTAATAGTTTGATTCAAGTAGCTCTAGATTACCTTTCTGTAGGAATTGATCCAGCTAAGACTAACATCTTAGTTCAATCACAAATCCCTGCATTGAATGAATTGACAATGTACTATCTTGATCTTGTTTCCGTATCTCGTTTGGAAAGAAACCCAACAGTTAAGACAGAAATTAAGCAAAAGAGTTTCGGCCAAAGTATTCCTGCTGGATTCTTAACTTATCCAGTTAGTCAAACAGCTGATATCACAGCTTTTAAGGCCGACACAGTACCAGTTGGTGACGATCAAGAACCAATGATGGAACAAGCTCGTGAAATCGTTCGTACATTCAATAATACTTACAATGTGGATACATTGGTTGAGCCAGAAGGCTACTTCCCACCTAAGGGTCAAGGTAGATTACCTGGTATTGATGGTAACGCTAAGATGAGTAAATCACTTGGTAACTGCATTTATCTATCAGATCCAGCTGATGAAGTAACTAAGAAAGTTATGTCAATGTACACTGACCCAGATCACGTTCACGTTGAAGATCCAGGTAAAATTGAAGGTAATACAGTCTTCACATACTTAGACGCCTTTGGTACAGATAAAGAAAAGATTGCTGAATTAAAGGAACAATATCAAGCTGGTGGTTTAGGTGATGTTAAGGTTAAACGTTATTTGAACGATGTTTTACAAGAAATCCTAGAACCAATCCGTAATCGTCGTGCTGAATATGAAAAAGATATCCCTGGCGTTTACGATATTCTTAAAAAAGGTAGCGACAACGCTAACATCGTTGCTAACCAAACTTTATCAGAAGTTAGAAAAGCAATTGGTGTTAACTATTTCGATTAATTTCTGAAAAATAAAAACGTTTTTACAGAAAAATGCTATGCTTAACTCTTGATTTTATCAAGAGTCGGGTGTAGCATATTTTTTGTTCTAAAAAAATTAAAGTTTTTTTTGAGAAAAATGAGGTGATTTTATGGATGACTATAATTTGATTGGTTTTGTGATGCGATACACCATGGTCAGAAAACGAATTGCAGCCAGCTATTTGAAGAAAGAAGATTTAAATGCTTTTGAGAGTATCTTGCTAGCCATTGTCTATAAAAGACGTGAATGTACCCAAGATAAAATCGGTGAGATCACCTTATTTGACGGAGCTAGTATTGCTCGTTCTCTAAAAAAACTTGAGGATCGCGGATTTGTATCCCGGCAAGCTGATCCTAATAATCGTCGTAAGAAGATTGTTAGTATTACTGATGCAGGCTCAGAACTTTATGGTAAAGTTCGCAAAGCTTTCAGCGAGAGTAATGAAACAATCTTTAAAGGCATAACTTCTGAGGAACAAACAGAATTAGAGAATATTTTGATGAAGGTTTATAAGAATCTCGATAGTGTCAAAATACCATCTAAATAAAAAAGAGAAGAGGAATTTGTTATTATGGCGAATAATGATAAAGCAATTGTGGATGCACATGGGAAGCCCTTCAACCGTAACCTTTTGGTTTTAGTGCTTCTTGTTGGTACATTCTGTACGGTTTTAAACGGTACAATTTTGACCACCGCCTTTCCAACCTTGATGAAGGAATTTAGTGTTACTACTTCCGACGTTCAATGGTTAACAACTGGATTTTTGATGGTTAACGGAATTATGATTCCTGTTACTGCTTGGTTAAGTAACAATTTCAGTACAAAAATTTTGTATATTATCGCAATGTCGACTTTCTTAGTCGGTACAATTATGTGTTTTACAGCACCAAACTTCGGTACTATTTTGGCTGGACGTTTGATTCAGGCTGTCGGTGTTGGTATCACAATGCCACTTATGCAAGTGGTTATGTTATCAATTTTCCCAGCTAATCAACGTGGTGCTGCCATGGGTCTGGGTGGTTTAGTTATCGGACTTGCCCCAGCTATTGGACCTACACTTTCAGGTTTTATTATCGATAACTCTTCATGGAGACAACTTTTCGGAATGATCATTCCTATTGTCATCATCGTTTTGATTTTGGCATTCTTCTTCATGCGTCCAGTTATCAAGACACGTCGTACTAAATTAGACGTGCTTTCATTAATCGAATCAACACTTGGTTTTGGTGCCATTCTTTATGGCTTCTCGTCTGTTGGTGATGATGGTTGGGGTTCAATGAAAGTTATTGGCTCAATCGTTGTCGGTGTTATTTTCATTCTATTATTTGGTTATCGCCAATTACATATGGATACACCATTCTTGGAATTACGTGTTTTCACAGAAAAGAAATTCGCAATTGCGGCCGCTTTGTCATCAGTTACTAACATGGCCATGGTCGGAGTTGAAATGGTACTTCCATTGTATCTACAGATCGTCAAAGGCATGTCGGCATTCCATTCTGGATTAACATTATTACCAGGTGCTTTGATGATTGGTGTTATGAGTCCAATTACTGGTAATGCATTTGATAAGTATGGACCTAAGGATTTGGCACGTATGGGAATGTTCTTGTTAACAGCTGGTACAATTCCTTTCTTATTCTTAACAAAGAGTACGCCAGTTCTAGATATCGTTGTTCTATACATGATTCGTATGTTTGGTATTTCAATGGTCCTAATGCCTGTTACAACTGATGGTATGAACGCTTTACCATTCAACCTAATGAGTCATGGTACAGCCGTTAATAATACTGTTAGACAAGTTTTCAGTTCTATGGGTACAGCCATCTTAGTCAGTGTCTTGACTAACGTTACAAATAATTTGAAACCTGGAAAATCAATTCTTAAAGCCACACCATTGGCTTATCAAGATAAATTTTTCAATGCAACATTGAGTGGTTATCATGCAGCCTTTGGTGTTGCCATCGTCTTCTGTCTAATCGGTTTCTTGATTACATTTATGGTCAGAAACAGTGCTAAATCAAAGACAATTGATACTGATCAATTGAAGAAAACAGAATTGGCAGGTGAAAAATAATGATTCTAATTACAATTTTAATCTGCGCAGGACTAGCTTATTTCTTCGCTGTCTTTTTAAAGAATAAGAAAGTTGGATATGGATTATCATTCACATTCATCGCTCTATTCATTATCAGTTTGATACTATTGATTTCCAATGAGTATGGACATTTTGGAATGAAGCAAGTAACTAATGAAAAGACATATCAAATTCAATCAGTTCAAAAAGGATCTAATTTACTTTTAGAAAAGAAGTTAGGTACTAGTGGCAAAGAGAACGTGTACGTTTACCGCACACCAGAAACAGCTAAAGCTAAGAAACCACAAACAACCAAAGTGGATGTTAACGTTAAAAATGTAGTCAAGACTGGAAATTATTCAGCCGCCACATTAACTAAGAAAACAACACGTTGGGAATATAAGAACAATTTCTATTCATTCCTATTTGGAATTTCGGATAATAATAAAGAATTTGTTAAACAAACAAATACCTTCAAAGTTGGAAATGATTGGTTAGTATTGACAACAACACAGGCCAGCCAACTTCAAAAGAAAATGAAGAGTAAGACTTTCAAAGCACAGATGAAACAAGAAGGAGAGGCTTACGTAAAAGCTGCCGTAACCAAGGCAATGCAAGCAAATCCAACAATGACATCAGCTGAACAAAAGAAAGTCATGCAACAAGCTCAAAAAGAGTTCAAAGCAGAAGCACAAGCTAAGTTAATACAGGAAATCAAGAAATAAGAGAGCGAAGCAGGGGCGGTCAGCTCCCGAGGATTAAGACTACTTATCTCAGTCGGCAGCGAAGCGCCGGCAGAGATAAGTTGACTTAACCGGAAGGAGTTGCCCCTGAGTAGCTCATTTCAAATAAGAGAGCGAAGCAGGCCTGGGAATTTCTGAGGATTTGCCTAAGACCTGGAATTATCCGCCGAACTTGCGGATAATTTCAGATCTGTAGCAAACCACAGGAAATTGGCCTGCGTAGCTCGTTTCCACTATTCTGCATAGAACCATGGTTATCTAGAATAGAAACCAAGTTCATTAAACTAAAGAAACGAAAAAACAAAAAAGCGAGTAACTCACCCCTGGAAGTTACCCGCTATTTTTGTGTCCAAAATACAGACAAAAAAGCATGAAATCACTGCTCTACCTATACCGGAGACGAAACGTCTATCAAATCCGCGCCTAAATATTTAAGTAATATTAAATATGATGTTAAATTTATTACGAAAAAAATTATAGCTTTATAAATTAATAAATCCCAATTGGTTAATTAACGCCGGCAGTTAACCAGTCGTTATTTATAAGGAAGAGGTACAGACAAATGAGTAAAAGACTGAAAATTGCTTTTGTTTGTGGTTTAGCTTTATTGATGATGTCTCCACAAAGCGTTAAAGCCGATACAACCAATGCATCAAAAATTAATTCTCAAGCTATCGTTAATACTAAGACCGTTACTAATTTGTATACGAAAGATGGTCAACTGATTCAAAATAGGAAGTTGGGAGCCAACTCTTCTTGGATGACGGATCAGGTGTTGACATATCAAGGTCAAACTTATTATCGAGTAGCAACCAACGAATATTTGAGATCTAAAGATGTAGTAGTAAATTACGGATATGCAAAATCTGGAACAGTTGTGATTAAGAGTTGGGGTGGAGCTAGTTTTTCCCATAACGGAACTGGTTTTGAACGTAACGGTCAAGCTAATTTTGCTGCTGGTTCACTTTGGAAATACAATCGTATCGATAAAAGTAATGGATTGATTTATTACCAGATTGGTAATAACACGTGGGTCAATAGTGACGATGCCACTACAGCAACAATTTATCAAAATCCAAGTGGTTGGTTGCAGATTCAAAACACGCAGATTAAACCCGTAGGAACTGTAGGTTATGATCTTTATAACGGTGTCGAAGGTATCAAAGTTTGGATGGTTAGAAGATATTTTGGCTACTCCAATGTTCATACAATTTATGATAGTTCCGTTGCAGCCAGTGTCAGAAGTTTTCAAGCACGCAGAGGACTGTCGGCTACTGGAGCTGTTAACCTAGCTACATGGAAGAGTATGGGCTTCTCTGAAGCTTCTTGGTACAATATTGATTCCTATGTAGCACCATTGCAAACTAATCAAACCAGTACTAGATCTGAACACGTCGAAGCCATGATCAATGAAGCATACAAGTATTTAGGTCAGCCATGGATCTCGGGTGCTGCTAGTTCACCACAATATGGATTGGATTGTTCAGGGTTGGTAACACAAGCAATGTACGCTTCCGGAATCAATCCAACCCCAGTGTCAGCTATTCAACACGCTCAACCGGGTAATGAGTGGAATAGTCGCATGCTTTGGAGTGATGGTCGTATACCAAATGTTAGTTTTAATGATCGTCAAAGAGGAGATTTGATTTTCTATACAGATCCCTCAACTGGTCTGATTTGGCACGTAGGAATTTTATTGAACCGGGATACAATGATCGAATCATGGCCAGGTTCCGTACAAGTACACTCGATTTATTCGGGACGCGGGAACATCGCCGGTGTCAAACGTGTATTTGCTTAATTAAGATTATCAACTGGGATAGAATATGTTCAATTTTGAATCGTAGCAAATGTCAACTGATGTAGTGGAAGTATGCCCGTCGGTAGTAGAAAACCTGTGGGCCGCTGGAACGTGGTGGACACGGCTTGAGGCTAATAATTTTTCACTGCGTGAAAAATCATGGATCTCCAAGTTCGGTCTTGTACTAACCTTGCTTTGCAAGCTAAGAAATCTCACCACTGAGGGCCCACAGATTTTCTACTACCGACTATAATCCGGATTCTATGTATTATTTGTTAGGATTATAGTGTTAGAGTAGTTGTTAGTTTCATGTAGTCAGATAAAAAATAATAGATTTAGTACAAGAAAATAAAGACACTTATTTAGAACTCAAAATACGTAATTTTACGTATTTTGTAGGCTTCTAGATGAGTGTTGTTTTTGTCTTGAAGACTTAAGAATGGGAAATAATCCGGAGTAACAAGGGAATTGGTTCAGCAACGAAATTTACCTCAGTGATAATTGGTTCTTAAAAGGTTTGATTAAAATAGTTATAATTAACTATCTTTCATTTTTCTCGAACTAAACAATCGAAGTACTCTTTAGTCCGGAGCAAAAATTGGGAATGCGTTCAGCTATGAGATTATTGTTATCGGCTTTGACGATTACAATAAGGCCGACTTTTGAAATCCATTATTTTGCACAAAGTGTAAAATAATTAGTTCAAAATCGCGCCCATAGCGTTCCAACAGCATTCCCAATTTTTGTGGAGGACGGAAATCTAAATCTATTTATCAAAAATCAATTTAAGAAAATAATCATATTGCCTATCACTTTATTTATAAGCCGATTATTATGTATTATAGATAAGCATGTTGATAATGGTTAATAAGTTTATAGAAGAGGTGAGATGACTGTGGAAAAGGTTTTTGATGTACAGGATTTATCGTATCAGGTCGGGGATAAAGAGATTTTAAAGCATATCAGCGTTGGAGTTGAGAAGGGAAAGTATATTACCGTAGTAGGACCATCAGGAAGTGGTAAGAGTACTTTCATGCGGATTTTGGCTTCGATGATCAGCCCCACTTCGGGGAAAGTATTGTTTGAAGGCAAATCAATCGATTCCTATGAGCCAACAAAATACCGTCAAAGAGTTTCTTATGCGTTTCAACAGCCAACTTTATTTGGCAAAAGTGTCCGAGACAATTTGACTTTTCCATTCGAAGTTCGTAATGAAACTTTTGATGAAGAAAAGGTTAAAGAGTATTTGAAGATGGTCAATTTGGATGAAAGTTATCTAGATAAAAGCGTTAATGACGTTTCTGGTGGGGAGAAGCAGCGAATAGCCTTGTTGCGCAATCTAATTTTTCCACCGGAAGTGTTGATAACTGATGAAGTTACTGCCGGTTTGGATGTGGAAAATAAAAATATCGTTCATTCAATGTTAAGTGAATTCAATCAACGTGGTTTAACAATTTTGCGTGTCACACATGATGAGTCAGAGATTGAAGCTTCGCAGGACAAGATAACGATCAAAGATGGGGAGGTAGTGGACAATGGCTAATTTAACAGTTTCTAATTCAACCTTAATGTTGGGCTTCGTATTAGTCCTTGTAGCCTTAATAATTGGTTATATTGAAAAGTTACATATTGATAAAGATATTATAATCGGTGTTATCCGAGCAATTGTTCAGCTGTCAATTGTTGGTTATATTTTGAAATTCGTTATCAAAGCCAACGATATCTGGTTGACCTTAGCTTGTTTTGTGATCATTGTAATCAACGCTTCGTATAACGCCGGCAAGCGTGGCAACGGAATCCCCAAAGCCTTTCAATCATCACTCTTAGCAATTTCTGTAGGGACGATCGTTACTTTGGGAACCTTGGTTTTGACTGGTTCAATCAAGTTTATTCCTGAACAGATCGTGCCCGTTACCGGAATGATTGCTAGTAATGTCATGGTCGCAATCGGACTTTGTTATCGTAATATGATGCAGACATTTACCGACCGTCATCAACAAATCTTGGAGAAATTGGCTTTAGGTGCAGATATTAAACTGGCTTCACTCGATATTTTGCGAGATAGCATCAAGAGTGGTATGCAACCCACGATCGATTCAATTAAGACGTTAGGGTTGGTCAGTTTGCCTGGAATGATGTCCGGTTTGATCTTTGCCGGAGTTGATCCTGTTAAAGCAATTAAATACCAGATCATGGTTACCTTTATGCTGTTGGCATCCACTAGTATTGGTTCGATTATTTCGTGTTATTTAGGTTATCGTCAGTTCTTTAATGAAAGAAAACAATTAAAGAATGAACTAATTTCTTAACTTTGTGAAAAATAGGTCTACTATATAGGCCTATTTTTTTATATAATTGATACAATGGGATGTGATGTAAATTTGAAGTTAGCAGTTATTGAAATTGGATCTAACTCCATTAGAACATCGGTGTATCGATCTTCAAAAAAGAATCGCTTTAAAACTTTGGATCGTTGGCGTGAGCCAGTTCGACTAGGTAAATCGATTGCTCAAAGTCGTTTATTAACTAATGATCAAATTGAAGAGACCATTGATGTTTTAAAGAAATTTCAAACTCGAATTGAAAGGTATCAAGTAGATCGAACTAGTTTAATCGCCACTGCAGCGGTTAGGATGGCTAAGAATCAGGAACAATTGATTTTTGCTGTACTTAAAGAAACTGGTCTGCAATTAGAAATCATTAATGAGCAAGAAGAGGCTTATTATGATTACGTGGCTGTACGCAGCACTATGCGAATCAAGGATGCATTAATTGTTGATGTCGGTGGTGGTAGCAGTGAAATCAGTTTGGCTAAAAAAGGTCGCTTAAAACACGGTCTCAGTATTCCAATCGGTGCTATTTCAATTTCGGATTTGTATTTAGCAAGTGATCCAATAAAAAGTGAACAACTACAAGCGGCAAGAAAAGATATCAGTGAACGTTTAGATCGACTTAATTGGATGGAAGCCAAAGCTACTTTTGTCGGTTTAGGTGGCACGTTAAGAGCCGTAACTAGTATTTTGAACCGTGACAACAGAAGAAAGAAGACACTTCACAATTCTGTCATTACGGTTGATCAGATTGATGACCTATTTAATCAGTTGATCCATGCTTCCTTAGAAGAAAGAAGCCAGATCAAAGAATTAAGCGATGGTAGGTATGAAGTTATATTAGGTGGAATCCTAATAATTTCTGAGATAATAAAAAAGACCCCCTCTACCGAGATTCGTTTTTCCAATTTCGGAGTTAGAGAAGGCTATGTTTTTAATTATTTCCACAAGATGCATTTAAAAGAGTAAACAATTATGCGCGACTTGGGATGGTTATTTGGGCACTGTCCAAAATATGGCCATCCATTTGGTGCAATAATTCGTTCATCCAAAAACCATTTTCCAAGTTAAGATTATCATCTAGAGCAAACACCTTGAGAATGTAATCATGGGTTTGATCTGGTGGATAAGGTCCATTGTAACCAGTGGCCAAATCTTTGGGGCCATCAAGTAATGGACTGGCTGAACTGTTCTTTCCTTGAACAATCGGACGCTTAGCAAGACGACTGAAGTTTTCAGGAATTTCTAGCTGAGAACTAGGTATATTTGCCATTGTCCAATGAATCCATTCAAATCCGCAAACAGGGATTGAATCAGGATCAGTAAAAGTCAAAGCAATAGTTTTTGTATCTGCCGGTAGATTGGATAATTGAATTGGGAAACTAATTAGAGGTTTCCCATTTTTTATATCCTCAGGAGCAGCATATTTGCCGTATTTGTCAGGCAAGAGGTTATTCGGTAAAGATACATTGACATCCATAAAAAAATCTCCTTTAAGATGAGGTGTAGTAATGAAACAAATAGAAAAAAGTAATCTATCTACTAATATTGTAGAGCAGGTTCAAAAAATTGAACAAGAATATAATAAGAAAATCGAAATTTACTCCGATTATTCAGCACATGACTATTTGACGTTAGATCAAGCTAGTCACGAGATTAAAGGCGACGTAGTTAAAGTTATTATTACTAATGAAAAGTACAGTGAATTTGTCTTAGCACATGAGCTTTATCATATTGCGTTAGAGCTATCTGACGAACCAAGTATCTCTTGTGCAGTGACATCAGGTAAACCAGATTATGATGGACGAATTTTAGCCATTGCCAATTCAGTCTTTGAAACACTAGAACATATCTCCGTTTTGAAATCACAAAAAGCTGATGGTACTTATACAGATGAAATTAAAGAAGAATACCTCAAAGGTATTGAAGTAGCACTTAATCCCAAAGTTTCATTAGACCTAGCTAACATGCGCTTTTACCGTACTCTAATCATATTTGATGGTATTATCTTTGGTGAACATGCCCAAGATGATAAGTGGAAAGATGAATTTCCCACCTCATTTAAGTATGCCGATAAATTGGTTAAAATCGCTGAAGCACATGACTTATCGGACGCCTTCCATTTCAGACGTGCCTTGGTCAATGCATTAGATGCTTATAATGAAATCATTTTATCAAACGGCTACGAAGGCTTGGGTTATCATGAATTCTTGAACATCACACCAGTATTGTCAGAGCGCCAATTACGTTTGTCATTGAATCAAGTTTACCAAGTAAAACACTCAGCCTTTAAGAATCGTGCTACAGGTAAAGATGCTTTTGTACTGTTAGGTATCAATGATGGTCAAAGTGTGACAACCTTAGACATCGATCCTGCTAAAGTGACACCAGAGTTTTATAAAGCATTCTATCAATATAAGATTATTGATGTTTTTGAGAAGGAAGAAGTTAAGTACTTAACAAGATAAGGTGTTCTGGCTTAAATTAACAGATGTGAATTAAGGATGCCCGTCGGTAGTAGAAAATTTGTGGGCCACTGGAACGTGGTGGACACGACTTGAAGCTAATAATTTTGTACTTCGTACAAAATCATGGATCTCTAAGTTCGGTCTTCTACTAACCTTGCTGCGCAAGCTAAGTAGAATTTCACCACTGAGGGCCCACAGATTTTCTACTACCGACTATATTTCTGGTTCTATTATTATTTACTAAAATTGCGGTATCTATTAAGTACATAAGTCTGTTTAAAATTTTACTTGGGGATTGATTTGTTGGTTCTTAAAAAAATCGGTTAAAAGTAATTTTTAAAATAGAAAAGATACCGGATTAATAATTTATCCCGAACAAAATAATAGAAGTACTCTTTAGTCCGGAGCAAAAATTGGGAATGCGTTCAGCTATGAAATTATTGTTATCGGCTGTGCCGATTACAATAAGGCCGACTTTGGAAATCCAATATTTTGCACGGAGTGTAAAATATTTAGTTTCAAATCGTGCCCATAGCATTCCAATGCATTCCCAATTTTTGTGGAGGACGGGTAATTACTCTATAACTGAACTTGAACCAGATTCTAAATAAGATAAGAGGAGAATATTGTGCAAGATAAAATTGAAGAGTTTAAAGAATTGCTAGATAAAGCTAGTTTCGTGACTTTTCTAACCGGTGCAGGCGTTTCTGTACCGTCAGGAATTCCTGACTATCGTTCTAAAAATGGACTGTATAAACGTGAAAAATATGATTTTCCACCAGAATATATGTTGAGCCACGATAATTTAGTTGAACATCCCGATGTTTTTCACGATTTCGTAGTTCACAATATGTACTTTCCTGATGCACAACCAAATATCATCCATCAAAAAATGGCCGAGATCAGTAACCAAAAGGGTGCCATCGTAACACAAAATGTCGATAAACTTCATACAAAGGCAGGAGCCAAAAATGTGGTAGAGTTTCATGGCAATTTGTATGATAATATTCATTGCTTAACTTGTGGAAAAGAATTCAGTTATCAAGAATATTTGAAAGATTATCGACATCACGAAGACAACGGGATTATCCGTCCTGGTACGACTGTTTTGTATGGAGAGAATATTAACCCAAAGAACTTTCAAAATGCTGCCTTGGCAGTTCAAAAAGCTGATTTGTTAGTGGTAGTGGGAACCAGTTTCAAAGTCTATCCTTTTGCAGGATTACTTGGATATAGTTCTCCACAAGCTAAATTAGTGGTTATCAATAAAGAAGATTTAAATATCGATTCGTCAATTTTAGCAATTGATGATGATGCAACGAACGTTTTTTCACAAATATAAAAAAATGCTATACTTAATATCAATTTGAAAGCGGTGGAGGTTAATATATTGACTGAAGAAAGAAAAACTTTTTACATTACGACACCCATTTATTATCCATCAGGAAAATTAACAATTGGGAACTCATATACAACGATTGCAGCGGACACTTTGGCCCGTTACAAGCGTAATGAAGGCTATGACGTTTTCTTCCTAACAGGAACTGACGAACATGGTCTTAAGATCGAACAAAAAGCCGAAGAAAAGCATATGGAACCACAAGAATATGTTGATATGATGGCTAAAGGAATCAAAGAGCTTTGGAAGAAGCTTGATATCTCTAATGATAAATTTATCCGTACAACTGATGAATATCACGTTAAAGCGGTTCAAAGAATTATCGAACGTCTAATTAAACAAGGGGACATTTATTTAGGCGAATACGTTGGCTGGTACTCAGTTGACGATGAAGAGTACTTTACTGAATCACAAATGGCTGAAGTTTATCATGATGAGAATGGTAAAGTCATTGGTGGTAAGGCACCTTCAGGTCACGAAGTTCAACTTGTTAAGGAACCATGTTACTTCTTCAAGATGAGTAAATACGCTGACCGTCTATTGCAATATTACAAGGACAATCCAACCTTCATCGAACCAGAAATTCGTAAGAATGAAATGATCAACAACTTTATCAAACCAGGTCTTGAAGACTTAGCTATTTCAAGAACTACTTTCAATTGGGGTGTTAAGATTCCAAGTAATCCTGAACATGTGGTTTATGTTTGGGTCGACGCCTTGTTGAACTATATTACAGCCTTGGGTTACGAAAGTGACGACGATTCACTCTTCAAGAGATACTGGCCTGCCAATGTTCAATTCGTTGGTAAGGAAATCGTTCGTTTCCATACTATTTACTGGCCAATTATTTTGATGGCTTTAGGTGTTGAATTGCCTAAGCAAGTCTTTGGTCACGGATGGTTATTGATGAGAGACGGTAAGATGTCTAAGTCTAAGGGAAATGTCGTTTATCCAGAAATGTTAGTTTCTAGATATGGCCTAGATTCACTTCGTTACTACTTGATGCGTGCAATGCCATTCGGTAGCGATGGAACATTTACTCCTGAAGATTACATTGATAAGATCAACTACGATTTGGCTAATGATCTAGGAAACTTATTAAATAGAAGTGTTTCAATGATCAATAAATATGACGATGGTCAAGTTGTTTCCGTCGCTGCAGTGACAGATCTTGATAAGGATCTTGAAAAAGCATATGCCGAAACTTTGTCAGCTTACAGAGAACACATGGATAAATTTGAATTCCCTGACGCTTTAGCTAGTGTCTGGTCATTTATCAGTCGTGCTAATAAATATATTGATGAAACACAACCATGGGTCCTTGCTAAAGATGACAGTAAGAAAGCTGAGTTACAAGCCGTTTTAGGTCATTTAGCAGAGTCATTACGTTTGATTGCCCTATTGATCAGTCCTGTTATGACACAAGCACCAGTTAAGATGTTTGCTCAATTAGGCCTTGACTATAATAGTGACAAGTCACTCGAATTTGGCGACACAGTAGTTGGTAAGACTGTTACTGCTAAGCCAGAACCAATCTTCCCACGTTTGGATGCTGAAGAAGAAGTTAAGTACATCAAAGATAAGATGGCTGAAGAACAAGCTAAGAATGGTGCCGGTAAGTTAAGTAAGTCTGCACAAGCTAAGGCTAAAGCTCAAGAAGCTTCTGAAGATGATTTTCCTAAGGAAATTGAATTCGATGATTTCGCTAAGGTTAAGATGGTCGTAACTGAAATTCTTGATGTTAAACCAGTTCCTAAGTCAGACAAGTTACTTCAATTCAAGTTGGATGATGGTTCAGGCGTTGAACGTCAAATTCTTTCAGGAATGCATAAATTCTATCCTGATTACAAAGAATTGATTGGTAAGAAAGTCCTTGCTGTTGTTAATTTGAAGCCACGTAAGATGGTTGGTGAATGGAGTAATGGAATGTTACTATCCAGTGAAAAAGGTGACGAGGTAAAACTTGCCATTGTAGATAATTCACATAAAAATGGAGCTATTTTAGGATAATGAAAATCTTTGATACGCATACACATTTAAATGATGAAGCCTTTGCTGGTAAGACCCAACAGTTTATCGATAATGCTAAAGAATTAGACGTTGTAGAGATGGCTATCATTGGTTCTAATGAAGAATTCAATATTGAAGCCATTCGTTTAGCTCAAAACTATCAACCGCTACATGCAGTGATCGGTTGGCATCCTGAGTTTGCTAAAGAATACAATGAAGAACAATTGGTCAATCAGATCAAGTTGCCTGAAGTTGTTGGTATTGGTGAAATCGGATTGGACTATCATTGGGAAGAAGATCCTGATCCTAAGATCCAACAGAAAGTTTTGATTCAACAATTGGATGTTGCTAAGCAATACAATATGCCCGTATCGATTCACTGTCGTGATGCCTTTGATGATATGTACGAGATTTTAAAGAATCATGATATGTCTAAGTCAGGTATCATCATGCACAGTTTCAACGGGGATGTTAAGTGGCTCAACCGTTTCTTAGACTTAGGGTTATGGATTTCATATAGTGGCGTAGTTTCATTTAAAAACGCACCTGAAGTTCATGAATCAGCTAAGAATACACCCCTTGATCGTTTGTTGGTGGAGACTGACGCACCTTATCTGACACCAGAACCATATCGTGGTCATTCTAACCAACCGGCTTACACAAGATATGTCGTCGACGCAATTGCCAAGTATAAAGATATTTCCCCCGATGAAGTGGCTGAACATACCTTCAATAATGCCCATAAAGTGTATAATCTATAATCATGAAAAGAATAAAAGAAATTATAGTAGTAGAAGGTAAGTCAGATACGAACCGGTTGAAAGATTGTTTCGGTGATATTGATACTATCGAGACAACCGGTTCAGCACTCAATCAAGAGACGATTGATCGAATCAAGATTGCTCAAGAAAAACGTGGCGTGATTGTTTTTACCGACCCAGATTTCAATGGAAACAGGCTTCGAACAATTATCCAAAAAGCAGTTCCGAATGCTAAACAGGCCTTTTTACCAAGGGCCCAAGCCGTTCCCAAGAAAAGTGATGGCAGTTTAGGAATAGAACACGCCAATGATACTGATATCAAGGCCGCTTTAGCAGCTGTTTATACCAGAGTAGATAATGATTTTAAAGATTACGATCATGATGACATGGTAAACCTTGGTTTAGTTGGACAAAGTGATTCGCATTTACGTCGTGAATTCGTCGGTTCAGAACTAAAAATCGGTTATACTAATGCTAAACAATTTTTGAATCGCTTGAATATGTTTCAAATAGCACCACAAGATTTAGTCGCTGTAGTTGAAAAATTTGATAAAGGAAGTACACATGACACAAAATAGATTAAGTATCGCTGACCCTATTCGCACCAATGACATAATGCGTAAGTATAAATTACGTGCTAAGAAAAGTTTGGGTCAAAATTTTTTAACGAATGAAAAAGTTCTAGATGGAATTGTGGATGCTAGTGGTCTGAAATCAGATGAAATTGCAATTGAAATTGGACCTGGTATCGGTGCTTTAACTGAAAAGCTAGCACAAGTTGCCGAAAAAGTTTATGCTTTCGAAATTGATGAAAACTTGATTCCCGTTTTAGCAGATACGTTGCAGTATTACGATAATATCGAGGTTATCAATCAAGATATCTTGAAAGTTGATTTAGATGAATTCGTAAAGGAACATGATTTGGTAGGTAAGACGATTAAAGTCGTTGCTAACTTGCCTTATTACATCACAACACCAATCATGTTGAACTTGATCAACAGTGATTATCCTTTCCAATCATTAGTTTTGATGATGCAAAAAGAAGTAGCTGAAAGAATCACGGCCAATCCGGGGCATCGTGAATATGGTTCTTTAACTATTGCTGTGCAAACACAAATGGATGCAAAAATTGACCGTATCGTTGGTCGAAATTCATTCATCCCACGTCCAAAGGTAGATTCAGCCGTTGCGGTATTGAATCGTTTACCCAAAGAAGAAGTAGACATCAGTGATCCAGCATTTTTCAACAAAGTAGTTCGTTCAGCTTTTGCCCACAAACGTAAGAGTTTGATGAATAATATGTTGAACTGGTTAGGTCGTACTGATGATAATCGTGCAAAAATCAAAGCAGTTTTTGAAAAATGCAATATTGCTGAGAATGCTCGAGCTGAAGAAGTATCAATCGAACAATTTAAACAGATGGCAATAGAGTTTGCAAAATAGAGTATTTCTCTAGTTTTGTTGGTGATAGATGCCGTCGGTAGAAGAATTTCTGTGGACCGCTGGAACGTGGTGGACGCGACTTGAAGCTAATAATTTTACACTTTGTGCAAAATTATGGATCTCCAAGCTCGGTTTTTTGACTAAACGATGAATCGTTAAGTCAAATCTCACCACTGAAGGTCCACAGAAATTCTTCTACCGACTAAATTCCATTTTTTATTGTTTACGAAAGATATAGAAATTAAATAGCAGTATCTATTCAGAGTTCAATGTTCACTAAAGATAAGTGAGTATTAAACCATTCTGAATAGAACTGCTATTTTTGTTATAAATATTTAGAATAATAAATAGAGGGCGAATCGCGCCCATAGCGTTCCAACAGCATTTCCAATTTTTGTGGAGGACGGCATCCAAAATAATTTTATGCCAAGTGAATATTTTTCTTGAAAAAAACAATAAAACGTGGTAAAATTTCACTCCTAAGGAGTGATTATTATAATGCCAACATCATTGAAGACAATTAAGAGTCGTTTGGATTCACACTTAGGTGAGAATTTGACCATTGTCGCACAAGCAGGTCGTAAGAAAGTAATCCGCCGTCGCGGAACTTTATCAGAAACATTCCATTCAGTTTTTGTAGTAGATTTGGATCAAAATGAAAATTCTTTTGAAAGAGTTTCATATAGTTACGCAGATCTACTAACAAAATCAATTGACATTCATTTTGATAATGAAGAAGAAGCAACTGAGACTGATTCTGACTCAGAGACTGAGGCAGAAGCTGAATAATAAGAATTCATTAGTTGGATAGTTGAATAGAGTAAATTCAACTTCCAAAGCCAAAAGCTAATAGGTCATGGTAATCAGATTTGATTATCGTGACCTATTTTTTTAACTAATTCTTTATTTAGAACGTCGTTACATATGTGATAGAATTATTTGTTTGATTCAAAAATATTGTCGAGACGAAAAATGGCTAGATTATATTTTTGGAGATAAGAAATCGAAGTGTTGTTTAGTCCGGAGCAAAAATTGGGAATGCGTTCAGCTATGAGATTATTGTTATCGGCTTTGCCGATTACAATAAGGCGGACTTTTGAAATCCATTATTTTGCACGAAGTGTAAAATAATGGATTTCAAAATCGCACCCATAGCGTTCCAACAGCATTCCCAATTTTTGCGGAGGACGGCAAGTAATTTTTATACAAAAATTTATAAAGTTTGTGGAATGATACAGGATACATCCAAAAAAACATGAATTGTTCATTGTTTTGCTTTATAATCTTGTAGTGAGATATGTTTTAGGAGAAAAAAAGATGAAAACACGAAGAAGCGAACGTTTAATTGATATGACTCGCTATTTACTTGAACGAGCACATACGCTAATTTCTTTAGCATTTTTTGCCGATCGTTACGAATCAGCTAAGTCATCAATATCTGAGGATTTAGGAATTTTAAGAAGAACATTTATGATCAGAGGGATTGGTGTTCTAGAAACATTGCCCGGTGCTGGTGGCGGTGTGATCTTTACACCTGGAATTTCTAAGAAAGAAGCAACTGAATTTGTCGAGGAAACATCTAAAAAATTAGTTGAACCCAACCGTATTTTGCCGGGGGGATATTTGTATTTAACTGATTTATTGGCTGATCCTGAATTATTGAGAAATGTTGGTCGAATGATCGCTACTCAATATTCACAAAGCTCAATTGATGTCGTTATGACGGTGGCTACTAAGGGTATACCAATTGCCCAAAGTGTCGCTAATTTCTTGAATATTCCATTTGTGATCGTTCGTCGCGATTCAAAGATCACAGAAGGATCCACGATTAGTGTCAACTATGCATCAGGTTCATCTGATCGAGTTGAAAAAATGGAATTGTCCAAACGCAGTTTGAAAGAAGGATCACGTGTATTAGTAGTTGATGACTTCATGAAAGGCGGCGGGACCATCAATGGCTTGCGCAGTTTGATTTCTGAATTCAATGCTATTTTTGTTGGGGCAACTGTTTTTGCAGAAAATATTAACATCAATAGTCAATTTGGTGATTCAGATGTAACTTCAATTTTTAAAGTTACAAAAATTGATACCAAGAATCGAGTTTTAAATGTGGAACCGGGAAATTATTTAGCAAATACCGATTTCAGTTATTTTGAATAAATTCTTGATTGAGCAGTTCTATATAATAATGCTATTATATATAAGGATATTTGAATGACTGAAGGGAGTTTCTGATGTCGAATCGTTATGTAATAATTCTTGCTGCCGGTAAAGGTACAAGAATGAAGTCGAGATTATACAAAGTATTGCATCCTGTTGCTGGTAGAGCAATGGTTGATCATGTTTTAACACAAGTTGAAAAGATCGAACCAGACTTGATTGAAACTGTTATTGGAAATGGTGCCGATAAAGTTAGAGATCTACTTGGTGACAGAACTAACTATGCTTTGCAAGAGGAACAATTGGGAACAGCAAATGCTGTAATGCAAGCTGAAAAAGATCTAGGTAATAAAGAGGGAATAACTCTGATAGTTAATGGTGATACACCATTGTTTACTGCCGAGACTTTTGAAAATTTGTTAGATTATCATGAAAAAGAAGAAGCAGCCGTTACAATTTTGACAGCGCATGCTGATAATCCATTTGGTTACGGTCGTATTGTCCGTGATAATGGTGGCAACGTTGAAAAAATTGTTGAACAAAAAGATGCTTCAAGAAGTGAACAAGAAATACAAGAAATTAATACTGGTGTATTATGTTTTGACAATAAATTGTTGTTTGAAAACTTACATAAAGTTAACAACGATAACGCTCAAGGCGAATATTACTTACCTGATGTAATTTCATTGCTTAAAGAACAAGGTGAAAAAGTTTCAGCTTATGAAATGGCTGACTTAAGCGAATCACTAGGTGTTAATGATCGTGTTGCCTTGTCACAAGCTGAAAAACTTATGCAAAGAAGAATCAACGAAGCTCATATGCGTGATGGCGTTACAATCGTTGATCCTGATAATACATATATCGACATTGATGTAGAAATTGGTAACGATACTGTTATTGAACCAAACGTAAAGATTTTTGGTAAAACAACTATCGGATCTGAATGTGTTATTGGCTCTGGATCAAGAATTTCTGATTCAGAGATTCAAGATAATGTTGAAGTAATCAGTTCTACAATCGAAAGTGCCATTATGCATAAAGGTAGCAATGTTGGACCTAACTCACATTTAAGACCTAAAGCTGAAATTGGACGCGATGTCCACATTGGCAATTTCTGTGAAGTTAAAAATGCTAAAATTGGTGACAGAACTAAAGTTGGTCATTTAACATATGTTGGTGACGCAACTCTAGGTACTGATATCAACGTTGGCTGTGGAGTTGTCTTTGTTAACTACGATGGTGTTAAGAAGTGGCACAGTGATATTGGTGACCATTCATTTATTGGAAGCAATTCAAATATTATTGCTCCAGTAGAAATGGCTGATCACTCATTTATTGCTGCCGGTTCAACTATTACTAAAGACATTCCAAAGCATGCAATGGCTATTGCACGTGAAAGACAAACCAATAAAGAAGATTTTTGGGAAAGATTACCACTATCAAAAAGTGAAGATTGGAAATAAGGGTGAATAAATTAATGTCATGTCAAAATAATGAACAACCAATGAAAATTTTTGCATTGAATTCTAACAAGCCTTTAGCAGAAAAAATTGCTAAGGTTGTAGGAATACCACTAGGAAAGTCATCAGTTACACGTTTTAGTGATGGCGAAATCCAAATTAACATTGAAGAAAGTATCCGTGGTTCAGAAGTTTTCTTGATTCAATCAACTTCAGCACCAGTTAATGACAACTTGATGGAATTATTGATCATGGTTGATGCACTAAGACGTGCTTCAGCTAGTGTTATCAATGTTGTTATGCCTTACTATGGTTATGCAAGACAAGATCGTAAGTCACGTTCACGTGAACCTATTACAGCTAAATTAGTTGCTAATATGTTGGAACGTGCTGGTGTTGACCGTGTCCTTGCACTTGACCTTCATGCTGCACAAATCCAAGGATTCTTTGATATTCCAGTAGATCACTTGATGGGTGCTCCATTATTGGCTGACTACTTCCTATCAAATCATCTAGAAGAAGATGCCGTTGTTGTTTCACCCGATCATGGTGGTGTAACACGTGCCAGAAAACTAGCTGAATTCTTGAAGACACCAATCGCTATTATCGATAAACGTAGACCTCGTGCTAATGTTGCCGAAGTTATGAACATTATTGGTAATGTTAAAGGCAAACGTGCCATCATTATTGATGATATGATCGATACTGCCGGTACAATTTCACTAGCATCTCAAGCACTTATTGATGCCGGTGCTACTGAAGTTTATGCTTGCTGTACACATCCAATTCTTTCTGGTCCAGCTATCGAAAGAATTGAAGCATCACCAATCAAGACTTTGGTTGTTACAGATTCAATCAATCTTCCTAAGGAAAAAGTTATTGACAAGATGGTTCAAGTTTCAGTTGGACCACTTATCGGTGAAGCAATTCAACGTGTCCACGAAAATGAACCTGTCAGTCCATTATTCAATACACGTTTCAAGAATAAGAAATAAAGTTAAAATAAAAGAACCCAATAACTCGATTTGAGTTATTGGGTTTTTTATTTTTAAATTTTTAGTCCAATTCCTTGTTTAGTGTTTCTGATGGTAAGACTATATTAGAATTTTTTCTTTTATGTCCATGAATTAATAAGTACCAAATCAATCCGACTATCACCATGGCACCCATTGATCCAAAGAGTCCACGGTAACCCATGAATGGTTCGACTATTCCTAATGCGTAAGGACCGACACCTAAACTTAAATCAAAAAGGATGAAATAGGTTGCTGTAGCTTGAGAGAGTCGTTCAATCGGAACGCTTCTGGCAGCGACAGTTTGACAAGTTGACTGAAAGTTTCCAAAACCTAAACCAATTAAGAAAGCGGAAAGTAACATCATCCAACCTGAATTAGTGATTGCTAGTAAGCATAGGCCTAACATATTGATAATAGCAGAAGGGACAATGATAGCATTTTCTCCAAATCGATCAATAGCCTTACCAGTGAAAGGGCGAGAAATTAGAATGGCAAAGGCATAAATTAAAAAGAAAATTGAGGAATAAGTTGCTAAATGTAATTCAGTAGAATAAAAACTTAAATATGCCTGAATAGCAGCATATCCTAATCCTACAATAAAAATTGTGCTGGCAATCGGCAATGCCTTGGGTTCGATAAAATTTTGAATCGATATTTTGGGATGTTTTTCAGTAAAGTGAAAAGCAATCTTTTGACCATTAACTAGTAAGCAAAAAAGTAGTGCTAGAACTGCTAAAATAGTTTCCATGATAAACATGGCACTGAAGCCGAAAGTCTGTTCTATTAATAGTCCTGCAAATGGACCTATAGCAGTTGCTAAAATGGTACTTAAACTGAAATAGCCAATGCCTTCGCCGGTCCGGGCCTTGGGGAATAAAAGAACAACGGCAGTATTAGTCACAGTACTAATAAGTCCAATTGCAACTCCCTGAATAAGTCGAACAAGAATTAAGAAAAAAACTGATCCTGCCAACTGATATAATAAAGTAGCAGGAACAAGTAGGATTGTACCTGCAACCATCAGTTGTTTGTTACTGAAGATGTGGGTTAAATAACCGCTGGAAAACCGTGAGATAAGGATACCAATTACGGTGATTCCAACAATCAATCCTGAAATACTAGTTGGTGCTTGAAACTGATTTACGGAATATAAACCGATAGTTACCATAAGACTGTAATATCCAGTCATTACAAAGAAATTAGTTAGTGCTAATAGCCAAAAGTCACGACTAAAAAGTGAATTGTTTGTATTCAATATATTATGTCCTCCATTTTCTGAAAACAACAGAACCTATCTTACATAATGGAGTTGAGTCCATGTCAAATAAAAAATTATATTCAATAGGAGAATTTTCACAAATTACAGGAATAAGCCCAGATACAATCAGATTTTATGAGAAGAAACAACTTATTCATCCACATCACGGGCCTAGAAGATTACGATTGTATACCCCTGAACAGGTAAAACATGTTGCTTTGTTATTACGTTTAAAGGCAGCTGGCTTTACATTGGATGAAATATACGTGTATACAACTTATCGTGGACAGGGTTCAGAGACCATCCCAACTCGCTTGCGATTAATGAATGAGAAGATTGTAACATTACAAAAGAAACAAGAAGATATTACTGCTAGCATTAAATATCTAAAAGAAAAAATTGATTTTTTGGAGAATCAAAAATAGAAACTTATTGAGTATATATAAAATAAAAAAGCCCCGGCATGCCGGGGCTTTACTAAATTGGATAATTTTCGTCTAGTATCTGTTATTGTTATTTCTTTGTTGATATCTCAATAGGTCACGGATTTGTTGCAAGTATTCAGTTTGTGGGTCAGGTATTTCCTCACCATTTTTATCAAACTTACTACGTGAACCGTCACGACGCATTTTATTCATCATTTTAACAATTACGAAAACAACGAACATAATGATCAAGAAATTGATTAAAGCATTGATGAAGTCACCAATTAGGAAGTTTGCTCCTAAAACTTGGAACTTCATATCTGATAAATCAATTTGTCCAATAATGAGACCGATTAGCGGATTTAAAATGTAGGTAGTTAGCGCTGATACCAAGCTATTGAAAGCAGCACCAACGATAACACCGACGGCTAAGTCAACAACACTACCACGGGAAATAAACTCTTGGAATTCCTTAAACATTTTCGCCAAATCTCCTTCATTGATTTTACCTTTTTCAAAGTACAAGACTCACTCTACTATATTTTGGAAAAAATGAAAGAGGCGACATAGATATTTAGCTAAAATTTAATGGAATTATCATGTTTGATGTTAACTAAGGTGGTGAAAGATGCCCGTCGGTAGTAGAAAATCTGTGGGCCGCTGGAACGTGGTGGATACGGCTTGAAGCTAATAATTTTGCACTTCGCACAAAATCATGGATCTCCAAGTCCGGTCTTCTGG
Organism: Companilactobacillus sp. HBUAS56275; assembly: GCF_036913655.1. Taxonomy (NCBI): domain Bacteria; kingdom Bacillati; phylum Bacillota; class Bacilli; order Lactobacillales; family Lactobacillaceae; genus Companilactobacillus; species Companilactobacillus sp. HBUAS56275. The sequence goes on from NZ_JAYKKK010000002.1 coordinate 513,065, forward strand.
TAACCTTGCTTCGCAAGCTAACCAGAATTTCACCACTTAGGGCCCACAGATTTTCTACTACCAACTGTGTTTCCGGTTTTATTATTGGATGAATTGCAGTGTTTGAATAGTTTATCCAGACAATAGAATAAATTAAGAAAGGAAATCTAACTATATAGATATGCTTGAGTCTCTCGTTAGAATGCTACTATCGCTATCTAATATATTAAGAAATACCTACACATTAAAAATAACGGTATTACTTAGAATTAACTCTGAATAATACCGTTATTAATTTTACTTGTTAATATATTGTGCATACTTTTTCTTAATATCTCTTAAATCGGTAAGGGCTAACTTGGCGTCGACTTCATCGGTCATTGCCTGTTTTGTGTCGTCGTCCCAACCGTAATATTTAGCCATGCATTCAATAACAGGTGTTTTGATTGAACGCATGTGTTTCATGTCGAATAACATTTGACTGCTACGACGTAAGAGATAGTCGATGGGGTGTTCAACCATTTCGTGTTCCAGGCCGTAAGTTAGCATTGCCCAGTCAATTCTAGGCAATCTGGTCTTAGTTTTGGTTTCAGGTAGTAGTTGATAAATATCATTGACGTTTGAACCATAACGTTGAACTAATTTTTCGGCCTGATTGCGAGTTAGATCATGATTAGTAACACCTTCATGAACGGCTTTATCGAAGAAATCCATCCAATGTTCTTCTCCACCAACGTCTCCACCGCCAAGAGTGAGATTCTTGGTCTGTGCTGGTTGAAAATCATAATTAGTTTCAACTGATAATTGTTCGGCTACACGATCGACGATTTTTTCAGCCATTTTACGATAGCCAGTTAATTTACCACCAGCAATTGATAATAGATCACTATCAGATTGGAAAATTTCATCTTTACGAGAAATCTCTGAAGGTGATTTGCCTTCTTCCTGAATTAAAGGTCTAACTCCGGACCAACCAGCTTCAACGTCGTCAGGTGTTAGGTACTGAGGTAAGTCGAACATTTGATTTGCGGCAGCTAAGATATAGGTAACATCAGTTGCTGTAATATCTGGTTCCTTAGGATCTTTTGTCCAAGTAGTGTCAGTTGTACCAATGTAAGTTTTGCCTTCACGTGGAATGGCAAACATCATGCGATGATCGTGAAATGGTGTATCAAAATAAATTGAATTGGAAATAGGGAATTTATCATGATCGATGACTAGATGTACGCCTTTGGTTAAATGAAGGTGCTTGCCTTTATTGGAATCGTCCATTTGTCTGATTTCGTCGACCCAAGGACCAGCAGCGTTGATGACTTTTTTAGCATGAATTTCACCAATATCGCCTGTGATTTGATCTTCGTAAGTTACACCACAGACACGTTTATTGTCGTTGTAGAGTAAACTAGTAACTTTGACGTAGTTGGCAATCTTAGCACCTAAGTCATTAGCTTTTTTCAAAACTTCTAAAGTTAGACGAGCGTCATCGGTTCGATATTCTACATAGACCCCAGCGCCTTTAAGATTTTCTGATTTCAAGTAAGGTTCACGTTCCATAGCGTCACGAGGTTTTAACATGTATTTGCGTTCAGAGTATTTAACCTCTGCTAAACGATCATAAACGTCCAAAGCAGCAGCGGTTGTGAATGGACCAAAAGTTCCGCCTTCATAGAAGGGCAACATCATCTTTAGTGGTGTCGTAATTTGTGGAGCATTGTTATAAACAATGGCACGTTCACTGCCGACTTCATGGACTTCTTTAATGGCCACTTGCTTCAAATATCTCAAACCGCCATGAACTAATTTAGTCGAACGACTAGAAGTTCCGGAAGCAAAGTCACGCATTTCTAACAAACCAGTTTGAATGTGTCGACTTTGAGCATCTAGAGCAATACCGCTACCAGTAATACCACCACCGATAACGAGAAGATCTAGTTCATTAGCTTGCATATCTTGTAGATTGTTGGTTCTTGTATTATTTGAAAATTCCTTCATGGTACCCTCCAATCGTTTGACAATGATCATTAATTTAAAATAATCATAATCTCACTAAATAAGAATTGCACGAGTGAATCGAATAGTTAATACATTTATTTTAATTAAATTTTGGGGAATTTGAAAGCGCTACGACTAAATAATCTTGTCATTGTGAATGTGTTTTTGGAATTCTTCATATTCAGCACTGAAGATATCGTCATTGTGTTCTAATAACATTGATTTAGGGAAGTAGAAACGTTCGTCACCAGAAATCTTACCGGTTAGAGCATTGACTAGGCGACTGATTGTTGACAATTCGATCAATGAACCGTCATTTTGCATGATCTCAATTTGAGTTCGACTCTTATTAGAATTAGGGTTGTAGACATCGTATGGCAAGTCATAACTAGTATTAGTAGCTGTGTAGTATTTCTTTTGGAAACCAACACTTTCGACAATATCAGCTATTTCTGGCAACAGATGTTTAGTCTTTTTGTCATACTTGGCTGATTTAAATGGTTTACGAGCTAGGAATCGGTAAGATAGATCTTTGAGTATTTCATCAGGATAGCTTTGCCAAAGTGTGAAGTAGGTGTTAAGAATGCCGTCATCCAAAAGTAGATAGTCGTCGATGTTGACTTTGTTTTCAAAGAATGGGATCAACAGACTAGGCATTTCAAAGCCGTTCATGTGGTTATGTTCGTATAAATCTTTAGCACGTTGTAGGAGTTTTGTTAAGACTACTTCCATTCCTCGAGAAACAGGATGGAAATAAACTTGTTGATACATTTGAAAACGGCTAAGAACATAGTCTTCAACTGCATGCATCCCATCGTAATCGAAAGCAATTCCATTCTTATAAGGACGCATTACTCTCAAGATTCTCGTTAAATCGAACATCCCATATTTAGTACCTGTGAAATAAGCGTCACGAAGGAGATAATCCATACGGTCAGCGTCAATTTGACTAGAGATCATCTGCACAACTTGGGGATTGGGATAAGTGTGAGAAATGACACTAGCGACTTTTTCAGGGAAATCGTCGGAAACTTGTCTTAAAACCTGATTGATCTCAGTTTCGGGTGATGTGATGATCTTTCTAGTCCACATTTCGTGGTCGGTATCGAAGATGTGTTCAAAAGTGTGTGAATATGGTCCATGTCCAACATCATGCAAAAGGGCGGCACATAAAGCGACGATTCGTTCGTTATCATCCCAAAGACCGTCACCAGGGGTTTTACTGGAATAGTTTCTTTGAAAATTATCACAGATTTGACGAGTTATTTCGTAGACACCAATGCAGTGACCAAAACGAGAATGCTCAGCACCGTGGAAAGTGAAGGAAGCCGTTCCCAATTGTTTAACACGACGAAGTCTTTGGAATTCTTTAGTGTTGATTAGATCTAAAATGACTTTATGTTGAACATGAATATAGTTGTGAATTGGATCACGGAAAACTTTTTCTCGTGGTAACATTTCGATATTATATGACATTATTTTTCCCCCAATATTTGTTGATTACGTTTAATTAGATCTTTTAAAGTTGTATTGTAAGCTTCGCGATAGGGCAAAGAGTTTTGGATGATAAAGAATTCCTTCTTGTCGATCGTATACTTTTTTGCCAAAGTCGCGATGATTTGTTGTTTAGCTTGCTCGATAGAAAGCTCACGTCCTAATAAGACGTCTAGATTTTCCATTGAACGGATATCAATTTGTGGATAACCAGGTTTGAATGGATAATTGCTGACTTCATAAAAATCTTTCATCAGCTGACTGCGATTTTTTTGGTCTCCATTGACGCTAATATAGGCCATAATGGCAACGGCGTTACCTGATCGTCTCTGGGAGATCCCAGCAAATTTCTTTTGATCAATACTGAGGTCATAAGTTCCAGGACAATAGGAGGTACTGATTTCGCCAGTTTCTATTTTGGAAGAGAAGCTTTCTTTGAGAACGGTAAACATTTTCTCGTAAGCGTCGTCGATCAACAAGTTATCTTTGTCTGGTAAAAAGATAGAAAAGTTGAGAATACCGGCATCGGTAACGACTCCCAATCCTCCCGAGTTGCGAAGGTAGAAAAGATAGTCTTTTTCTGATAACATTTCTAAGCCAGCTGATAAATTATTGAGACGTTTATCCTGCATTCCCAAAATAACGGTTGGTGGGGTAACCCAAAAGTGGATTACGGGTTGATTATTTGCGGAAACAAATTTTAAAATAGCTCCAGTATCTGAAAAAGGAACGAGCAGATCTTTGCTAGAGCTTATTTTTTGGTCGTATAATATAATAGTATTGTTCACTTAATCACTTCTTTTAATTAATTAATATAATTTTATCATGCAGAGGCGGTAAGGATTGGAAAATAATAGTATTGATATAAATGTGGATTTGAATATTGAGACTTTACAGTCAGGTGAATTAACTCGGACAAAGATTTCTGAGCCGGGCAAGTTTACTCAAATCGGTAAGTCGATTTATTTAAAATTTAATGAAAGCTTGGAAAATGGTGCAAGTGCATCCATTTTGGTAAAAGTTGGTGCAAACGGCGAAATACACATTAAACGTGTGGCTAAGTCGACTAATTTATCCTCACTTTTATATTTTACACATCAGAAGCACAATAATGGACAATTGGAAACAGAATATGGTGTTCTACCACTAGATACATTTACCAAGGATTCAAAGGTTGAAATTGTAAGTAAACCACTTTCTGGAAAAATAAACATTGATTATGATTTGATTTACGACAATAATGTAATAGGTAATTATAAGTTTAGATTGATTTTTGGCGTATAGGTAGATATGATTATAAGTAAGACGCTGCGAAAGGACGTGTACACGTTTGAAGTTTGATAAATTCAAGGATCAAAATAAAGACGAACTCTCATTGATTGAGGTTGCATACGAGATTCTTAACGAAAATAACAAAAAAGTTATGAACTTTTCTGATATCGTTAATGAAATACAAGACTACTTAGGCAAGTCTGATGAAGACATCAAGGAATCACTTCCACAATTCTACACAGATTTGAATAATGATGGTAGTTTTCTTTCACTTGGTGAGAATGTATGGGGCTTACGTAAGTGGTATCCATACGATTCCGTTGATGAAGAAGTAAATCATCCTGAGGATAACGGAACAGAAAATGCTCACAAGGCAGCTCAAAAGGTTAATGCCTTCTTGAGTGATGACGATGAAGATGATGATGTTGTCGATTATGATGATGACGCTGATTTGGACGTTAATAATATGGATGACGACGATGATGAGAGCGATGGTTCAGAAGGTGGACCTGACTTATCTAAGTTCACTAACTCAGATTTAACATCCGTTGACGATGACGACGATGATCCTCATGATGAAGGATTAGACGACGGTATTGAAGGTCAATTATCTGAATTCGACGCAGACGATGATGACGACGAAGACATCGATCTTAGCGACGACGATGATGAAGATGATGACGACGACGAAGATGACGATGATAAAAATTAAGTTTAATTTTTTGAATTAAAAGTTTGACGACTCGAACATATCACGGTATTATATAGTTCGGGCTCTATTAGATAGACAACTTTAAGTTCCCTGTTCATGCTGAATAGGGAACTTTTTTATTTTTGTGAGTTAAGAAATCCCTAGAATTAATATGTGGAGGAAGTTATGACTAAATACATTTTTATTACAGGTGGAGTCGTTTCATCATTAGGTAAGGGAATCGTTGCCGCATCCCTTGGTAGATTACTAAAAAATCGCGGACTTAAGGTAACAATGCAAAAATTTGATCCATACATTAACGTGGACCCAGGAACAATGAGTCCATATCAACACGGTGAAGTTTTTGTTACAAATGATGGTACAGAAACTGATCTCGATCTTGGACATTACGAAAGATTTATCGATAATGATTTGAACAAGTATTCAAACGTTACTACAGGTAAAATCTATTCAGAAGTTATTCGTCGCGAACGTCGTGGTGATTATAACGGTGCAACTGTTCAAGTTATTCCACATATTACAGATATGATTAAGCAAAAGATTATGCGTGCTGCAAGTACAACAGATTCAGACGTTATCATTACTGAAGTTGGTGGTACTGTTGGTGATATTGAATCACAACCATACCTTGAAGCATTGCGTCAAATGAAAGCTGAAGTTGGCTCAGAAAACGTTGTTTATATTCATACATCACTAGTACCTTACTTGAAGGCAGCTGGTGAAATGAAGACAAAGCCAACACAACACAGTGTTAAAGAATTACGTGGTATCGGTATCCAACCTAACATCTTGGTTGTTAGAACTGAACTTCCAATGCCACAAAATATGAAAGACAAGATTGCATCATTCTGTGATGTTGATTCCGAAGCTGTTATTGAATCACGTGATGCTAACTCATTGTATGATGTTCCATTGAACTTACAAGCTCAAAACTTTGATGACATTGTATGTCGTTACTTGCACTTAGATACAAAACCAGCTGATATGACAGATTGGCATAAGTTGGTTGACCGTGTTCACAATTTGAAACATAAGACAAAGATTACCCTAGTTGGTAAATACACTAAATTACAAGATGCTTACATTTCTGTTACTGAAGCACTTCGTGCTGCTGGATATGTATATAATACAGAGATAGAAATCGAAAAGATTTCAGCTGACCTTATCAATGATGACAACGTTGCTGATTATCTTAAAGATTCTGATGGTATTCTAGTACCAGGTGGTTTTGGTAGCCGTGGTCTAGAAGGAATGATTGCTGCTATTAAGTATGCTCGTGAACATGATGTTCCATATCTTGGACTATGTTTAGGTATGCAAATGGCAAGTATTGAATTTGCTAGAGACGTTGCTGGTATCAAGGATGCTACAACTGGTGAAGTTGATCCAGATGCAGCAAACAAGATCATTGATATCATGGCAGATAAGAAAGATGTTGAGGATCGTGGTGGTACTTTACGTTTAGGCGCATACCCATGTAAGTTAAAACCAGGTTCAAAGACAGCTGCTGCATATGACAATCAATCAGTTATCCAAGAAAGACATCGTCATAGATATGAATTTAACAATGAATATCGTAAGCAATTTGAAGATCTTGGACTAGTATTCTCAGGTGTTTCACCAGATAACCACTTGGTTGAAGTTATCGAAATTCCTGAAAACAAGTTCTTTATCGCTGCTCAATACCATCCAGAATTCTTGTCAAGACCTACTAAGCCAGAAGGCCTATTCAAAGCCTTTATCGGTGCAGCTTCAGGCCTTGCAGAAGACAACATGTAGTCTTCTCTTGAAGTAGTCAAATATAGTTAGGAAAAAGCTTATGCAAAAACTTGTAATCAACGGTGGAAAGAAATTATCAGGTGAAGTAACAATTGGCGGGGCTAAGAACAGTACTGTAGCTTTGATTCCAGCTGCTATTTTGTCTGATACACCTGTAGTGTTAGATTCAGTACCACAAATTAGAGACGTAAAAAATTTGCGTTCAATTTTAAAAGATATGAACGTTACTTCTGAAATGAATAATGATGTATTAAAAATTGATCCAACTAAAATCCAATTTGCTGAATTGCCTAGTGGAAAAGTTAGTAGTTTGCGAGCTTCATATTACTTTATGGGAGCAATGCTAGGCCGTTTTGGTAAAGCTGTTGTCGGTTTCCCAGGTGGGGATGATATCGGACCACGTCCAATCGATCAACACATTAAAGGATTTGAAGCACTAGGTGCACACGTTGAGAACAGACACGGGCAAATCATTATTACAGCTCCTGAAGAAGGCCTAAAGGGAGCAAAGATCTTTTTAGATATGGTTTCAGTTGGAGCAACAATTAATGTTATCTTAGCGGCCGTCAAAGCTAAAGGGACAACTATAATTGAAAATGCTGCTAAGGAACCTGAAATCATCGATTTAGCAACATTTTTGAACAATATGGGTGCTACCATCCGTGGTGTTGGGACGGAAACCATTCGTATTGAAGGTGTTGATACATTACGTTCAAACAATGCTCATACGATTATTCCAGATCGTATTGAAGCAGGAACTTATCTTAGTTTAGCTGCAGCTAATGGTGGCGATATTTTGGTGAAAAATATCATCAGTGAACATTTGGATGCTTTTTTAGCTAAACTAGACGAGATGGGCGTTAATCTTGAGGTTGGTGAAGATAGTATTTATGTGAAACCATCTCCCAACTTGAAAGCTGTTAATATCAAGACGATGCCATATCCTGGTTTTGCCACAGATTTACAACAACCAATTACACCATTGCTAATGAAAGCCAGTGGTGAAGCAATGATTATTGATACCATTTATCCCAAACGAGTAAAACATATTTCTCAATTGACGAAGATGGGTGCCGATATCACTAGTGAAAATGATTTGATTTTTGTTCATGGCGGAGCCCAATTAAAGGGTGCAAATGTGAGTGCAGATGAAATCAGAGCTGGTGCTTGCTTGATGATTGCTGGTTTATTAGCTGATGGTCAAACCGTTATTAGTCATGCTGAAAATATTCTACGTGGCTATGATCAAGTCGTTTGGAAGCTACATTGTTTGAATGCTGATGTTAAATTGATCGGTGAAGATGATTTAGTTGAGTCTTGACATTAAGGATTTAAATTGGTAGATTAAGTGATAGTTTAATACAAGAGAGGAAGTGCGCCGTTGAGAAACTAAGCTAGAGTTCAAAATTATACAAATATAGAAATATATGGTGTGTAGTTTGGCTCGGCTTAAATTCTCAACAGTGCTTCCCAAAATAATTAGGGAACGCTGTTTAGCGTTCTCTTTTTTTGTCGAAAAGAATGAACAAACCAAGTCGATCTGACCCACACCTTAAGTGGGGTGTTGTTTTATGGGAACAATTCAAATAGAAAATGTAAGTTTTAGATATGATCAAATGGTGGATAACTTATTCAATGCTTTGAATTTAAAGATTGATGAGAGTTGGAAATTAGGATTGATTGGACGTAACGGTCGTGGCAAAACAACTTTGATGAAAATGTTGTTAGGTCAATTGCAGTATCAAGGCCAGATCGTCTCCAATTTGAATTTTTATTATTATCCACAGACAGTTGTTGATAAAAATGTGCCAACTGTTGAAGTAGTTAAGAATTTAGCACATTTAGAGGATTACGATCTCTGGAAAATTGAGATCGAATTAGAAAAGTTACAAGTTGACGTGGACGTTTTGCAACAAGAGTTTTCAACCTTGAGTCCAGGTGAACGAACTAAAGTATTATTGGCAATTCTGTTCATTGACGAGTCAGGATTTCAATTAATTGATGAACCAACCAATCATCTGGATATTGAGGGTAGAAAGATCGTTTCAGATTACCTCAAGAGTAAGAAAGGTTTTATTGTGATCAGTCATGATAAGAGTTTCTTGAATCCAGTGATCGATCATGTTATTTCAATCGACCGTAACGATGTGGTGGTTTATAAAGGGAATTTTGATACTTGGCAAGAGCAAAAGGAACGTCAAGATCAATCAGAACTAGCTGAGAAAGAACAATTAAAGAAAGATATTAGTCGTCTTCATGAAACAGCGGTTAAACGTGAGAATTGGTCCAGACAAACTGAATCACAGAAGAATAAGAAACATTATACTGAAAAAGTGCATTTGGATAAGGGCTTCATTGGTACCAAGGCAGCTAAGATGATGAAAAAGGCTAAAACAGCTGAACGTCGAGTTAATTCGGCTATTGATGAGAAGAAAACCTTATTAAAAAATATTGAAATAGAAGCCCCTATCGAACTAAATTACGAAGAATTATCGCATCCTGACGTATTTGTACAGGTGGAGAATTTAACTTTGCAGCATGAGAATATTGTGACACCAACAGTTGATTTCAAAGTGAAACGAGATCAAGTAGTGTCAGTGATTGGACCTAATGGAATTGGTAAGACAACGATCTTTAAACAAATTCTAGGTTTGTCACAGCCTTTTGAACAGACCGGGCAAATTCATGTTGCCAATAATTTGAAAATTTCTTATCTGCGTCAAGACAACGAATTACAAGGAACTATCAGAGAATTGGCGGAACAAAAACAAATTGAATCAGAATTGATTTTTTCCAACTTACGCAAATTAGGTTTTGAACGCTATCTCTTTGAACAACCAATCGAGCAGATGAGCCAAGGTCAACGTCGAAAAGTCGCACTGGCAGTGAGTTTGTCAGAAGAAGCCAATCTTTATTTCTGGGACGAACCGTTGAACTATTTAGACGTAATTACTCGTCAACAAATTATCGAAGCAATAAAAGAACAACACCCAACGATGTTGTTAATTGATCATGATCAAGATCTAATTGATTCAGTTTCTAGTAAAAGAATTGAACTACATAAATAATCATGTGGGAACGAAAGGGAGTTTTAAAGTTGAGAAAAAAATTCTTTAATTCATCATATAAATTTATGTAGTCCAAGTAAGCCTTTGACTACATCGGGGGTATTTTTCTTATGGGAACAATACAAATAAAAGATGTTAGTTTTAGATATGATCAAATGGCAACAGATCTTTTCAGCAAAATCAATTTGAAAATAGATGAGTCGTGGAAATTGGGCCTGATAGGGCGTAATGGTCGAGGTAAGACGACTTTATTAAAGATGATAATGGGGCAATTAAATTTTTCAGGGGAAATAATTTCTAATCTGAACTTTTATTATTATCCACAGACGGTTGTTGATAAAAATGTGTTAACTGTTGAAGTTGTTAAGAATTTAGCGCAATTAGAAGATTACGACCTTTGGAGAATTGAGATTGAATTAGAAAAGTTGCAAGTTGATGCGGATGTTTTGCAACGAAAATTTTCTAATTTAAGTCCTGGTGAACAAACTAAAGTGTTGCTGGCTATTCTATTTCTTGATGAATCAGGTTTTCAATTGCTTGATGAACCGACGAATCATTTAGATATTGAAGGTCGAAAAACAGTAGCTAAATACTTAAAAGGTAAAAAGGGATTTATAGTTATAAGTCATGATAAAAATTTTTTAAATCCGGTGATTAATCACGTAATATCAATTGATCGAAATGAAATTTCGGTTTATAAAGGAAACTTTGATACTTGGCAACAGTAAAAGAATTATCAAGATGAACGAGAATTATCTCAAAAGAATCAGTTGCAAAAAGATATTAATCGTTTAAAAGTCACGGCTAATGAACGAAAAAATTGGGCATTGGAATCGGAAGTTAATCCTGATAGTACTGCTAGAAAGATGATGAAGAAGGCCCAACACGTTATGAAACGAATTGATAAATCGGTAAGTGAGAAGCAGTCTTTATTGAAGAATATTGAAATTGAAGATCCATTAAAATTTAATTATCAAGAATTAAAGTATCCTAAGGTTTTTCTGCAAGTAGTTGATTTATCTTTAAAAAAAGGTGAAATAATAATTCCTAAAGTTAATTTTAAAATAGAAGTGAATCAAGTCGTTTCACTTATGGGACCCAATGGAATTGGAAAAAGTTCAATCGTCAAAAGTATTTTAGGATTGTCTCATTTTTTTGAACAGAGTGGAGATATCCAATTGGCTAAAGGGTTAAAAATTTCTTATCTGCGTCAAGATAATGAATTACAAGGCACTATTAGACAGTTAGCGGAACAAAAACAAATCGAACCTGAATTGATTTTTTCCAATTTACGTAAGTTAGGCTTTGAACGCTATCTCTTTGAACAACTGATTGAACAAATGAGTCAGGGACAACGTCGAAAAGTCGCATTGGCAGTTAGTTTGTCAGAAGAAGCTAATTTTTATTTCTGGGACGAGCCTTTGAATTATTTAGACGTAATTACTCGTCAACAAATTATCGATGCAATAAAAAAACAACACCCAACGATGTTGTTGATTGATCATGATCAAGATCTAATTGATGCGGTATCTAGTGGAAAAGTCAATTTACATTACTAGAATTGTATTGAATAATTGTCTAACTCATGATATTATTAGACACTGTTAGTAATTTAATCTATATTTCTGTAAAAGATTTATGGCAAAGGAGCGACATAGAATGAAACAAGGAATTCACCCAGATTACCATCAAGTTGTCTTTATGGACTCATCAACAGGTAAGAAGTTCTTAGCTGGTTCAACTGTTCAATCAAAAGAAACAACTGATTACGAAGGTAACGAATATCCATTAATTCGTGTTGAAATCTCATCAGATTCACATCCTTTCTACACTGGTAAACAAAAGTTTGCTCAAGCAGATGGACGTATCGACCGTTTCAACAAGAAATATGGCTTGTCAAACAAGTAAAAAAAAGTCATCCGAATGGATGGCTTATTTTTTTTGAAAAGCTTTATATTTTGACTTTACTTTTCTTTGATTTCAAATGTGTGTAGACCCAAATGAAGTTGATCAAAGCTAAACCACTGGTACTGATGAAGACAGCGGAATAACTTAAGGCACTGGTAATATAAGAACCGAGAAGTGGTCCACAGACATTACCAACTGATTGGAATGACTGATTATAACCGAAGATTCTACCAGTGTATTTTGGATCAGTATATTTGGCCAGAATTGTCTGAACTTGAGGAACCAAGCAGGCATCAGAGACACCAACTAGGAATCTTAAAGCAGCCAACTGCCAAACGTTAGTGACGAAGGCTTGAGGAATATAAACTAAGATGGCAAAAATTAATCCACCAACTAAAATTTTCCCCGTTCCAATTTTGTCACCTAAAGCACCAAATCTTGGTGCCGCAATAATATTAGCAATACCAGGCATCGCCGCAACGACCCCAGCAACCAATGTGACCTGACTAGAATTGTGCATTAATTGCTTAATGTACAAACTAATGATTGGGTTGATCGAATTGTTAGAGGTCTGAATGATCATGGTTGTGACAAACATTGCTAAAATGAGATTAGGATTTTTCAACTTGTGGAAAATTTCCTTAGTTGATTCCTCTTCTCCTTTAGGAATTGGTTTGAAGTCTTCTTTGATGAAGATAGTAACCAAGATGAAAGCAATGAAAAGTAGAGAACCGGTTATCATAAATGGAATTCGATAACCGAAATATTGTGCAATTACACCGCCGACCAGTGGTCCTAACAAAGTACCGGAAATAACACCGGTATTTAAAGTACCTAAGGCTTTTCCACTTTCAGATCTAGGAGCTGTTGAAGCAATTAAGGTGTTGGAGTTACTAACGAATCCTGAAAAGACACCTTGAAGGAGTCTTAGAACAACTAATTGCCATGGGGCAGTTACGAAGGCCTGTAGGAAAATAACGATTGCCATACCTAGTGAAGCTCGGATCAGCATTAACTTCCGACCGCGTCGATCGGCAATCTTACCCCAAATAGGAGAAATGATCGCCATGACCAAGAAGGTCGATGAAAAGGCAATACCATTCCAGATCACAAGCTGACTTTTTGTGAAATTACCTAACTGGTTAATGTATAATGGCATAAAAGGTGTAATCATACTAAAGCCAATACCTGATACAAAAGTACTAAACCATAAAACTATTAGATTCTTTTTCCAATAATTATTCGGTTCAGGAGTATCACTTGTATTAGATGTCATATACATCAAATCCTTTCTAAGTATCTTAGTATACTCTTTTTTTGTTTATATCTTATAAAATTATTTTTTCAAATTAAGGAAGTTTTTCTATGAAGATGAAGTTAAGGGAAGTTTACTCTGCATTAAAAATTGAAAGCGACAAGGTTGAAGACGTTGAAATAACAGGCGTTTGTTTCGATAGTCGTAAAGCTAAAGCCGGTGACTTATTCTTTCCATTGCAGGGGGAACGTGATGGGCATGAGTTTATTAATAGTGCAATTAAGAATGGAATCAGCGCTACTATTTGGCAAAGTGACCACGAAATTCCTAACGACCAAGTGCCATATGTTATTGTAAAAAATGTTTCAGAAGCATTTGAGAATTTAGCTAAGTATTATTTGAAGAAAGTTAACCCTAAAGTTGTTGCCGTAACAGGTAGTAATGGGAAGACTACAACTAAAGATATGATTGCTAAAATTTTGAGTACAAGCAATAATGTTGCCAAAACTCCACAAAACTTTAATAATGAGATCGGTGTGCCATACACAATTTTGAATATGCCAACTAATACAGAAGTTTTAGTTGTTGAAATGGGAATGGATCGTCCTGGTCAAATCGACCATTTGAGCGATATTGCTAACCCCGATATTTCCGTGATCACAATGATTGGTGAAGCGCACATCGAGTTTTTTGGTACTAGAGATAAGATTGCTGATGCAAAAATGGAGATCGTCGATCACCTAAATGAGGATGGAACCTTTGTTTTTAATGGGGATGAACCTTTGTTGCTAGAACGTGCTGAGAAAGTAGAACAACGACAAGCTACTTTTGGTAATCACGACAGCAATGATTTGTATGCAACTGAAATTAAGCCTGGTAAAACTACAACTAGTTTTAAGACTAACTTGTGGCCAGAACTTGAATTTGAAATTCCTATGATGGGTGAATACAACGTTAATAATGCCTTAGCTGCAATGCAAGTAGGTCGTATTTCGCATATTAAACCAGAAGCAATGCAACAAGCACTAAAAGAATTATTTGTTACAGCTAACCGTACTGAATGGATGAAGGCTAAAAACGGAGCCGATATTTTAAGTGATGTTTATAATTCTAATCCCACTGCCGCTATTGAAGTTCTTAACAGTTTAAAGGACATCAAGACTACAGGTCGTAAATTGATCGTTCTAGGCGACATGCTGGAATTAGGGGATGCATCAGAAAGACTCCACGAATCCTTAGCCGATTCTATTAATAAAGAAGATTTTGCTAAAGTTTATCTTGTCGGTGATTATATGAAGTATTTACGCGATAAGTTGAACGCTAAATATGATACAAACGATCTTTTCTGGTTTGAAAAGAATCAGTTAGATGAATTAACTATAAAATTAAAAGAAGAATTACAGCCCAATGACACGATTTTATTAAAGGGTAGCCATGGAATTCATTTAGAAAACGTTTTACATGAACTAATTTAGTCTTGTCAATTGAGATTGTTCATAAAACATGGTAGAGTAGATAGATTGTTATTTTATCGTGTTTTAAAAAATGGAGGACATTTGTGAAATTTAAAGAATTAGATTTAGATCCCAGATTATTGAGCGCTATCAATGAA
Source organism: Companilactobacillus sp. HBUAS56275 (assembly GCF_036913655.1). NCBI lineage: Bacteria > Bacillati > Bacillota > Bacilli > Lactobacillales > Lactobacillaceae > Companilactobacillus > Companilactobacillus sp. HBUAS56275. The sequence continues at coordinate 528,136 of NZ_JAYKKK010000002.1, forward strand.
GCCGGTTTTGAAGAAACGACACCAATCCAAGCTCAAACTATTCCGCTAGTTATGAGTGGAGCCGACGTAATTGGTCAAGCTCAAACTGGTACAGGAAAGACGGCAGCCTTTGGTTTACCAATTTTAAATGCCGTTGATACTCAATCAAGCAACATTCAAGCATTGATTATCTCTCCAACTAGAGAATTAGCTATTCAAACACAAGAAGAACTTTACCGCTTAGGTAGTGACAAGAAGGTTAAGGTTCAAAGTGTTTATGGTGGATCAGATATTAGAAGACAGATCCGTGCCTTGAAGAATCACCCTCAGATCGTGGTTGGTACTCCCGGAAGAATGCTTGACCACATCAACCGTCACACCTTAAAACTTGGCAACGTTAATACCGTTGTTCTTGACGAAGCTGATGAAATGTTAGATATGGGATTCGTTGAGGATATTGAAAGTATCCTTTCAAACGTACCAAACAAACATCAAACATTATTATTCTCAGCTACAATGCCAAAACCTATCATGAAAATTGCTGATAAGTTTATGACAGAACCTAAGATCGTTAAAATCAAGTCAAAAGAATTGACTGCTGATAAGATCGATCAATACTTTGTTAAAGCTAAGGAATTTGAAAAGTTTGACTTGATGACTCGTTTATTCGATGTTCAAGCACCAGAGCTAGCTTTGATCTTTGGTCGTACAAAGCGTCGTGTTGACGAACTTACACGTGGTTTACAAGCTCGTGGCTATAATGCTGAAGGTATTCACGGTGACTTGTCACAAGACAAGAGAACTAGCGTATTACGCAAGTTCAAAGCCGGTAAGCTAGACTTCCTAGTTGCAACTGATGTTGCTGCTCGTGGATTGGATATTTCAGGTGTATCACATGTTTATAACTATGATATTCCTCAAGATCCTGATAGTTATGTTCACCGTATTGGCCGTACAGGTCGTGCCGGACATTCTGGTGTTTCTGTAACATTCGTTACACCAAATGAAATGGGTTACCTACGTACAATCGAAAACTTAACTAAGAAACGTATGGAACCACTTGCTCAACCTACTGATAAAGAAGTTCTTAAAGGACAATTGGAATCAGTTAAAGAAGATATCAAGGATACTTTGGAACATGACAAACACTTGGATCGTTTCGATTCAGCTGTTCAAGAATTGTTAGCAACTTATTCTCCTGAGGATATTGCTCGTATCTTCTTGAGCGAATCAATCAAGGATGCTGAAAGTGTTCCTGTTAAGATTGCTCCTGAAAGACCACTTCCTTCACGTAAGGTAAGTCATAGCCGTTCAGGCCATGGTCGTCGTGGTAAGTTCAATGGACACCGTGGTAACGGTGGCGAACATCGTGGTGGAAACAGACGTCGCAACAGTGATCGTCGTGATGGACACCGTGATGAAAAAGGTGGCAAACGCCGCGAACATGACAACAAACGTAATGGTCGCAGCAAGAAGTCATTCAAGATTAGAACAAATCTATAATTTTTGAATATGAATTATGATTGTTGAAAATATAATTATAATGATAGAGGCGAAGTAAATAATTTTACTTTGCCTTTTTTTATACAGTAAAATAGAGCTGGAAAAGAGGCTTTTACTCGAATTCGGCTATAGTGTAAAAATGCCGTCCTCCACAACAAGAAAATTTGGCTGGAACGCCATGGGCCGACTGGAAGCTAATAATTTTGCACTTTGTGCGAAATTATGGATCTTCAAGCTCGGCCTTTACCTAAGCGATAAATCGCTAAGGTAAATTTCATGGCTGAGCCAATTTTCTTGTTGTTCCGGACTAGTCTGGTGTTCTGAATTTTGTACATTTTAAAATGTTGGATGGTAGAACAGTATTCTATTGTTATGAGAGATTGAGTAAATATGTGTATCGGAATATTATCCTCGTTTAAAGCTAGATATTATTTGATCGTACGGAATTATAAATGCAAAATTTCCAGATATGGCAGTTTTTTTCGACAATAATAGAACCAGAAATATAGTCGGTAGTAGAAAATCTGTGGACCCTCAGTGGTGAAATTCTACTTAGCTTGCGTCAGCAAGGTTAGTAGAAGACCGGACTTGGAGATCCATGATTTTTCACGGAGTGAAAAATTATTAGCTTCAAGCCGTGTCCACCACGTTCCAGCGGCCCACAGATTTTCTACTACCGACGGGCATACTTAATTACATCAGTTGATATTAATCACACTCGAATTTCAGTAAAAACCACTTAATAAACTTGAAAAGTTACCTGAAAATGCTATGATTTAAGCTTAAATCAAACAAATTTTAATTTAGTTGTTGAATCGAACTGCAAAAAATTGAAAATTGTGCTTTACTTCAATTGGAAGCTTTTCAATTTATTAATTAAAAAAATAGATTGCGAGAGAAATTATGATCAAAGGATTAGGTATAGATATTGCAGAAATCGACCGTGTACGTGCGATTTATGGTCGTCACCCTCGATTTTTAGAGAAAATTTTGAATGAAGACGAAACAGAAGTTTTCAATAACCTGAATACTGAAAAAGCCAAGATGACGTACTTAACTGGGCGTTTCTCAGTTAAAGAGGCTTTCACAAAAGCTATGGGTACTGGACTTCGTGGTATTGGCTTTCATGACTTGAGTGTCTTGAATCATGAATCAGGTCAACCTTATATCAAGACTGAAATTTTCAAGGGTAATATTCACGTATCAATCTCTGATACAGATGAACTAGTAATAACTGAGGTTATTCTAGAGGAGGCTAATTAGATGTTACCATCAATTCATCGTCCAGCTTATGCAGAAGTGGACTTGTCAAAGTTAAAAAGAAATTTACAAAATGAATTAAATGCCGTTCCAGAAGGTACAAAAGTCTTTGCAGTTGTGAAGGCTAACGCTTACGGTCACGGATTGGTTAAGGTAGCTCAAGCAGAAATCAAGTTTGGAGCAGCCGGACTTTGCGTTGCTAGTTTGGATGAAGGTCTAGAAATACGAAATAGTGGCGTTACAGCTCCTATTTTAGTTCTAGGTATAATTCCCGTAGAATATGCTAAAGTGGCCGCTAACGCCGATATTTCCCTCACAGTCGGTAGTTTAGACTGGTTGAAGGTAGCAGTTCAGTTAAGAGTTGCTAATTTGAAAGTTCATCTGGCTATTGATAGTGGAATGGGTCGTATTGGATTCCAAGACAAAGAAAGTTTAATTGAAGCATGTAATTTTCTAAATGATCACAAGGATGCCTTTATTCCCGAGGGACTATTTACACATTTCGCTACTGCTGATAGTCCTGATGAAAGTTACTTCGATAAACAAGTTGCAAAATTCAAAGAGATGTCCAGTGATCTTCCAACTAAATTTACTTATGTTCACTGTGCTAATTCGGCGACTGCTTTGTGGCATAAAGACTTGGCCGTTAATATGGTTAGATATGGTATAGCCTTGTATGGACTGAATCCTTCAGGAACCGATATTACTAAGTTGCCATATAAATTGGAACCAGCCTTAAGTCTCTATTCAGAATTAACATTCGTTAAGAAAGTCAAAGCTGGTCAAAGTATCGGTTATGGTGCTACATATACTAGTAAAGAGGATGAATGGATCGGTACGATTCCTCTAGGCTATGCTGATGGTTGGTTACGAAGAATGCAAGGGTGCGACATCTTGATCGATGGACAACGTTGTCAAAGTGTTGGTCGCATCTGTATGGATCAATTCATGGTACGTTTGCCAAAAGAATTACCAGTCGGTACAAAAGTTACACTAATTGGTAAAGATGGCGATGAGGAGATCACAGCTACCGATGTGGCTAAATATGCTGGCACGATCAGTTACGAAATTCTTTGCTGCTTGAGTGAAAGATTACCTCGAGTTTATAAATATTAAGAGCAAATAATTGCTACATGAATTGAAATCGTAGTATCCTCTGGTTGAAATTTCAGAAAAAGAAAAGAAGTGTCAACCATGATTGATGAAGAATGGTATAAATTTATGCGAAACGGCGAGTATAAAAGATATCAGATACTCGTTGATCGAAATAAACCATATGTTGACAGCTTTCAACGTGATTTGATGGAACAATATCAATTACAATATTTCAAAAGCCATCCAATCGACGAAGAATTAAATCGTCATCACGAGGAACCTGCTTTTAAAATTAAAAAATTACTATAAAAAAAGTCTGCTCTAGTTGACGTAGTTCAACCAGAACAGACTTTTTGGGTTTTGTTTTAGAAAGATTTTTTTAAATAAGAACTATAGGGTGTTCTTATCTAGAATTTTACCAGACTTCAAATCATCAATTTCTGAAACTACAAAGCTCTTCTTTTCTAGACGCTTGATGATTTCCTTTAAAGTATCGATATCGGTACCAGTTGGTAAAGTGAAGAGAGTTCTTCGTACAACTTCATTTGATTTAGCATCTAAGGTCATACAAGCGGCAACAGAAACATACTTGGCAAAGATTTTTGACATCTTTTCTAGATCGCCACGGTCGCCAGAAGAACTAACGGTCAAAACATAACTACTAATATCAAGGTTCCAAGCATCTGATAACATGCTGAGAAGTCTTGAGTGAGTTAGAATGCCGTAGAATAAATTATTTTCATCCAAAACAGCAATATAAGGTAAATCCTTAATATTGAAGAATACTTTGAAGAAAGGTGAGTCTACACTAATTGTTTTAGTAGCATTTTTCATCAGTGTAGTTACAGGTAAGCTCATATCGCCACCACGTGACTTGTGACGGTAGATGTGCATCTTGTAAATATTCCCTCTAAATATTTGTCCACTTTCGTCCAAAATTGGCACACAACGGAAACCAGAGTCTTCTAGGACTTTTAATGCTTCCTCAAGTGTAACAGTTTCTTTAACTGTCGTAAGCTTGTCCTTTTTTAGTACAAGTGACTTAACTAACATATATATTCACATCCAATCTATCTATAATTGAATTAATAATACAGTACTTCAGAATAAAAAAAAAGCTGAAACAAATTTTTCATTTGTTTCAGTCTTTTTAATACACGAATTAAGGATTATTGACGACCCTTGATACCTGTAGCTTCGAAACCATCTTTAAGAATTTTTTCAAGTTCTGCAGCTGATTTCTTCATTTGTGCTGATTCTTCATCATTCAATGGAACTTCAATGATTTGTTTTAGACCCTTACGGTTAACGATAGCAGGTGAACCGATATAGATGTCTGAAACGCCATATTGACCAGTCATCATGTTTGATAATGGAAGAACAGTGTTTTCGTCGCTTAGCAAAGCCTTGCAGATTCTTGCAAGAGCAGTACCGATACCGTAGAATGTAGCACCCTTAGTATTGATAATGTCGTAAGCTGCGTTAACAACCTTCTTGTAAATCTTGTCAAGAGTATCTTTAGTGATTTCTGGGTGTTGTTCCATCCATTCGGCCATTGTAACGCCACCGATTGTTAGATGTGACCATGCAGCGAATTCTGAATCACCGTGTTCACCCATGATGTAACCATGAACTGAACGAGGGTCAAGATCTAATTCTTCACCAACGAATTTTTGTAATCTAGCAGTATCTAGTGATGTACCTGAACCAATTACACGTTCCTTAGGGAAGCCTGAAAGTTTCCAAGTAGCGTATGTCAAGATATCAACTGGGTTAGCAGCAACTACGAAGATACCATTGAATCCTGATTCAACAATAGGATCAACGATTGTCTTCAAGATGTTCAAGTTCTTGTTAACAAGGTCAAGTCTTGTTTCACCTGGTTTTTGTGGAGCGCCGGCTGTGATAACAACGATATCAGCATCCTTAGCATCTGAATATTCACCAGCGTGAATGTTCTTAGGGAATGAGAATGGAATTGCATCAGCAAGGTCCATTGCGTCACCCTTAATCTTGTCTTTAGCGATATCGCAGATAACTAGTTCTTGAGCAATACCTTGAAGTGTCATAGCGTAGGCAAATGTTGAACCTACAGCACCGTCACCAACTAGAAGTACTTTTTGGTGGTTCTTTTCGTTTGTTGGAGTTGTCATTATAAAATATCATCCCTTCGAAAATAATATGTTCCTGACTCATTATACAAATAATTAAGGTAAATAAACAAGCCGATTGTGAAAAAAGTGAAAAAATAGTATTTTTGACATGATATAATGTAAGTTCGAAATGAGGTATATTAATATGAAACTAATTGTTGGCTTAGGAAATCCAGGAAAAAAATATGATCGAACAAAGCACAATATGGGCTTTATGACCATTGATAGATTGATGGACGAATACGGTCAAACACAAATGAAAAAGGATTTTGAAGCAGAGTACTGCAAATTCAAAGTTGATGGTGAAACAGTTTTTTTAGTTAAGCCACTTACATTTATGAATGAATCTGGTCGCGCCGTAAACTTTTTGATGGGATATTATCAAATTAAGCCTGAAGAATTAATGGTAATTCAAGATGACTTAGATATGCCAATCGGAAAAGTAAGATTACGGACAAAGGGTTCTGCTGGTGGTCACAATGGTATTAAGAGTATAATCTCTGCTGTGGGTACAAAAGATTTCAAACGAATTAAGATTGGTATACAACATCCTGACCGTCAAACTGTGGTTAATTGGGTGTTGACGCCATTTAGTAAAGATCAAGAGCCAGTGGCTTTATCTGGAATTGACCAAGCAGTTGATATGGTTAAAGATTGGGTTGCCGGCAGTAGTATTGATCAATTAATGAATAAATACAATTAGAAAATTAAAAGGGGGCAAAAATTGAATTTAATAAATTTCATTACGAACAAGTTAGATTTAGGGGAATTTATTAGTCAAGTTAAGCCTGAAACAAAGAATTTATTAACAGGCCTAACGGGATCAACAATTTCCCTTTTTGCATTGGATACTTTAAAACAATTAAATAAGAAGATTTTGATTGTTGAGAATACTAATTTTCATGCAAATAAGCTATACGATGATTTAAATTTATTAGATAGTGAAGCAGTTCATATTTTCCCAGTTGAAGAATCTATCTCAACGGAGTTGGCCACCAGTTCCCCAGATGAATTAAGCCAACGATTAGACACTTTAAGCTTTTTAGCTGACGATAAACCAGGTATAGTAGTTACCTCAGTAGCTGGTTTAGAGTATGAGTTATCGACTAAAGAGCTATTTAAGTCTGCCCAATTAAAGATTGAAGTAAATGAAGAATATGATTTAGAGGACTTAAACCAACAATTCGTTCAAATGGGTTATATAAAAGATAAGTTGGTCGCCAAACCTGGTGACTTCGCCATTCGTGGTGATATCGTCGATATTTATCCACTTAATGTTGATAATCCTGTGCGAATCGACTTTTTCGGTAATCAAGTGGAAAAGATTAAATACTTCGATACGGAAACACAACGTAGTATTGAAGAATTAAAGACACTTGAGATCCTGCCAGCTCAAGATCGTATTGTAACTGATGAACAAGTTGAAAAAGGTTTGGCTAAGCTACAAAAAAGTTATGATCGTCAATTGAAGTCATCTGATGACAAAGATATCAAAGAGAATCTTCAAGTTAATTTTGGTCAGACAGTTGAAGAGTTGTCAGAAGGAATCCGTCCAGAAAATATCGGACGAATTGCTGATTATCTTTTTGAAAAGCCAAATAGTTTGTTAGATTACTTGGATACTGACGATATCATCATATTTGATGAATACAATCGCTTAATTGAGCAATCAAATGACAGTCAGGCTGAAAACCAATCGTGGTTGGCTAGTCAATTGGAATTTGGTAAAGCTCTACCAGAACAAAAGATTCGTCAAAATTTTGCTGATTTGATCAAAGAAAATAAATTAGCCCAAATATATTTGTCAGCTTTCCAACAAGGGATGGGACATATCCGCTTGGATCAGTTGCAGAATGTACCAGTCAGAACAATGCAACAATTCTTCAGCCAGATGCCACTATTGAAGTCAGAAGTTGAACGTTGGCAAAAGCAAAAGTACACCGTTTTATTAACGATCAGTAATGAAAAAAGAATTGCGGCTATCAACAACACACTGGTTGATTTCGGTATAAAAGCTACCTTAACGACTGCGGATAAAGTTATTGCAGATCAGACCCAAATTATGAATGCTACTTTGAGTTCTGGTTTTGAAATGCCTGAGCAAAAATTGGCCGTTATTACTGAAAAAGAACTTTTCAACAAACAGCCAAAGAAACGTCGTCATCAAACCTTGGCTAATGCTGAAAGATTGAAGAGTTATAACGAACTCAAACCAGGCGATTACGTCGTTCACGTTAACCATGGTATCGGTAAATTTATCGGTATGCAGACAATGGAAGTCGATGGTAAGCATCAAGATTACATTACAATTGAATATCGTGACGATGGCCGCCTGTTCATTCCTGTTACGCAGTTGGACATGGTGCAGAAGTATGTATCAGCCGAAGGTAAATCGCCTAAGATCAACAAATTGGGTGGTAACGAGTGGCAAAAGACTAAGCGTCGGGTTCAATCTAATATTGAGGATATCGCCGATGACCTGATTGATCTTTACGCTAAACGTGAGGCTGAAAAGGGCTTTGCTTTCCCTAAAGATGACTCCATGCAAACAGACTTCGACAACGCCTTTCCATATCCGGAGACACCGGATCAATTAAGGTCAGTTGACGAAATCAAGCGTGATATGGAAAAACCACATCCCATGGATCGACTTTTAGTTGGTGATGTTGGGTTTGGTAAGACCGAGGTGGCCTTAAGAGCTGCTTTCAAAGCTGTAGAAGCTGGCAAACAAGTAGTCTTTTTAGTGCCAACGACACTACTAGCTCAGCAACATTACGAAACAATGAAGGAACGTTTTGATGGTTTTCCAGTTGAAATTGGAATATTGTCACGTTTCCAAACTCGTAAGCAGAGTAAAGATACCATTGAGAAATTAGAATCCGGTTCGCTTGATATTGTTGTGGGAACCCATCGTCTACTTTCGAAGGATGTTAAATTCCACGATATCGGATTACTGATTATTGATGAGGAACAGCGTTTTGGTGTAAAACACAAGGAAAAGATTAAGCAGTTAAAGAGTAATGTCGATGTTTTAACTCTAACGGCTACACCGATTCCGAGAACTTTGAACATGTCGATGTTGGGTGTGCGTGATCTTTCTTTGATTGAAACAGCTCCAAGTAATCGTTATCCAGTTCAAACCTATGTAATGGAACAAAACTATCAAGTCATAGCTGGTGCAATTAAGCGTGAAATGGCTCGTGGTGGACAAGTATTTTACTTACATAATCGAGTTGAAGATATGGATCAGGTGGCAGATCAATTACAGGCTTTAGTACCAGATGCTAGGATTGCGACAGCCCATGGCCGAATGAATGAAACTCAAATGGAAGGCGTGATCTCTGATTATCTAGCTGGAGAGTATGATGTTTTAGTGACGACGACAATTATTGAAACAGGTGTTGATATGCCTAATACCAATACTTTAGTGGTTGAGAACGCAGATCGTTACGGATTATCACAGCTTTATCAAATCAGAGGCCGTGTCGGAAGATCTAATCGTGTAGCTTATGCTTACTTGATGTATCGTCCTAATAAGGTTTTGACTGAAGTTGGCGAACAACGTTTGGAAGCTATTAAGAATTTCACGGAATTAGGTTCAGGTTTCAAAATTGCGATGCGAGATTTATCAATTCGTGGTGCTGGTAACTTGTTAGGTAAACAACAACACGGTTTCATTGATTCAGTCGGATTTGATCTATATACCCAAATGTTAAATGATGCTGTAGCAAAGAAACGTGGTCACACTAAGGCTGAGAAGACTAATTCTGAGATCAATTTAGCTTTGGAAGCTTATTTGCCAGAGGATTACATTAGTGATCAACGACAAAAAGTTGAGCTTTACAAACGAATTCGTCAGATTGATTCCCTAGAGAACTATCAAGAAGTTAAGTCAGAATTGTTGGATCGTTTCGGTGATTATCCACAAGAAGTTGCCAACTTGCTTGATGTCAGTTTATTGAAGAATTCATTTGATGAGTCATTGGTAAATAGCGTTGTTATGCGTAATAAGAAAATTACGATTAAGTTTTCACGTAAAGCTGCTGACTATTTGACCGGAGATTTGGTATTTAAATTCTTGGCAAACACAACTATGAAAGCCAAAGTGAATAATAAGAATGGTGAATTCATGATTATTTTAGACGCTGACAGTGTCAAAAAAGATGAATGGTTCGCTCAATTGAAGGTATTCGCAGAAAAAATGGCTGATGGCTTTGATAATTTAAAGAAAGAAAAAATAAAAAACTAATATGCAAAAAGAAGTGTCGAGGGCGATAAAGGGGACTTGGATTTTGACGATTGCTTCACTGTTCTCAGAACTTCTGAGTGCAATCTATCGAATTCCACTGCAAAATATTGTAGGTGATCGGGGATACTTCATCTATCAACAGGTTTATCCAATTTATGGAATATTCTCGGTACTAGCTTTGTCAGGGTTACCAGTCGTGTTGTCGAAGGCCTTTGCACAGCAGAGAAATAACGCAGCAAAGAATAATTTATTGAAGAGGACTTTTGTCCTGTTAATGATTGCTAGTTGTGTGATTACTGCTTTGTTGTGGACGTCGTCTCGGTATTTAGCATTTTTAATGGGTGATCCGCGACTTTATTTAGAAGTCCGAGCTGTTGCTTTAACTTTCTTGTTGATTCCATTCGAGGCCAGTTTAAGAGGTTATTTTCAAAGTGACCTGTTGATGACACCCAGTGCTATTTCTCAAGTTTCTGAACAATTTTTGCGAATTGTCATTATTATTGGCAGTGCTTTACTGTTTGGTCACAATATTATTAATGTGTATCATATGGGAACACTGGCTAATGCTGGTGCCTTTATAGGTGGCTTATTAGCGGTTGGCATTTTAATAGCTACCTTTATGAAAAATAAGGATAATTTCTTAGCGTCTAAACAAGATGATGACGCAATTGAATTGGAACATGGTTTAGCCTTGGAAATTGTCTTGATTGTTGTGTTTACCGGAATCACGATTTTTTATCAATTTATCGATTCCTTTTCAATGATTCGCTTATTGATGCATGCGGGTATTTCTTTAGACCAAGCTGAAATTCAAAAGGGTGTCTTTGATCGTGGTCAGCCGTTGTTACAGTTAGGAATTGTGATATCACTGTCTTTTGTTTCAACGATAATGCCTCAATTAAAGGAAACTAATCGTCTAAAACAGAATAAAAAGACTATTTCTAAAATGGTACGTGTCTGTCTATGGCTATCAGGAGCTGAGACCGCTGGATTGATTGCGTTAATGCCACAGATCAATACGATGTTATTCACTAATACTAATGGTTCGAGAACTTTAAGTATTTATATGTTTTCAATTATCATCGTTTCCTTTATTAATTTATTAATTGCGGTTACCAGTGGTGATGATGAGAAGAACTTACATAAATTGGTATTGTTTGGGATGTCATTGATAGCCAAAGTTGCATTGAATATTATTTTTGTACCAAGATTTGGTATCGCTGGGGCAGCTTTAGCAACAGTACTCAGCGAATGCGTAATTTTGTTTGGAATCATGATCATATATGGTTTCAATCGGAGCTTTTTATCACTTGATAAAGGCTTCATCAAGAATTTAATTAAAGCCGGTTTAGCGATGGCTATCATTGTTAAACTGTTGGTTGTTATTTTGTCGTCAGGCTTTGTTATGACTAGATCGATAAGTATTTTGTTAAACGTTATAGCGATACCAGTCGGTGCTTTAGTATATTTAAGATTAACTAAGCGTTGGCGAATTTTAACTAAAGAAGAATGGGAAATTTTGCCCATGGGAAAATATATTACGAGATTTATGAAAATAGAGGATTAAAAATGAGATTAGACAAATATTTAAAAGTTACTAGAATTATCAAAAGAAGAACTGTAGCTAAAGAGTTTACCGATAATGGTCGTGCCAGCATCAATGGTCATGTAGCCAAATCGTCTAGTAATGTAGCAATCGGTGATGTGATTGAATTACATTTTGGTGAAAAGACAATGAAGGTGAAAGTTCTTAATATTAAGGAAACTACTAAGAAGAACGAATCCGAAGATATGTACGAAGAAATTTAGTAAACAATTAGAATAAGATTAAAATTAAGGATTTTTTTATTCAAATAATTGCGTAAACTTGTTATACTCAAAGTAATCATTTCTAGGGGAGTAGTGGTATGGAAGTACATAAATTAAATTCCAATGTTTCTGTATTGAAGCCTAAACAATCGCAAATGCCTCCAAAGCCAGGCCCTAATAATTACGCCAAAAAGGTTCATCGTCGACGTATGGCAGTGATAGGTATTGTTTTCGCAATTATTTTGGTAGTATTTGGTGTTCAGATTTTTAGTGCACACAAAACTTATGCCAATACCATGGAACAGATTGAAGTTAGTAAGACGAAGTTAAACAAGCAAAAATCCGTTCAAAGTGATTTGAAACTTGAAGTTGCACAACTTCATGATACGAATTATTTGGAAAAATATATTCGGGAAAAATATATGTATAGTAAACCTGGCGAACAAATTTATAATTTGCCTGGTGACGTAAAGACCACTACGATTCAAAAATAGGGAAAGGAATTATTTTTAATTAGATGACAGTTGAAGTAGGAGCTAAAACAGAAGGTAAAGTTACTGGAATTACAAACTTTGGGGCATTCGTTGACCTTGGAGAAGGACAAAGCGGAATGGTACATATCAGTGAAGTTGCTGATGGCTATGTCAAAGATATTCACGATGTATTGAGTGTTGGAGATACCGTAAAGGTTTTAGTTCTTAACGAAAAAGATCATAAAATTGCACTTTCAATCAAGCAGGCTTCCGATAAGCCTAAGCCAAAGTATCAGGCACATCGTTCTCACGAGCGTAATGAACGTAAACCACGTCCACATAAGCCTGAAAGTTTTGATGATATGATGTCAGGCTTTATGAAGGAAAGCGAAGAACGTTTAAGTACAATTAAGAAAAACACAGAAGGAAAACGTGGCGGTCGCGGTGGCCGTCGTAGTTAATAAAGTTTATGGTTGGGACATTGTCTCAACCTTTTTAATTTCGGGAGCTTGGTGACAAAATGGAGTTAGATGAAAAAATAGTCAACACTGTCAAAAGTGTTTTGAAAAAGTATCATTCCCAGAGAGTGCTAGTAGCTGTTTCCGGTGGCGTTGATTCAATGGTTCTATTGAATGTTATTGGAGAAATCTTACCTAAGCAATCTTTTGGGGTCGTAAATGTCGACCATGATCTGCGACCGGAAAGTGCCAAAGAAGTAGAGTTTGTTCAAAATTTTTGTGTTGATCACGGGTATCAATTCTTTACGACAAAATGGTTGAATAAACCACAAGATGACATTGGGATGGAAGCAGCAGCACGGTTGTTCAGGTATGATTTTTTTAAGAAAATTATGAAAGATAACGATTTTGATACTCTGTTAACGGCTCATCATGCTAATGATTTAGCTGAGAACATTTTGATGAAACTGATTCGTTCAGGTAATGCGTATGAGGTCGTTAGTTTGAAGGAACAACGTCCGTTTGCAGATGGTCAAATTGTGCGGCCATTATTGAAATTCGCTAAGTCCGATATCACAGTTTTTGCTGATATCCATGATATTCGTCATGTTCAGGACGAAACTAATTTTGATAATATAACTATGCGCAACCGACTTCGGAACAATATTTTCCCTGAGTTACAAAAGGAAAACGGTCAATTGTTGACGCACTTTAATTTTTTTGAACAACAGATCATTGCATTATTGGATCTTGCTCAAAAAGAATTCTCCAAAATTGAACAGGCCATGAATTTAACTAAGACTTCAGAAAAGATAACTGGTTCAATAAGACCAGTCGAGTCCTTGAATTCAGAACAACAGACACTTTTCTGGGGCAGTTTTTTTACTAAAAGTAATTTGGGTATTTCTGTTAGTAATCGACAGATTGACCAAATCATTGAAGTCATAACGGCCGATCATGCTAATGCATCAATTGATTTGGCAGATTCTTGGCAATTTATCAAAAGTTATGGTAAATTTTCCATTCAGAGAATTCAAAATCAAGATATGGCAATTACTCCTATTAAAGTTGGTCAAACGCAAACGTTCAATCAACATTCATTTACTCTTTTGAAGGATGATCAGGATTTTACGATAACAGTAGATAAAGCTCCACATGAAATCACTTTGCGAACACGAAGAAATGGTGATAAATTGCTATTGTCAAATGGTCAACATCAGAAGTTGAGTAAGAGATTTATAAATGAAAAAATACCTGAATATGAACGTGATAATTATTTAATTTTATTATTTGATAATCAGATAGTATGGGTTGAAAAAATTTATAATATGAGTGATTATTTAAAAAAAGGCAATATACATTACAAAATAAAACTTAATTGAGGTAAAGACATGAATTCAGATATTAAAGAGGTATTAGTCTCCCAAAAGGAGATTGATGAAACTATTCAACGTTTGGGTAAACAGTTGACAGATGAATATAAAGGTAAGAATCCTTTGTTCGTCTGCATTTTACGTGGTGCTGCTATGTTCATGATGGACCTTGTAAAAAGTTTAGATTTCAAGATGGAGTATGATTTTATGGATGTTTCTAGTTATGGTGGTGAAAATACTGTAACGACAGGTGATGTTCGTATCATTAAGGATTTGGATACACCGGTACGTGATCGTGACGTCGTAATCGTCGAAGATATCATTGATACTGGATATACTTTGGACCGTTTAGTAGAGCTATTTGAATCACGCCATGCTAAATCAATTAAGTTAGTTTCATTTTTAGATAAGCCTGCTCGTAGAATCAAACATGTCAAGGTTGATTACGTTGGTGTAGAGATTCCTGACGAATTTGTAGTTGGTTACGGAATGGATTACGACGAGAATTATCGTAATTTACCTTATGTTGGTGTATTAAAACCAGAGGTATATAGTACAAAATAATTAAGATAGAGTTACAATTATTATTGTGTTACTGTTCACCAATGTTACAATATGTAACGTCTAAGTAATTTAGGAGGAAATGTATGAAAAATAATCGAAATAGGTTAATTAATAATAGCCTGTTTTACATCTTGCTCTTTGTTGTTTTGGTTCTGGCAGCAAGTTGGTTTGCTGGTGGTCAATCCTCAGATCAATCTAAAACACTAAGCCAAGACCAATTCATCACACAATTGAAGCAAGGCAAAGTGAAGAGTTTCAAACTAGAGCCTATTGGAGGAGCTTATCAAGTAACTGGTGAATACAAGAAAGCTCAAAAGGCCAATACAACACGTTCCGTGTCGTTGTTCAGCCGTACTCAATCAACAGGATCTAGTGAAGTAACTTCATTTAGTTCAACTGTTTTGCCTAACAATGATACGTTAAAGAGAATCAATAACGCCGCTATGGCAAAGGGAGTTAAGACTACTGCTGCTCCTAAGTCACAATCCGGTCAATGGATTTCCTTGATATTGACGGTTATTGTTCCATTTGCATTATTCTTCTTTATAATCTTTGCAATGATGGGCCGTGGTGGCCAAGGTGGTGGCGCAAACCGTGTCATGAACTTTGGTAAATCCAAGGTTAAACCAGAGGATCCAAAGAAAAACAAAGTTAGATTTTCTGACGTTGCTGGTGCCGAAGAAGAAAAACAAGAACTTGTTGAAGTTGTTGAATTCTTAAAAGATCCAAGGAAATTTGTTTCTTTGGGTGCCAGAATACCGGCCGGTGTCCTACTAGAGGGTCCTCCCGGGACTGGTAAAACTTTACTAGCTAAGGCTGTTGCTGGTGAAGCTAAAGTTCCTTTCTATTCAATTTCTGGTTCAGATTTCGTTGAAATGTTCGTTGGTGTCGGTGCCTCACGTGTTCGTGACTTGTTCGAGAATGCTAAAAAAGATGCCCCATCAATTATCTTTATCGATGAAATTGATGCCGTTGGTCGTCAACGTGGTTCAGGTACCGGTGGCGGTAACGATGAGCGTGAACAAACACTTAATCAATTATTGATTGAGATGGATGGATTTACTGGTAACGAGGGTGTTATCGTTATGGCTGCTACTAACCGTTCCGATGTCCTTGATCCAGCGCTATTACGTCCCGGTCGTTTTGACCGTAAGATTTTGGTTGGTCGTCCTGATGTTAAGGGTCGTGAAGCCATTCTTAAAGTTCATGCTAAGAACAAACCATTTACAGATGATGTTGATTTGAAAGCAATTGCTCAACAAACACCAGGTTTCGCTGGTGCTGATCTAGAAAACTTACTTAATGAAGCTGCCTTAGTTGCTGCTCGTCGTGGTAAGCAAAAGATCGACCCTAGTGATCTTGATGAAGCTGAAGATCGTGTTATTGCCGGTCCAGCTAAGAGAAATCATGTTGTTCCTGAACAAGAGCGTCATACAGTGGCTTACCACGAAGCAGGACATGCTTTGATTGGTTTGGTATTGAGTGATTCTCGTGTTGTTAGAAAGGTTACTATCGTTCCTCGTGGACGTGCTGGCGGTTACGCTATCATGCTTCCAAAGGATGATCAAAACCTTGCAACTAAGAAGGAATTGAACGAACAAATTACTGGTTTACTTGGTGGACGTACTGCTGAAGAGATCATTGTTGGTCAACCTTCATCAGGTGCATCAAATGACTTTGAACAAGCTACACAAATTGCTCGTACAATGGTTACTGAATATGGTATGACAGACCGCTTAGGTACCGTTCAACTTGAAAAGAATGGTCAACCATTTAGTGGTGGAAATTACCGTCAATTACCTTCATACTCAGAAGATACTGCCAAAGCAATTGATCAAGAAGTTAAACGTATTATTGATGAAGATCACGAACGTGCTCGAGAAATTCTTGAAACACATCGTGAACAACATAAGATTATTGCCGAAGCCCTATTGAAGTATGAAACACTTGATGAAAAGGAAATCTTGAGTTTGTATAACACAGGTAAGATGCCTGCTAACGATGCTAACCAAGAATTCCCAAGTGAAAGTGCTGCAACTTTTGAAGAAGCTAAGAAGGCTGTTGAAGCTAAAGATGCTGAAAAGCAAAAAACTGAAGGTCCAACTAAGAATGATGCAGATAAGTCAGATGAGAATGTTGACGAAACTGTCTATCCTTCAGAAAAAGACCAAACAAAGTCAGATGATACAAATAGTTCTAACGATACTACGACATCATCTACTGAGAACAAGTCTGATAATGATTCAGCTGATTCAAAAGATTCAACTGACAGTAACGACAAAGATAATAACAATAATGATAATCAATAAAAAAGAGCGACTCGTATGAGTCGCTTTTTTGAACGGAGGAAACTATGGCTGATATTTTAACTAAATCAGTTTCTAAAAATGGAAAGTTTAGAGTTTATGTAGTTAATGCGACTCAAACAATTCAAGAAGCACAAAAGAGGCACGATACTTGGAGAAACTCCAGTGCGGCACTAGGTAGAACGATGATTGGCTCAATCTTAGTGGCTACTTCAACTCTTAAAGAAGATGAAGTTTTAACAACGAGAGTTCAAGGCGATGGCCCAGTTGGTGCAATTGTCGTTGATGCCGATGCTAAGGGAAATACTAAGGGCTATATTACTAATCCACATGTTAGTCTAAAAGCACGTGAAGATGGTCATATTGATGTTCAAGCTGCCGTTGGTAAAAATGGTACATTGAGTATTACTAAAGATTTACATATGAAGAAACCTTTTACTGGTGAAGTTCCACTAGTTTCTGGTGAAATCGGCATGGATTTTGCCTATTATATGGCTAAGTCGGAGCAAATTCCTTCAGCAATCGGAGTATCAGTCTTTGTTGAACCAAACGAAAAAGTTGGAGCTGCCGGTGGATTCCTAGTTCAAACATTGCCAGGAGCTACTGATAAGGATATTTCTCAAATTGAAGCTAATTTGAAAGTGGTACCTAACTTATCAACACTTCTTAATGAGGGTCTAAGTAATAATGAAGTGTTAGATAAAATTATGAATGGAATTGAAATGAAGGTTTTGGAAGAAATGCCAGTTCAATTCCAATGTGACTGTTCTAAAGAACGTTTTTCTAAATCATTAGCAACTTTATCTAAAGATAATTTGCAAGCTATGATTGATGAAGATCATGGTGCAGAAGCTGTTTGCAAGTTTTGTGGTAACAAATATCAATTCAGTGAAGATGAGTTGAAAGAAATTATTGCAACCAAAGGTTAATCATGTTTGCCATATGAATAGAAAATTTGTTATTATTGCAAGTTGTAGTTAATAATTTGAGGTAAAAAGTATGGAATGGAAAATAGGCAATGTAACAATTCCTAATCAAATTGTTGTCGCTCCAATGGCTGGAATAACTAATTCGGCTTTTCGAGTTACTGCAAGAGAGTTTGGTGCAGGTTTAACTGTTTGTGAAATGATCAGTGATCAAGGTATTAAATATCGAAATGAGAAGACACTAGGTATGATGTTTGTTGATCCTAAGGAACATCCGGTCAGTATTCAAATTTTCGGTGGTACTGTTGAATCATTAGTTCAGGCAGCTAAGTTTGTTGATGATAATACCAGTGCTGATATTATTGATATCAACATGGGTTGTCCGGTTAAGAAAGTTACAAAGACAGGTGCAGGTTCTTGCTGGTTAAGAGATCCAGATCATCTTTATGAGGCTGTAAAAGCTGTAAGTTCAGCAATTTCTAAGCCGTTAACTGTGAAGATGAGAACTGGTTGGGATGATGATCATATTTTGGCAGTTGAGAATGCTTTGGCCGCTCAAGAAGGTGGAGCATCAGCAATTGCAATGCATGGTCGTACTAAATCTCAGATGTATATGGGACATGCCAATTGGGATATCTTACACGAGGTAGCACAAAATGTTTCCATTCCATTTATGGGTAATGGCGATATCAAAACACCCCAAGACGCTAAGACAATGATCGAAGAAGTGGGGGCAGATGCCGCTATGGTCGGTCGTGCTGTACTTGGCAACTTATGGCGCTTAAATGCGATGAACCATTATTTAGAAACTGGAGAATTATTGCCAGAACCAAGCGTTCCAGAAAAAATTAATATAGCTAAACTTCAACTCCAACGTCTGGTAGACTTAAAAGGTGAGCATGTTGGTGTTCCAGAATTTCGTCAACAGGCAGCATATTATCTAAAGGGGATTCCCCATGCAGTAAGAACACGTGCTAAAGTAGTGGAAGAAGATTCCATGCAAGAAGTGTTCGACACATTAGATCAATTTGTTGAAAGTTACGAGAAGAGAGAAGCGAAATCTTCAAGAATTTCGTAGACAGGGGGAAAATTTTGAGTAACGAGAATAAGAAAAAGCAACCAACCAAAGAAGAAATAAAAAAGACTAGAGTCATGAATGACCAATTGAGGGTCAGACGTGAAAAGCTACAAGAACTTTATGACGAAGGCGTTGATCCATTCGGTTCAAGATTTGAAAGAACTGCATTGGCTCAAGAGATCCATGACAAGTATGGTGATGAGGATAAGGATGTTCTTGAAGAACAAGACTTACCAGTTGTTATTGCTGGTCGTATGATGTCAAAACGTGGTAAGGGTAAAGTTGGTTTTGCTGATCTACGTGATAGAAGTGGCAGAATTCAAATTTATGTTCGTAAAGATGTTGTTGGCGAAGAAAATTATCATATCTTCAAACGTGCTGATATCGGTGATCATCTAGGTATCCACGGTGAAATCATGAAGACAGATATGGGTGAATTGACTGTCAAAGCCACTCATGTAACGATGCTATCAAAATCATTACGTCCATTGCCTGATAAATTCCATGGTTTAACAAATGTTGAACAAATTTATCGTCAAAGATATTTGGATCTAATTGCTAACCAAGATAGTTTCGAACGTTTCAAGAAACGTACAAAGATCATTTCCGCTGTTCGTGAATATTTAGACGGCGAGGGCTTCATGTCAGTTGAAACTCCTGTTCTAAATACTCAAGCTGGTGGTGCTAGTGCTAGACCATTTATCACACACCACAATGCTTTGGATATGCAAATGTATCTCCGTATTGCTCTTGAATTACCACTTAAGAGATTAATCGTCGGTGGCTTTGAAAGAGTTTATGAAATTGGACGTGCCTTCCGTAACGAAGGTTTGGATACACAACATAACCCTGAATATACTTCACTAGAAACATATGCTGCATATTGGGATATGACAGATGTTATGAAAGAAGTCGAAGGACTCTTCAGACATGCCGCTCAAAAAGCCAATGGTACACAACAAGTAACTTATCAAGGTGAAGAAATTGATTTGAGCAAGCCATTCAAGCGTATCAAGATGGTTGATGCAATCAAGGAACAAACAGGAATTGATTTCAGCCAAGATATGGATCTTGAACAAGCACGCAAGTTAGCTGATGAAAAAGGTGTTAAGTACGAAGACTTCTGGGGTGTTGGACACATCATCGCTGAATTCTTTGAAGAATTCGTTGAAGACACACTAAAGGAACCTACATTCGTTTACGAATATCCTTTGGAAGTTTCACCACTTGCTAAGAAGAGTAAAGAAAACCCTAACTTTACAGATCGTTTCGAAGTTTACATCTTAGGCCATGAA
Source organism: Companilactobacillus sp. HBUAS56275 (assembly GCF_036913655.1). Lineage (NCBI taxonomy): Bacteria > Bacillati > Bacillota > Bacilli > Lactobacillales > Lactobacillaceae > Companilactobacillus > Companilactobacillus sp. HBUAS56275. Next base: position 548,657 of record NZ_JAYKKK010000002.1, read on the forward strand.
TTTGGTAATGCCTTTACTGAATTAAATGATCCTATTGATCAAAAGGAACGTTTTGAAGCACAAGCTGCTGAACGTGAAAAAGGTAATGATGAAGCCGAACATATTGATAACGACTTCGTTGAAGCTATGGAATATGGTATGCCACCAACAGGTGGACTAGGTATCGGTATTGATAGACTAGTAATGTTGCTAACAGATGCACCATCAATTCGTGATGTCATCTTGTTCCCAACTATGAGACCTGAAGATAATACTAATAACGAAGAATAGAGAGCAGAGAGCGAAGCAGGCCTGGGAATTTCCGAGGATCAAGACTACTATCTCAGTCGGCAGCGAAAGATAGTTGACTTGACCGGAAGAAATTGGCCTGCGCAGCTCGTTTCCACTGTTCAACAAAGAACAATGGTTATTTACAAATAAAACAAAAATATCCGTGTAACAACTAAAAAAGGTTGTCACACGGGTATTTTTTTTCGTACTTTTAATTATTCCAAAATAAAACGACATATTCGGTCGCCATTGATGTATAAAATATGAGTAAGAGATTTATTTGAGGGGATAAATATGAATTTAACACTAGAAATATTTTTTTTGCTATTAGAGAACAAACCGCTGTTGAACCGTGAGATTGCAGAACGGATGGATACCAATATTCGAAATGTTCAACGTGCAATTGAAAAGATTGAATTAGAATTTGATCGAAATGTTACTTTGAGTAAATATTTTACTTTCAAAAAGGATGGCCGTTACCATACAGTTTGCCAAAAACTATTTTTAAAAGAGGATGAAATCCTAGTACTTATTAAAATCCTAATTGCCAGTCGGTCGCTGAATGAGAAAGAGTTACGCAAATTAGTCGACAAGATGATTAATATGGTTGGCATTGAGAATCGTAAAATTGTTAAGGCATCCGTTGCCAGTGAAAGATTATCGGAACTTTATATTGATGATAAGAGTGATCGACAGCAAAAATTGTGGCAATTGGAACAATATATTTATCATCAAACTAAAATTGAATTCCAATATACCAACCATGAGCAGCAGGAAAAGACTAAGACTGAAATAGTCGAATTATTGCCAGTCCATACGTTCTTTGATAATTATTACTTTTTCTTGGTGGGGATGGAAAAACAGACTCATCAATATGTGACATATCGAATTGATTGGATGGATAATATTGAACCAATTAAAGTGAAATTAAATATTGAGCACACTGAACGAATAGACCATGGAAAAGAAGCCGAACACAATCTTTATGGATACATGGGAAAACCCACACATATCTATTTTGAATACTATGGGTATATTGAATATATCAAAGATAAGTTTCCAAACTGTCGAGTAATAAGAAAGCTTGATAAGCCTAATAAGTTTCCCTTTTCGGTTAATTTAATTGAAATTGAAGTTAACTATTCTGATGGTGTTAAATTGTGGTTATTGGGAGAAACGACGATATTACGAGTTGTAAAACCTAAGGCGATTGCCGATGATATAAAGAAAACCTTATATGATACTTACTGTCTTTATAACGATAATGACGACGATTTGTAAAAATATATGATATTTATAATTATTGTTGATAAATTTTTTGAAAAAATCCTCTATTCAAGGGTTAAACGACATTTATTGTCGCTAGCGCTTGCTAATATTAATTTGTAGTCAAAATAAATTAATAAGGGGATTTAAATATGAAAAAGTATTACGGACCAATCGTTTTAGGACTAGCCGCACTAACTCTTGGAGCTACCGCATCACAAACTACTGTTCATGCTGATGGAAACGACGGGGAAGATACACAAGTCGAAACTCCAGCTAAAGATGGGGAAACAGAGACTGATAACGGAGACCAAACAGAGACTCCTGATAAGAGCGCTATCCAAAAAGATTTGGATAAAGAAATTGCTTCAATTGATACTAAGATTTCATCTGGCAATTATAAAGACGCTCAGATTACCACTCTTAAGAATTTGAAGGAAGAATACACAGCAAAAGCAGCCGCTGCGACTGATGATCAAACTAGAGATACCATTTATAGTGATCTATATTTAAGCTTAGAAAATGTTGCTTATACAGTAAGTACGCCTACTAATGCTATTGTTAGTGGCACAAAGGAAAACATTACGCTATCAGCTCAAACAGTAACGTTGAAAAAGGGCGATACTGAAGACATTATTATTAAATTGCCTAGTGGTTATGCTCCAGCAAGTGAGAACTCAAGTAGTTCTATTGTATTAAAGGCATCAGTAAATAAAGATGGGGAAGTTATATTTAGTGGTGACATTGACAAAGATAATAACTTATTAATTACTGATACTGTTACTACGGATAGTTTAAAAAAGGAAATTGCTGAAGATTCATCACTTTCTCAGTATTATACAAGTCCAGATAAGGCAGATGAATTGGCTAAACTGACTGATAGTTACAAACAAGAATTAACGGCTATTCAGGATAAGATTCCTACTGGTAATACTGATGCTAAAACTCTACATGCTTTAAATGATGATATTACAAATGTAATTAATAAATACACAAATAAAATCTTGCTCGATAGAAATACAGCTCAGTGGAATGTCCCTATTTTGAAAGATGGATCCGTTACTTTTAGAGCGCTTAAGAGCGAATATGTAACTATTAAATACAGCGCAGATGGTACTAAACTAACATCTGCTGAAATCACTGATAAAGATGGTAATAAGATCAAATCCAATACAAAGATAGTTGCATCAATTGGTTTGGACAGCTTTGGTCAACCGGGTGCAGTTGAAAATACTAACGATCCACTACCAAACACTAATAGCGGCAATTACGTTGAACCAAGCAAACCAGAAACAACACAAAAGAAGTCAGTTTCAGATCACACTTCAACCTTCTACGTCTTACCAAATGGTCCAATAAGTCTATTTGATGATAATGGCAATAAGGCAACTAACCTTGTTCTTGGTAAAAATTCATTCTGGCGTGTTGATAAGGTAATGACACTTGATGGTGTTACTTATCTACGTGTTGCTACAAACGAATGGGTTAAGCTAGCTGACGGTTTGGAAGTTACTCCACTTAAAGAAACTGTTACAACTAATAAACAAGTACGTCTATACACTGGTGAAGGCAAACTTATTACTAATCGTATTTTAGGTAACAATACTGCCTGGTTAACTGATAATTCAGCTACAATCAACGGTCAAAAGATGTATCGTGTTGCAACTAACGAATGGATCAGTGCTAACGATATTAAATAAGCACTAAAAAATTTATAATCCCAAAATCAGAAAATTCGGTATGAATTCGTAAGAATTCTATATCGAATTTTTTTTTACAAATTTTCGTTGACAATGTTTGTATTCAATAGGTATAATAATATAGTTGTTTCGAACAGGAAACACTATGGAGGATTAGCTCAGCTGGGAGAGCATCTGCCTTACAAGCAGGAGGTCACAGGTTCGATCCCTGTATCCTCCATTAAGCAAAATGCTTAGTGGAAATCATTTAGTTTTTTGCGGGTGTGGCGGAATTGGCAGACGCGCTAGATTTAGGTTCTAGTGTCCAGTGGACATGAAGGTTCAAGTCCTTTCACCCGTATTGATAATTGGTCTTGCAAAAAGATTGGTTATTGTGTATTATATTAATGTCGTTTGGCATAATGCCGACTTAGCTCAGTTGGCAGAGCATCTGTCTTGTAAACAGGGGGTCGGAGGTTCGAATCCTCTAGTCGGCATAGTCATAATGCGGAAGTAGTTCAGTGGTAGAACATCACCTTGCCATGGTGGGGGTCGCGGGTTCGAATCCCGTCTTCCGCTTAGAGAGAGGTTCGGGAAATAGCTCAGCTTGGTGGAGCGTCACGTTCGGGACGTGAAGGCCGCAAGTTCGAATCTTGTTTTCCCGATCTCATGATAAGTTTAAAAAGGTAATTAATTCTGAAAATGAATTAGTTACCTTTTTTCGTTCTCTAAAGACTATTTTGAAGTCAGGAAACAATTATAAATCTCATGAATGTGTTAGGATTCTATTGGAGGCAATATCTGAAGAATTATTAACTAATTTATATTTTGTAAGATGAAATAATTGCTTTTTTTTGAAACATAATTATACTTTCTAAACAGACACTTAAAAAGTAGAGGTAACATTAATGGACAAAGTATTTACCGAAAGCGCCAAGAATGCACTAGTTTTAGCTCAAGAACAAGCCAAGACGTTTCATCATAATGCCGTTGGTACAGAACATATTCTCCTTGGGTTAGTAATGGAAAATGATGGTATTGCCGGTATTACTTTGAGAGATCTAGCTGTAAGTGATCGAGATGTTGAAGAGGAGATTGAACATCTGACAGGTTATGGGGATGTCTCATCTAATACTGCTAAGGGAATCTATCTACCATATTCTCCTAAGGGACAAATGATCCTGAATAATGCGGAAGAAGATTCTAACCTATATAAGGCCAACCGTATTGGTACGGAACACGTCTTATTAGCAATCCTCGACGATGCCGATAATTTGGCTAACCGTATTTTGGTTAATTTAGGACTGAGCTTGGCTAAGACTAAGTCATTACTATTAAACAAGATGGGTATGTCAAATAAGGCTGCTCGTCGTGGTTTTGCCGCTAATTTAAATAAACAAAAGAACCAACAATCACAGGGTGGAACTCCAACTTTGGATTCTTTAGCTCGTGACTTAACTAAATTGGCTCGTGAGAACCAAATTGACCCTGTTATTGGTCGTAAAAAAGAAGTTGACCGTACGATTCAAATTTTGAGTCGTCGTACAAAGAATAATCCGGTACTAGTTGGTGAACCTGGTGTTGGTAAGACAGCTATTGCTGAAGGTTTAGCTATTGCTATCGTTAAAAAAGAAGTTCCATTAGATATGCAAGGCAAGCGTATCATGATGTTAGATATGGGTTCATTAGTAGCCGGTACTAAATATCGTGGTGAGTTTGAAGACCGTTTAAAGAAAGTTATTAAAGAAATTTACGAAGATAAGCATGTTATTCTCTTTATCGATGAGTTGCATACTTTGATCGGTGCCGGTGGAGCTGAAGGTGCTATTGATGCTTCGAATATTTTGAAGCCCGCTTTAGCCCGTGGTGAACTACAATTGATCGGTGCAACAACATCTAATGAGTATCAAAAGTATATTGAGAAGGATACAGCCTTAGAGCGTCGTTTTGCCAAGGTTTATGTTGAAGAGCCAACCGCTGAAGATTCTGTAAAAATTTTGACAGGACTTCGTCCAAGATATGAGCAACATCATGGCTTAACAATTTCTGATGAAGCTGTTGAAGCTGCAGTTCGCCTTTCAACACGTTACTTAACTAACCGTTTCTTGCCTGATAAGGCAATTGATTTAATGGATGAAGCTTCTGCAAAAGTTAGAATCCACAATGTATCTAAGAACAATGATCTTGAAGAATTAACAGATAAAGCTATGAAGTTGATGGATGACAAGAATAATGCCATCTTAGATCAAGACTTTGAAAAAGCTGCTAAGATTCGTGAACAAGAACAAACTGTTCAAGAAGACATTGCTAAATTAAATGACAAGAAATCAACACAAAAGAAACCTGTTGTAACAGCAAATGATATTGCTGAGATTATTGCAGAGTGGACAGGCGTTCCAGTTAAGCAAATTACTCGTAAAGAGAGTGAAAAACTACTTAACCTTGAAAAGGAACTCCACAAGCGTGTTATTGGACAAAATGATGCTATTAATGCCGTTTCTCGTGCTATCCGTCGTGCCAGAAGTGGTATGAAAGATCCTAATCGTCCAATCGGTTCATTTATGTTCTTAGGACCTACTGGTGTTGGTAAGACAGAGCTGGCTAAGTCTATCGCTGAGGTAATGTTTGGCTCTGAAGACAATTTGATTCGTGTAGATATGTCTGAATATATGGAACAATACAGTACTTCTAAATTGATCGGTTCAGCACCTGGATATGTTGGCTTTGATGATGGTGGTCAATTGACTGAGAAAGTTAGAAATGAACCTTATTCAGTTGTTTTACTTGATGAAGTTGAAAAAGCTCATCCAGATGTCTTCAATATTTTATTGCAAGTTCTAGATGATGGTATTTTAACAGATGCTAAGGGCCGTAAAGTCGACTTTAGAAATACGATCATTATCATGACTTCTAACTTAGGTGCTAGATCATTGGAAGACGATAAGTCAGTTGGTTTCGGTGCTAAGGATGTTCATGATGACTTCAAGGAAATGCAAGAACGTATTAATACTGAATTGAAGCGTTTCTTCCGTCCTGAGTTCTTGAATCGTATTGATGAAACAATCGTCTTCAAGGCTCTTGATAAGGATCAACTTAAGGATATTGCTAAGATCATGAGTAATAACTTGAGAAAACGTCTTGCTGAAAGAGAAATCAAGTTGGTTATCACACCGACAGCTTATAGTGATTTAGTTAAGGATGGCTATAATCCTGAATATGGTGCTCGTCCAATGAGAAGAACTATTCAACGAGAAATTGAGGATCCAGTTAGTGAACAGTTACTTATGGGTCACGTTAAAGCTGGCGATTCAATTAAGGTTGGATCCAAGAAGGGTAAATTGACTGTAACGGTTGATAGCCCTAATAGTAAAGAAGCAGTATCTAATCAAAAATAATAGACTTGACTATTGACATGAAGAGTGCTTAAGTGTATTATTTCATTTGAGATTCATAGTTCAAATTGCAGACCGCGATCTATTGTCCGTGGTTATGCTAAATAAAAAAACACAAAAATAGATTTTCGATTCTATTTTTGGTTTTTTTTTGCCTTAAAACAGGGTTTAAAAACGTTTTCAGGCAAATTGTAATCAAATTGTAATATTTGAGGTCTGGATTTGGACAAAATATATGTTGAGGTGAAAAATTTGACTTATCATAACGTTAATTATGGTGCACACCGTGTTCGTCGTAGTTATGCAAAGATCAAGGAAGTACTTCCACTGCCAAATTTGATTGACATTCAAACAAACTCTTACAAATGGTTCTTAGATGAAGGACTAAAAGATATGTTTGACGACATTATGCCAATCGATGATTTTGCTGGAAACCTTTCTTTGGAATACGTCGGTTACAAGTTACTAGAACCAAAATATACTGTTGAAGAAGCTAGAGCACATGACGCTAATTTCTCAGCACCATTACATGTAACATTGAAATTGACTAATCATGAAACTGGTGAAATCAAGACACAAGATGTTTTCTTTGGTGATTTCCCTATCATGACTGATGAAGGAACTTTCATCATCAACGGTGCTGAACGTGTAATTGTTTCCCAATTAGTACGTTCACCTGGTATTTACTACAATCAAGACACAGATAAAAATGGTCGTGAGAACTACGGTACAACTGTTATTCCTAACCGTGGTGCATGGTTGGAATTTGAAACAGATGCCAAAGGTCTTGGCTATGTAAGAATTGATAGAACTAGAAAATTACCTATTTCTGAACTAGTTAGAGCACTTGGCTTTGGTAGTGATTCAGAAATTCTTGATATTTTTGGTGAAAACGATACTTTAAACCTAACACTTGAAAAAGATGTTCATAAAGATACAAACGATTCACGTGTTGAAGAAGCCTTAAAGGATATCTATGAAAGACTCCGTCCTGGTGAACCAAAGACTGCAGATAGTTCACGTTCATTGCTATATGCTAGATTCTTTGACCCACGTAGATATGACTTAGCTCCTGTTGGTCGTTATAAGATCAATAAGAAGTTAAATCTTAAGACAAGACTTTTGAACAAGACTTTGGCTGAAACTTTAGCTGACCCTGATACAGGTGAAGTTGTTTTAGCTAAGGACACTGTAATTGACCGTGATGCTATGAGCAAATTGAGCCCATATCTTGAAAGAGATGACTTCAAGACAGTTACATTGAATCCTTCTGACGAAGGTGTCTTGACAGACCCAATCACCGTTCAAATTATTAAGATCTATTCAGAAGCTGACAATGAAAAAGTTGTTAATATTATTGGTAACGGTCATATTCCAGAAGAAAACCGTACAATTACTCCTGCTGATATTTTAGCTGGTATTAACTACTTCTTAAACTTGAAAGAAAACATCGGTACAACAGATGATATTGATCACTTGGGTAACCGTCGTATTCGTTCAGTTGGTGAATTGCTACAAAACCAATTCCGTATTGGTTTATCACGTATGGAACGTGTTGTACGTGAAAGAATGTCAATTCAAGACTCAGCTACTGTTACACCTCAACAATTGATCAATATCAGACCTGTTGTTGCTTCAATTAAGGAATTCTTTGGTTCATCACAATTGTCACAATTCATGGATCAAACTAATCCACTTGGAGAACTAGAACACAAGCGTCGTCTATCAGCTCTTGGACCTGGTGGTTTGACTCGTGATCGTGCCGGATATGAAGTTCGTGATGTTCACTATACTCACTATGGTCGTATGTGTCCTATTGAAACACCAGAAGGTCCTAATATCGGACTTATTAATAACTTGGCTTCATACGCTATTATTAATAAATATGGTTTCATCGAAACACCATATCGTCGTGTTTCATGGGATACTCACAAAGTAACTGATAAGATCGATTACTTAACTGCTGACGAAGAAGATAACTATGTTGTTGCTCAAGCTAATACACCATTGGAAGACGATGGTTCATTTGCTGACAACACAATCTTGGCTCGTCACAAGGATGACAACATTGAAACTACTCCAGAAAAAGTCGATTACATGGACGTTTCTCCTAAGCAAGTAGTTTCTGTAGCCACTGCATGTATTCCTTTCTTGGAAAATGATGATTCGAACCGTGCCTTGATGGGTGCCAACATGCAACGTCAAGCCGTTCCTTTGATCAATCCACACGCACCACTAGTTGGTACTGGTATGGAATACATTGCTGCTCATGATTCTGGTGCTGCTTTATTAGCCGATCATGATGGTGTTGTTGAATATGTTGATGCTAAACAAGTTACTATCAAACGTGACGAAGATGGCACAACTGATACTTATAAGGTAACTAAATTCCGTCGTTCAAATAATGGTAAGAGTTACAACCAAAGACCTATCGTTCGTAAGGATGAAAAGGTTAAGAAGGGTGACATCATTGCCGATGGTCCTGCCATGGAAAATGGTGAATTAGCTCTTGGTCAAAACCCACTTATTGCCTTTATGACATGGAATATGTATAACTACGAAGATGCTATCGTACTTTCTGAAAAACTAGTACGTGAAGATGCATATACTTCAATTCATATTGAAGAGTATGAATCAGAAGCACGTGATACAAAACTTGGACCTGAAGAAATCACACGTGAAATTCCTAACGTTGGTGAAGATTCACTTAAGGATCTTGACGAATTTGGTATTATCCGTGTTGGTGCTGAAGTTCGTGATGGCGATATCTTAGTTGGTAAAGTTACACCTAAGGGTGTTACAGAATTATCAGCCGAAGAAAGATTGCTACATGCTATCTTTGGTGAAAAGGCTCGTGAAGTTCGTGATACTTCACTTCGTGTACCACATGGTGGTGGCGGTATTATCCAAGATGTTAAGGTCTTCACTCGTGAAGCCGGAGACGAACTTGATCCTGGTGTTAACATGTTAGTTCGTGTTTACATCGCTCAAAAGCGTAAGATTCAAGTTGGTGATAAGATGTCTGGTCGTCACGGTAACAAAGGTACTGTTTCAATCGTTGTACCAGAAGAAGATATGCCTTACATGCCAGATGGTACTCCAGTAGATATCCTATTGAACCCAATGGGTGTTCCATCACGTATGAATATTGGACAAGTTCTAGATCTTCACTTAGGTATGGCTGCTAGAAAACTTGGCATCCACGTTTCAACACCTGTTTTCGATGGTGTAAGTAACGATGAACTTTGGGACATTGTTAAAGAAGCTGATATGGATACTGATGGTAAGTCAATCCTTTATGATGGACGTACTGGTGAACCATTCAAGAACCGTGTATCAGTTGGTGTCATGTACTACTTGAAACTAGCTCACATGGTTGATGATAAACTTCATGCTCGTTCAATCGGACCATACTCACTAGTTACTCAACAACCACTTGGTGGTAAAGCACAATTTGGTGGTCAGAGATTTGGTGAAATGGAAGTTTGGGCCCTTGAAGCTTATGGTGCCGCATATACACTTCAAGAAATCTTGACATACAAGTCAGATGATATTGTTGGTCGTGTAAAGACTTATGAAGCTATCGTTAAGGGTGAAAGTATTCCTAAACCTGGTGTTCCTGAATCATTCCGTGTTCTTGTCAAAGAACTACAAGCTCTTGGATTGGACATGAAAGTTCTAGACGCACATCAAAAAGAAATTGAACTTAGAGATATGGATGATGACGAAGATACAGTTAGTGTTGACGCCTTATCTAAATTCGCTAAACAACAAGAACAAAAACGTGCTGAAGAAGAAGCTAAGAAGCTTGAAGCATCAAAGGATTCAACTGAAACTAGTACAAAGTCAGAAAACTAGTTAAAACTGTAGGGAGGTTACCTTTTGATAGACGTTAATAAATTCGATAGTATGCAAATTGGTTTAGCATCTCCTGATAAGATCCGTAGTTGGTCTTATGGAGAAGTTAAAAAACCTGAAACTATTAACTACCGTACTTTAAAACCAGAAAAAGATGGTCTATTCGATGAAAGAATCTTTGGACCAACTAAAGACTGGGAATGTGCCTGTGGTAAGTACAAACGTATCCGTTATAAGGGTATTGTCTGTGACCGCTGTGGTGTTGAAGTTACTCGTTCAAAAGTTCGTCGTGAACGTATGGCTCATATTGAACTAGCAGCTCCTGTATCACATATCTGGTACTTTAAGGGTATCCCATCACGTATGGGACTCGTATTGGACATGAGTCCAAGAAACTTGGAAGAAGTAATCTACTTTGCATCATACGTAGTTATCGATCCAGGTGAAACAGATCTAGAAAAGAAACAATTATTGACTGAAACAGAATATCGTAAGAAGCGTGAAGAATTTGGTAACAAGTTCGTCGCTGAAATGGGTGCTGAAGGTATCCGTGATCTTCTAAGACAAGTCGATATGGATTCTGAAGTTAAAGAGTTACGTGAAACATTGAAGACTGCTCAAGGTCAAAAACGTACACGTGCTATCAGACGTTTGGATATTTTAAGTGCCTTCCAAAAATCAGGTAACAAACCTGAATGGATGGTAATGGAAGCAATTCCTGTTATCCCACCTGATCTTCGTCCTATGGTTCAACTAGAAGGTGGCCGTTTCGCTACTTCTGATTTGAACGATTTGTACCGTCGTGTTATCAACAGAAATAACCGTCTTAAGAGATTGTTGGATCTACATGCTCCTAACATCATTGTTCAAAATGAAAAGAGAATGTTGCAAGAAGCTGTTGATGCTTTGATCGATAATGGTCGTCGTGGCCGTCCTGTTACAGGACCTGGTAATCGTCCATTGAAGTCACTTTCACATATGCTTAAAGGTAAGCAAGGACGTTTCCGTCAAAACTTACTTGGTAAACGTGTTGACTACTCAGGACGTTCAGTTATCGATGTTGGTCCTACATTGAAGTTCTATCAATGTGGATTACCTCGTGAAATGGCTTTGGAATTATTCAAACCATTCGTTATGCATGAACTTGTTAAGAGAGAGATTGCTTCTAACGTCAAGAATGCTAGAAGAAAGATCGACAGACAAGATGATGACATTTGGGATGTACTAGAAGACGTTATCAAAGAACGTCCAGTACTTCTTAACCGTGCCCCTACACTTCACAGACTTGGTATTCAAGCCTTTGAACCTGTATTGGTTGATGGTAAATCAATTCGTTTACATCCACTTGCTTGTGAAGCTTATAATGCCGATTTTGATGGTGATCAGATGGCTATCCATGTGCCACTATCAGATGAAGCTCAAGCCGAAGCTCGTATGTTGATGCTTGCTGCTCACCATATTCTTGCTCCTAAAGATGGTAAGCCTATCGTTACACCTTCACAGGATGTTGTTTTAGGTAACTACTATCTAACAATTGAAACAAGACATATGACTGGTGAAGGTAAGATCTTCAAGGATTCTAATGAAGTTCAAACAGCTTTACTAAATGGTGACGTTCATTACCATACAAGAATTGGTATTGCTGTTGATTCAATGCCTAACAAACCATTCAAGGATGATCAAAGAGATAAAGTTATGATTACTAGTGTTGGTAAAGTAATCTTTAACGAAATTCTTCCAGAAGATTTCCCATACTTGAATGAACCAACTGATGACAATTTGAAGAATGGTGTTCCTGATAAGTACTTCCTAGGCAAAGGTGAAGATATTCACCAACGTCTTGATGAAATGGATCTAGTAGACCCACTTAAGAGTGGTTATCTATCAGATATCATTGCTCAAATCTTTAAGGTATACCGTGTTCAAAGAACATCATCACTTCTTGATGATATGAAGGAATTAGGTTACACAATTTGTACATTATCTGGTTTGACAGTTGGTGTTACAGATGTTCCTAACTTAACTCAAAAACCTGAAATTATCGAAAAGGCCCACAAACAAGTTGCTTCAATTTCTAAGCAATTCCGTCGTGGTCTTATTACAGATACTGAACGTCATGACCGTGTTATCAGTGTTTGGAATGATACAAAAGATGAAATTCAACAATTGTTGATCGATTCCTTTGATCCTACAAACCCTATTTCAATGATGTCTGACTCCGGTGCCCGTGGTAACATCTCAAACTTTACACAGCTAGCTGGTATGCGTGGACTTATGGCCGCTCCTAACGGTGGTATGATGGAAATCCCTGTTATTTCTAACTTCCGTGAAGGACTATCTGTCATGGAAATGTTCATGTCAACCCACGGTGCTCGTAAAGGTATGACTGATACAGCCTTGAAGACTGCTAACTCAGGTTACTTGACACGTCGTTTGGTTGATGTTGCTCAAGATGTTATTGTTCGTGAAGAAGATTGTGGTACTGACCGTGGACTTGTTGTAAGTTCAATCATGGAAGGTACAGATATGATCGAACCATTGTATGACAGACTTGTTGGTCGTTATACACAAAAGACAGTTAAAGATCCTAAGACAGGCGAAGTTATCGTACCTCGTGGTGTCATGATGGATGAAACAATGGCTCAAAAGGTCGTTGATGCTGGTGTTACACACGTTACAATTCGTTCAGCATTCACATGTGATACAAAACATGGTGTATGTAAGAAATGTTACGGTCGTAACCTTGCTACTGGTGAAGAAGTTGAAATTGGTGAAGCAGTTGGTACTGTTGCTGCTCAATCAATCGGTGAACCAGGTACACAATTAACTATGCGTAACTTCCATACCGGTGGTGTTGCTGGTGGTGACGATATTACTCAAGGACTTCCTCGTGTTCAAGAAATTGTTGAAGCTAGAAATCCTAAAGGTCTTGCCGTTATTTCAGAAGTTGATGGTACAATTACAGCCATCGATGAAAACCCAGCAGAACACACCAAGGAAATTACTGTTCAAGGTGATATTGATACTAGAACATATAGTGTTCCTTATACATCAAGTGTTGCGGTTGCCGAAGGTGATCACGTTAAACGTGGTGGTAAGTTGACACAAGGTTCAATTGATCCTAAGGAATTGATCAAAGTTACAAACGTTCTACATACAGAAAACTACTTACTTGCTGAAGTTCAAAAGGTTTACCGTATGCAGGGTGTTGATATCTCTGATAAGCACTTTGAGGTTATGGTTAGACAAATGCTTAGAAAGATCCGCATTCTTGATCCTGGTGATACAGATGTATTGCCTGGTCAATTGATGGATATTTCACAATTTACTGACCATAACCGTGAAACATTGTTCAATGGTGGTATTCCAGCTACTGGACGTCCAGTACTTCTTGGTATTACTAAGGCTTCTCTTGAAACAAACAGTTTCTTGTCAGCCGCTTCCTTCCAGGAAACAACAAGAGTTCTTACTGATGCTTCAATTCGTGGTAAGAATGATCCACTTCTTGGTCTTAAGGAAAATGTTATTATTGGTAAACTTATTCCTGCCGGTACTGGTATGGCTAAGTACAACCATATGGAACCAAAGAAGACTGGCCCTATGGCAGATAACTCTTTGAATGGTGCCTACACAATTTCTGACATCGAAGCTCAAATGAAAGCTGAAGATGCAGCTAAATCAGAAAAATAAGTAATAAATGAAAAAGACGGCCGATGAGGTCGTCTTTTTTTGTATAATGGTGTTATTGATAGAAATTTTGGGAGGGGAAGTATTTTGCAAAAACAAGAATTATCCTATGAAGATAGCAAGTTTACTTTAGATACCTATTGGTTAGACCCTATTTCCGATTTTGATAAACCGGTTGATCAACCATTGGCAATTATTTGTCCAGGTGGTGCTTTTAAGTTCCATTCAGACCGTGAAGCTCAACCTATCGCAATGAAGTTTAATGCAGCGGGAATGCATGCCTTAGTATTGCATTACCAACTAATTGAAGATGGCAAAGCTGTTTATCCTTTAGCACTACAAGAAATGGCTATGACTTTGAACTGGTTAAAGACACAAAGTGAGAGTCATCATATTGATTTAAACAAGGTTGTTTTAATCGGTTTCTCTGCTGGTGGCCAGATTGTAGCTAACTTTAATTCAATCATGTTAAATCCAGATGAACGCAAGAAGATTTTTAAAGATGATCTTGAAGTAGAACCAGCCGCTAATATTTTAGGCTATTCCGTTATTGATATGACTTTGGGTTGGCCTAAAGATGAGGAATGGTCAATGAAGATCAGTCCTGATATTTACTATTGGCAAGCACAAGAACACTTAACTAAACATGGTAAGCCAACATTCATTTGGCAAACAGTTACTGATGATACAGTGCCAGTTATGAATTCAATCATCTATGCTCAAAAGATGGATCTCTTAGGAATCCCTTATGAAATGCACCTCTTTGGTTCAGGTGGACACGGCCTATCGCTATCAACATATGTGACAAAGCATCCCGATGGTGGAGACTACAACACTTATGATGCTAAGTGGTGGGAATTATGTGTGAACTGGATGAAACTCCAAGAAATTTTACCTAAGTTTTAAATAAGAAGATCAGATAGATTATGCCTGTTGCAATAGTAAGATAGGGAATAAATCTATATGATCTTTTTTTATTGAAAAGAAACTGGATGATACAGAGCAAGCAGGCCAAGATAATAATTCTAAGGATGATGTTTAAATCAAAAACCAGAGCTAGTATGGTAAGAACTTCAACATCCCCCAAACCGATTAATGATTTCCGATTTAAAAGGAACAAGCTTAAATAAATGATAATAGCCGTTAGAAAATGGACGGTGGAAAAGTGCCAAATAATCGTAGGGAGAGCCAGTAGATAGAAAATAGGGTAGATATAGCCATAGAAGGCATCGCTGAAGCCTAAAATAATAAGCGTTATGAATAAAGGAAGATAATTTAAATTGCCAAACTGTACAACCAGCAAGATAAATATTCCGCCTAAAAATTCTTGCAGTGGATTGTTAAAATCAATTTGATTTTTGCAGCTAGAGCATTTACCATGAACTATGAAATAACCTATTATAGGGATGATTTCATACCATTGTAAGATTCTGTGACAGTAGTCGCACTGTGAACGTCTGACATAGTTGATGTTGGGATAGTCTTGTGCAATTACTTTTAGGAAGGAGATAATGCAAGCTCCTAGAATAAAAACAGTTATTTGTATAAAAAGTTCCATTTCAATCACCTCGTTTTAAATTACGGAGAAATTGTGGATAACTTTTAGGCGATTACATTGACATGGCTTTTTATAGATGGTATTCTAGTAGACGTGCTTTTATTGGCAGCAATATTAGTTTGTTTATTTAAATATAAGCTCATAACGTACGCCACTAACGTGGTTTATTATTTTACAAAATTATGAACCACCTGGATGTGTGTACTTAAATTTTTAGGAGGAACTTTGAATGCCTACAATTAATCAATTAGTTCGCAAAGGCCGTAAGTCACAAACTTCTAAGTCCGATGCACCTGCATTGAACTACGGCTACAACAGTATGAAGAAAGTCGCTACAAAGAACCCAGCTCCACAAAAACGTGGTGTTGCAACTCGTGTCGGAACAATGACACCTAAGAAACCTAACTCAGCTTTACGTAAGTATGCCCGTGTTAGATTATCAAACCTTATCGAAGTAACAGCATATATCCCTGGTATTGGCCACAACCTACAAGAGCATAGTGTTGTCCTTGTCCGTGGTGGACGTGTAAAGGATCTACCTGGTGTTCGTTATCACGTTGTTCGTGGTGCCTTAGATACAGCCGGTGTTGATGGACGTATGCAAAGTCGTTCAAAATATGGTGCTAAGAAGCCTAAGAAATAACAATAAATAATCATTCTTAATGAAATAATGTAATAACGGAGGAATTTTTTATGCGTAAAGGTAGAGCTCCAAAACGTGATGTTTTGCCAGATCCAATGTACAACTCAAAGCTAGTAACTCGTTTGATTAACCACTTGATGTATGATGGTAAAAGAGGTACTGCTTCAACAATTTTATATCGTGCTTTCGATATTATTAAGGATAAGACAGGTAACGAACCATTGGACGTGTTTGAAGAAGCAATGAACAATGTTATGCCTGTACTTGAAGTTAAGGCTCGCCGTATCGGTGGTTCTAACTATCAAATTCCTATCGAAGTTCGTCCAGACCGTCGTACAACTCTTGGACTTCGTTGGATCACAAGCTATGCTCGTCTACGTGGTGAACACACAATGGACGAACGTCTAGCAAATGAAATTATGGATGCAGCCAACAATACTGGTGCTGCTGTTAAGAAACGTGAAGATACACATAAGATGGCCGATGCTAACCGTGCATTCGCTCACTATCGCTGGTAGGATCTAGTTACTTAAACTAGTTAATTTGAGAGGAGAAACAATTTTTCATGGCTAATAAACGTGAATTTCCACTAAAAGATACCCGTAATATTGGTATCATGGCCCACATCGATGCCGGTAAAACTACAACTACTGAACGTATCTTGTACTATACTGGTAAGATCCACAAAATTGGTGAAACACATGATGGTGCTTCACAAATGGACTGGATGGCCCAAGAACAAGAACGTGGTATTACTATCACATCAGCTGCTACAACTGCTGAATGGAAGAACAACCGTATCAATATTATTGATACTCCAGGACACGTTGACTTCACAATCGAAGTTGAACGTTCACTCCGTGTTCTAGATGGTGCTATTACAGTTCTTGATGCTCAATCTGGTGTTGAACCACAAACAGAAAATGTTTGGCGTCAAGCTTCAACATACGGTGTTCCAAGAATCGTCTTTGTTAACAAGATGGATAAAATCGGTGCTAACTTTGACTACTCTGTAGAAACACTTCATGAAAGACTAGATGCTAACGCTCATGCTATCCAAATGCCTATTGGTGCTGAGGACAAGTTTGAAGGTGTTATCGATCTAATCGAAATGAAAGCTGATCTTTATGATGAAGATGAGTTAGGTACAAAGTGGGATACAGTTGATGTTCCTGCTGACTACGTTGAAGAAGCTAAAAAGAAGCGTGCTGAATTGATCGAAGCCGTTGCTGATGTCGATGATGATATCATGGACAAGTACCTTGAAGGTGAAGAAATCAGTAACGATGAAATTCGTGCAGCTATTCGTAAGGCTACTATCAATTTGAAATTCTTCCCAGTTCTTGCTGGTTCTGCCTTCAAGAACAAGGGTGTTCAAATGTTGATGGATGCGGTTGTTGATTACCTACCATCACCACTTGATGTACGTCCTTATAAAGCTACAAATCCAAAGGATGATTCAGAAGTTGAACTTATGGCTGATGATGCAAAACCATTCGCTGGTTTAGCATTCAAGATTGCCACTGATCCATTCGTTGGTCGTCTAACATACATTCGTGTATATAGAGGTTCTCTAGAATCTGGTTCTTATGTCTTGAACTCAACAAAAGACAAACGTGAACGTGTTGGTCGTTTGCTACAAATGCATTCTAACCACCGTAAAGAAATCCCAGAAGTATTCTCAGGTGATATCGCTGCTGTTATCGGTTTGAAGAATACTACAACTGGTGACTCTTTAACTGACCCTTCAGATCCATTGATTCTTGAATCATTGGATATTCCAGATCCAGTTATCCAAGTTTCTATCGAACCTGATTCTAAGGAAGATAGAGATAAGATGGATATTGCTATCCAAAAACTATCTGAAGAAGATCCTACATTCCAAGCTGAAACAAATCCTGAAACTGGTGAAACTCTTATCGCCGGAATGGGTGAATTGCACTTGGATATCATGGTTGATCGTATGAAACGTGAATTCCACGTTGCTGCCAAAGTTGGTGAACCACAAGTTGCTTACCGTGAAACATTTACTCAACAAACAAGTGCTCAAGGTAAGTTCGTTCGTCAATCTGGTGGTAAAGGTCAATATGGTGATGTTTGGGTTGAATTTACACCTAATGAAGAAGGTAAAGGCTTCGAATTCGAAGATGCTATCGTCGGTGGTGTTGTTCCTCGTGAATACATCCCTTCAGTAGAACAAGGATTGAAAGAAGCTATGGAAAACGGTGTTCTTGCCGGTTATCCATTAATCGATGTTAAGGCTAAGTTGTATGATGGTTCATACCACGAAGTCGATTCATCTGAAGCTGCCTTCAAGATTGCCGCTTCAATGTCTCTACGTAATGCAGCTAAGACTGCTGGTGCCGTAATTCTTGAACCTATTATGAAGGTTGAAATTGTTACACCAGAATCATACTTAGGTGATGTTATGGGACAAGTTACTGCTCGTCGTGGACGTGTTGAAGGTATGGAAGCACGTGGTAATGCACAACTTATCAATGCTTTCGTTCCACTAGCAGAAATGTTTGGTTACGCTACAACACTTCGTTCAGCAACACAAGGTCGTGGTACATTTACAATGACAATGGATCACTACGAAAAGGTTCCTAAGTCTATTCAAGCTGATATTATCAAGAAGAATGGCGGAAACCCTGACGCTGAATAATTTTTAGCAAATAAAAAACACAATAACTTCGGTTATTGTGTTTTTTTGTGCAATCATTTAAAATTGAAAGCTTCGACGTCGAGACCGACGATAGACAGCTATCAATAATCCTAAAGCGATAATAGCAAAGACGACCGTTTCTAAAATAGTGAAGAGAGTGTCTACGCCAGATACTTTGCCGGTCATCATTTCACCTGAAGTTGTAAAAGCTAGGGCATCTAGCAACGTGTGAAAAATGACAGGGAGATAGAATAAATTAGTATATAGGTAAATCCCACACATTAGTAATCCCATACCAAAGGCAAAGATAACTTGATCGATCGTGTTAGCTAAACTTTGACCGGCAGAAACATTGCTAATGTGAATAATTCCGAAACAAAGACTACTTAGAATACTTGCATAGAAAATTTTAAAGCGGAAGTTTTTAAAAGCTACAAGTAATACTGTTAAAAATACATAGCGGAATAATAATTCTTCGGCGATACCAGCTTCTAATCCACTTAGCAGATAGCGAATATTAAAGTTTGCGCCCTTAAAACTAAAAGTGTAAAGAGAGCTTATTAAACTTTTTCCGCCACCAAAGGCATTCCACATTGTAAACCAAATACATAATAATAGAAGAAAGAGCAATACTTTCCAGTTGACCTGGGAAGATAAACGCATGTGAGGGTAGTCATAGCCCCATTTTCTCATCATGACTAAGACCATGATTAAAAATACAATGGCACCTAAGAAACCAGAATCAGTTATAACACTAATAAAAGAATTGAAACTGAGGATGGTTCCATAAGTGACGACGCCAATAGTTCCCATGGCAATAACGGCGAATGAAAAGGTAGCCAGTAGTAACTGCAATATTTTATTCCTAAAGGGCGTAAAGAAAACCACCGTGTAGGGAATATACATAACCAGTATAGAAACTAGTAGTAAGGCAATCGAACTGGGGAGATTCCAATCATAATAGCGTGCGCTAAAACTTATTAAGTAGAAGTATGATTCTGCAATTATGAATGCCTGAAAAAAGAGTTGGAAAACGAAATTGAAACGCTGTGAGAAATTTGTAGGATTCAATTTAATTTTCAAAGCTAAAAGATTCAAAAAAATTGGAACAAACAGATAAAGGTTCTCGGTCAAGGCACTGTAAGTAAAAATAATGATTGTATCTAAGATTACTTGACCACGAAATAAATAGAGATAAAGTTTATCTTTATTATTTTGTTGAAACCTGTTATTATATCTAAATTCGTAATCGTTCAATATACACCTCCACTTTTAATAGAGTATAGATTAAATTGTCTTTTTTAGAAAGCAACTTTAATTTGAAAAAATATCCATTTTAGCTTGAAAATACGGAGGTCATCGTGTAGTATTATAAGAGTGCTTATTTCTTGGAGAAGTATGTACTTAAATAGATATTATAAATAATATCGACGGTTTAGAAGTGAGAGGTTGCGACACACCCGGCCGCTTTGCCACGGCAGGGCTGGCGGATATTTTCACGGAGCCGGTCATCTTGAAAGAGACAAAAAGGAGGTAACCCCATGGCAAGTCAAAAAATTCGCATTCGTTTAAAGGCTTATGAACATCGTATTCTAGATCAATCAGCTGACAAGATTGTGGAAACTGCAAAAAGAACTGGTGCAACAATTTCAGGCCCAATTCCTTTGCCAACAGAGCGTTCACTATATACAGTGTTAGCTTCACCACACAAGCATAAGGATTCTAGAGAACAATTCGAAATGCGTACACATAAAAGACTTATCGACGTTGTTAACCCAACAAAGAAGACGGTTGATTCACTTATGAAGTTGGATCTACCATCTGGTGTTGACATTGAAATCAAATTATAATTATTAAAAATAAATTATTGGAGGTGCAAACATGGCCAGAAAAGGAATTCTTGGTAAAAAAGTCGGAATGACTCAAATTTTTACTGATAATGGTGAATTAGTTCCCGTTACAGTTGTTGAAGCAACACCAAATGTTGTTATGCAACTTAAAACAGTTGAAAATGATGGTTATGAGGCCGTTCAACTAGGTTTAGGCGATATGCGTGAAGTATTATCAAACAAACCTGCCAAGGGTCATGCAGAAAAGGCAAATACAACTCCTAAACGTTACATTCGCGAATTCCGCGATGTTGAAATGGGAGACTACGAATTAGGTGCTGAAGTTACAGTAGACACATTTAATTCTGGTGATATTGTCGACGTTACAGGAACAACAAAGGGACATGGAATGCAAGGTAACATCAAGAGATTCGGTCAAGCTAGAGGACCTGAAACTCACGGTTCAAGATATCACCGTATTCCTGGTTCAATGGGTGCTATCATTAACCGTGTATTCAAGGGTAAGATGCTTCCAGGACGTATGGGTAACAACCGTGTTACTACACAAAACCTAGAAATCGTTAAAGTTGATACTGAACATAATGCAATTATGATCAAGGGTAATGTACCCGGTGCAAACAAATCATTAGTTAAAATCCAAACAGCTGTTAAAGCTAATCAAAAATAGGAAGGAGGAAAATGAGTTATGACAAAAATCACAGCTTACAAAGATAACGGTGCTGAAAACGGTAGTGTTGATGTAAAGGATGAAGTTTTTGGTGTTGAACCAAATAACAACGTTGTTACAGATGCAGTTATCATGCAACGTGCATCAATGAGACAAGGTACTCATGATGTTAAGAACCGTTCCGAAGTACGTGGTGGTGGTAGAAAACCATGGCGTCAAAAAGGTACTGGACGTGCTCGTCAAGGTTCAATTAGATCACCTCAATGGGTAGGTGGTGGTGTCGTATTCGGCCCAACACCAAGATCTTATGCATATCACCTTCCTAAGAAGGTTAGCCGTTTGGCATTGAAGTCTGTTCTTTCACAAAAGGCTGCTGACAGTAACCTAATCGTTATTGACTCAATTTCATACGACAAGCCAAGTACAAAAGCTTTTGCACAATTACTAAACAAAGTAGGTGCTGACAACAAAGCTCTTGTAGTTGTTGAAGATGGTAACGACAACGTTGCTTTATCAGCAAGAAACATTGATAAGGTTAAGGTTGTTGCACCAGAAGGTGTTAACGTTCTTGACGTTATTAACGCTAATAAGTTAGTTGTTACACAAGCAGCACTTTCTAAAATTGAGGAGGTGCTTGGATAATGAGCGCAAGAGACGTAATTATTCGCCCTATTATCACTGAAAGCTCAATGGATGCAATGAGCGACAAGAAATATACTTTCGAAGTTGCTTTGGATGCTAACAAGGTTCTTGTTAGACAAGCCGTTGAAGAAATTTTCGGTGTAAAGGTTAAACAAGTAAACATCATGAATGTTTCAGGTAAGAAGAAGCGCCAAGGTCGTTATGTTGGTTTCACTAACAAACGTCGTAAGGCAATTGTTACACTTACTGCAGATTCTGATGAAATTAAGATTTTTGAAGACGAGAAATAAATAAGGAGGTCAAATAATGGCGATTATCAAGTATAAACCAACCACAAACGGTCGTCGTAATATGACAGGTTCTGACTTTTCTGAGATTACTAAAACTACTCCTGAAAAGACACTTTTAGAATCACAAAGCCATACTGCTGGTCGTAACTCATACGGTCATATTACAGTGCGTCACCGTGGTGGTGGACACAAACAAAAATACCGTGTTATTGATTTCAAACGTATCAAAGACGGTGTTAAAGCTACAGTTAAATCTATTGAATACGATCCAAATCGTACAGCTAATATTGCACTAATTCACTATTCTGATGGTGTTAAGTCATATATTCTAGCTCCTAAGGGCCTTGAAGTAGGGCAAATTGTTGAATCTGGTAAAGATGCAGATATCAAACCAGGTAATGCACTTGCACTTGCAGATATCCCTGTTGGTACAGTTCTTCATAACGTTGAATTAAAACCTGGTAAGGGTGGTCAACTAGGCCGTTCTGCTGGTACTTCAGTTCAATTGTTAGGTAGAGATGGTAAATACTCACTATTACGTTTACCTTCTGGTGAAGTTCGTATGATTCTTTCAACTTGCCGTGCTACTGTTGGTTCAATTGGTAATGAACAACATGAACTTATTAAGATTGGTAAGGCTGGACGTAAGCGCTGGTTAGGTATGAGACCTACAGTTCGTGGTTCAGTTATGAACCCTAACGATCACCCACATGGTGGTGGTGAAGGTAAAGCTCCTATCGGTCATCCATCACCAATGTCACCATGGGGTAAGAAGACCTTGGGTAAGAAGACTCGTTCATCACATGCCAAATCTGAAAGACTTATCATTCGTCATAGAAAAGGTAAGTAAACTATTCATTAGAATACTATAAGGAGGACATAAGATGAGTCGTAGTTTAAAAAAAGGACCATTCGCTGATGCACACCTTCTAAAGAAGATCGATGCACAAGCAGATTCTGATAAGAAGTCAGTTATCAAGACATGGTCAAGACGTTCAACAATTTTTCCTAGTTTCGTAGGATACACAATCGCAGTTCATGATGGACGTAAGCACGTTCCAGTTTACATCCAAGAAGATATGGTTGGACATAAGTTAGGTGAATTCGTACCTACACGTACATTCCATGGTCATGGTACTGATGACAAAAAGACAGTTAAGAAATAAGAAGGGAGACTTAAATGATGGCAGAACAAGAAATTACATCTGCAACAGCTAAGGTTACTAATGTGCGTATCGCACCTCGTAAGGCTCGCCTTGTTATTGATCTAATCAGAGGCAAGCAAGCTGCTGAAGCACTTGCAATTTTGCAATTCACACCAAGAGCAGGCTCTCCAATTATTGCTAAAGCTCTTAAGTCAGCAATTGCAAATGCAGAACATAACTTTGATTTAGATGCACAAAACCTATACGTCAGTGAAGCTTTCGTTGACGAAGGACCAACTCTAAAACGTTTCCGTCCTAGAGCTAAGGGTTCAGCATCACCAATTAACAAGAGAACAAGTCACATTACAGTCGTTGTAAGTGAAAAAGAATAGTATAGGAGGTAACTTTAGTGGGTCAAAAGATTAATCCAGTCGGATTCCGTGTCGGTGTTATCCGTGACTGGGATGCCAAATGGTATGCAAACAATAAAGACTTTTCAACATTTTTACATGAAGACCTTAAGATTCGTAAGTATATTGAAGACAAACTTTCAAATGCTTCCGTATCAAGAATCGAAATCGAACGTACTGCTAAGAACGTTACTGTTTCAATTCACACTGCTAAACCAGGTATGGTTATCGGTAAAGGTGGTTCTGAAGTTGAAAAATTACGTAATGAACTAAATAACTTAACTAATAGAAACATTCACATCAACATCATTGAAATCAAGAAACCTGATTTAGATGCAAAACTTGTTGGTGAAAGTATCGCCCGTCAACTTGAAGCTCGTATTGCTTTCAGACGTGCACAACGTCAAGCAGTTCAACGTTCAAGACGTGCCGGTGCTAAAGGTATCAAGGTACAAATTTCTGGTCGTTTAAACGGTGCCGATATGGCTCGTCGTGAATGGCATACAGAAGGAACTGTTCCTTTGCACACATTGCGTGCTGATATCGATTATGCTTGGGTTGAAGCTAAGACAACTTATGGTAATTTAGGTGTTAAAACTTGGATTTATCGTGGTGAAATTCTTCCAGCTAAGCCACAACATAATGATCAAAAAACTGAAGGGAAAGGAGAATAATCTATGCTAGTACCAAAACGTGTAAAACACCGTCGTGAATTCCGTGGAAAGATGCGCGGAGAAGCTAAAGGTGGTAAAGAAGTTACATTTGGTGAATATGGTTTGAAAGCTCTACAATCAAGCTGGATCACTAATAGACAGATCGAAGCAGCTCGTGTTGCTATGACTCGTTACATGAAGCGTGGTGGTAAGGTTTGGATTAAAATCTTCCCTCACAAATCATACACAGCTAAAGGTGTCGGAGTTCGTATGGGTTCTGGTAAAGGTGCACCTGCAGGTTGGGTAGCTCCAGTTAAACGTGAAAAGGTTCTCTTCGAAATCGGTGGAGTATCTGAAGAAGTTGCTCGTGAAGCTCTTAGACTTGCATCAAACAAACTACCCGTTAGAACTAAGTTTGTAAAACGTGAGGAAGTAGGTGGCGCTGATGAAGGCTAGTGAAATCAAAGAGCTTACTGCTGCTCAATTACAAGATAAAGTTAAAGAATACAAAGAAGAACTATTCAACTTGCGTTTCCAACAAGCTACTGGCCAATTGGAAAACACAGCCCGTCTTAAGGCCGTAAGAAAGAACATCGCAAGATTAAGAACAGCTCAAAACCAAAAGAATAACGAAAAATAATAAACAGGAAGGGGATATCAAGTTGAGCGAAACACAAACTCGTAACCATCGTAAAGTATATCAAGGACGCGTCGTTTCAGATAAAATGGATAAGACAATCGTTGTTGTTGTTGAAACTTACAAAACACACCCAGTATATGGCAAGCGTGTTAGATATTCTAAGAAATATTACGTTCAAGACGATAACAACGAAGCTAAAGTTAACGATATTGTACGTATCATGGAAACTCGACCTTTGTCAAAGACAAAGCGCTTCCGTTTATTAGAAATCGTCGAAAAAGCAGTCACAATCTAGACTATAACTGATGAGAGGAGGGCCAAAACGTGATTCAACAAGAAAGTCGTCTAAAAGTTGCAGATAATTCTGGAGCTCGTGAAATTCTAACTATTAAAGTTCTTGGTGGTTCAAACCGCAAGACAGCTAATATCGGTGATATTATTGTTGCTACTGTCAAACAAGCAACACCAGGTGGCGTTGTTAAAAAAGGTGACGTTGTTAAAGCTGTTATCGTAAGAACTGTATCAGGTGCTCACCGTACAGATGGTTCTTACATCAGATTTGATGAAAACGCCGCAGTTATTATTAATGCTGATAAAACACCTAGAGGAACACGTATCTTCGGACCCGTTGCTCGTGAACTACGTGATAGCGATTTTATGAAGATCGTATCCCTAGCACCAGAAGTGCTATAAAAGAACAATTAAATTCAGGAGGTGCTGAATAGTGTTTGTAAAAACTGGAGACAATGTCAAAGTTATTGCTGGTGATGCTAAAGGCAAGACAGGTGTAGTTAAAAAAGCTATTCCTGCTGCTAACAAAGTAATCGTCGAAGGCGTTAACGTTGTCAAGAAACACTCTAAGCCAAGCAACGCTCAACCCCAAGGTGGAATTGTTGACGTTGAAAGACCTATTAGCGCAACTAACGTTAAAGTTGTAAGTAAAACAACTGATAAAGAAGATAAATAAGAAAGGAGAAAACTAAATGGTTAACGCTTTAAAAGAAAAGTATGCTAATGACATCACACCATCAATGATGAAGAAGTTCAACTACTCATCAGTAATGGAAGCACCAAAATTAGACAAGATCGTTCTAAACATGGGTGTTGGTGATGCTATTGCTAACTCAAAGAACCTAGACGAAGCCGTTGAAGAACTTGGCCTAATTGCCGGTCAAAAGCCACTAATCACAAAGGCTAAGAAATCAATCGCTGGTTTCAGACTTCGTGAAGGTATGTCAATCGGTGCTAAGGTTACACTTCGTGGTGACCGTATGTATGACTTCCTTGACAAATTAATCAACATTGCTTTACCACGTGTTCGTGATTTCCGTGGTGTAAGTACACGTTCATTCGATGGTCGTGGTAACTACACACTAGGTATTAAAGAACAATTGGTTTTCCCAGAAATTGACTACGATAAGGTTAATAAAATTCGTGGATTGGACATCGTTATTGTTACAACAGCAAATACTGATGAAGAATCACGTGAACTATTAACACAAATCGGTATGCCATTCACAAAATAATTTAGGAGGTAAATTCATTGGCTAAGAAATCTCAAATCGTACGTAATCATAGACCCGCAAAGTTCTCTTCTCAAGCTTATACACGTTGCGAACGCTGTGGTCGTCCACATTCTGTATATCGTAAGTTCAAGCTTTGCCGACTTTGCCTTCGTCAATTGGCTCATGAAGGTCAAATCCCTGGTATGAAAAAAGCTAGCTGGTAAGATTTTAACTAATAAAGGAGGTAAATTAAATGGTCATGACAGATCCTATTGCGGATTACCTAACACGTATTCGTAACGCTAATATGGTTAAACATGAATCTCTAGAAATCCCTGCTTCAAACATCAAGAAGAGCATGACAGAGATTCTTAAGAATGAAGGATTTATCAAGGATTACGAAGTTGTTGAAGACAACAAGCAAAACGTACTTCGTATTTTCTTAAAATATGGTAAAGATCAACAACGCGTCATTTCAGGCTTGAAACGTATTTCAAGACCAGGCTTGCGTAGTTATGTTGATTCAGATAACGTACCTAAGGTTCTTAACGGTTTAGGTATCGCTATTCTTTCAACTTCAAAGGGTGTTATTACTGACAAAGAAGCTCGCGCACAACACGTGGGTGGAGAAGTAATCGCTTATATCTGGTAATAATCTTAAAAAGTAAGGAGGTGCACTAATTTGAGTCGTATCGGTTATAAAGTAATTGAAATTCCCGCAGGAGTAACAGTTACTCAAAAAGATGAAAACATCACAGTTAAAGGCCCTAAGGGTGAATTAACAAGATCATTCAGTCCAAAAATCAAGTTGACTATTGAAGGTACAGAAGCTAAGTTCACACGTGAAAGTGATAATGACAAAGCTCTTCATGGAACAATGCGTTCAAACCTTAACAACATGATTATTGGTGTTACAGAAGGTTACGAAAAGAAACTTGAACTAAGAGGTGTTGGTTACCGTGCACAAGTTAAAGGTGACACACTAACACTTTCAGTTGGATATTCACATCCAGTTGTTATGGATGCACCAAAAGGTATCAAGTTGGAATCACCTTCAAACACAGAAATCAACGTTTCAGGAATTTCAAAGCAAAAGGTTGGTCAATTTGCTGCTGAAATCCGCGATGTACGTTCTCCAGAACCTTATAAAGGTAAAGGTATTCGTTATGTTGGCGAATATGTACGTCGTAAAGAAGGTAAAACTGGTAAATAGTAAATAAATCTATGAGGTGAAAATTGTGATTACAAAACCAGACAAAAACAAAGCACGTCAAAAGCGTCAAAGACGTATTCGTGCAAAAATCTCTGGTACTGCTGAGCGCCCACGCTTAAACGTATTCCGTTCGAATAAAAACATTTACGCTCAAATTATTGATGACGTAAAGGGTGTAACGCTAGCAAGTGCCTCAACTCTTGATAAAGACATTAATGACGGTTCAAAAGTTGAACAAGCTGAAGCTGTTGGTGCTTTGATTGCACAAAGAGCTAAAGATGCAAAAATTAGCGAGGTAATCTTTGATCGTGGCGGATACCTATATCATGGTCGTGTTCAAAGTCTTGCTGAAGCAGCTCGTGAAAATGGACTAAAATTCTAGAAGGAGGAAACCAAATTTATGACATATATCGATCCATCTCAATTAGAATTAGAAGATCGCGTTGTCTCAATCAACCGTGTTACTAAGGTTGTTAAAGGTGGACGCCGTCTACGTTTCGCTGCTATCGTAATCGTTGGTGACAAGAATGGTCACGTAGGTTTCGGTACTGGTAAAGCTCAAGAAGTTCCAGAAGCTATTCGTAAAGCTGTTGAAGATGCTAAGAAGAACCTTATCAACGTTCCTATGGTTGGTTCAACAATTCCTCATGAAGTTATCGGTACATTCGGTGCTGGTAAGATCATGTTGAAGCCTGCTGAAGAAGGTTCAGGTATTGCTGCTGGTGGTGCCGTTCGTGCCGTTATCGAATTAGCCGGTGTTGGTGATGTTACAAGTAAATCACTTGGTAGAAATACACCAATCAACGTAATTCGTGCAACAATCGAAGGATTAAAACAACTTAAAACTGCTGAAAGCGTTGCTGATATGCGCGGTATCTCAGCCCAAGAATTGCTTAACTAGAAGAAAGGTGCGTAATAATGGCTAAACTTAAAATTACTCTAATTAGAAGTGCAGCTCACCGCCTTCCTGCTCAACGTAAGATTGTTAAGGAACTAGGACTCGCAAGAGTTTCAAGTTCCGTTGTTAAGCCGGATGATCCTGCTATTCGTGGTGCTGTATTAAAAATCGCTCATTTAGTTAGCGTTGAAGAAGTTAAAGATTAATAAAATATTCAAAGATTAGGAGGTGCAATAATGGAACTAAACGAACTTAAGCCAAGTGCAGGCTCAAGACATGCTAGAAAGCGTCTAGGTCGTGGTACTTCAAGTGGTACAGGTAAAACTGCTGGTCGTGGTCAAAAAGGTCAATTGGCTAGATCAGGTGGTAAGACACGTATCGGTTTTGAAGGTGGACAAATGCCTTTATTCCGTCGTATGCCAAAACGTGGTTTCAATAACATCAACCGTAAAGAATATGCTATTGTTAACCTAAGTGATCTAAGTAAGTTTAACGATGGTGCTGAAGTAAATGTTGAAACATTGAAGGCAGCAGGAATCGTTAAAAAAGAATATAATGGTGTTAAGTTGCTTGCTAACGGTGAGGTTAGCGCTAAGTTAACTGTTAAAGTTGCTAAGGCTTCTGCTGCAGCTACTAAAGCAATCGAAGCCGCTGGTGGCACTGTAGAGGTGATCTAATGCTTGGAACTATCAGAGATGCTCTAAAGGTAAAGGAGATTCGTAAAAAGATCCTATTTACCTTGATGTTACTTGTTATATATCGTTTGGGATCACAAATTACAGTTCCCGGTGTTAATGCCGCCGCAATGGATAAAGTTGGTTCTACAGGGTTAGTTCCCCTATTGGATACTGTAACCGGTGGTGGTCTTTCAAACTACTCTATTTTCTCAATGGGTGTTTCACCATTCATCACGGCCCAAATTGTTGTTCAACTTTTACAGATGGACATTGTTCCTAAATTTGTTGAGTGGAGTAAACAAGGTGAGGTTGGTCGTAGAAAGTTAAATCAAGTAACGAGATATTTGACGATTGTTTTAGGTTTTGTTCAGTCAATCGGTATTACAGCCGGTTTTAACACTTTAAGTGGTTTAGGATTAGTTAAATCTCCTAATATAAGAGCTTTCGTTACAATTGGTATCATCTTAACCGGTGGTACGATGCTTCTTACATGGATCGGTGAGCAAATCACTGATAAAGGTCTAGGTAATGGTGTTTCAGTAATTATCTTCGCTGGTATTATTGCTAGATTCCCTAGTGGAATGAAAGAAATTTACCGTGATTATATTACTAACTCTAGTTCAGCAGATCTTGCAAAGAATATTGCATTCCTCGTTGGTCTTGTGATCATAATTTTAATTGTTGTACAATTTGTTACTTATGTTCAACAAGCAAACAGAAGAATCCCTATTCAATACACAAGACGTGCTGCAGGTAGTGGTAGCGAAAGTTTCCTACCATTGAAGGTTAACGTTGCTGGTGTTATTCCTGTTATCTTCGCTAGTTCATTCATTGTTACGCCTCAAACAATTTTGATGGCGTTCCAAAGTCATAGTGGAGATCAATGGTATCAAGTATTAACAGAAATATTCAGTATGCAGACTACAACAGGTTCTCTTCTCTATACATTGTTGATTGTATTATTTACATTCTTCTATGCATTTGTTCAAGTAAATCCTGAAAAGCTTGCAGAAAACCTACAAAAACAAGGGGCTTATATCCCTGGGATTTGGCCTGGTAATGAAACAATCAAGTTCATGTCAGGTGTATTAATGAAATTATCAACCGTTGGATCTGTTTTCCTTGGTTTAGTTTCATTACTTCCACTGTTAGCCGCTAACTTATTCAATCTACCTCAATCCATCGGATTAGGTGGTACGAGTTTATTGATTATTGTTGGTGTTGCTTTGGAAATGGATCGTCAATTACGTGGTCTTTTGATGAAGCGTGAATACGTTGGATTTATTAGATAATTGGAGATGTTACAGACAATGAATATTGTATTGATGGGATTACCTGGTGCTGGTAAAGGTACTCAAGCTGAAAAGATTGTTGAAGATTTTAAAGTTGTTCATATTTCAACTGGTGACATGTTTAGAGCAGCCATGGCCAATAAGACAGAAATTGGTTTAAAGGCTAAAGGGTTCATCGACAAAGGTGAACTTGTTCCAGATGATGTTACCGAAGGTATCGTTCAAGAACGTTTATCTGAAGATGATGTTCAAAAAGACGGATATATGTTAGATGGATTTCCGAGAACTCTTGAACAGGCTAACGCTTTACAGACAATTGCAAAGAATGTAAACAAACCAATAGATGCTGTCATCTATATTGATGTTAAGCCTGAAACATTAGTTGATCGCTTATCCGGAAGATATATTTGTTCTAATTGTGGAGCAACTTATCATAAAATTTACAATCCTACAAAGGTTGAAGGAACATGTGACGTCTGTGGCGGACACAAGTTCTATCAACGTGAGGACGATAAACCAGAAACTGTAAAGAATAGATTAAAAGTTAATATTGAAATGAATACACCATTAATTGACTTTTATGACAAGTTGAACTTGTTACATAAGATCAATGGTGAACAAGAAATAGATGAAGTTTATAACGAAGTAAAGAAAGTTTTACAAAGTCTGTAAAACTTTTTGCTTTGATGTTTACATGTACGGAAAATTATTGTATAATTCGCCAGTATATGCATAATAATTTCATCCCGATGGAGGTTAATATCTTTGGCAAAAGAAGATGTCATTGAAGTAGAAGGTACAATTTCAGAAACATTGCCTAATGCAATGTTTAAGGTAAAGCTTGAAAACGGAGCTACAATTTTAGCTCATGTGTCAGGTAAAATCCGTATGCACTATATCAGAATTTTACCCGGTGACAAGGTTACCGTGGAATTATCCCCTTATGATTTAACCAAGGGAAGAATTACATATAGATATAGATAATAAGTTTTTTAATGGAATGGAGGTTCCACAACATGAAAGTAAGACCATCCGTTAAACCTATGTGCGAACACTGTAAAGTAATTAAGAGACGCGGTCGCGTCATGGTTATTTGCTCTGCAGATCCAAAGCACAAACAAAGACAAGGATAATATTTTAATAGGAGGTGTATTGATTAATGGCTCGTATAGCAGGTGTAGATTTACCTCGTGATAAGAGAATCGTTATCGCCCTAACATACATTTTTGGTATCGGCGAAACAACAGCTCAAAAAGTATTGAAAGATGCTGGCGTATCAGAGGATATTCGTACAAGAGACTTAACTCCTGATCAAGAAGAAAAAATTCGTGCAGAAGTTGATAAAGTTCGTGTCGAAGGTGACTTACGTCGTGAAGTAAGTATGAACATCAAGAGACTACAAGAAATTGGATCATATCGTGGCATGAGACATCGTCGTGGTTTGCCAGTTCGTGGTCAAAACACAAAGAACAATGCAAGAACTCGTAAGGGCAAGAAGACTGCCATTGCAGGTAAGAAGAAGTAATAAGATAAAGATAGGAGGTTAATCATGGCACAAACTAAAGGTCGTAAGCGCCGTACTAAGAAGCATATTGAATCTGGTGTTGCACATATCCACTCCACATTCAACAATACACTAGTTATGATCACTGATGTTAACGGTAATGCCGTTTCATGGTCATCAGCTGGTGCATTAGGATTTAAGGGTAGTCGTAAATCAACACCATTTGCTGCACAAATGGCTGGTGAGGCTGCTGCTAAGGAATCAATGGAACATGGTATGAAAACAGTTGAAGTAGCTGTTAAGGGTCCAGGCTCTGGTCGTGAAGCTGCAATCCGTTCATTACAAGCTACTGGTTTGGAAATTACTGCTATTCGTGATGTTACACCAGTTCCTCACAATGGTTCTCGTCCTCCAAAGCGTCGTCGTGTATAGAATGGTTGTATACCCATATGAACTAAGCTACACACATTTCGTTTTGAAAGGGGAACTAACCGAATGATCGAATTTGAAAAGCCAACCATTACTTCTGTTGAAGAAAGTAAAGACTATGGCAAGTATATTATCGAACCGCTTGAAAGAGGTTATGGTACAACTTTAGGTAATTCATTACGTAGAGTTCTATTAGCATCATTACCTGGTACAGCGGTATCTGATATTCAAATAGATGGTGTATTGCATGAATTTTCAGCTGTTGATGGCGTAATTGAAGACGTTACACAAATTGTGTTAAACGTTAAGAAATTAAAGCTTAAATCATATGCTGATGACAGTTTAAAGGCTGAAATCGACGTTGTTGGTCCAGCTACTGTTACAGCAAATGACATCAAGGCTGATGATGACTTGGAAATCCTCGATCCAGAACAATTTATTTGTACTGTTGCTGAGGGTGGACACTTCCACATGCAAATGACAGTTATTAATGGTCGTGGATATACTCCTGCAGAACAAAATAAGACGGACGAAACACCTATCGGTGTTCTTCCAGTTGACTCAATTTTTACACCCGTAGAAAAAGTCAATTATCAAGTTGAAAACACTCGTGTGGGTAAGAGAAACGACTTCGACAAATTAACAATCGATATCTGGACAAATGGTTCAATTGGACCACGCGAAGCTATTAGTTTGTCAGCTAAGATTCTTACAGAACATTTAACAAGTTTTGTAAATCTTACTGAAGAAGCTAAGAGCGCTGATATGATGATCGAAAAAGAGGAAACTCAAAAAGAGAAGAAACTTGAAATGACTATTGAAGAACTTGACTTGTCAGTTCGTTCATATAATTGTTTGAAGCGTGCCGGTATTAATACTGTGCAAGAGCTTACTGAAAAATCCGAAGCAGATATGATGCGTGTCCGTAATCTTGGACGTAAATCACTTGTTGAGGTTAAAGAAAAGCTTGCTGATCTTGGATTATCATTGAAGCAAGAAGACTAATCATATCAAATTCAAACAGGAGGTATAGACATGGGCTACCGTAAATTAGGACGTAACAGTTCTCAAAGAAAAGCAATGTTACGCGATTTAACTACTGATTTAATCATTAATGAACACATTGTTACAACTGAAACTCGTGCTAAAGAAATCAGTCGTACAACAGAAAAAATGATAACCTTAGGTAAACGCGGAGATTTACATGCTCGTCGTCAAGCTGCTGCTTATGTTAGAAACGAAGTTGCTAACATTTCAGAAGAAGATGATGCAGTTGTTGTTCAATCAGCTCTTCAAAAATTATTCAGTGATATTGCACCTCGTTACAAAGAACGTAATGGTGGATACACACGTATTTTGAAGACAGCTCCACGTCGTGGAGACGCAGCTCCAATGGTTATTATTGAATTAGTTTAATAATAATTGTTTATTAATCATTAAAAAATCAGTCATTCTGATAAACTAGTGAGTGTTAAGATGATGGTTTGTTTAAACCAAGTCTATCTCTGAGATCCCTTTAATCGGGGACACTAATTTATCGAATGATTTTTTTTTGTCCTTTTTTGTTTTCTTGATTATTGAAGTCCGTTATTATATATGTAATACGGTTCAAGGAGATAACTTTGGAAAAAATAATTTCAATTAAAAACTTAAATTATACTTATCCCGATTCTAAGAAACCTGCAATTAATAATTTAACTGTGGATATCTATAAAAACGAGTGGTTATCAATCGTCGGTAAGAATGGTAGTGGTAAATCAACTTTGACTAAACTAATTGATGGCTTAATTGATGCTGATTCCGGTACCATTGAAATCGATGGACAAGAAATAAATGAGAAAAATATCTGGGAAGTTAGAACTAAGATTGGAATTATCTTTCAAAACCCAGATCATCAATTTGTTGGTGCAACTGTGGAAGATGATGTGGCCTTTGGTTTAGAGAATCAGGGTATGCCAAGAGAACAGATGGTTAAGGAAGTAGATCATGCTTTAGATTTAGTGGGCATGCATGACTTTAAAAAACGTGATCCACAAACTCTTTCTGGTGGTCAGAAACAGCGAGTAGCAATTGCTGGAGTTTTAGCTACTAGACCACAAATCATCATCATGGATGAGTCAACTAGTATGTTGGACCCTGAAGGTCGTAAGACTGTATTAAGTTTGATACAGAGTTTACGCCAGAAACAGGATCTGACAATTATTTCAATCACGCACGATATTTCAGAGACGGAATTATCTCAGAGAATTGTCGTGTTGAATGATGGACAGATCGTACGAGATGATATACCGAAGAACATTTATAATATAGGAACTGATTTAAGCAAATTTGGCCTTGAGGAACCTTTTTCTGACGAGTTAATGTCAACACTAAGGGATTCAATAAAATTGCCTGAAGGTTATTTAAATGAAGAGGAGCTAATAAAGCAATTATGGAAATTACGTTCGAACATGTAACACATTCTTATGATGCGAATAGTCCAGTAGCAAATCTTGGTTTAGATGATGTTTCCCTGAAAATTGATGATAAGAAATTTACAGCTATTGTTGGTCAAACTGGTAGCGGTAAATCCACTTTGGTACGTCATATCAATGCCTTATTGAAGCCTACTTCAGGTAAGCTAACTGTGGGTGATCGAGTTATAACTCCAGAGACAAACAATAAGAATCTTAAACCGCTTCGTAAAAAAGTGGGTATGGTTTTCCAATTCCCAGAGAGTCAGCTATTTGAGGAGACTGTGGAAAAGGATATTATGTTTGGACCAATGAATTTTGGTTTCAGTGAAGCCCAGGCCAAGGATGCTGCTCATAAGATGATTGAGTTGGTTGGTTTGAGTAAAGATTATTTACAGAAGTCACCGTTTGATTTGTCTGGTGGACAAATGCGTCGTGTCGCTATTGCTGGTGTTTTGGCTAGTGATCCTGAAACTATTATTTTGGATGAACCCACGGCAGGTTTGGATCCGGTTGGTCGTCACGAGATCATGGATTTGTTTAAGGGATTACAAGCACAAGGCAGAACGATCATTCTGATCACGCATAATATGGATGACGTGGCTAATTATGCTGATGAAATGGCTGTTATGAGTCAAGGGAAATTAGTAGCCAGTGGTTTGCCAACAGATGTCTTTAATGATCAAAAGTTATTAACAGATGAATTATTAACGTTGCCTCAGAGTGCACAGTTTGCACAGGCACTGGCGCAAAAATATTTCCAATTTGATAAATTACCTATTACAATTGATGAATTGAGTACAGAAATAAAACAACAGGTAAATGGTGATTAAATGAATAAATTAATTATGGGACGATATTTACCCGGGGATTCGTTGATCTATCAGTTAGATCCGCGTGGTAAATTTTTATTAACATTCTATTTTGTTGGAATAGTTTTCTTAGCTAACAATGTGGCATCATACGTATTTCTCATGGCGTTTGTTTTATTTGCTGTCTATTTATCTAAAATAAGTTTTGGCTTCTTTATAAAGGGATTACAACCGATATTTTGGTTGATCCTATTTACAGTCTTGCTGCAACTATTCTTTACGCCTAGTTCACATCCAATTTGGCAGTGGGGTTTCTTGACTCTTTCCAAAGAAGGTATGGTTATTGCGAGTTACATCTTTGTTCGATTCGTATTGATTATCTTTATATCAACACTGTTAACTTTAACAACGACACCGATCGAAATTTCCGATTCAATCGAGAGCATTTTGAAACCATTAAAGAAAGTGAATTTCCCGGTTACTCAAGTAGCTTTAATGTTGTCGATTGCTTTAAGATTCGTACCGTTGTTGGTTGATGAAACGACCAAGATTATGGATGCCCAAAGAGCGCGTGGTGTTGACTTTGGTGAAGGTGGTTTGATCAAACGAATCAAATCATTCGTGCCAATTCTGATTCCACTTTTTGTCAGCAGTTTTTCGATTGCTTATGATTTGGCAATCGCTATGGAATCGCGTGGTTACAAAGATGGGGAAGGCCGTAGTAAATATCGAGTGTTGAAATGGAGTATGCGCGATAATGTTACTGTTTTGGTTATGGCAGCTGTAACCATCATATTATTATTTATTCGGAGTTATTAATTTATGACAATAAGATACAAATTAACCGTCGCTTATGATGGTGCTAAGTTTCATGGGTTTCAAAAACAAAAACATTTACGAACAGTTGAGGGCGTATTGGAAAAGGCTCTTACAAAGATTGCCAATGGCGAGGAAATCAAAGTCTTTGCTTCAGGAAGAACTGATGCTGGGGTTCACGCTTTAGCACAAGTGATTCATTTTGATTATCCAAGATTTATTCCCGCCGATAGTATGTTACGTGCTGTTAATACGTTATTGCCTTTAGATGTATTAGTTAAAGATTCTGAGATCGTGGATGAGAATTTCCATGCTCGTTTTAATGTTAAGAAAAAAACTTATATGTATCGTGTAGATTTGGGACATTACACTGATCCATTCAAAAGGTTTTACACAGGCCACTATCCGTATCCGCTGGATGTGGATAAAATAAAAATTGCAATCAAAGATTTAATTGGAGAACATGACTTTACTAGCTTCGCAGCAGCTGGTGGCGTGATCGAAAATAAAGTTAGAACTATCTATTCGGCGACAGTCGAGTATAATAAAGAGAACAATGAATTAGTTTTTGAGTTTACAGGTAATGGTTTCCTATATAATATGGTTAGAATTCTTGTGGCAACTCTGTTAGAAATCGGTAATGGTCGCAGGGATGTACATGACTTTTTACGTTTATATGAAGTAAAGGATCGCCAGCAAGCTAGAGGGACAGCGCAAGCCAGTGGTTTGTATTTGAAACAGGTTTTTTATTAAATAATCTGTGGATAAATATTGACTTAACGTAAGAATCAAAGTATTATTGTAACTGGTATTGTTTGCCCCACGATAAGCCCCGGAAACTTATTGAGTTGTCAAACAGACGTAGAAACTGGAGGAAATTAAAGTGCGTACAACACCATTAGCAAAAGCAAGTGAAGTTGAACGTAAATGGTATGTAATTGACGGTGAAGATGTTGTCTTAGGTAGACTATCATCTGTTGTTGCTTCTATTCTTAGAGGTAAGAACAAACCTACTTACACACCTAACGTTGATACAGGTGATAATGTTATTGTCATCAATGCAGATAAAGTTAGATTAACAGGTAGAAAAGCTAAGAATAAGATTTATTATTCTCATTCAGATCACCCAGGTGGGTTGAAGAGCATTAGTGCCGGTCAAAAACAAGCTGAAAAGCCTGACAGATTCATTGAAGATTCTGTTCGCGGTATGCTACCTAAGAACACTCTTGGTCGTCAAGAAATCAAGAAGTTGCATGTTTATGCAGGTTCAGAACACAACCACCAAGCACAAAATCCAGAAAAGTTGGATATCAACAAACTAATTTAAGGAGGAAAAGAATTTGGCACAAGTATCATACGCCGGAACAGGTCGTCGCAAGGATTCAGTTGCTCGTGTACGCTTAGTTCCTGGAAACGGAAAGATTACTATCAACAAACGTGATGTCAAAGATTACATTCCTTTTGACAATTTGATTGCTGATATGAAACAACCTCTAGATGTTACTGAAACAGGAGACAGCTATGACGTTATTGCTAACGTTAATGGCGGTGGCTTCTCAGGACAAGCTGGAGCAATTAGACATGGTATCGCTAGAGCCCTACTTGATGTAGACCCTGATTTCAGACCTACACTTAAGTCAGCCGGCTTCTTAACACGTGACCCTCGTATGAAGGAACGTAAGAAACCAGGTCTTAAGAAAGCCCGTAAGGCTTCACAATTCTCAAAACGTTAATATTTATATTTTCAGTTTTGGATCAAAAAACATCTCTCATTACGAGGGATGTTTTTTTGTTGTGGAAAAAAGTATTATTTACGGTAAATATTCGAAAACGTTTACAAATTCTTGCTTCTTTGATATTATTAACTCATTCGAATGAGTGGAAAACTTAAAAACGTAGGAGGATACGATTTATGACTGGATTTCCAAAAGGATTTTTATGGGGTGGTGCGGTAGCTGCTCATCAATTAGAAGGTGGCTGGGATGCTGGCAATAAAGGTGTCAGTATTGCTGATGTGATGACAGCGGGTGATAACGATACGGCCCGTGAAATTACTGATGGAATTATCCCAGGTAAAAACTATCCTAATCATGAAGCAATTGATTTTTATGTTCATTACAAAGAGGATGTTAAATTATTCTCTGAATTAGGTTTGAAGTGCTTTAGAACAAGCATTGCCTGGACAAGGATTTTTCCCAATGGCGATGAAGATGAACCTAATGAAGCGGGATTAAAGTTTTACGATGATCTGTTTGATGAATTGCTTAAATACAATATTGAACCAGTAATCACGTTATCTCACTTTGAAATGCCATATCATTTGGTAAAAGAATACGGTGGTTGGCGTAATCGTAAGTTGATCGACTTCTTTGTGAAGTTTGCTGAAGTTGTCTTCAAGCGTTACAAGGATAAAGTTAAGTACTGGATGACTTTCAATGAGATTAACAACCAGACGGGATTGAATGAATGGGGACTATTTACTAATTCGGGTATCCTGGTTAAACCTGGTGAGAACGCTGAAAAGGTTATGTATCAAGCTGGACACTATGAGTCAGTTGCTAGCGCCATGGCTGTACAAATTGGTCATGAAATCAATCCTAAGTTTGAAATTGGCTGTATGTTAGCTATGGGTCCAACTTATCCTGCTTCACCGGATCCTAAGGATGTTTTGAAAGCTCAACGTGCTATGGAAGCTAACTATTGGTTTGCTGATGTTCAATGCAAGGGTAAGTATCCAAATTGGTTAAAACGTTACTTTGAACGTAAGGACTTTAATCTAGATATCACATTGGCTGATTTGGACGTTATTAAGGCCGGTGTAGTCGATTATATTGGTTTTTCATATTATGCTTCACATGTCATTAAAGCTGATGAAAATGAACCTGACGACTATATGACACCAACTAAGAATCATGAAGTTAAAAACCCAGCACTAGTTCGTTCCGATTGGGGTTGGGAAATTGACCCAATTGGTTTGAGATATGCGTTAAATTGGTTCAGCGACCGCTATGATTTACCACTATTCATTGTGGAAAACGGACTTGGTGCTTTTGATAAAGTTACTTCAGATGGTAAGATTCACGATGATTATCGAATCGACTACTTGAGAAAGCATATTGAACAGATGCGTTTGGCTGTTGATGTCGACGGAGTTGATTTGATGGGATACACTCCATGGGGCTTCATTGATTTAGTTTCTGCCGGAACTGGCCAGATGGATAAACGTTACGGTATGATTTATGTGGATAAGAATGATGCTGGAGAAGGTACTTTAGATCGTTCAAAGAAGGATTCTTTTGATTGGTTCCATAAAGTAATCGAAACAAATGGTACGGACCTTTCATAAGAGGTATTATAACAGATGGTTAGAAAACGTATTCCTAACGCTTAATAATGGGATGCGTTTTTGTTTTGGGGGGAAACTTAGAAAAATGCCAAAAAAAATGGACACGAATGTTTTAGTAAAGAAAATCATTACTGAAATTCAATCAGGTGAATTAGTAGATAAAGATATGAAACTGCCAGCAGAACCTAATATGATGTCACGCTATGAAGTAACTCGCTATACTTTACGTCAGGCTTTAAAGCAGTTGAGTGTAATGGGATATATTTACCAAGTACATGGTGTAGGGACTTTTGTCCGTCATCAACAAGCTGTAGACTCAGTTGCTTTGGAACATGAAGGCGGTTTGTCAGAAGAAATGGCACGCATAGGTCGGAAGTTAACGACACAAACAGCCAGTGAAAAAATTATTCCGGCGTCAGAAGCCCTATTTTTACCAAGGACACATCATTTTGAAGATGATGATAAATTGATTGAGGTTCGTCGTTTTCGACTATTAGATGATCAACCATACCTGATGGAGAGATCATACTATCTGCAGTCAGTGATTGAAAATATTC
Organism: Companilactobacillus sp. HBUAS56275; assembly: GCF_036913655.1. Classification (NCBI taxonomy): domain Bacteria; kingdom Bacillati; phylum Bacillota; class Bacilli; order Lactobacillales; family Lactobacillaceae; genus Companilactobacillus; species Companilactobacillus sp. HBUAS56275. Next base: position 589,474 of record NZ_JAYKKK010000002.1, read on the forward strand.
CAGAAGAAGCTCTGTATGGATCGTTATTCAAGTATTTTGAACGGAGTCGCAAAACTCAAATCGGCTTTCTTGATCAAACTATTACGAGTGAACCTTTACCAGAAGAAGCCAGTGAATTCATGCAGATGCCAGCCGGTTCACCGAGCCTGTTGATGCAAGATGAATCATATTTAGTTAATGGTGAATTATTGGCTTTTTCAAAGCAATATTACAATTATAAGAAGACTAAGTTATTCATGATCAAGAAAGTTCATTAGTGAGGCTAGTTAATTCAAGATATCAAAAGGGTTTCTCAAATAGACATGATTGATATAATAGAGAAGTTGGACAAAAAAGTTATGTTGCCAATTTGGCAAAAGAGGGATGTTTTGGATTACATAATTGTTAATGGCCATAATCAAGAATTACAAGACTATCTTTCTAAAAAATGTAATGGAGGTCAATAATGGAAGTTTCAGATTTTTCTGATAAATATAAGGTTAGACGCTTAGTAACAAGTGATACCGAAGAGATTCTCAAGTTAAGTTTGAGCAATCCGACGTTTTATAAATATTGTCCACCTGAAATTACGCGCCCGGTAATACGTCACGATATGACAGTTGTACCGCCGCATAAAACTAAAGATGATAAGTATTACATTGGATTCTTTGATGGTGATAAGTTAGTTGCCATGTTGGATTTGATCACAAAATATCCAGATGAAATAACAGCTTGGGTCGGTTTATTTATGGTTGATAGTCAATATCAGGGCAAAGGCATTGGTACAGCTATCTTTAAAGAAATAATGTCGGCTCTAAAGAAAGATGGTTTGAAGCAAGTTGAATTAGCTTATGCTAAAGGAAATCAACAAAGTGAGCATTTCTGGTTGAAGAATGGTTTTTTCAAGACTGGAAATGAAGCTGAAGAACCAGGATATACAGCCATTATTATGGGACGTTTGCTATAATATACGTTGTGTATTGCATATAGGATTAATTTTTCTTTTAAAAATATGTTTGTTAAAATAAAAAACAAAAAGCGAGAATTTATTATGACACAGAGTGACACGGAAGAGGCCACTAAAAAAACAATTTTAGAAATCGTGGCTGAAAGAGAACAGAAACGTCGCGATTGGATCGAAAATTATCTTGATCGGAATTTAAATAGTTATACGAAAAAAACAACCAATAGTTAAACTACTGGTTGTTTTTTTATCTGGTTTTGAAATCAACATAGAGTGTTAATAGGACTGACAGTAAGACAAAGAATCCAATGATAGAAATCATAATGATATGTCGTTTCTTATTCATAATTAAAACGGCGACAAATTCTCGGATCAAGGCATTGGGTAGAAAGTAGAATCTTGTTGGAGCACCAACACCATTAGCTGCTAAGCCAGCCATTCTTGCATAGAGACCGGCTCTGAAAATGTGGTAATTATTGCTGAAAAATTTGATATAAGCGGCGCTATTTCCATAATCATCTTGAATAATTCTCTTAGAAAATTGCATGTTTTGCAAAGTATTCTTGGATTTGTCTTCCAAAATGATTAAATCCTTATCCCAACCATGATCGACAGCATAATTAGCCATTGCTTGGGCTTCGGATAATTTCTCGTCTGCACCTTGACCTCCGGAAAAGACAATTTTGGGAGCTGGCCGACCTTTCTTGATCTGCTTATTAGCAAATTTAATGGCAGCATCGATTCTGTTACCAAGTAGACGGGAAACTGTATCTCCATTGATAAGTCCGGCTCCCAAAACAATCAGATAATTAGCTTTATATCTCTTGGGAAAGAATTGGTAGAGTAAAACATTAACCAAGAAGTTATACGAGCACAAAATTAGATATGCACCGATAACTGGTAATCCGGAAATTAGAATATTTAACCAGTCAGGTAAGAATTTACTATGTGCCGATAAGAAAATATTTGCGAACCAGAGTACAATTAGAAAAATTCCTAATAGTAAAGTTAGCATATTTGATAACGTATGACTTTCCCGCTTCCACACGATGAATGCGTTCCATAGTAATAGGATCCACATAGAAATCATAACTAAAAAGATTACACCAACGATAAGCAAGAAGAGCGTTCCCATAACAACAACGAACGGCAAATTGCCAGTACTGAATATTAGAACTGCTAGTTCGGCTAGAAAACTAAAAAAGAAGATAGAAAATGTAATTCCATTGATCAAACGGCGCGGTTCGCGTAACCAAAGGAATAAAAATATCCCTAACATAACTAAAGTAACTAGTCCCCAGTAAGCAGAAATCCTCTGCAAGTCATTGACGTATGGTTCTAAGCTATTCATAAAATCACCTCTCTTAGACTTCATACAATCAAATTAATTCTATCATAATGGGATATTTGTTTAGTGGATAAAGATTAGAAAGATGTTATTCTGAAATTAGAGGTGGAAAATGACTGAAGTGAAATTAATTTTGAGTGATATTGATGGAACTATTTTAAATGATAAGAACATTGTCGATAGTGATTTAAGGAGGAATATAGCCGAACTGCGTCATCAAAAAATCCATTTTGTTTTAGCTTCAGCACGTTCTCCAAAAGGGATGGTGGCGTTGGCTCAAGAATTGGATATTTTAGATAATCCAATCGTCTGTTATAACGGTGCTTTAGTTGTGAAAGATTTACAAAAAGATAATTATCAAACAATTTTGAGTCATTCGATGAATATATTGGAAATAAAAGAAATATTTCAAATTCTACATGAGAAGTTTCCTAGAATTTCAATCAATCTATATTCAGGATCTAATTGGTACGTGGAAAATTTCGATAAATGGGTTAAAATTGAGGCAGATATTACTAATATGACGCCAATTGAAATAAATTTGAATCAATTGGTGGCTGAACAGAGAGTTCCAGTTCATAAATTATTATTGATTAGCGATACATCAGAAATAAAGCAGGCAAGACAATATTTACAGGACAATAATTTTGCCAATAGTTCCTTTTACTTATCAAAAGATAATTACTTGGAAATAACGGACAGGGATGTTTCTAAGCAAAAAGCGCTCCGGGAATTGGTTAAATATTATCAGATTAATTTAAATAACACGATGACCCTAGGCGATAATTTCAATGATGTACCGATGCTTGATTTAGCCCAAATAGGGATTGCTATGGGGAATGCTCCTGATGAAGTTAAAAAGCATGCCGATGTTGTGACAAAAAGTAATAATGAGAATGGAGTCTCTGATGCAATCAAAAAATATGCATTAAAGAGGTAGTTAAGATTGTCTAAGGTAACAATTATTAAAGCGGATATCGCTAATTTACCATTTCGTGTTGATGGTATAGTCAATGCAGCCAACAGTGCCTTGATTCCTGGTGGTGGAGTAGATGGTGCTTTAAACATGAAGGCAGGATCAAATTTAAAAAAGGATATGTTGGCCTTTAAAGGCACCCCAACTGGAACAGCAGTATATACGAAAGCTTATAATTTGAATGCTGATTACGTCATTCACGCGGTAGGTCCAAGATATGTCAATGGACATTCAGGTGAAGAAGCACTATTGACGAGTGCCTATAAATCGGTAATGTTATTAGCCAAAAAGTTGCAGTTATGGACAATAGCCGTGCCATTTTTGAGTACGGGAGTTTACGGTTATCCGTTGTATGAAGCAATCTGGATTGCTATCAAGACTATTCAAGCATCAAAAGCGGACACAGAGGCCTTTTTGGTAGCCTTTGACGATCGAACTGAAAAAATAGCAAAGAGTATTCTGGAGGAGAGTTAGGATTTATACTTAAATTTCCGTCCTTCGCAACAAGCCCAATTGGTCTGGAACGCTGTGGACACTGATTTGAGCCAATTGAAGTTCATAATTGTCTCAAATACAGGTCTTTTTCTAGGTGGAAAATCCACCAAGAAAAATTTCACGGCTGAGACCAATTGGGCTTGTTACTCCGGACTAGTGTGTTGTTCTGTTTTTTGTACATTCTTAAAATATTAGATAGTAAAAACAGTATTTATTAATAGATTCAGATAAATAATTTTTATCAAAAGAAGTGTTCGCATCGATCAGATTTAGTCTGTTGATATGAACACTTCTTTTACAAATATTATCTTTACTATTTAATAGTCTCAAAACGGAAAGAACATTGTATTAAATATTTTATCTCAGATCAAACAATCAAAGCACTCTTTAGTCCGGAACAAAAATTGGGAATGCGTTCAGCTATGAAATCATTGTTACCGGCTTTGCCGGTTACAATGAGGCCGACTTCGAAGATCCATTATTTTGCACGAAGTGTAAAA